>CAMAWD010000077.1 GCA_945861785.1 Rhodoferax sp. OV413 | reverse complement strand
TCGGCGCAGCGGCATAAAGGAGGAGCCCGCAGGGCGGGGGACAGCCGCGGAGCCGAATGCGCCGTCGGCCTGGTCCCACACCAAGCCGCCGGGTTCCAGGCTGTCATGTTTTCCGGAAAGACCAACAACGTCCGCAATGGGCCGAAAGCAGTCTTTCGCGCACATCCGTACACTCCCGACCTGGCAAGACCATCCCTCGATACAGAAAGCCCCGCCATGACATCTCCGTTCTCGCTCATTGGGCGCGTGGCCCTGGTCACCGGTGCCTCGCGCGGCCTGGGTTTTGCGATGGCGCAGGGGCTGGCGCAGGCCGGTGCGCTGGTGGTGCTCAATGGCCGCGATCCCGCCACGCTCGAGACGCGGCGCGCCGAGATCGAGGCCACGGGCGGCAAGGCTGCGGTGGCCGCATTCGACGTGTGCGACCGTACGGCGGCGGACGCGGCGATCGACGACATCCACGCGCGATTCGGCGCCCTGGACATCCTGGTCAACAACGCCGCTTTCGGCGTGCCGCGTGACTTTTTCGACATCACCGACGACGACTGGCGGGTGTCGATGGACGTGGCGCTCGACGCCTGTTTCCGGCTGTCGCGCAAGGCGGCCGCGGGCATGGTGCAACGCGGCTGGGGCCGGGTGGTGATGGTCTCCTCGGTCAATGCCCGTATCGGCCGCGGCACCAATACCGCCTACATCACGGCCAAGGCCGGGCTGGAAGGCCTGACGCGCGGGCTGGCGGCCGAGGTGGCAACCAGCGGCGTGACCGTCAATTGCATCGCACCGGGTTACATCGCAACCGACATCAACACCGCGTTTCGCGCCGACCTGGCGCGTTATGAATGGATTCGCAACCGCACGCCCATGAAACGCTGGGGCACGCCGCAGGACCTTGCTGGCACTGCCGTGTTCCTGGCCAGTGAGGCCTCGGCCTTCATGACCGGGCAGGTGCTGGTGGTGGATGGCGGGATGACGATCGCCATTTGAAACCCGGGCCAGGCCCGGCCGGCAAACACGCGCGACGCACCCATCCATTCGGACTATTGCGCTGTGCTCCGTACTTGGTCACCATGCGCATGGAACAAGAGCGCCGTCAAACACCGGGGAGCAAGTCCATGCCAATGAAATCCGATTCAAACCTTCGGCAGGCGAGGACCCCGTGGAGGCGACTCGCGCACTGCGCCCTGCTGGCGCTGCCACTTGCCGCTGGCCTTCACGGCCAAGCCCACGCCGGGTTCTCGGTCTTTGATTCAGCGGGCGGCAATGCGGCCGCCATCACACCGGCGCGTGATGACTTCCGCACCGCCGTGGGAGGGGGCTCGACGGCAGCGGCCAACGGCGACTTTGGCGGCGTGCGACGTGAGATCAACTGGGATGGTGTGCCGGATGCACGTGCCGACCCAACCGCACTGCCGGCGAATTTCTTCAACGTCAACTCGCCGCGCGGTGTCGTCTTCAGCTCTCCCGATACGGGCGCAGGGTTTCTGGTCAGTTCCAACGCAGCCTCAGGGCAACCCGTTCTTTTCGGCTTTCCTGGCGACCTGCAAACCTTCAGTGCGCAAAGGTTGTTCGCAACCACCAACAGCCGCGTGACGGACATCCAGTTCTTTGTGCCTGGCACCAATACGGCGGCAACCACCAGCGCATTCGCAGCCATCTTCGTGGACGTCGAAGACAACAACGCGTCCATCTTCACCAACATGGAGTTCTTTGACCAGAACAACGCGTCAATCTTCTCCCGCAATGTCACGGTGGCCGGCAACCAGGGTCTGTCGTTCCTCGGAGGCGTCGCCAACTCCGGTGAGCGCATCAGCCGCGTACGCATCACCACGCCCAACAACTTTCTGCTGAGCAACGGTTCGCGGCTCAACGAGTCCACCGACTTCGTGGTCATGGACGACTTCCTCTACGCCACCCCCGCAGCAGTCCCCGAGCCCGAAATCTGGGCCATGGTCCTGCTCGGGCTTGGCGTGGTCGGTTGGCGCAGTCGCAGGCGCGCCTGAAGTCGCGCCGCGACACCTGCCTGCAACCCGGCTCCGGCCGGGTTGTTCGTTTGGGGCGGGTTATGCTGTGGCGGCGCCGATGCACCGGCGCCACCCCATCCCAGCGATCCGGAGACACCCTTGCCATTGTCCGTCCACCCCCAACCCGCACCCTGCGGAGCCATCGTTCAGGGCATCGACCTGCGCCGCGAACTGGCGCCGGACACCGTGGCTGCCATCCGTGCCGCCTGGCTTGCGCACCAGGTCCTGGCTTTTCCCGGGCAGGACCTGTCGCTCGACGACCTTGAGCGATTTGCCGCCACCATCGGGCCGTTCGGCGTCGACCCCTATTTCGGCAGCGTGCCCGGCCACGCGCACATCGCACAGGTCCGGCGCGATGCCAACGAGACCACCGCCATCTTTGCGGAAACCTGGCACTCGGACTGGAGTTTTCTGGCGCACCCGCCACAGGCCACCGTGCTCTACGGCAATGTCATTCCGCCCACCGGCGGTGATACGCTTTTCGCCAACCAGGTCGCCGCCTGGGAGGCCCTTGCCCCAGAGCTGCAAATGCTGCTCCGAAATCGGCAGGGTGTCCATTCGGCGCGGCGCGGGTATGCGCGCAATGGCATGTACGGCGAACGCGACACCGGCCGTTCGATGGCCATCCGTTACGACGACAGCGCGCTCGCCACGCAGTTGCACCCGATAGCCCGCGTGCACCCCGAAACCGGGCGCACCGCGCTGTTCGTGAGCCCGGGCTACACCATCGGCATCGAGGGCATGGACGACGCACAGGCCACGCACTTGCTGGCCCAGTTGTTCAAGCACCAGGTGCGTGACGAATTCGTCTACCGCCACCGCTGGTCAGCGGGCATGCTGGTGCTGTGGGACAACCGCTGCGTCATACATGCGGCCACCGGCGGGTACCAGGGCCATACGCGCCTGCTGCACCGCATCACCGTGGCAGAGGCCCCAGTGTCGACCTGACCCGGCGGCACGACCCGTGCGGACAACCTGAAGGTCACACCATGGCGCGTTACTGGCTGATGAAGTCCGAGCCCGGTGAGTGCTCGATCGACGACGCACTGGCCGCGCCCCAATGCACCGTGCCCTGGACCGGCGTGCGCAACTACCAGGCGCGCAACTTCATGCGCGATGTTATGCAGGTCGGTGACGGCGTGTTGTTCTACCATTCAAGTTGTCCCGAGCCGGGCATCGCCGGCATTGCGCGGGTGGCGTCGGGCACACGCCCCGACCCGACGCAGTTCGACCCGAAGTCGCCCTACGTCGACGCGGCGTCCAAGCCGGACGCGCCGCGCTGGTTGCTGCTGGACGTGCAGGCCCTGCGCAAGACGCGGCTGCTGGGGCTGCCCGAATTGCGCGCGACGCCGGCGCTGGCCGAGCTGGTGTTGCTGCGCCGGGGCAACCGGCTGTCCATCACTCCGGTCGAGGCCGGGCACTGGGCGCTGATCGTCGACGAATTGCTGGCGCAGGCGACTCGGCTATGAGCTCACGCGCTCCGTTGCAGAGTCAGCCGGTTGAGCAACCACAAAAGCCCCAGCGCCGCGACCGAAAGGCCAGCCACCAGCGCGATCCAGAAACCTTGCGCGCCCATGGCCAGTGCCGGGCGCCAGGGCATCCACGGCAGGGCCAGACCCAGCACGCAGCCCAGCGGCAGACACAGGCCCCAGAAAGCCGCAAGGTGGATCACCATGGGCGGCCGGGTGACCTTGTAGGCGCGGATGGCGCAACTGGTGGCCACCTGCACTGCATCGGGCAACTGGAACAGCGCCGCGAACACCAGCAACTGGGTCGCCAGCGCCGCCACGGCCGCATCATTCGTGTAGGCGGCGGCAATCTGCGCGTTGAATACCGCGATCATGGCGGCCGACACGATGGCAACCAGAAATGCCAGCCCCACGCCAACCCAGGCGCGAAACCGTGCCTGGCCTGGGTCGCCAGCCCCCAGCGCCAGGCCCACCCGGGTGAGTAATGCGGTGCCCAGGCTCATCGGCACCATGAACACCAGCGAAGCAAAATTCAGCGCAATCTGGTGCGCCGCCACCTGCGTCGTGCCGAAACCGGCCACCAGCAGCGCGATCAGGCTGAAGGCGCTGGTCTCGGCAAAATAAGTCACGGCGATCGGCAGACCGATACGCAGCAAGCTGCGGATCTCGCTCCAGCGCGGCACCTCGAAACCGGTGAATGGCTGGGTGCTGCGGTAGGCTGCGGAGCGACGGATCCACCATGCCATCGCCGCCAGATCGAACCAGACACACAACAAGGTGGACCATGCGCACCCCAGCCCACCCAGCCGCGGCAACCCCAGGTTGCCGAACACCAGCACCCAGTTCACCAGGATGTTCAACACCAGCGCCAACAAGGCAATCACCATCAGGGGTTTGGTCTGGTTCACACTGGCGCTGTAGCCGTACAGGACCCGATAACAACAAAAAGCCGGCAACGCGAAGCTGATCACGAACACGAATTGGCGCGCCAGCACACGCACTGCCGGTTCGATGTCCAGCACTTCGAACACCAGCGCGGCCAGGTTGATCACCACCATGGCCAGCACACCGGCGCCAAGTGCAGTCCACAGGCCTTGGCGCACGACTGTCCCGATGCGCGCGTGCTGGCCAGCGCCCATGTGTTGCGCCACGATAGGGTTCACCGCTATCAGCAGGCCCATCAGCGTCACGATCACGATGTGCCAGATCGAGACCCCCAAGGACACCCCCGCAAGATCCTGCGCCGACGCGTGCCCGGCCATGGCGACATCGGCCACACCCATGCCCACGGTGGCCAATTGGCCGATCAGGATCGGCCAGGCCAGTTGCCAGAGGGCGGAGGCTTCACGTCGAACGGCGCTTGGGGCAGGCGATTTCATGGAGGCGTGACAATACCACTCGTGACGACCCGCCACTTTTTGCAACTGCTTGCCTTGTCCGCTTTGTGGGGCGCCACCTTCCCGATGATGCGGATCGCCGCGCCCTTGCTGGGCCCCAGCGTGCTTGCGTTGGGACGCATCACCGTGGCTACAGTGACGCTGGCAATCATCATGCGCGCAGTCGGCCAACGCTGGCCCCGGCAGCACTGGCGCGAGCTGGTGTTGCTGTCCCTGGTGGTGGTCGCAGGGCCGTTTTTCCTGTTCTCCCTGGCGTCAGTCATGCTGCCGGCTGGTTATGTGGCCCTGCTCAATTCGACCGGGGTGGTGTTCGGGACACTGATCTCCGCATGGTTCAAAGAAGACACATTGACCGTCGGCAAAATCCTGGGGTGTGTCTGTGGCGCCATCGGCGTCGGGCTGATCGTGCAGCTGGGCCCGGTCCAGGCCACGCCGGCCGTCATGCTGGGCACCGCATCGGCCATACTCGGGGCGCTGTGTTTCGGTCTTTCCGTACCTTTGATGAAACGCGCATCGCGCCGTATCGACCCGTTGGCGATTGCCGGCTCAGTACACGCGTTCGCGTTGATCTGGATGCTGCCTGCGGGCCTGTGGAACGTGTCCCAGGCCCAGTTCACCACCGCTGCCATGCTGGTCGTCGCGGCACTCGGCGTGTTCACCTCCAGCCTCGCGTTCTGGCTGCAACTGCGCATCCTGCAGCACGTCTCGCCGGTCGCATCCATGGCCCCGATGTTTTTCGTCCCGATGTTCGGCGTGGCCTGGGGCCACCTGGTATTGGGCGAGAAGCTGGGTACCGGAATCTACCTCGGAGGCGCATTGGTGCTGGTCGCCGCCGCACTGGTGACCGGCTTCAACCCGCGGCGTTATCTGATGCGGCACCTCGGTAACGGGCCGTGAGAGGCGCGCAACCCCTTGCCACACACTGTGACATCGAATTCTGCCCGGACTGCGGGGCGCCTCGTTCCCGATGTTGGGTGTGATCACGCCGGAGCTGGGCCCCAACGTCACCGCCCTGATGCGCGTGGGCATCGGCACGGCGACCCAGGCGCTGCTCCACTCACACGGCAGGTTTCCAACCCGCCACCGCGAATGCCGGCACCGGCTGGGCGAACCCTTTGAGTGTCAATGGTCCGAGTGGCTCGGCATCCACCAGGCTATCCACCTTGGCCATGATCTTGCGGTCCACCAGCACCTGGCCACCCCGGGCCTCGGAACACAGGCGCGCTGCCAGGTTGGTGACGCTGCCGATGGCGGCGTAATCCCACCGGCCTTCGAAACCGATCTGCCCCAGCGTCGCGTATCCCTGGGCGATGCCGCAGCCCAGGCCCAGGTCATAACCGCGCTTGTGCCATTCGGCGCCCAGTACTGGAAAAGCCGCCTGCATCGCCAGCGCCATGCGCACCGCCGCCTCGGCGGGGCGCTCCATTGGCACCGGGTCGTTGAAGAACACCATCACCGAGTCGCCCGCAAACCGCTCCAGCGTGCCGCCGTGCGCCACCACCAGTTGCCCCATGCTGGCATGGAACGCGTGCAGCATCTCCATCACTTCTTCGGGCTCGGCCTGGTCGGTGAAGGCGGTGAAGCCGCGCAGGTCGATGAACACCACGCTGATCTCGCGCCGGTGCGTCTTGAGCATGTCCTCGCCGCCCGCAACAATTGCCTCGGCCAGTTGCGGAGAGAAGAAACTCTTGAGCCGCCCCAGACCCGCGATCTGGCTGACCTGCTCCTGCACGCGCTGTTCGAGCGTGCGGTTCCATTCGGCGATCTGCGCTGTCTGCGCCTTCACCTCGTCCTGCAGGATCTTGATGCGCAGCAGCGACTTGACCCGCGCCAGCAACTCGGGCCGGTTGATCGGTTTGGTAAGAAAGTCATCCGCCCCGGCCTCGATGCCCTTGATGCGCTCCTGCTGCGGATCGAGCGAGGTGCACAACACCACCGGCAACAGGGCGGTGTCCGGGTTCTCGCGCAGCTTGCGGCACACCTCGTAACCCGACAACCCGGGCATCATGATGTCGAGCAGGATCAGGTCGGGCGGGTTCTGCGCCACTTTGTCCAGCGCCTCCTGGCCATTGACCGCCGCCGTCACGTCGAAACCCTTGGCCATCAAAACATCCACCAGCAACTTCACGTTGGCCGGCGTGTCGTCCACCACGAGGATCTTGTGTTGCCTCACCGGGCCCCCAGGCAGGTTATTGCATGTACGTCGCTGCACCCCGAGGGCGCGTGCCCTGGCCTGCAGCGGTTCTGCGCCGCGTTCACGGCGCCTTGTCTGCGATCATCGTACGCACCGTTTCGACGAATTCCTTCAGGTTGATCGGTTTGCTGATGAATCCGTCAAACCCGGCGTCGGTGATGCGGCTGCGGTCCATCGGTGTGACCGAGGCGGTGAATGCCACCACCGGGACATGCGCGGTGTCGGCATTGGCGCGGATGCGGATGAACGCCTCTATGCCGTTGATGTCGGGCAGCTGGATGTCCATCAGCACCAAGTCGGGCTTGTGCTCCAGCGCCATACGCACGCCGTCTTCGCCGTTCACCGCCTCCAGCGTCTGGTACCCCTTGGCCTGCAACACGTCGCGCGCCAGTTTCATGTTTTTTTCGTTGTCTTCGACGATCAGGATGGTGGTCATTCTTGCCTCGGTATCGTGAAGGTGAAAGTGGAACCCACACCGGGTTCGCTCTGCAGCGTCAGCGTGCCGCCATGCAGCTCGACGAAACGCTTGGTCAGTGCCAGCCCCAGGCCAGTGCCTTCGTGTTTGTTGGTGTAGTGGCGCCCGACCTGCTTGAACTCGTCGAACACCACCAGCTGGTCCTCGGCAGAAATGCCCACGCCGGTGTCGCTCACCCCCACCTGGATGCCAATGTCGGTCAGAGCCGCGCGCACCACCACAGTGCCGCCGTCGGGGGTGAACTTGACCGCGTTGGACAGCAGGTTGAGCAGGATCTGCTTGAACTTGCGCTCGTCGGCGCGCAGTTCGCCAGCCACCCCGTCGGCCTCCAGCGTGAGGCCAATGCCGTGTGTCTGCGCGCGCTCGCGCACCAGCGTCATCGCGTTGGCCAGCGCCTGTGCGGCGTCGAAGTCGCCCAGGTCGAGTTCCATGCGGCCGGCCTCGATCTTGGACAGGTCCAGGATGTCGTTGATCAAGGAGAGCAGGTGTTTGCCCGAGGTGAAGATGTCCTTCAGGTAGTCGTCCTGCTTTTCATTGAGTTCGCCGAACATGCGCTCCAGCAGCACCTCGGAGAACCCGATGATCGCGTTGAGCGGCGTGCGCAACTCGTGCGACATGTTGGCCAGGAACTCGCTCTTGTGCTGGTTGGCGATCTCGAGCTGGCGGCTCTTGTCGCGGATCTCGTTGAACAGGCGCGCGTTCTGGATTGCAATCACTGCCTGGTCGGCGAAGGTCTTGAGCAGGTCGCGCTGTCGTTGTGGCGTCTGACCAGGGTCCGGCCATGCCACGACGATGGCGCCCACTGCCGCGCCGTCCTTCAACATCGGCGCGCCGATCATGCGCCGCCACGAGCCGACTTTGGCGGTTTGCTGGTCGTACTCCAGGTCGGCCGGCGTGTCCTCCTCGACCTGTGCCTGCCCCGAAAGGATCAACCGCCCACTCATCATCCCAAGGTGCGGCGGCGCGGGATAGTGCCGGCGCGCATCTTCGATCGCCGCTTCGCTCCAGCCGCGTGTGGCCACCAGGTGCACCAGCTGCCCGTCGTAGCGGAACACGGCGGAAATCGACACACCGAACAGGCGCATCGCGCTCTCCATGATCGCCTCGAACACCGGTGTGACGTCGACCTGCGACTCGCTGATCACCCGCAACACGTCACTGATCGCTGTCTGGTATTCCAGCGCCTCGGTCACCTCGGCCGTGCGCTCCTCCACCTTGCGCTCCAGCCCGGCGTAGGACTCGCTCAGTTGCGCTGTCATGCGGTTGAACTGGTCGGCCAGACCTTCGAGTTCGTCGCCGGTCCTGATCACGATCTGCTGGTCCAGATCCCCCGCGCCAATGCGCCGCGCACCTTCATCCAGTGTGCGGATCGGGCGCACCATGCTGCGCGCCAGTGCCGAGGCGGCGACCGCCGAAAACACCAGGCCCGCCAGCAGCAGCAACCCGGTGCGCAGGATCGACGCATTGAGCTTGGTGAACACCTCCGACACCGGTTGTTCTACGAACACCTTCCAGTCCAGCGGCTCGATCGGTGCGACCGATGTCAACACCGCCACACCAGCCAGGTCGACCGACTCCAAGGCCGGGGAATCGGCGTCGCGCACGCCGGCGGCAGCTTTGACATGCGGCAGCGCCGACATATTGGTCTTGCGCAGCACCAGGCCGATGTCCGGGTCGGCTACCAGCAAGCCGAGGCCATCCACGACATAGGCCTTGCCTTTTTCGCCGATCTTGATGCGCGACACTACATCCCAGATGAACTTGAGATTGACCTCGGCCACCGTAACCGGGCTGCCCGGGCCGCCGGAACGCGTGGCCACCGTCATGTAGGGCTCGGTCTCCTTGCGGAAATACACCGGGCCGAACCACGGCTGGCCGCGTTTGGCGTTCAGGAAGGCAGGGTCCTGCGAGCGGTCTTTGACTGAGGACACCACATCCATGCCCAGGCGGGACACGGCGATCTGCTCTTTGCCGGTAGCATCGAGCTGCGAGATGTCGGTGACCTCGGGCGCCTGGCGCAACAGCTTCAGGAACTCGATGCGGCGCAACTCCACGTCGCTGGCGTCGATCTGCGGCAGCGACGCATACGCCAGTTGCTGCGAGATCTGGCGGATGTACTGCTCGATGCGCGACGACGCCGCCACCGCCTTCTCGTGTTGCAAACTGGCCAGTGCGGCACGGTGCTCCTGGTAGGAGAAATACAGGCCGATACCGCCAGACGCGAGCAGCGCGACACTGACCAGCGAAATGATCAGCAGCAGGTATTTGCGGAACAGCCGGCCGCGCAGGATGCCGGGCCGGGCGACAGGCGGCAGGTCGGGCAGTGGTACGGCTGTCATTGCCTGCATTCTGCCCGACGCGGCGGGAGGGCTTAGCGAAGCGTGCAACAACATGGCTGCATCGTTCAACCTCCGCGTCGGCGCGCAAGTTGCCCAGGTTGCCGACGTGCAGGTTCTGTGCCACCGCGCTGTCCGGGCAACGCCACGGATTCGGCTGCTGCACGGACGTCATCACAGCGCTTCACTCGATCACCTCGTCGGCAGCCACCAGTACCGCCGCGGGAACCGTGATACCCAGCGCGCGGGCCGCCTTGAGGTTGACCACCAGTTCCAGCTTGGTCGCGCGTTCGAACGCGATCTCTCCCGGCCTGGCGCCTTTCAGGATCTTGTCCACGAGCGCCGGCCCGAGGTCACGAGCACATCGGGCTGCAGTTGCAGCAGTTCGGTCAGCAGTCCCGGCAGGCGAGCCGGCCGGCCCTCGGACCAGCGGTAGTCGATGCGCACGTTCTGCCCTTCAACGTACCCGAGTTCGCGCAGGCCCAGGGTGAATGGTTCCACCATGTTGCGGCGCACATTGGCATCGGGCGCGGTCCCGCTCAGGAAGGCGATGCGCCATGGGCACGCGGATGGCTGTGCATGCACGACACCCGCAAAGGTCGCCAGGGCCGCACACAGCAGTTCACGCCGTTTCAGGCCAGGGACCCAACGACCCGCAACCGGCACTGTGTCAATGTTCATGAGCGCCCTCCTCAACCCGCGGCAGCTACTGCGTCTACCGTGGCGGTTGCCGCGCAGCTCGTTTTAGTGTGTAAGGGAACGCGCCGCGAGTCAAGCACTGCACGCGGCTCGGGCCGCAATTCATCAGCCCGCCAGCCATGACGAACGGCCGCCGCCTTGAAGGCCGCGTCGATCCCGCCGGCATCGCGAATCTCGAGCGACAGCAGCTTCCAGCCGCGCTGGCGGGCCGCAGCCTGTGCAGCCTGCCAGGCGCGGAGATGGTGGCGGTGCCACAACACCGCCACCGGTGCCGCACCAGGCACGAATTCCTTGAGCAGCTCGAGCTGCTTGCCCACCGCGTCGGTCGACTGGCTGCTCATTCCCGTGAAGTTGCCGCCCGGGTGGGCCAGGCTCTGCACCAGCCCTTCGCTCACCGGGTCGCCCGACGACGCCATGACCACTGGAATCGTCGCGGTGGACCGCTTGAGCGCAGCCAATGAGGGCCCGGCAGCGACGATCACATCGGGCGCCAGACGCACCAGCTCTGCCGCAAGTTCGGGGAAACGCTCAGGCTGGTCACCAGCCCCGCGTGCCTCGGTGGCGGAAGGCGAGCGTGGCGTCGGCCCTGTCAGCTCGGCGGTCGGTCGGAGCGCGATGATGCCGATGCGGTAGAGCTTGCGCGCGTTCTGGGCGATGCCCGCCAGCGGCGCGAACCAGAGGCCGCCGGTGCCAATCAAGGTGCGTCGTTTCATCGTTGCGCCGCCGCTGGTGCTCGGACAGGGTTGGATCGAGTGATGAGAGCACGATTTGCTGACTGGTCTGGAACATTTGCAGCGCCATCAAAGCGCGCTCCGATCCGCTCATCCCGGCAAAACGCGCCCTGAGCAGGGCTTCGATCTCAGGGCTGGTGTCGTTCATTGTCGGCCTCCTGGAGCAGCCCATAAAGATCAAGCTGCGTGGCCCAATGATCCAGGTACACGCGGTGGAGTGGCGCTTGAAGCAACAACTTGACGTCGCGCTGTTGCTGTTCGGAGCTGGATTCACGCGACCATTCCAGCTTGGAAAGTATCAAGTCTTCGACACTCACGATCCACAATGGCACCCCGGCCAGATCGACCCTGCTGCGGCGCTCGAATTCCGCACGCCGAAAACGGGTTTCCTTGCGCGGAACAAGGTCGATTTTCACCACGGAAGGAAGATGGATGATGTTCCACGGCCGCGCCTCGCGAATTGCCGTCGCGATCGCGACAGGATCGGCGTGGTACTGCGCGCCGAGCGCACTGATCAGCAGCCCGGACTGCGCCGCATCGAGGGCTATCACCAGATCACTATCGCGCGTCATTCACGGCCTGGCGTAGTAACTCATCGCCAGCGAGCCGGTCAACATATAGGCGATGCCGGCACCGTCAAGACGGGTGCACACATCGCTCAGGGCAAGCAGTTCCGGTGTTGGTGTCATGACGGTCATTGGATCACCTCATTCGCCCGCAACAGCAGCGACTTCGGGATCGTGATGCCCAGGGCCCGGGCGGTCTTGAGGTTGATCACCAGTTCGACCTTGGTCGGCTGTTCGACCGGCAAGTCGGCTGGCCTGGCGCCTTTGAGGATCTTGTCTACATAACCCGCCGCGCGCCGAAAGACGTCGGCGATGTCCGGGCCGTAGGACAACAGACCGCCGACCTCGGCGAACTCCCGGTCTTCGTACATCGCTGGCAACCGGTGTTTGGCCGCCAGGTTGATGATGCGCTGCTTTTGCGCGTTGAAGAGCGGTGACGACAAAGTCAAGAGCGCTTGGACACGGTCTTTGGCCGCAGTTTCAAACGCCGGCTCGATGTCATCGGCAACCTGCACCTCCAGCCGCGTGATCCCCAAGCCCAGCGAGCGGGCTGCCGCTTCAACTCCCGGCATCGAAAACCGGTTTTGCCCTGGCGGCATGAGGACGCCAACACGGGACACCTTTGGTACCACCTCCTTGAGGATCTGCAGGCGTTTGGCCTCGAGATCCGAGCCAATCAAGCTCAACCCCGTCACATGTCCGCCCGGGCGGGCCAAGCTCTGCACGAGCCCCCGCTCCACCACGTAGCTGCCGACGAAGACCACTGGGGTTGGTTGGGATCGCCATGAAAACATCAACCCGGGCCGCCGCCAACTCAGCAGCGAGGCCGGCAAGTTGTTCGGCGCCAGGCGCGTAGCGTTGCTCGATCACCAGGTTGTTGCCTTCGCTATAACCCAGCGCGCGCATGCCGCGGCGAAACCCATCCAGAATCGATGCGATTGGCACCGACGCGAGCCAGCCAACGCGATAAACTTTGCCGGCTGGCTGCGCCAGTGCCGCCGGTGGCAGCACACCGGCGCCCAGGGCTGCGAAGGTGAAGCTGCGGCGCGGGATCACCGGGCCACCGTGTCGGCGCGTGAGCGCGAGGGTGGCGCAATCGCCAGACCCGGATCAACAGGGACAATTTCCATCGGCTCAGCCTCCCATTTTGTGCCACGCCATCACCTGCACACCGTTGACCATGTTAAACAGCAAACCGATCTGCGTGGCATGAATTTCGGGCCTGAAAGAGCCGCGCCGACGGAAGTGCCAGGCCCGGCGCCGATATGCCCGCGGACAGGTCGCTCGCGCTTGACCTTGGCTTTCAGGGTATGTATGATTCAAGCATACTTTTCCAGGATGAATCCATGGATGCCACGGTTGCCGAACGCGGGCAGATCACCCTGTCCAAGGCTGTGCGCGATGCCCTGGGCCTGACCAAGGGCACGCTGCTCACGGTCGAGCTCGACGGCGGTCGCATTATCCTGCGCAAGAACGCCGACGACGCCGTTTCACGCCTGCGCGGCCGCTTCAAGCTGCCCGCCGGCGTGACCACCGACGACATCATGCGAGAACTGCGCGGCCGCGCCCCGGGCGACCCGGTCGAGCCCTGAGCACTGCGCCCTTGATCGCGATCGACTCCTCCGTTCTGATCGACCTGGAAGAAGCCGGCATCGCCTACAACGCGGTCGAGTCGCGCGCCGCCGTGCGTGCCGGCGAGATGCAACGCCGCTACAAGGAGCGGCGGCGCAGCGCCGGGTTGCCCGCCGTGGGCGAGCGCATGGTGCCTGACTTCCTGATCGGTGCCCATGCACTGCTGCAATGCACTGCCCTCATTACGCGTGACGCGGGCTTCTTCCGCGACTATTTCAAGGGCCTCAAGGTGATGGTGCCCAAAGGCTGACCAGCGAGCGCGGGTTGTCGTTCAGGCGCACCAGCGCGCGTGGCGTGGCATGGCATGGCACACCATGGCATGAGTGTGGATTATCAGCACGCCCATGCGTTTTGCCGGCGCCACCTCACGCGATGTGTGACACAGGACACCGACGCGCGCCATTCCTCCAGCCGGCAGCGCCACGCTGGCTAGTGGCACCGCGCCGCAGGAAAAAAGGGCGCCCGCCTCCGCCATGTACGATCCGTGCGCGATGACCGGCAGGCGCTTTTGATTCGCCAGTTCGATCAGTCGCCCAGGCAAATTGGTCGCCAGGGTCCCGACCCGTGAATCGCGCCGGCGCCCTGCGCGATCAGCTTTGCAAACGCGGCTTCGAACTCGACCGGATTCGCGCATTCGGCAACTACCATCGTCAGGCCCAATGAGGTGGCCACTAAAGCAACTTCCTGCTGAACGAGTTTGGTCGTTAAATCGGTCGAATCCATCAGCAGCCCGATGCGTTTCACGCCGGGCAAGACTTCCCGCAGCAATTGGAGCCTCTTGGGGACGAGCGAAGCGCTGATGTTGCTGATCCCTGCGACGTTGCCGCCTGGCCTTGCAAGGCTGGCCACCAAACCAATGCCAACCGGGTTCGGCACAGCGCCAAAAACGATGGGAATCGTCCGCGTTGCAAGTTTTGCAGCAGTAGCGGTAGGCGATGCCGGCGCGTAGATCAGCTCCGGTTTGCGCGCGACCATTTCGATTGCCAGTCGGGGAAGAGTCTCCTGCTGGTCATCGGCATAGGCCCGATCGTAGGCAATGGTCTGCCCCTCGATCCAGCCGAGCGCACGCATCTGGTCGAAGAAAGGCTTGAGGATCACTTCCTCCTTGGCCCGCGTGCTGGGTGCCAGCACACCGACGCGGCGCAAGTTTGCGGCGGGTGTCTGCGCCTGCAGCAGCGCCGCGTTGCCCGAGAGGCCGGCACCCAGCGCAAGCAGAACCAGGCGGCGTTGGTTCATCGGCGCGCAACGTCAGTTGGTGGTCACTGGATCACCTCATCGGCGCGCAGCAACAACGCCTGCGGGATCGTCAGCCCCAATGCCATGGCGGTCTTGCGGTTCACCGACAGCGTGTAGACCGTTGGCCGTTCGACCGGCAATTCGGCGGGTTTGGCCCCGCCCAGAATGCGGTGAATGTAGTAGGCAGCACGCCGCACCAGCGCCGAATTGTCGGTACCCAGTGACACCAGGCCACCATCGGGGGCGACACGCGCGCTGGCAGACGCCACCGGCAGGCGCTGGCCCAGCGCCCACTGGATGATCTGTCGGCGCACCTCGGGCGTACCCGCAAGAGCGACGTCGTCGGCGATCAGGAGCGCGTCGGCACGGCTGGCCCGGATGGCGGTGAACGCCTGCGGGAATTCGGCGGCGCTGCGTGCGTCGACGCGGTGCAGCGTGATGCCCAGCTGCCTGGCCGCAGGAAGCAATTGCTCCAGGTAGTTGCCATAACCCGGGTTGGCCGGGTTGGCCAACACCGCCACGCGCAGAATAGGCGGTGCCAGCTCCTTGAGCAGCTGCAGCAACTTCTCGTCATGTAGGCTGCTCAGCGTCAGGCCGGTGACATTGCCAACCGGCCTCGCGAAGTTTCCGGCCAGCCGCTCCATCGTCCGCTCGCCAGCCGGACCGACGACTATCGGGATCGTGTTCGTGGCTTTTGCGGCAGCATTCGCGCCGACGGTGGTGTAGGTGTAGATGACATCCGGGCGCAGCGCCACCAGTTCGGCCGCCAGCGCAGGCAGCCGTTCGGCGGACCCTTCCGCGAAGCGGTATTCGAATGTCACGTTGCGTCCGTCTCCGTAGCCGAGAGCGCGCAGCCCTTCGAGCAGGCAACCCGCGCCACCACCCCGGTTGTTGGGCAGGCAGACCATGTCGGCCTGCTTGGCCGGCGACAGGATCGCGACTTTCGGCAGCCGGGCGGGCTGCTGTGGCCAGGCGGGCAGTGCAAACCACACCGTCAAAAGAACCAGGCAAGACAGGGCGAAGCGGCGCACGTTCATTGGATCACCTCATCCGCCCGCAGCAGCAGCGCTTGCGGCATCGTAATGCCCAGTGCCCGGGCGGCCTTCAGGTTGATCACAAATGCGAACTTCGACGGCAGTTCGATCGCCAGGTCACCCGGTTTGGCGCCTCTCAGAATCCTGGCGATGAAGGCCACAATGCGCGGTTGGAAGTCCCGCTGGTTCACCCCGTACGACATCAGGCCGCCACGATCCGGATAGTTCCGAAACGCCGAAATCGTGGGTAACCGGTTGTTCGTTGCGAAGTCGTTAACCAGCTTGATGACAGGAGTCCGGATCAGTTCGGGTGACCCAAGAACGGCGATGGCGTTGATGCCCGCGCCGATGCCAGCCTTGAGCGACGCCGCAACACCCTCGGAGCCGCGCACGGCCATCAGGTGAACCTCCTTACCGAAGCCCTGCGCTGCCGCCTTGGCGGCCGCCAGCTGCGCCGCACCGCTGGTCGAATCCCACAACAGGCCGATCAGGCGAATGCCCGGGGCGGCCGAGCGCAGCAACTCGATCCACTTGCCAGCCAATGCGGGAATGTCGAGAAAAAAACCGGTGAGATTGCCGCCCGGTCGCGCCAGGCTGCGCGCCCAGCCGGCTTTGACCGGGTCGGTTTCGAGGTCGAAGGCGACGATCGGGATCTGGCTGCTCTGCTCCCTTGCAGCCTTCACGGCGGCGGGCCCCACCGCAAAGATCAGGTCGACCTTGAGCTTCACAAGCTCCAAAGCCAGGCTGGGGAAAAGCTCCGGCTTGCCGGGCGCGAAGCGGTTCTCGAAGGTGAAGTTCTGGCCTTCGACGAAACCCAGCTCTTGCAGGCTCAGGGCCAGGGCAGCGGCAATCGGCGTGCGAATATCCTGGAAAGGCCATAGCGCACCCACCACGGGCAGCCGCTGCCCTGTTTGCGGGCGGGCAAGGGTCGGGGCGCCCAGCAGAACCAGGGCCAGGGCATTGGCAAAGTCGCGCCGGTTGCTCATTGGATCACCTCATCGGCGCGGAGCAACAAATGCTGCAGGATTCGCAGGCCCGATGCCTTCGCGGTCCAGCCCTTTCTCAAGTGGTCGAATTCGATCGGCGGCTGTTTCGAAAAGTGGCCTTTTTCGGTCGTGGCCTTACACTTATTTGAATCCACAAAAAAATCATTTTTACCTCCGATGAAGCCAAGCGCCTGCGAAATCTGGACGTGCATGGATTCGACTTCATCGGCGTCGACGTCGTTTTCGCGGGCAACACCGTCACCCGAGAAGACCAGCGCGCGGCTTACGGTGAACTGCGCCTGCAGACGCTGGGGCTGTGGCGTGACGTGGTGGTGTTTGTGGTGCACACCCCGCGCGGCGGCGACGATCACATTATTTCGATCCGCAAGGCAGACAAACATGAGCAACACACGTACTGGAAAAATTTCCCCCAGCAAGGCTAAATCTTCGGGACAGACTGACTGGGCACGGGTGCGCGCCCAGACGGACGCCGACATCGCGCAGGACGCCGATAGCCCGAGAACCACGGCGAAGGACTGGGACGGAGCCGTCGTGGCGCACTCGCATGAAGACTTGCGCGCCAAGCTGTCGCAACGCCGCGGCCGGGGCCCGCAACGGGCAGCCACGAAGGTGCAGTTGTCATTGCGCCTGGTGCCTGAAGTGGTGGCGTATTTCAGGGCCACCGGACCAGGTTGGCAGACCCGCATGGCCGAGGCGCTGGCCACGCACATACGCTGAGTGCCGACAGCAACAACACGTCTTGAACAACGGGCAGCCTGCCTGGTCATTGAATCACCTCGTCGGCGCGCAGCAACACGCTCTGTGGGATGGTGATGCCGAGCGCCTTGGCGGCTTTCAGATTGACGAGCAGCTCGAAGCGGGTGGGCTGCTGGATCGGAATGTCGGCCGGCCGGGCGCCCTTGAGGATCTTGTCCACGAACTGGGCCGAGCGGCGCATCTGCTCATCCTGTGAAGCACTGTAAGTGAACAAGGCGCCGGCTTCGACCCAGGCCTGATTGCTTCCGATGACTGGCAGGCGTCTTCGGTTCGCCAGCTCGATCAGCCGACCGCGCAGATTGGTCACCAGGGTGCCGATGCCGAAAATCACATCGACCCCCTGCCCGATCATTCTCGCCACCGCGGCGTCGAACTCAAGCGGGCTCGATATTTCGACGACAGTGATCGTCAGGCCGAGCGCGGCGGCCACCGGCGTGAGCGCGTTGCGATCGCCGGCCAGACGTGGATCGTTTGGGTCACCCAGCAGCCCAATGTGTTTGGCACCGGGCAGCATCTGGCGCAGCAGTTCCACACGCTTGGGCGCCAGCGACTCGATGACACTGACGACGCCGGTCACATTGCCACCCGGTCGTGCCAGGCTTGTCACCAGGCCGGCCCCCACCGGGTTGACGCCGGTCGCGAACACGATGGGAATTGTTCGCGTGGCCTGCCTGGCCACCACCGCCGCCGATTGCGGCGGCGCATAGATCAGATCCGGCTGGCGCGCCACGAGTTCGGCCGCAAGCCTGGGCAGCTGCGCCATCTGGTCGTCGGCATAGACACGGTCGTAGGCGATGTTCTGGCCTTCGATCCAGCCCAGTTCGCGCATCTGGTCAAAGAAGTGCCTGAGCGTGACCTCTTCCTTCGCCCGCGTGCTGGGCGCCAGCACACCGACACGGCGCAGGCTGGTGGCGGGTGTTTGCGCCCGCAGCAGCGCCGTGCGCCCGGACAGGCCAGCGCCCAGCGCGAGGATGACCAGTCGGCGTTGGTTCATCAAATCACCTTCCTTTGGCACGGTAGCACACGCTGTGGCGGAGCAAAGGCCAGCAGGTGAAATCGTTCGGGTGCATTAAACTAGTCATATAGCTAGTTGGTGAATTAGTTAGAGGAGTGCACATGAAAGAAGTTGGAACATTCGAGGCCAAAACCCACCTGAGCGCACTGCTCGACGAGGTTGCCGGCGGCATGGAGGTGGTGATCACGCGGCGTGGCATCGCCGTAGCGCGGCTGGTTCCTGCCCATGCGCCGCGCAGCAGCGCTGTCGGCGATCCGATCGCGCGGGCCAAGGCGTTTGCAAAGCACCAGACGCTTGGGCGCGTGTCATGGAAGACACTGCGCGACGAGGGCCGGCGATGACCGGTTTCGTGCTCGACGCCTCGGTCGCGCTCGCCTGGTGCTTCGATGACGAAAGCACGCCGGCCGCCTGGGCGCTGCTGGAGCGCTTGCACCACGCGCCGGCACATGTGCCAGCCCTGTGGGCGCTGGAAATCGGCAACATCCTGCTGGGTGCCGAGAAGCGCCGGCGCATCACCCAGGCACGCAGCGTCGAATTCCTGGGGATACTGGGTGCACTCGACATTCGCGTCGATCCAGACCGGCCAGGCCGCGCTTTTAGAGACGTGTTGCCACTTGCGCGCGCGCAGCAGCTCACGACCTACGACGCAAGTTACCTCGAACTGGCCATGCGCCTGGGGCTGCCGCTGGCGACCAAGGACGCGGCACTGGTGCGTGCAGCCGCCACGTTGCGCGTCGCAACACTCGGTGCCTGACGTCCGAGCGGCGGCGCTGAGCCTATCGGCCCGTTTCACAGGATGATTCATTCGATCACCTCATCGACGCGCATCAGCAACGCCTGCGGGATGGTGATGCCCAGCGCCGTTGCGGTCTTGCGGTTCAGCGACAGCTTGAAGACGGTCGGCCGCTCGACCGGCAGGTCGCCCGGCTTGGCGCCGCCCAGGATGCGGTGCACGTAGAACGCGGCGCGGCGGGCGATGGCGGGAATGTCGGTGCCCAGCGACAGCAGAGCTCCGTCGGCGGCGAAATCGGCGTTTGACGAGGCCAATGGCAATCGCCGACCGAGGGCCCATGCGCTGACTTGCCTGCGAACCTCGCCCGAGCCTGCCAGCGCGGCCTCGTCGCCCATGGTAATCGCGTCGGCGCGGCCGGCCGTGATGGCCGCGAAGGCTTGCGGCAGGTCGGCAGCGCCGCGTGCCTCGATGTGCACCAGCGTCAGGCCAAGCTGGGCGGCGGCGGCGTCCATCGAAGCGCGGCCGCGAATGAAGCCGGGATTGTCTGGATTGGTGATCCGGGCTACACGTGTCGTTCGCGGCGCGAGCTCCTTCAGCAACTGCAGGCACTTCTGGTCCTGGTCATTGATGCCCGTGCCGATGGCCTGGCCGGTGACGTTGCCGGCTGGCCGCGCAAGCTTGCCTGTCAGCCGGGTCAGGACGAGCTCACCGGCCGGGCCGACGACGATTGGTATCGTGGTGGTGGTTTTCGCTGCAGCTTCGGCGCCGGCGCCGGTGAATGTGTACAACACGTCCGGTCGCAGCGCGACGAGCTCGGTGGCTAGCGCGGGCAGGCGGCTGAAGTCGCCGTGGGCATAGCGAAATTCGAACGCGACCTTTCGGCCCCCGACATCGCCCAGCGCACGTAAGCCTTCGACCATGCAGTCCGCCACATGGCCCAATACGCCGGACGTGCAGGCCGTGGGCGCGCCCGGCGAAAGAATGCCCACCGTCGGCAGCCGCACCGGCTGCTGCGGCCACGCGCTGCCTGGCAGCAGCAGCGCGACGGCCGCCAGCAAAAGGGGCAAACGACGTGTATTCATTGGATCACCTCGTCGGCACGCAGCAGCACCGACTGCGGAACGCTCAAGCCCAGCGCCCTGGCCGTCTTCAGGTTGATGACCAACCGGAACTCGCGCGGCTGCTCGATCGGCATCTCGGCGGGCTTGCCGCCCTTGAGGATGCGCCCGGTGTAACGGCCGGCGCGGCGGAAGACGTCGTTGAAATCGGGGCCGTAGCTCATCAGGCCGCCTTGCTGCGCCGCGTATTCGATCTCGAACATCGACGGCAGGCGGTGCTTGAGGGCCGCTTCGGCGTACTCCTTCTCCAGGTTGTTGCGCGTCGACAGCAACGTGCTGATGACGGCTTGCACTTTGGCATCGGTGAGCTTGCGGAACGCCGCGTCGAGCGCCTCGGGCCGGTCGACATGAACCATCACCAAGGTCAAGCCCAGCGCCTTGGCGGCCTTTTCAAGCTGGGTCAGCTCCTGCGTGCAGGCGCTGCGCATGGCCTCGTCGATGACCACACCCACGCGGCTGAGGCCAGGCACGGCCTGCATCAACAACTGAAGGCGCTTGACGGTGAGTGCATCATTCATCGTCGTGACGCCAGTCACGCGCGTGCCGGGGCGCGCCAGCGATTTCACGAAGTCCAGCGCGACCGGGTCCATGATCGTCGCGATGACGATCGGCGTGTTCGGGTCGGCGTACCAGGCCGCGGTGGCCATTGGCGTGGCGGGGGCGAAGATGACGTCGACCTTGCTCGCCGCCAGTTCGCGCGCCAGCGGCTTGAATCGCTCGGCATCGTTGGACGCCGAGCGGCGCACCAGCTCCAGGTTCTTGCCCTGCACGAAGCCTTCCTCGCGCAAGCCTTCGGTGAAACTCCTGAGCGTCATGTCGTAGTACTCGCCGCTGTCTTGCCAGCTCAGGTAGCCGACACGGGCCACGCGCTCCTGCGCGGCGGCCGCGCCCAGCAAGCAAATGGAAAGCACGAACGTGAGCAGCTTGTTCATGGATGCACTCCTTAGGTGATCACCTCGACGGCGCGCAGCAGCAGTGACTGCGGAATCGTGATACCCAGCGCCCGGGCGGTCTTCAGGTTGATGACCAGCTCAGAGCGCGTCGGTTGTTCGATCGGCAAGTCCGCTGCCTTGGCACCAGCCAGGATGCGCGACGCGTAGCCGGCGAGCTGACGGTTCATCGCCTCCAGGCTCGGCCCGTAGGCCATCAGCCCGCCTTCGCGCGCGGCATCCGGCCACTGGTAGATGGCAGGCAGCTTGGCACTCGCCGCGAGCTGGAAGATGTGCGCGCGCAGGTTGTACAGGAACGGTGAATTGAGCACGTTGACCCCGGCCACGCGCAAGCGGCGCGCAGTGCCAAATGCCGCGTCGATCTCGGCCGCAGTGCTTGCATAAGCCGCATGCGTCACCAGCCCCAGCGAGCGCCCGGCGTCTTCGACCACCCAAATGGCTTCAGGCAGGGGTTGGCGGTCGGCAAGGTTGAGTACGGCACTGCCCCGGGGCAAGGTTTGGGCAAGCAGTTCCAGGCGCTTGGCGTTCAGAGGAAAGGGCAGAAAGCTGACACCCGTCACCCGACCGCCCGGGCGCCCGAGCTGCGCCGCATAACCCGAGGCGACCAGGTCACCCAGTGACGCGACGGGCGTGGCCAGCAGCCAGGTGCGTCGTTTCATTGAATCACCTCGTCGGCGCGCAGCAGCACGCTTCGCGGGATCGTGATGCCGAGCGCCTTGGCAGCCTTGAGGTTCACCACCAGCTCGAACCGGGTTGGCTGCTCGATCGGCAGGTTGCCAGCGGGTTGGCCGCCTAGCACGCGAGCGACCAAGCGCGCTGCGTTTCGGGCTACCTCGACATCGTTGACACCGTAGCTGAGAGTGATCTCCCGCGTCGCTTCATTGCGTACCCAGCCGACGGACGCGATACGCTGTGCCGTAGCCAGCGTCAGCGCGGGTTCAATTGCCTTTGAGATCGCGCCGCCGGGAATCAGGATCAGTCCGTCAAGTTTGCCCGCCAGCGCGGCCGAATTCGAGCTGCGACTCAAGCTCTCTGCATCGAGCTCGACGAGTTGCATGCCGAGCCTGGCCGCGGCTTCCTTGGCGGCGGCGAAACCCTGCTTCGGCGAGCCATCGCGGGGGTCGAACACGACTCCAACGCGGCGTGCAGCGGGAACAATATCTTTGAGCAACTCAAGGCGCTTGGCCGACAGCTCGGCGAATTCGAACGTCATGCCGGTCAGGTTGTTGCCCGGACGCGCCAGACTGGCGGCCAAACCGGCACGCACAGGATCGCCCGGTGTGATGAAGACGATCGGCAACTCCTTTGCCACCGACCTGATCGACTTCGTCAGTTCGGTGCCAACGACGAACGCAACGCGCGCATTCCCGGCACGCAAGGACTCGGCGGCGCCAAGCGCCTGGGCCTGGTCGCCGCGACGAATCCTGTGCTCGACGATGGTCACACTCTCGGCGCCTGCACCGATGGCCTGGAGACCCTGGCGCAAACCGAGCAACAGGTTGGTGTAGCGCGGTTCCTCGTCCGGTGCAACGAAACCGATCGAAGCCGGCGCAGCGAATACGAGCGCGGTGGAAATCGCAAATCCCAGCGCAACCCATATCCTTGCGGCCAGCGCATATCGCCTCATTGAATCACCTCGTCCGCCCGCAGCAGCAGCGCTTGCGGGACGTTGATACCCAGCACACGGGCGGTCTTCAGGTTGATCACCAGCTCGAACTTGGTTGGCAACCGGTGGGCGGCGGCGATTTCGGCGATGCGCCGGCCGTGCGGAAAGAAAACGCCGCCTCCGAGTACCAGCAAGCCGCTGCAGCGGGTGGTGGCAGCAGTCTTGACGGCGGCATCGATCTCGCCGACGTCGCGCAGTTCGAGCGACAGCAGCTTCCAGCCGCGCAAGCGGGCGGCGGCCTCGGCCGCCTGCCAGTCCGTCGGGTCGGCGCGGTACCAGAGCGCGGCCACCGGTGCCGCGCCGGGAATCAGTTCCTTGAGCAACTCGAGCCGCTTGCCGATGGTATCGGTCGATTGCAGGCTCATGCCAGTCACATTGCCGCCTGGTCGGGCCAGGCTCTGGACCAGCCCCTGGCCCACCGGGTCGACCGATGCCGCCATCACAATCGGGATCGTCGTGGTGGCCTGTTTGAGCGCGACCGCCGGCAACCCGCCGCCGGCGATGATTACATCGGGCTTTAGGTGCACAAGCTCGGCAGCCAGGGCGGGCAGACGATCCGGGTTACCCCCGGGGCCGCGCGATTCAGTGACGAAATGCGTGCCGTAACGGTAACCGAGCGTGGCCATCCCGCCCAGGAATGTGGCCGCCGAGCGATCAGCAGGCTGTGGGCCGGTCGGGCCGGAGCGGCTGCCACCAAAGACGAGGATGCCGACGTGGAAAATCTTGCGCGCCTCCTGGGCCGCGACCGTCAACGGCTCACCCGCAGCGAGCATGGCAAACGAAGTGAAAAAGGCCTCACGTCTTTTCAACTGTTCCCCTTTCGCCGTTGCGAACCAACACAAGTTCCGGGATCGGCGGGCACCCCGCCCAAAGAGGCCGGGTTGCGTTCCAGTTTACGCTTCCATCTGGGTTGTGGGGGCCCTCTTGACGGACCTTGGCTGTTGCTCTCACGCCATCTCCCCGCCGAATCCCGGCCACCCCCGTGGTGCGCACGTAGGACGGCGTTTCGTGGCAGTCTGCGACGAGGCCTCAACCCTTCAAAAGCGCAACCGCCAATACGCCGGCTTTGGGCGCACGTCGCGCGAACTGCCGGTCAAACGTGGCGAACCGATCCCCGTCACGGCGCTGCGCTGCGTGCAGGGCGTCGGCAAAGTCGAGACCGGCTTCATAACCCTGCAAAGCCTGCTGGGTCAGCACCGGATCAAGCGCGTCGATATTCTCCAACGCCAGAAGGTCGCGCACGCAAGACGCAATCAATGTCGCGTCCAGCCGGTAACTGGCGCGCAGCACCCAAACGCACTCCATCAACACCGAAGGCGCCACGGTGCAAGGCTCGGACGCCACCAGGGCCTCGGCCACGCGCGCCTGAGCGGCATCGTCGCCGATGATCAGCCTAACCACCACATTGGTGTCGAGTGCGGCCATCAGCGCTTTGGCTTCCGGGTTGACTTGGCCGCAGGGGCCTGGGCGAGCTGCCGCTGTGCCGCCTCGCGCAACACGGCGGCGTCCATGTCGGCAATGCTGACGACCGGCCCACGGTAAGCAACCCGCTGGCGGATGGCCAATAGACCACTGGCCAACTCCCCTTGTGCCGCGTGTTGCACCGGTCTGAACAAGACCCCTTCCGGGGTATCAAACACCTCCAGCCGGGTGCCCGGCCCCCAGCGCCGCGCCGCGCGCAGGGTCTTGGGAATGATGACCTGGCCTTTGCTCGACAAAACGGTGGAAAACACAGGGGAAACTCCGGTTGTAAGCATCGAATCTTACTATGCGGCGCGACGCGCCTGATCACCCGACCCCGGGCTGGTCTCGCCCCATCATTCGATCACCTCATCGGCCCGCAGCCGCATCGCCTGCGCAATCGTGACACCCAGCGCCTTGGCGGTGGCAAGGTTGAAGACAAGCTCGTACATGGTGGGTTCTTCGACCGGCAGATCGGCCGGTTTGGCGCCTTTGAGCACTTGGTCGACAAAGCTGGCAATGCGGCGGGAGGTATCCGCCCGGCTGCTGCCAAAACTCATCAAACCACCCGCAAGCGCGTACGGACGAAACGCTGAAATCGACGGCAACTTGCGGCGCATCAGCAGTTCCGCCAGCGGCCCGGATTGGCCAAGAGTAAAGAGTGGCTGCACGATGACGGCCTGTGCACGCTCGCGCTGCATGGCGTCGGCGGCGGTTTCAAACTCGCTGTCCTGACCGATCAGGACGACTTGCAATTTCAAGCCAAGCGCGCGGGCTGCCGCCTGCAACTGCTCGGTGAAGGCCTTGGTCGCCGGGTCCAGGGTAGAGCCACGCGCTGCAGAGCGGGCAGGGTTTCCTTCAGCAACTGCACCTGCTTGTCTACCAGGGCCGGCAGGTTGCTCGACACACCCGTGATGTTGCCGCCGGGTCGCGCCAGGGAAGCCACCAGACCGGTGCCCACCGGGTCCGCCGCACTGCCCAGGATGATCGGCACGGACCGGGTCGCATCGCGCAAGGTCAGTGCCGCCGGCGTGGCCGAGGCAACCAGCAGGTCGGGGTTCATGGCGAGCATCTCGGCCGCGTGGCGCTTGGCGAGTTCGCGATTCGTGGCCCAGCGCCACTCGATCTCGATGGTCTGGCCTTGGCGGTACCCGATCGCCGCCAGGGCCTGCGTCAAGCCGCTCTGGTTCTCATCGCCCGGCACGCCCCAGCGCAGGACGCCAATGCGGGGGATCGCGTTGGCAGCCTGCGCGGCGGCCTGCCCGGGCAAACCTGCACCCAGCACGACCGCGCCTGCAAGCTGCCCCACAACAGCACGTCGCTTCATTGAATGACCTCGTCAGCCCGCAACAACAGCGACTGCGGGATTGTCAGGCCCAGCGCCCGGGCCGTTTTCTGGTGGATGACCAGTTCGAACTTGGTGGGCTGCTCCACGGGAAGATCGGCCGGCTTGGCGCCCTTCAGGATCTTGTCGACCAGGCCAGCCGCCTGCCGGTACTGCTCAGTCACGTTGGTGCCGTAGGAGAGCAGGCCACCGGCCTCGACATCCTCGCGCGACGGGTAGATCACCGCCAGATGGTGCTTGATCGACAGCGCAGCGGTCTGCTCGCGCAGCATGAACACCAGCGGGTCGATCATGCGGATGGCAGCGCCGGCGCGGGCCCGCACGGCGGCCTCGAAGGCCGGCTCCAGATCCGCCGGCTTGCGTACCTCCAGCACGGGGCTCAACTCGATGCCCAGGCGGCTGGCGGCTGCCTGCGCACTGCGCAACTGCAGTGGCGCATTCTGCGAGTCGGGGTTGACGAACACCGCGATGCGCGACGCACGCGGGACCATCTCCTTGAGCAACTCGAGCCGTTTCCCCGCCAGCTCCGCCACGATGTTGGTGATGCCGGTGATGTTGCCACCGGGGCGCGCCAGGCTTTGCACGATGCCGGCACCCACCGGATCGGCCACCAGCACCACCACCATGGGCAGGATCGATGAAGCAGCCTTGGCCACGAGGCTGGCCGGTGTGGTGGAGACCAGCAACACGTCGGGCCTCTGTTCGAGCAGCTCCTTCGCCAATGCGGGCAGGCGGTCGCCCTTGCCTTCTGCGTAGCGCTCCTGCAACACGAAGTCCTTGGTTTCGAGATGCCCCAGCACACGCATGCCTTCCCGAAACGCGTCGAGAAACGGCTTGCTCGCCAGTGCGCCGCTGCCGGAGAGGTGGGCGATGTGGTGGACCTTGCCCGCCGGTTGCGCCAGCCCAAGGGCCGGCGCGCCCAGCAATGCGCCACCCCATAGCAGCAAGCGGCGGCGGTGACCCGGTTTCATTGGATCACCTCGTCCGCGCGCAGCAGCAGCGATTGTGGGATGCTCAAGCCCAAAGCCCTGGCGGTCTTCAGGTTGATCAGGAACTCAAAGGTCGCGGGCTGCTCCACCGGCAGATCGGCCGGTTTGGCGCCCTTGAGGATCCGGTCGACATAGGACGCCGCGCGCCGGTAGTTGTCGGAGAAGCTGGGACCATAGGCCAGCAGGCCACCGGCCCGGGCGAATTCGGCCCGGTTGTAGATCGCCGGCACGCGGTGGGTGGCCGCCAGCACCGACAGCTGGACCAGTTCACTGCCGAACATCGGGTCGGACACCACCAACAAGCCACCCGCGCGCCAGGCCGCGAGTTTCGTGAACGCGCCCGCGAGCTCGCTTGCCCGGCGCAGCTCCAGCACCAGCAGTTCGAGTCCCTGGGCGCGGGCCACCGCGCGCGTGCGTTCAACTGCAAACGCGGCGGCCGGATTGACCGGGTTGAAAAACACCGCGACGCGTGCCAGTTGCGGCGCGGCGTCCTTGAGCAGTTCGAGTTGTTTGCCGGCCATGTCGGGCAGCAGCACCGACATGCCGGTGGCGTTGCCCGCAGGGCGCGCAAGGTTCGGCACCAGACCGCTGGCCACCGGGTCGGCGGCCACGGCGAACACGATAGGCACCGTTGTCGTCTGCGCCTTGGCGGCGCGCGCCGCCACGGTGCCACCCACCACCAGCACGTCGACCTTGGGCGCCAGCAGTTCCGTGACGAAGCCGGGCACGCGGTCAAGCACGCCTTCCAGGTAGCGGTACTCGACCTGGACATTTTGACCCTCGACGTAGCCCAACGCGCGCAGCCCCTGGCGGAAGGCTTCGAGGCGCGGTTCTGCCGGGCCCTGCTCGCCGATGACACCAATGCGAGGCATTCTGGGCCTCGACTGCGCAAGCCCGTCCGAACCAGCGGGCAGCGTCACGGCCAAAGTGGCGAGGAATGCCGCACGCCGCTTCATTCGATTACCTCGTCCGCCCGCACCAGCAACGACTGCGGGATCGTCAAGCCCAGCGCCCGGGCGGTCTTGCGGTTGATGACCAGTTCGAACTTGGTCGGATCAGCACACCGGTCACATTGCCGCCGGGCTGTGCCAGGCTGGCGACGAGCCCGAGCGCCATCGGATCGAAGTTGCCATACAGGACGATCGGGATCGACCTTGGCCTGCACCAGTTCACGCGCCAACACCGGCAACCGGTCGAGTTCCCCGCCGGCCCAGCGGGCCTCGATCGCCAGGTTGCGGCCTTCGACGTAACCAAGCTCACTCAAGGCACTCGGGATACCGGTGATCTGCTGGTCCGCCGCCGAAAGTGGTGGCGCAGTCGGACGCAACATACCGACGCGGTAGACGCGGCCCGTGGCTTGCGCCATGGCGTGAAAAGGGCGGGTCACCAGACCTGCGACCAATGCCCCCATCGAACGGCGCCGGTCGATCATTCGATAACCCTGTTGGCACGCAGCACGATGCCCTGCGGCAGGACGACGCCCAGCGCCCTGGCGGTACGCAGGTTGACCACCATCTCGATCACCGTGGCCTGTTGCACCGGCAGGCTGGCCGGCCTGGCACCGTTCAAAACCTGGGCCATCATGTCGGCGGCCCTGCGATAGGCGGCCGGGAAGTCCACGCCATACGAGGCGAGCCCGCCCGCCTCGGCCCACAGGGCATTGTTGAACATGCCGGGCAGGCGGTGCTGTAGCGCCAGCTCAGGAATCCTGCGCCGCGCCGGCACGAACAGGCCGGACCCCAGGGGCAGGACAGCGTTGACCTTGCCACGCACGAACGCTGCAAAGGCCGCGTCGTAGTCGTAGGGCGCGGCCTTGAACTCGTGCACCAGCAGCTCCAGGCCGAGGGTCCTGGCGGCGTCGCGCACCAGCACCAATTGGCGCAGCGTTGCCGTGTCGGCCAGCACACCGATTTTTCTTGCCTTGGGCAACAGCTCCTTGATCAGCTCCAGCCGCTTGGCCGAGATCTCTTCCTGCAACTGGTAGACGCCGGTGATGCGCCCGCCGGGCCGCGCCAGGCTCGCCACATGGCCGGTGGCCACCGGGTCGTAATCATTGGCCGCGATGATGATGGGCTCGTCGCGCGTGGCGTGTTTCATCGCCACCAGGGCCACTTCCGAGCCGGGTGCCATGTAGATGTCGCAGTTCAGGCGCGCCAGCTGGCGCGCCAGTTCCGGCAACCGGTCGGCCTGGCCATCGGCGCTGCGGTGCTCGACGACGAGGTTTCGCCCTTCGCTGAACCCGAGCTCGCGCAAGCGCTCGAAAAACGCCACGTTGTAGGACTCGGAGCGCGATGCCCCGGTCGACAGCCAGCCCAACCGGTAAACGCGCCCAGCCTGCTGCGCAGCAGGGCGAAGTGGCAGTCCGAGCGCGGCCGCGCCCCCGGCCACGAGCAGCCAGCGCCGGCGCATCACTCGATCACCTCGGCGGCCCGCATCAGCATCGGTGGCGGTATGGTTCGCCCCAGTGCGTGCGCGGTCTTCAGGTTGACGACCAGTTCGTAGACTACAGGCTGCTCGATGGGCAGGTCAGCCGGCCTGGCGCCGCGCAGGATGCGATCGACCTGGCGCACCAGGCGTTCGACCTGGTCGGCCAGTTCGGGGCCGTAATACAACAGGCCCCCGGCCTCCACGAATGCGCGCGAGGTTCCGATCGACACCAGCTTGTGTTTGAGCGCGTGGGCAGCAATGTCCGGCAGGCGCGGGTTGATGACCGGGTCGCCGATGACGTAGAGCCCGTCCATGCGGTGTGCCACGATGCGCTTGAGGGCCGGGCCGATATCCTGCGTGCGCGGCACATCGTAGGTATCGACCTGCATACCCCACGCCCGCGCTGCGCGTTCGGTGGCGGCGGCATAACGCTGCACACCGGGCGACTTCGGGTTCGACAGGACAGCCACCCGCACCGCCGTGCTGGCAGCCTCCTTGAGCACCTGCAAGTGCTTGCCGGCGGTCTCGGGCAGCACCCAGGCGGTGCCGGTGACGTTGGCGCCTGGCCGGGCCAGGCTGACCACAAAACCCAGGTCCACCGGCAGCGACGCCCCGAGCATCACGACCGGCATCTTGCGGGCAACCGGCAGGGCTGCAGCTATCGCGTGGTTGCCTACGGCGATCAGCAGCTCCACGTCCTGGCGCACGATGTCGTCGGCCAGTTCAGTCAGGCGGCTGATGTCGTCTTCGGCGTACCGCCGCTCGACGATCAGGTTGGCGCGTTCGTCGTAACCGGCGCGGCGCATCGACTCGTACAGCAGACGGCGCCCTTGCAGTGCCAGGTCGGACTCGGCTTTGTCCAGCGACAACCACCCGATGCGCCGAACCCCCTTGCCCGCTCCGGCACCCAACGCGATGCCAGGTCCGGCACTGCCCAGAGCCAGGGTGGCCGCGCCAAGCAGGGAAGTGAGACGACGGCGTTTCATGGCGTGTTTCAGTGTCTGCGTGAACCCAGCCCAAGTCAAGCGCCAGCCGGTGGACCGGTTTGGGTGAAAATGGCAGACTCCACAGTTCCACCGGCCCGAACGCCATGATGCTCAACCGCGGTACCTCGCTCATGCTCAATCTGGGTCATGCACTGGATCATATGTTCCTGCTGATCTTCGCAACTGCCGTGACCAGCATCGCGGTCGAATTCGGTTTTTCGCGCTGGGAAGACCTGATGCCCTACAGCGCCGGCGCGTTTCTGTTGTTCGGCATCGGTTCTGTGCCAGCCGGGCGCCTGGGCGACTTGTGGGGCAGACGCAGCATGATGGTGATTTTTTTCTTCGGGCTGGGCGTAGCCGGCCTGCTGTGCGCCTTGGTGCAGAACGCCTGGCAGATGGCGCTGGCGTTGGCCGTGCTGGGCGCATTCTCCGCCATCTACCACCCGGTCGGTATCCCGATGCTGGTGCAGCATGCGCGCAACCCCGGGGCCACCATCGGCGTGAACGGGCTGGTGGGAAACCTGGGCATTGCGTTTGCCGCCATCCTGACCGGCTTCATGGTCAAGTACGTCGGTTGGCGCGCCGCCTTCGTGGTGCCGGCGCTGTTGTCGTTTGCCGCTGGCGTGGCGTTCATGCTGCTCACGCCTGCCGAGACCGAGTCACCGGCCAGGCGCAAGATCCTGGCCCGCGTGCAATTGCCCCCCCGGATGCTGGCGCGCCTGTTCATGGTGATGACGTTCGCGGCCGTGTCGAGCAGCTTGCTGTTCAACTTCACCACCAATGGCAACGGCCAGCTCATGCGCGAGCGTTTTCGGGGAATCGTGGACGACCCGGCGCAACTGGGCATGATGCTGGCGGGCGTGTACACCGTTGCGTCGTTGGCGCAAGTGATCGTCGGGCGCCTGATCGACCGCTTTCCGCTCAAGCAACTCTACCTGGGCATCGTGCTGATGCAGATCCCGATGTTCCTTTTGGCGGCGCACGCCCAGGGCTGGGCGCTGTTCTGGCTGCAGATCGGGTTCATGGTCACGATTTTTGGTGCCATCCCCTTCACCGACGCCATGATCGTGCGGTATGTGGACGACGCCATCCGCTCCCGCGTCAGCGGCATGCGGCTGGCCGTGTCTTTCGGCATCAGTTCACTGGCGGTGTATTCGTTGGGGCCAGCGGTCAAGTCGGCCGGCTTTGCCACACTGCTGCTGTCGATGGCGGCAATCGCCTGCTGCACGGCGGCATTTGTGCTGATGCTACCGACGGAAACCGCTGCGGCGGCGGATCCGAAACACGCCTGAACCTCGTTTATTTGTCACCAAGGAGAAGACATGCCCACTTACCACATCGAAATGATGGAGGGCCGCACGGTCGAGCAAAAGAAGAAGCTGGTCGCCGAAATCACCCGCGTCAGTGTCGAGGTGCTGGGCGGTTCGCCCGAGTCCGTCGACATCCTGATCACCGATGTCAAACGCGAGAACTGGGCCACCGGCGGCAAATTGTGGTCCGAACCCCGACCATAAGACCCCCGCCATGCTGACGCGCAGCGGGTCCGACCGATTTGCGTCGCGGTCGGCTTTCGGCCCATTGCGGTCGTTCGTTGCTTGGTCTGCGTTGGCGTTGGCGTTGGCGTTGGCGTTGGCGCGCGTCGCGGCAGGCGCAGCCCGGCGGGGGCTCAACCTGGAGCGGTCGGGCGCTGAACGCGCCGACTGCCCTGTGGTGCTCGCCCGAGGGTCGGGCCGCAGAACTCACTGCGTTCACTT
>CAMAWD010000076.1 GCA_945861785.1 Rhodoferax sp. OV413 | reverse complement strand
GATCAGGTCGGCGGTGCGTTCGGCGCAGCGGCATAAAGGAGGAGCCCGCAGGGCGGGGGACAGCCGCGGAGCCGAATGCGCCGTCGGCCTGGTCCCACACCAAGCCGCCGGGTTCCAGGCTTTCATGTTTTCCGGAAAGACCAACAACGACCGCGCTGGGGCGAAAGCTGCCATTGGCGATACGTAGCGCGACGCCCCCGACCGGAACCTGGCAAGCACAAACGGAGTAACCTGCATGACCACCAGCACCATCCTGATCACCGTTGCATTGCTGGCGCTGTATGGCTTGTTCCTTTTCTGGTACGGCGGACGGGGCCGGCCATTGAGCGCTGACGAAACCGCGCGTTACCTGGGCGAACTCGCGGCCTGTTGTCGCACCGAGCAAGACCGCGAGGTGCTGGCACAGGTTCAGGAGCTCGTGGCCACCGACGACGGGCGTGAATTCGTGATGCAGAACCTGGTGCGATATCGGGCCCGTGCAGCGTATCCACCGGGTTACGATTTCGACGCTGACCCGCGCAAGGCCGACCAGCGTTACGGTCGCGCCATCGTCTGGCCGCTGCTGCGGTATGGCAACCATCCAGTCTTCATTGCCCGGCGCAGCGGGCGCTTCATCGATCCCGAGGGCGCGGACCAGTGGCACTATGTGGCCATGGTGCGTTACCGCAGCAAACGCGACTTCTTGCGTTTTGCACTGAAGATCGAACGCGCGGACATCGCGGTCCATAAATGGGCCGCCATCGAAAAGACCCACGTCTTCCCGGTGCAAGCGCTGGTCAGCCTGGTCTTCGTGCGGGCGACTGTGGCCTCTGCACTGGTTGTTTTAGGGATCGTGTTATGGGCCCTGGTTGGCTGAGGCCGCCGCGCGCTTGTGCCCCGGCACCTGCGCCAAGCGCCATGAACCGAACGACGCTGGGCGGATACCATCGACCAGCCCCCTGTGCCGCCCGGTATCCCGAACACACGTATTTTCGATAGGAGACAGACACCCATGAAACTGCGCAAGACGCTGTGGATCTCTGCCGCTGTGCTCGCCGCCGTTCTGGCAACGGCCTACCTGAACCGCCTGTACATCCTCAAGTACTCGCTCGGCTGGTACGCCGACATCCGGTACCCGCGCGGGGACTACCGACCAGCGCCCTGGATGGCCGGCCCGGCGAGCGCCGACAAACCGGTGGCGCAGCGGCCACCCAACATCATCGTGATCATGGCCGACGACATGGGTTTCAACGATGTCACCATGCATGGCGGTGGTTATGCCGCCCAGGGTGCGCCCACCCCCGCCATCGACTCGATAGCCCGTGACGGCGTGCGTTTCGACAACGGTTATGCCGGCGCAGCGGTATGCACCGTGTCGCGTGCAGCGCTCATGACGGGGCGTTATCCGTGGCGTTTCGGTGTCGAGTTCACACCCCTGCCGGGGGCCATGGGCCGCGTCGCGGGTTCGTTGTACGCCAACCCGGACCGCCTGTATCCGGTGGTCGTCGACCAGCAGAAGGCCGGCCAGGCCAAGGACTTCAACGACCTGGGCATGCCGGCCTCCGAACAGACCATGGCCGAGTTGCTCAAGGCCCGTGGGTACCACAACATCCATATCGGCAAATGGCACCTCGGCAGCACGCCGGAGATGCGACCGAACAACCAGGGTTTCGACGAGAGCATCTTCATGGAAAGCGGCCTGTACCTGCCGCAGAACGACCCGCGGGTCGTCAACTCGAAGCAGGACTTCGACCCGATCGACAAGTTCCTGTGGCCCAACATGCGTTTTGGCGTGAGCTACAACGGCGGCAAGTGGTTCGAGCCCAACAAGTACCTGACCGACTACTTCACCGACGAGGCAGTGGCTGCGATCAAGCAAAACCGCAACCGCCCGTTCTTCATGTTCCTGGCACATTGGGGTGTACACACCCCGCTGCAGGCCAGCAAGGAGGACTATGACGCGTTGTCCAACATCCCCGACCACCGCCGGCGCGTGTATGCAGCCATGGTGCGTTCGGTCGACCGCAGCGTGGCGCGGGTGCTGAAGGTGCTGCGCGACGAAGGTCTCGACGAGAACACCATCGTGGTCTTCACCAGCGACAACGGGGCGCCGGGCTACATCGGTCTGCCCGAGGTGAACCAACCCTACCGTGGCTGGAAACTGACGCAGTTCGAGGGCGGCGTGCGGGTACCCTACGCGGCCAAGTGGCCGCGACACATCCCGGCCGGACTGCAGTACAAGCCGCCGGTATCGAACATCGACATCCTGCCCACCGTGGTGGCCGCCGCCGGCGGGGCATTGCCGACCGACCGCGTCATCGACGGCGTCAACCTCCTGCCCTACCTGGCCCGGGACGGCGCCGCGCAACCTGGGCGTGCGCTGCACTGGCGCGACGGCCCACTGCGCACCATGCAGGAAGGCGGCTGGAAACTGATCACCTCCGAGAAACCAAAAAAAGACTGGCTCTTCAACCTGAACAGCGACCCGACCGAAAAGATCAACCTGGCCGCGACCGAACCCCAAAAGCTGGCCGAACTCAGAGCCCGGCTGGCGGCGCACCATGCGAGCATGCCGCCCGCGCTGTGGCCGTCGTTCATCGAAATGCCGGTGGCCATCGACAAGACGCTGGACCAGAAGCTGACACCGCAGGACGAATACACCTACTGGTACAACTGAGCGGGCGTACAACGTCCAACCAAGGGACACACCATGCCCAGCACCATTCTCTACGGCACCCCCGGCTCGTTGTACACCGGCAAAGTGCGCTCGTATCTGCGCAAGCAGCGCATCGATTTCGAGGAGCGCAGCGCCGGTGACCCGCGTTTTCGCGCCCAGGTGGTGCCGGTTGTAGGTCGCTGGATCATCCCGGTGCTGCAGACACCGGACGGCGAATTCGTGCAGGATGGTGCCGACATCATCGACCACTTCGAGTCGCGCGGGCTGGCCAGGGTGTCGGCCTATCCAACGACACCGCGGCACCTTGCGGTGTCACGCCTGTTCGAGTTGTTCGGCGGCGAAGGCCTGTTGCGCCCGGCGATGCATTACCGCTGGAATTTCGACGCCACCAACCTGGCATTTCTGACCGATGACTTCTGCGCCGGCCTGGCCGCGCCGGGCAGCAGCGCCGAGGAGAAGGCCGCCGTGTTCGCGCGCTCCAGCGGCGCGATGCGCAAGGCCACCAGCGCCTTTGGCGTCACGGCCGACACCGTGCCCCTGGTGGAGGCCTCCTACCTCGATTTCCTGGCGCGGCTGGACGCCCACCTGGCGCTCGCCCCGTACCTGCTGGGCGGCCACCCGACCATTGGCGACTATGGGCTGATCGCGCCGCTGTACGCGCACCTGGGGCGTGACCCATACCCCGCGCTGCTGATGAAACAACGCGCGCCGCATGTGTGGCGCTGGGTCGAACGCATGAACGCTCCCGAGCAGGGCGCCGGCGAATACGCAGATACCCGCGAGGGCCTGTTCGCGGATGACGCGCTGCCTGAGAGCCTGCTGGCGCTGCTGCGTTTCGTGGCCGAAGACTACCTGCCGGAGCTGCAGGCCCATGTGGCCACCACCAACCAGTGGCTGGCAGAACGGCCACAGATTGTTGCTGGCCACAATGGCCAGGAGAAACCCGGCGCACGCGCCATCGGCATGGCCGTTTTCGCGTGGCGCGGCGCGCAGATCCGCTCCATGGTAATGCCCTACCGCCTGTACCTGCTGCAGCGCCTGCAGGACGCCTGCGCTGCCATGGACGCGACAGACCGGGCCCGGGTGCGGGACGTGTTCACCGATGCGGGACTGGCACCGGTGCTCGACCTGACGACACTGCGGCGCGTCGAGCGCCAACGGCACCTGGAAGTCTGGGGGCCGGCCCCGGCTGGGCATAACCCCGGGCGGCAAACCGACGCAGCACCATGATGACCCGGCTTGGCATCCGCCCGGGTTGGCGCATGGCGGTCGCCCTGACCGTCATGGGTGTGCTCGCCGCCACATGGTGGACGTGGGCCGCGCAGGGCCGTACCGCCGCACGGCTCGCCCAGGCTGAACGCCTGCAGTGCCCGCTGCCACCGATCAACGCGGCCGTGAAGCAACCAGGCATGGTGTGGGTCCCCGCCGGGGAGTTCGACTTCGGCGACACCGTCTACCCGGAGGAGCAACCGCTGCGCAAGACCCGGGTCGCCGGCTTCTGGATGGACCGCACCGAAGTCACCAACGACCAGTTCGCGCAGTTCGTGCAAGCCACAGCTTACGTCACCGTCGCCGAAAGGCCGGTCGACGCGGCCCAGCACCCGGAGCTGCCGCCCGATATGCGCCAGCCGGGCGCGGTGGTGTTCGTGATGCCCAATGCCGTGAACGGCAAGGGCGAACTGACCCAATGGTGGCGCTATGTGGCGGGGGCGCAGTGGCGCCACCCCGGAGGCCCGGACACACATATCAAAGGCCGCGGAGCCTTCCCGGTGGTTGCGCTCACCTATGCCGACGCGCTGGCCTATGCCAAATGGCGCGGCACGAGCCTGCCAGGCGAAACCCAATGGGAATGGGCGGCCCGTGGTGCGCAGCCCGGTGCCGCGAGCCCCCGCGAACAACCGACTGCCACCAACACCTGGCAAGGCCTGTTCCCGGTCGCCAACTCGGCAGAAGACGGTTTCGTGGGGCTGGCACCCGTGGGCTGTTACGCCCCCAATACGCTGGGCCTGTTCGACATGATCGGCAATGTGTGGGAGCTCACCGCCGACCGCTGGACGCCGGACCACTCCAGTGCAAGCCCGCCCGATACCGACCCTGCCCCCTTCAAGCGGCCCGGGCCTTCGGCGCAACGCGTGATCAAGGGCGGCTCGTTCCTGTGCGCGCCCAACTACTGCATGCGGTACCGATCCGGCGCACGCCAGCCGCAGGAAGAAGACCTGGCCACCAGCCACCTCGGATTCAGGACCATCCTGAATGCGCCCGGACCATGAGTACACGCCCACGCCCGGCGCAACGCCGCCTGTCCCGTCTGCAACGCATCGTCGTCGCGACCCTGCTCGCCTTGCTGGCCGCTGGCGCGCTGCTGTACACCAAGGCCGAACAGATCGTGCTCGGCGCCGAAGGCTACATCTTCGGCTTTCCACTGGTGGTCATGGATGTCACCCGCGCCAATGCCATGCGCGCGATCGGCCCGCAGAACCAGTTGCGCCGGGTGCGCCAGTTTCTGGACGCCCGTTTCCGGGACGTGGTGCGCCCCAATATGGACACGCTCTACACCACCGCTTTCCTCGACATGGCCCAGGGGCCGTGGGTGTTCGAGATGGCGGCCAACGACAGGCGTTACGAGGTCATGCCCTTCATGGACGCGTGGACCAACGTGTTCGCGTCACCAGGCACCCGCGTGAGCGGGCCGGGCGGTGCCCGCTACCTGCTGGCCGCAACCGGCTGGCAGGGCGAGGTGCCTGCGGGCATGGCGCTGTTGCGCGCGCCAACCCGCATGGTGTGGCTGATCGGCCGGACCCAGACCAATGGCGCTGCCGACTACAAGACGGTCCACAAGTTGCAGGACGGCATTGCCCTGCGCAGCCTGGCCGATGTGCAGGCCGGGAGGCCTGGCAACGACAACACGCAGGACGCAGCACCTTCGGTGCAGCCGAACGCAGCGCCGCCGCCCATCGTGCAGATGCGCGCCATGAACGTGGCGACCTTCTTCACCCGCCTGTCCCTCCTGATGGTCGACAACCCGCCGACCACCGCCGACGCACCGATGCTGGCCAAACTCGCGCGCCTGGGCGTGGCACCGGGCCAGCCACCGCAGTGGGGCCTGCTCGACACCTGGGCGGTCGGCCTGGGGCGCTGGGTCGCCGACCACACGATGGCGCGGGAACTCGACAAACGCCCCACCGTGCGCGGCTGGACCACACCGCCGGGCAACCTGGGCAACTACGGCACCGCCTACAACATCCGGGCCGTGGTGGCGATGATCGGCCTGGGTGCCAACCTCAACGCGGACGCAAGCTACCCCCGTGCCAGTGTCGACATCCACGGCAAGCCGCTGGACGGCGGCCAGCGCTACCGCCTGCATTTCGACAAGGGCACGCTGCCGCCGGTGCAGGCCTTCTGGTCCATCACTGCCTATGGCGCAGATGATTTCTTCATCGACAACCCGACCAACCGCTACGCGCTGGGCGACCGCGACCCGCTGGTCTACAACGCGGATGGTTCGCTGGACCTTTGGATACAGGCCGAGGTGCCCCCGCCAGACCGCCGCAACAACTGGCTGCCGGTGCGCTCCGGCCAGGCCTTTGTGCTCAATGCCCGCCTGTACTGGCCCCGGCCCGCCGCGCTCGACGGCAGCTGGGGGATGCCGGGCATCGAGCCGATACCCTGAGCCGCACGCAAAAAGGAACACCTCCATGGCCACCCTGAGCCCCACCGACTCCGCCTTCCTGTGGCTGGAAACCCGCAACCAGCCGATGCACGTGGCCGGCCTGAACATCTACTCTGCGCCCGAGGGTGCCGGGCCCGAATTCGTGGCGCAGTTGCTGGCACGTTGGGGCAAGTACCTGAAAGCGGTGCCCCCCTTCAACCAGCGCCCGGCCCTGCGCATGGGGTTCTGGCACTGGGAAGAAGACAAGGAGTTCGAGCTCGACTACCACCTGCGCCACCTGGCCCTGCCACACCCCGGGCGTATCCGCGAACTGCTGGCCATGGTGTCACGCCTGCACGGCAACCTGATGGACCGCAACCGCCCGCTGTGGGAGGTCCACATCATCGAAGGCCTGCCGGGCGGGCGTTTCGCCACTTACATCAAGATCCACCACGCGCTGGTGGACGGCGTCACCGGCGCGAAGATGATGGCCGACGGCCTGGCCGCCACGGCAAAGGCGCAGAAGCCGCCGCTGTGGGCGCAGTCGCTGGCGGCCCTGCCGGCCTCGCGTGGCAAAAAGGCCGCACCCAGCCTGCTGGCGCAACTGGGCGAGGCGGCGCGCGCCGGCCGCGAGATCCTGCCTGGCATTGGCAGCGCCCTGTGGGACATGCTGCGTACCAACAGCGACAACAGTGCCGGCGCAGCGCGGCCGTTCCAGGCACCGCCCACGCCTTTCAACGTCGAGATCTCGGGCTCCCGGCGTTTTGCGGCGCAATCCTATTCGCTGGCGCGGCTCAAACGTATCGGTGTCGCAACCGGCGCCACGGTCAACGACGTGACGCTGGCGATCTGCTCCGGCGCATTGCGCAAGTACCTCGAGGCGCAAAAGAAACTGCCGAAAAAGCCCCTGATCGCGATGGTGCCGGTGTCGCTGCACGGCGAGACCGATGCCGGTGGCAACCAGGTCACCCTGCTGCTGGCCAACCTGGCCACCCATGTGGGCGAACCGCTGGCGCGGCTGCAGGCGATCGTGCAAAGCACCACCGAAGCCAAGGCGCGGCTGTCAAAGATGCCGCGCCTGCAAAAGATGGCACATGGCATGACCACGGCAGCCCCGCTGGGCCCGGCCATGGTGACCGGCAGCGCACGCAAGCACCCGGTGTTCAACCTGGTCATCTCCAACGTGCCAGGCCCAAGGCAGACCCTGTACCTCAACACGGCGCGGCTCGAGGAGGTGTACCCGGTGTCCATCCCCACGCACTATCTGGCGCTGAACATCACCATCAGTGGTTATGGCGACAGGCTTGGATTCGGTTACACCGCCTGCCGGCGCTCGGTGCCATCGCTGCAGCGCATGCTCGACCACACCGACGAATCGATCCTTGAGCTCGAACGTGCCTTGGCGGCAACACCCGATGCGAAAGTTACAACGCCCGTGCGATCACCGCGGCGCAAGGCGGCGCCATGAAGGGCCCTGCCGCCTCGTCTGCACGCCAATGGCGCCGCGCCTTCGCGGCTGCGGCCACGCTGGTGCTGGCGCTGGCCATCGCGCTGGTCTTCCAGTGGTGGCACGCGCGGGACGCCTCGGCGCCCGGTGCAGCGCCCGCGGGGGACGCCGCACCCAGCACGGCAAGCGCCAACGCGTCCGTGGCCAAGTCCCTCGACCTGGCCGACACGCGCGGCTTTGAGGATGCCAAACGCGGCCTCCTGGCCCTGCCCAGCGGCAAGGTGTTGGCAGCGGACGGCAGCACCGTCTGGGACTTCGACCGGTTCCGGTTCCTGGAGGGCGACGCCCCCCCCACCGTCAACCCGAGCCTTTGGCGCCATGCCAAGCTCAACAACCAGGTCGGGCTGTTCAAGGTTGTCGACGGTATCTGGCAGCTGCGCGGTTTCGACCTGGCCAACATCACGCTGATCGAAGGCAAGACCGGCTGGATCGTGGTCGACACACTCACCACGCAGGAAACCGCCGCCGCGGCCATGGCTTTTGCGCGCCAGCACCTGGGCAACAAGCCGGTGTCGGCGATCGTCTTCACCCACAGCCACGCCGACCACTTTGGTGGGGCTTTGGGAATCGTCTCCGCCGAAGACGCGGCGCGGCGCAAGCTGCCGATCGTGGCGCCCGAGGGTTTTCTGGAAGAAGCCACCAGCGAGAACATCCTGGTCGGCCCGGCCATGGGCAGGCGCGCGACGTACCAGTTCGGCACCCAGCTGCAGGCGTCGGGCAAGGGCCTGGTCGACGCCGGCCTGGGCAAGGGCCTGGCGCTGGGGCGCATCGGCATCCTGCCGCCGAACCTGATCATCGACAAGACACCGCAGGAGATGACGCTCGACGGTGTGCGTTTCGTGTTCCAGAACGTGCCTGCATCGGAAGCGCCGTCGGAACTGGCTTTCTACCTGCCCGACTTCAAGGCCTACTGCGGCGCGGAAATCCTGACGCAGAGCATGCACAACCTCTACACCTTGCGCGGTGCCAAGGTGCGTGATGCGTTGCGCTGGTCCGGCTACATCGACGACGCCTTGCAGCGCTTTGGTGGCGCCGAAGTGTTCTTCGCCAGCCACCACTGGCCGGTCTGGGGCAATACGCAGATTGTCGACTTCATGAAGAAGCACCGCGACAGTTACCGCTACATCCACGACCAGACGGTGCGTTTGCTCAACGCCGGCATGAAACCACACGAAATTGCCGAGACACTGAAGCTGCCCAAGACACTCGAATCGGCGTTCGCCGTGCGGGGGTATTACGGCACCGTGCGCCACAATGCGAAGGCGGTGTACCAGCACTACATCGGATGGTTCGACGGCAACCCGGCCAACCTCGACCCGCTGCCGCGCCAGGAGGCCGCCACGCGGTACGTGGCGCTGATGGGCGGGGCCGACAAGACGGTTGCCGCAGCCCAGGCGGCGTTCGAACGCGGCGAGTTCCGCTGGGTGGCCGAGCTGCTCAACCAGGTGGTGTTTGCCCAGCCCGAGCACAGCGCGGCGCGCAGTTTGCTGGCGCGCAGCTACGAGCAGCTCGCCTACGTGGCCGAATCAGCCACCTGGCGCAACTTCTACCTGACAGGCGCGCAGGAACTGCGCAGCGGCAAGACCGGCAACGGCCCCGATGCGGCACTGGCCGTCGGCATGCTGGGCCTGGCGCCGGTCGAGCGTTACCTGGATGCGATGGCCGCCGGCCTCAACGGCCCCAAGGCCGACGGCAGCGACCTGCGCCTGAACCTGGTGTTTTCGGACCTGCGCGAATCCTACGTGTTGTGGATCGAGAACGCGGTGCTGCACCACCGCAAGGCACCGCCCGACAAGAACGCCAACGCCACCCTGACACTGACGCAACCGGTGTTCATCAAGATGATGACCGGCACCGCCGGCGTGAAGGACACCTTGCTCAGCGACGACTTGCAGGTGGGAGGGAGCAGGATCGACCTGGTGCGTTTCTTCAGCCTGATCGACAAGGCGCCCAAGACCTTTGCGATCGTGACGCCGTAGCGGCCGCCCTCACGGTGCGCATCCAAAAGCAGGGTGTTCGTCGTCTCCGACGAGCGGTTCGCACTCGAAGGCGACTAAAAAGCTCGCCCCGCTCGTTTTCAGATTATGCTGTGACACCGCATCGGGATCGTCTGCCTTCTGGAGTTGAACTGCTCACGCCGTAGCGGGCCCGCGTTCCAAGCCAGACTGAATCGTTCAGTCCCAAGACCAACCGAGCATCAAGAAGGATACCCATGATCGCCATCGAAATCGAGGCACCTATCGTCAATCACCGGATCGACGTCAGCAGCGACAAGCTGCCATCGAATGTCGGGCAGGCCAGGATCATCGTGATGTACGAAGAGGCCTCCGCCGCAGCCGCGAAGCCGGACATCGTCGCCTTGGCGCGTGCCGCGCGCGACAGCTTTCCCAGGCGCGACCCAAAGCAACTTCGCGACGAATTCGGCGCGATGCGGTCCGACTGGGACGAACGGAGGCAACGGGAGTGACTGTTCGCTGCCTGATCGACACGAATGTGCTGATCGACTATCTCAACGGCAACGCTGCGCCGGCTTTCGTCGCGAACGTCGAGCAGGCGCTGATGGATGGCTCCATGGTGTCGGTGATCACCACGATGGAATTGCTCGGCTGGCGCGGACACAGTGAGCAAAGTCGTCACGACGCAGAAAACCTGTTGCGTGGCATGGGGGAAATCGGCCTTGCGCGCCCGATCGTGGACGAGGTCATCAAACTGCGCAGCCTGCTGGCGATCAAATTGCCGGACGCCATCATTGCGACCAGTGCGCGGGTCGAAGGCCTGCCGCTGATGACCGGCAATACGCGCGACTTCATGGCGATTGCCGGCTTGTCCTTGCTGGACCCGGCCGGACCGTGACCGACGATTTCGTCAACCCTTCCGCCCTCAACCAGTTCGCCTACCACCCGCGCCGATGCGCGCTGAGCTACCGGGAGGGCGAATTCGCTGCCCAGTACGTGCAACGCGTCACCGCCAATCAAAAGATATTCAACGCCGTTGTCGTGCAACGCGCCGAGCAGCAGTTTGAGGTCTTGCACACTGGCTGGCCGGGCCGGGGATACGCTTGCATCCAACGATTCGCATGACCGAAGTATGGCAGACAGTTGTCTGCCAATTGCACGATGAATCCGGGTAACATCCGAAAAAATGGGGGCGGGCTCTTCGAGTTTGGCCCGCTGCCGCACCTACCCACATGGAATCCTTTCGCAAGCAGTTGCAAGCGAGCACAGCAGAGCCGCACCTGGCGCTGGAAAATACACGGCTGATGCAGGGGATTGCTTGCGGCAAAGTCGATGTTGATACCTATCGGCAATATCTCGTGTGTCAATACCGTTTGTTTGCGCCCCTGGAGGTGCAGTTGCGGATTTGGGTTCAACCTGACCTGGCGACCACGCGCCTCGTGAAGTCGACATGGTTATTGGCCGACCTGCAGGCCTTGGGCTGCCAGAGTGGTGGAACTTTCGCCACGGTTCCCGACATCACATCGCAAGCCCATGCCTTTGGTGTTCAATATGTGCTCGAGGGCAGTATGCTGGGGCTGCAAGTGATCAAAAAAAGCCTGCCGCCGGAGCACCCGGCGCACCACCACGCTGGCCGATTTATCCAGGGTAATGGCACCGACACCGCCCACCACTGGAAAGCATTTCTCCTGCAGTTGGAGGCCTTGCCACAGCAGGAAAGACCGCAGGCCACGGCAGCTGCGCTCGCCACATTCGGCGCTTTTCAACGTGAATTTGAAGGGGTAACGAATGTCTGAGATGACCAACCCGACGGGGTCCGGGCGCACCGGAGGTGATGCGCAGCAAACACAGGCCGGCGCTGACACTACGCTGAACAACTGTGAACGCGAGCCCATACACCTTCCAGGTTCGATTCAGGCCCATGGGGCGCTCATCGCCTTTGCGCCCGGTAGCGGTGTCGTGCTGCACACCTCGAACAACCTGCAGCACTGGTTGGGCGTGGATGTTCCCGCCGGCGGCACACAACTTCATCTGACTGACCTCATGGGACCGGATGGCAACACGCGGGTATTCCAAGCGATGGCGCTGCTTGGGCGCGGCGGCACCCGGCACCAGATAATTGACCTGCCGGCCCGTCCACAGCAGGGGCAATCACTGGCTCTGGATGGCATGGTTCACATACACCAGGGAATTGGCTTTGTAGAGATGCAAGCCGCGCCGACCGCCAAGGGCATGCCCGAGCCCATGCAGAGCTACGCAGGTGTTGTCGAAATCCTGCGCGATGCGACCGATCAGCAAGACCTGGTCGAACGATTGGCGCTGTCCGTCAAACAGATGACGCAGTTGGACCATGTCATGGTCTACAAGTTCGATGCGGACTGGAACGGGGAAGTCATCGCCGATGCCCACCAAACCGGTATCGAATCGCTGTTGGGCCTGCACTACCCGGCCACCGATATTCCGCCCCAAGCACGTGAGCTGTACCGCAGCAACCTGGTACGTTATATCGCTGATGTCGGTTACTCACCGGTCGCGGTATCCCCGTGTGGCGGCGTCCAGGGCGGCGCCCCACTGGATCTGAGCCATGCCACGCTGCGCAGTATTTCCCCCATGCATATCCAGTACCTGCGCAACATGGGAACGGCTTCCACCCTGGTGATTTCAATCATGGTCGACGGCAAGTTGTGGGGCCTGATTTCCTGTCAGCACCGCGTACCCACCGCACTGCCATTGCGACTATGGCAGGCCTGTCATGCGCTGTCAGTCGCCGTTGGTTTTCTGATAAGTTGGCACGCGTCGCGCCAGATCAACGCTTTGCAACTGGCGGCCAGCGCGGCGCAGCAGCAAATTTTGGACAGTTTCAACCAACCTCAAATTTCATTGCCGAGCGCCGTTTCCAATTGCAGTGACGCGCTGCTGCAAATTGTCCACGCCACGGGCGGCGCATTCTGGAAGGACGATCTTGTCGTGCCATTTGGCATATGGCCAAGCGATGAACGCAGTGGCGATATCCTTCGGCACGTGCGCCTGAAGTTTCAACATTCCACGCAAGACACGTACTTTACCGACAGTGTGGTTCTGCAGCCGCCACTCACGGAGCGTGAGTTGAAGTCGATCTGTGGAGTTGCCGCAATTCAACTTGCCGATGGCGCATCGTGCGGCATTGTCTGGTTGCGCCCCGAACTTCGGCAGGACGTGTATTGGGCCGGCAATCCGGAAAAATCCGTACTGTCGCGGACCGACGCCAATGGTCAGTTGGTGATCATGCCGCGCACCTCGTTTGCGCTGTGGCTCAGCACCATGGCCGGGAAATGCAAGGCGTGGACGAATCTGGACAGTGAAGGGGTGTGGTACCTGCTGCCGCTCCGACAGGTGATTCTTGTGATCGACACAATGACCAGGCTGCGACTCAGCGAAGCTGTTCTACAGCACGCCTTGAGCGACAAGGAAGCCCTCATCAAGGAAGTGCACCACCGGGTCAAGAACAACCTGCAAGTCGTCTCCAGCCTTATGCGAATGGAGAGTAGACGCAGCGACTCAGCGGACGTCAAATCCGTACTGGGCGACATGCAGAGCCGGATCCGGTCCATGTCGATGCTCCATGAAATGCTGTACCGCTCCGAGACCTTTGCCTTGGTTGACCTGGGCAGTTACCTGAGGCAACTGTCCACACAGGCATTGCAGGCACAGTCAACGTCTTTCGGCGCTGTCCAGCTTCAACTCAACCTGGAGTCCGTGCTGGTCAGCATGGACCAAGCCGTTTCATGCGGCCTGCTGGTCAGTGAGTTGATCTCCAACTGCCTGAAGCATGGCTTTCCCGGTGATGCCACAGGCCATGTCAGCATTGATTTGCTGCCGCTGGCCGAACCGCAGCAGTGGCGCTTGCGTGTGAACGATACCGGAGTGGGGCTACCGCCAGACTTTGAAGACAGACGCAAAGGCGCACTCGGACTGCAGTTGGTGACTGACCTGGCGCGGCAGATTGGGGGCGCCCTGGAGATTGCGCCGATTCAGGACCGAGGAGCAGAATTCACCGTGGATTTCCAGGTCATGGCGCCCGCGCCATTGGTTATGCCAGCTTGAAGAATGGATCTGCGCAAGCCCCTTGCCCGCGCCCCGTTCACATGCCCCTGCGCCGCGCACCCCGGTTTCAGACAGCCTTTGCGCCAATGTCCCCGAAGTGACGGCGCCGCCCGCACCCCCGGGCTAAGGTCACCCGATCCCCTCCACCGACACCCCAGGAAACCCGCTCCATGAAAACCAGAATCACCGAGATGTTCGGCATCCAGCACCCCATCATCCAGGGCGGCATGCATTTTGTGGGCTTCGCAGAACTGGCAGCCGCCGTGTCCAACGCCGGTGGCCTGGGCATCATCACCGGCCTCACACAGCGCACGCCCGAGTTGCTGGCCAACGAGATCCGGCGTTGCCGCGAGATGACCGACAAACCCTTTGGCGTGAACCTCACCTTCCTGCCCACCGTGTCGTCGCCCGACTATCCTGGCTACATCAAAGCCATCATCGACGGCGGCATCCAGGCGGTGGAGACCGCCGGCAACAACCCGCAAAAATGGCTGCCGGCTCTGCACGAGGCAGGTATCAAGGTGATCCACAAATGCACCTCGGTGCGCCACTCGCTCAAGGCGCAATCGATCGGTTGCGACGCAGTGAGTGTGGACGGTTTCGAGTGTGGTGGCCACCCGGGCGAGGACGACGTGCCCAATTTCATCCTGCTGCCGCGCGCCGCCGACGAGCTGAAAATTCCGTTCGTGGCATCGGGTGGTATGGCCGACGGCCGCTCGCTGGTGGCGGCGCTGGCGCTGGGTGCCGAAGGCATGAACATGGGCACGCGATTTATCGCCACCAAGGAGGCACCCGTGCACGAGAACGTCAAACAAGCCATCGTCGCTGCGAGCGAACTCGACACCCGACTGGTGATGCGCCCCTTGCGCAACACCGAGCGCGTGTTGCGCAATGCCGCTGTCGACCGGCTGCTGGAGAAAGAACGCGCACTGGGCGCCAACCTCAAGTTCGAGGACATCATCGGCGAGGTGGCCGGCGTCTATCCGAAGATCATGCTGGAGGGCACGATGGACGTTGGCGCCTGGTCCTGCGGCATGGTGGCGGGGTTGATCCACGATGTGCCAACCGTCAAGGAACTGATCGACCGCATCATGGCCGAGGCGGACGACATCATCCGCAAGCGCTTGGCGGGATTTGTGACTGCCTGAACGGGTGGACTGCCAACTGTCGGCCCCCTGTTGCGCTTTGCGGTAAGTAGCGTATTGCCCCGTTCTCCCTGGGCTTGCCACCAATTCGGAAAACATCAATAGAATGGACTGGCCAATCCGGTTGAAATGCGGATTTTGTGTGTGGCTTTGCTTGCCAACACCATGTGCGCAGGATGATCATTGGGAGGTTTCAGCATGAACGAATCAGTCGAAAATTTGTTGCTTGAACATCTGAAGCGATTTCAGGCCGGGCAAGATCGCATTGAGCGCAAACTGGAAGAGCTTGTGAACCGAATTGGTCACCTTGCGCTGTCCGTGGCCAGTCTGCGCAGGGACTATGCCCATACGGAATAAGGTAGCGCCGGGTTGAATGTGCGCATGGACCGCATCAACGACCGCATTCAAGCACCCGAACCTGGTCATCGCTCCCTGGCCATCCTCAAAACCCGCACCCTGCGTGTGCCGCCACGAATACTTGGTTTCACCTGGTTCTGATGCGGTGCCTGGTACGGCGACCCAGCCTTCGATGTCGCCTTCTGCCTGAACCACCTGCTGCTCAAGTGCCTGGTGCACCCGAAACTGCGCACGCGGCACTTGGCGGTGTTCGAGGCGTTCGCCACCACCTACCTGAACGCTGTGCGCTGGGAACCGACCGAGGTGGCACAGGCCTGGCGCGCAGCGCTGGCGTCCTGCGCATCGCGTTGAGGTGATTCATGTTTGGCCATGAAGACCACCGGCGGTTCGTGCCATTCGCCGGCGCTTCGGCGCCCTGATGCATACACGGACGATGGATTTGCATGCGTACTTGGCCGTACGATACGGGCTTGGCCCTTCGCCCGACTGATAACCCGAAGCCCGGGCCGGCATCGCCGCCAGCGCAAAGCGGCAACGTCGGCTCGAAGGGGCAACACCTTTGCTGACGGCGTGTCCCACCACCCACAAGGAGTATCACCGTGTCTGCACAGAAAACACACGCCAGCGCGCCGGCGGGAACCTTCGTCTACGTTTCCAACGCGACCGACGGCGACATCGCCAGCTACCGCATGCAGCCCGACGGTGTGCTGCAGCCGGGCGCGCGCGTCAAAGCGGCGGGCGCCGTCGGTCCCATGGCCGTGAGCCCGGACCGGCGCTTTCTCTATGCCGCGGTGCGCTCCAGGCCGTTTTCGGTACACGCCTATGTGATAAACCCCGATACCGGCGCGTTGACGCCGTCGTCGGTATCGCCGCTGGCGGAGAGCTTCCCCTACATCTCGCTCGACCGCAGCGGTCGCTACCTGTTCGGCGCGTCGTACCAGGGGCACTTGGTCAGCGTCAACGCGGTCGGTGGCGACGGGCGCGTGGCCGCAGTGCCGCTACAGGTGATTGCGGTGGGGCGCAACGCCCACGCGATCCGCACCGACCAGAGCAACCGCTTCGTCTATGTTCCGGCGCTGGGCAGCGACCAGATGTTCCAGTTTGCCTTCGACGCAAAGTCGGGGCGCTTGTCCTCCAACACACCCGCGGTCGCACAGATGCAGCCCCTGAGCGGGCCGCGCCACTTTGTCACCTCGGCTGACAACCGGTTCCTGTACGTGCTGAGCGAATTCCTGGCCACGGTGACCACCTTCGCGCTGGACGGCGCGACCGGCCTGCTGAGCGAGATCGGCTCGGCATCGGGGCTGCCGGCCGACACGACGCTGGTGCCCGGCGCGCCGCGCCTGGCGGTCGGCGCAGCGCAGGCCGCGCCCCAGCGCAACCGGGAGCGCGACATCTGGGCCGCGGACATACATCTGACGCCGGACGGCCGATTCCTCTACATCTCGGAGCGCACCGGCAGCACCCTGGGCGCGTTTCGCGTGGATTCGCAGACCGGCGGGCTGGGCTACCTCGCAAGCACGCCGACCGAGAGCCAGCCGCGCGGATTCGCCATCGACCCGACCAGCCGGTTCCTGGTCGCCACCGGCGAAAACTCGGACAAGATTGCGGTCTATGTGATTGATCCGACCAGCGGTGCGTTGTCGCTGCTGCAGAAATTTCCCGCCGGCAACGGCGCCAACTGGGTCGAGATCGTCGCTTTCCCCTGAGTATCGCTTTCCCTTGAGTTGACGCGAGCGCCGCGCGACCCTAGCATCCGGCAAGACCAACCCCAGGACCCCACATGCCATCACCTTTCGACCAGCCCGGCGCCCTGCGTGTGCTCATCACCGGCGCGGCCGGCAACATCGGCCGCGCGTTGCGCGCCCAGTTGCGGGGGCGTTATGCGCTGCTGCGCCTGACGGACATTGCACCGCAGGCGGCGGCCGGAGCCGGCGAGGAAGTGCAGACGGTGGACATCTGCGACCCGGCCGCGGTCGAGCGCAGCATGCAGGGTATCGACTGCGTCGTCCACCTGGCCGGCGTGCCCGGGGAAGCCGCGTGGGACACGGTCCTGCCGCTGAACATCGAGGGTTGCTACAACGTGTATGAGGCGGCGCGCAGCCAGGGCGTGCGGCGCATGGTGTTTGCCAGCTCCAACCATGCAGTCGGATTTCACCGCCGCGAGACCTTCATCGACACCGATGTGGCCGCGCGCCCGGACGGCCGGTACGGCGTGTCCAAGGTATTCGGCGAGGCGGTGGGCCGGTTGTATGCCGACAAGTACGGCCTGTCGGTGGCCTGCCTGCGCATCGGCTCGTTCCAGCCGTCCGACCGGCCGAGCGAGTCGCGCCACCTGCTGACCTGGATCAGCCACCGCGACATGGCGCAACTGGTACAACGCTGCGTCGAACACCCGCAGTTCCACTTTATCGTGGCGTATGGCGTGTCCAACAATCTGCGCAGCCGCTGGGACAACACGTCCGTGAAGTTCCTGGGCTACCGGCCGCGGGACAATGCCGAGGACTACGCCGCTGAAGTGATGGCCACGTCACCGCCGGAAGACCCGATCGCGGCCCAGTTCCACGGCGGCATGTATTGTCCGATGGAGTTCGTGGGCGACACCACACGCATCGATGGCGGTTCGCTCTGAGGGCGTGATGAAAAATGAAACTGGTATCCGTCGTGGCCTGACATCCTATGGGGACGATGCGTTCTCGTTGTTTCTGCGCAAGGCCTTCATCAAGGCCATGGGTTATTCGGACGAGATGCTGGAGCGGCCCTTCATCGGAGTCACCAATACGTTCAGCGACTACAACCCCTGTCACGGGAATGTCCCCCAGTTGATCGAGGCGGTCAAGCGCGGAGTCTTGCAGGCCGGTGGATGCGGCGGTCCTGATTGGCGGGTGCGACAAGACCATTCCGGCCCAGTTGATGGCGGCAGGGGCGCAGGACGTTCCCTCGATCGTGAACTGCATGGAGCACTTGCATGAGGACGGCGGCCTGATGACCGTCCTGAAAGAACTGAAACATCTGCTCCACCTCGACTGCATGACGGTCTCGGGCAAGACCTTGGGTGAGGAGATGGATGCACGCATGAGCGGCACGGCGTTTGGCACCATTGTTCTGCACGTGGTACCCGAATCCGCAGTGGGTGGGCCGCTGGCCGTGGTCAGGGACGGCGACATGATCCTGCTGGATGTGGAGAACCGCATCCTGTCGCTGGAGATCAGCGCCGCAGAAATGGCGCAACGCCTGACCGAATGGACGCCGCCGCCCACCATCCGCGACATGCCCGGTCACGGTTACCGCAGGTTGTACCAGCAGCGTGTCACGCAGGCCGACCTGGGTTGCGACTTCGATTTCATGATTCCGCAGCAGATGACGCACACCGCGCCGGTCATTTGAGTCCGATCTCCATCCAACCCATCCAACCCTGTTGCGCTCGACCCCGAAGTGGTGCGCGTTTTGTCTGGCTTCACATAAGCGTCAGGCAGTCCCCACCGCATGCCGCCGAATCAGGTAGTCCGTGATGATCGAGCGCAAATACTCCTTGGCCTGCGGCGGGCTGGACGGCCGGCTGAGCGCCTGGTTACTGCCCACAATCGCCAGGTAGAACAAGGCAGCCAGGTCGGCGGCGCTGCGGGCATCGTTGGTAAGGCGCAGGAACTTGCCCTCGAACAGACGCAGCCGTTGCTGGTCCACCTCTATCAGCATCTTCGCGACGCTCGCGTCGCGCCGGCCCAGACCGCGCAGCGCGAGTTCGAAACGCATGTTCTCCAGATCGACCCCGGCATGCGACAGTGCGGCCTCCAGCACGGCCTGCAGGTCCTGCTGCGGGTCCTCGGTGGTGCTGCCCTCGACGCTGCGGTTGGCGGCCAGTTCACGTTCGCGCCAGCGCGCCAGCAGCGCCGCAATGAGTTCGGCATGGTCGACAAAGTGCCAATAAAAGCTGCCGCGTGTCACCCCCAGTGCGGCGGCAAGGCCAAGCACACGCACCTTGTCGAAACCGCCCTCCACCACCGCCTGGAACGCGGCGTCGAGCCAGTCGTCGCGGGAGAGGCGCGACGACTCTGCGGGTTTGCGGGTTTTTCTGGCGGCGGTCATTGGTGTACCTTCGTGCTGCGCACTGCGGAACTCGCCCCTGGGGCGGCCCGACGTGCGCATGGCCGGTGATTCTCCCCGCTCGGTCTTCAGCTGGTGCTACATTCGCGACACAACAATACATAAGTGTACGGTAACGTCGGCCGCGAAGGTTCACCCCCATGTCACTCAAAAGCCTGTTGATGCCGACCATCGCGCAACGCATGTTGTCGCGCGAGCGCCTGCTTGCGCTTCGCGCCAAGGCCGACAAGGCCCGCCGCGCGCGCGGCGAAGGCCACGTGCTGCATTACTTCCACCAGGTGGACGATCCCTACAGCGCGCTGGTCGCCGGCATATTGCCGCGCCTGTTGTCTCGTTACCAGGTGGCACTCGTCCCGCATGTGGTCGGGGTGCCACCCGACAGCGCCGCCCCGGAGCGCGACAAATTGGTGGCCTACAGCCGACGCGACGCAGCCCTGCTGGCCCGGCATTGGGGCCTTGATTTCGCCGACACCGGTCGCCAGCCAGGCGCGAAAGCGATCCACCAGGCCTTGTGCCTGCTGGTAGCGGCAATCCAGGCCGGGCGCTTTGCACAAGTTGCCGGCCGGCTGTCGCAGGCCTTGTGGGCCGACCCGGCAGCATTGGGGCGCACCGACTGGCCCGGCGGGCCACTCGCCCCGGTGCCGCCCGACGACGCCGACGCCCATGCCACCCATGCCGACGGCCTGCGCCAGCGCATGGGCCATTACCTGGGCGCGACCTTCTTCTACGAAGGCGAATGGTACTGGGGCCTGGACCGCCTCTACCACCTGGAGCAGCGCCTGCAGGCCCTGGGTGCGCAACGTGACGGTGCGACCGGCCTGATGTTCCCGCCCGATGCCGATTTGGCCGCGCCAATGCCTGCGATGCATGGCACGCCAATCGATTTCTTCCTCTCGCTGCGCAGCCCCTATACCGCCATCGTGGCGCCCAGGGTATTTCAATTGGGTCGCCTGACCGGCGCGCCGGTGCGCTTGCGCTACGTGTTGCCGATGGCCATGCGCGGCCTGCCGGTGCCGCGTGAAAAGCGCATGTACATCAGCCTCGACACGGCGCGCGAGGCCCACGCCCGCCAGATCGCTTTCGGCCGGCTCAACGACCCGCTGGGCAAACCCACCGAACGCGGCATGGGGCTGATCACGCTGGCCGAACGCATGGGCAAAGGGCAGGAGTACGTGGCGTCCTTCCTGCGCGGGGTGTGGTCCGAAGGCATCGACGCCGGCGCCGACCGCGGCTTGCGCCGGATCGCCGAACGCGCGGGGCTGCCCTGGGATGCGGCGCAATCGGCGCTGCAGGACGAAAGCTGGCGTACAGTCGCCGAAACCAACCGCGCCGAGATGTTCTCGCTCGGCCTGTGGGGGGTGCCCTCGTTCCGCGTCGGCGAGGTTTCGGTCTGGGGGCAGGACCGCTTGTGGGCAGTGCAGGAGGCGCTGGTCGGTCCGGCCCAAGCAACAAGAAAGCAGCCCGCATGACTGGCAACAATCCGCGCACCTGGCTGCGCACTCTGGCCTGGTTGTGCGCCTGCTGCGCAGCCGCCGCAGCCAGCGCGGCACCCCAGCGCCCCAACATCGTGGTGCTGGTCGCCGACGACTGGGGATTCAGCGACGTGGGCGCCTTCGGTGGCGAAATCGCCACGCCCAACCTCGACGAACTGGCCCGGCGCGGCATGCGGTTCTCCAACTTCCACGTGGCTGCCTCCTGCGCCCCCACACGTTCGATGCTGCTGACCGGTGTGGACCACCACAAGGCCGGAATCGGCAACCTGCGCGAATCGATGCCGCAGGAGCACCTGGGCAAACCGGGGTACCTGGGTTCGCTGAACAACCGGGTCGTGACCGTGGCCACCCTGCTGCAGGACAGCGGTTACCGCACCTACATCACCGGCAAATGGAACGTCGGCTCGGAGCCTCACAACTTGCCGAACCGGCGTGGCTTTGACCGCTCCATCGTCCAGGGCGACACCGGCTCGGACAACTGGGAGCCCGACAAACGTTATCTGGCGCACGGCCCGAAGGTCAATTGGTTCGAGGACGGCAAGGAGCCAGTGATGCCGGCCGAGTTCTACTCGTCGGAGTTCTTCATCGACAAGGTGATCGACTACATCGGCTCCGGTGCCAAAAGCGGCAAACCGTTTTTCGCGTATGTCGGGTTCCAGGCCAACCACGTGCCATTGCAAGCGCCCAAGGCGTTCATCGACAAGTACAGGGGCCGCTACGACCAGGGCTGGACAGCGCTGCGCCAGGCGCGCCGCGACAAGGCGGTGCAACTCGGCCTGGTCCCCAAAGACACACCGATGGTCACGATGGCCAGTACAGCGGACTGGTCCGCTCTCAGCGCCGACGACAAACGTTACCAGGCGCGCCTGATGGAGGTCTACGCCGCGATGGCCGACGCCATGGACCACCAGGTCGGCCGGCTGGTGGCGCAGCTCAAGGCCAGCGGCGAGTTCGACAACACGGTGTTCGTGTTCCTGTCCGACAACGGCCCCGAAGGCTTGGACTACGCCGAGGCGCGGCTGTGGCTGATGACGCAGTATTCGCGCGACCTGGAGCGGCTCGGCGGCAAGGGCGCGTATGCCGTGCCAGGGCCGGGCTGGGCCAGCGCCAGCGCGTCGCCACTGGCGTCGTACAAGTTCTATTCCGGCGAGGGCGGCATCCGCGTTCCGCTGATTATTTCTGGGGTGGCCGGCATGCCGCAAAACCAGTTGAACGGTGGCCTGGCGCATGTGACCGACATTGTTCCCACCCTGCTGGACCTGGCCCAGGTGGCGGCACCTGGCACCAGCTACCGGGGCCAGGCGGTCGAAACCCTGGCCGGGCGCAGCCTGCTGCCCGTGCTGACCGGCGCGGTGCCCAGCACACGTTCTGCCACGGACTCCATCGGGTACGAACTGTCGGGCAATTCGGCCTTCTTCCAGGGCGACCTCAAACTGGTGCGCAACCTGCCACCGGTCGGCGACGGCGCCTGGCACCTGTACGACCTGCGCACCGACCCGGGCGAGACGCGCGACCTGCAGCAGCAGCGGCCCGAAGTTTTCAAGTCGCTGCAGGCCGCCTACGACGCATGGGCCTTGGCCCATGGTGTGTTGCCGATTCCAGAGGGTTACCAGCCGGCGCGCCAGGTGTTGATCAACTCCTTCGTCAACTACTGGATCCCGGCCTACAAGAACACCGCGCTCGGCATATTGGCCGGCGTGCTGGGCCTGGTCGGGGTGCTTGCCATCTGGCGCCGGCGCAGCCGCGCATGATGGCTGGCGCAGCATACCTCGACAGCCCCTGGCCGGGCGAGGATGGCGGCCCGCAGCGGCTGCAGGCACCCCGCAGCGGCGCGGGGCTGGCGCTGCGTCCGGGCGAACGGCTCGGCTGTGTCACCCGCAACACCCTGCTCAGCACGATGACGGTGCTGGGAGCGCCGGGCGAGGTGTACCTGCTCACCCATTCGGCGCTGCGGGCACGGCTTGGGCTGCCCACCACCTCGTGTGTGGAACGCATCGACCCACAGACGCTCAAGACACTCCAGTGTTCGCCCCGCCTGCCCGGCGGCCCGATGTGGCCAGGTGGCATGGCGATCCACGGCAACGGCAGCCTGGTCGTGGTGTACGGCCGTTACCTGCACCGGCTCGACCGCGCCTGTGGCTTGCAGGCTTCGCTGCAACTGCCGATCGACCAGCCCTACAACTCCTTCGTCATCCTGGACAACGGCCTGATCGTCACCAAGAACCTGTCCGACACCACGGCGGCCCGCCTCACGGTGGTGCAGCCCGACACACTGGTGCCGGCCTGCGCCGACACCGTATGCCCCGAGGCGTCGATCGCGCGCCTGAGCAGCATTGGCAACACCGTCTACGTGGTGGGAGTGCGTGCTATCTTCCGTTACCACTGGAGCGACGCCGCCGGCCAGTTGGTGGCCGACGTCGACTGGCGCTTCGACTACATCGGCAACAGCGCCCAGACCTACGGCTGGGACGTGGTGCTCGACGGGCAAAACGCCTGGTTCATGGACAACGGCAAACACCGTTATTTCCGCACCATGCTGGGTGCCGGCGTGAGCCCCACGGCCAACCGGCTGGTGCGGGTGTCGATGCACGACGCCAACGACCACCAGATGCTGGAAGTGTGTGGCGCCAAAGGTGGCAGCATCACCAACCCGCCGCTGGTGGACCTGCGCCGGCGCATCGTCGTCGCCTACGACTCGGCCAATGCGCACCTGCAGGCCTGGCGTTTCGACCCGGAACTTCGGACCCTGACGCCGCTGTGGCACAAGGCCGGTTTCGGCTGCGCCAGCCACATGGTCCTGTACCCGGACACCGGTGAACTTGTCACCAACGACTACCGGCGCAACGCCGAAGAGGTGGTGGTGCTGGCCATCGAGACCGGCATCGAACTGGCGCGTGTGCGCAGCGGCGGATTCACCCAGGGCGTGGTGTTTCCAAGCCCGGGTTGGGGGCGCGATTTTTACTGGTCGTCGATGGGCCGGCTTGCAAGGATTTTTGTGCAATGAAAAAAACCATCCTGATCACCGGCGCCGGCAGCGGCATCGGCCGCGACGCGGCATTCGCACTGGCTGCGCGCGGCCACCGGGTGATTGCCACCACCTTCGATGAAGCCCAGGCGCAGGCCTTGCGCGCAGAGGCTGCAACACGGGGGCAGGTGCTGGAGGTGTCCAAACTCGACATCACCGACGCAGCAGACCGGGAGCGCATCCGGCCGATCGACATCGACGTGTTGCTCAACAACGCCGGCGTGGGTGAGTCGGGCTCGCTGGCCGAAGTCGACATGGACCGCGTGCGCAAGGTGTTCGAGGTCAATCTTTTTGCCACCCTTGCATTGACGCAGGTCGCGCTCAAGGGCATGATCGCGCGCCGCCGCGGCACGGTGCTGTTTGTCAGCTCGATCGCCGGGCGCATCCCGATGCCCTTCCTGATGCCGTATTCAATGACCAAGTTCGCACTCTCGGCAGCCGGTGCCGGCTTGCGCGCCGAACTCGACCAGTTGCGCTGCAACGTGCATGTGGCGCTGATCGAACCCGGCGCCTTCCACACCGGTTTCAACCAGGCCATGACCGAGCGCAAATACGCCTGGATGGGCGAGCAGTCGTACTTCAGCGCGCAGGCCGCGGCCATGAAGGCCAAAGAGAAACGCACCTTTGACTTTCTGGAGGCGCGCAACACCCGCTCCATCGTGGCGCAGATCGTCAAGGCCAGCGAAGCCAAGCGGCCCCGCCTGCGTTATGTCGCACCCTGGGCGCAAGCTGCCATGGTGCAACTTGCGCGCATCTTCGGCGTCTGACCGGCCCCTGCCGTGCGCCGACCCGCCATATCCTGCACACACCTCCCCGACCACCTCCTGAACATCCCACCATGAAACTGCGCCGAATCGCTCTGACTGTCCTGCTGCTGGTGCTGCTTGGCGCTGCTGCCGCCTATGTTTTCCGCGGTCCGCTGAGCATGGCGGTGGCCAAACGCGTGGTCGGGGGCCGGCTCGCCGCCGACCTGCTGGGCACTTTGCCCGACGGCTTGCATGTGGGGGTGTGCGGCGCGGGTTCGCCATTTCCGGACGACCGGCGCTCCGGCCCCTGCACCACCGTAGTGGCCGGCAAGCGCCTGTTCGTGTTCGATGCCGGCAGTGGCAGCGCGCGCAACATCGGCAAGCTGGGTTTTGTGCACGGGCGCATCGAGGCGATCTTCCTGACCCATTTCCACAGCGACCATATCGACGGGTTGGGCGAGTTGCTGCTGCAGCGCTGGGTGAGCACGGCCAATGCCGTACCGGTGCCGGTGTTCGGGCCGCCAGGGGTGTACCAGGTGGTGACGGGCCTGCGCCTGGCGTATGCGCAGGACCAGCACTACCGGGTGGCACACCACAACGACGCCACCGTGCCGGCCAGCGGTTTCGGCGCCATGGCCCAGGCCTTCACGCCCGGTCCCGACGGGCGGGTGGTGGTGCTGAAGGATGGCGACCTGGAGATCGTCGCTTTCAACGTGGACCATGCTCCGATCCACCCGGCTGTAGGTTACCGCATCAGCTACAAGGGCCGCAGTGTGGTGCTGAGCGGCGACACGAAGAAGTCGCCCGCTGTCCAGCGCGAAGCCCAGGGTGTGGACCTGCTGGTGCACGAGGCGTTGTCGGAGCCGCTGATGGCGGTGCTGGAGGGCGGCGCTGCCCAGGCCGGCCGGCCAAAACTCAAGAAGATTTTCAATGACGTGTTGAACTACCACACCACACCCGAGCAGGCGGCCGAGATCGCGCGCGACGCCAAAGTGCGTTACCTGCTGCTCAACCACATCGTGCCGGGCCTGCCCTTCCCCGGCATGGAGCAGGCTTTTATCGGCGCCGCCGCTGCCATCTATGGCGGGCCGCTGCGCATCGCCGCCGACGGCGACTTCTTCAGCCTGCCACCTGGCTCCACCGAACTCCACGTCCAGCGCCGTTTTTGATGTCCACGCCCAACGCCGCCCTCATGAAAAAGCTGCCGATCATCCACAAGGTGCTGCGCACGCCGGATGTGTGTTTCGCCAACCTGCCCGACTTCCCGTGGACACCCCACTACATCCACCTGGCGGAACTGCGCCTGGCCTACATCGACGAAGGCCCGCGTGACGCCCCGGTGGTCCTGCTGATGCACGGCGAGCCGGCCTGGTCCTTCCTGTACCGCAAGATGATCCCGGTGCTGCTGCAAGCCGGTTACCGGGTGGTGGCACCTGATCTGGTGGGTTTCGGGCGCTCCGACAAACCGGCGCGCAAGGCCGACTACTCCTACCTCAACCATGTGTTGTGGATGCACGCCTGGCTGGAGGCGGTTGACCTGCGCCACATCACGCTGTTCTGCCAGGACTGGGGTTCGCTGATCGGCCTGCGCCTGGCCGCGCAGTCGCCCGATCGTTTCGACCGCATCGTGCTGGCCAACGGCGGCCTGCCGACCGGTGTGGGCGCCGTGCCGCGCGCCTTCAAGATCTGGCGTGCGTTCTCGCGCTACAGCCCCTGGTTCCCGATCGGGCGCATCGTCCGGGCGGGTTGTGTGCACGGCCTGAGCGACCAGGAGGTGGCAGCCTACAACGCGCCCTTTCCCTCGGGCAAATTCAGGGTTGCGGCGCGCATCTTTCCTGGTTTCGTTCCCACCACGCCCAAGGATCCGGAACACGCCAACAACGAAGCCGCCTGGGAGGTCTTCAAGCGCTGGGACAAACCTTTTCTCACGCTGTTCAGCAACCGCGACCCGGTGACACGTGGCGGCTACAAGGTCTGGCAAAAGCTGGTGCCGGGTGCGCAGGGCCAGCCACATGCCATCACGCGCAATGCCGGGCATTTTCTGCAGGAAGACAAGGGCCAGGAGGTGGCCACGGCGATGCTTGCGTTCATGCAAACGACGCATCGATCACATGCTGCTTGAGCAAGGCCTGGACGATACCTGCCTGCTGCGCGTCTTTTGCGCGTTTGCGCGGATCTCTGCAATGCAACAAAATCCATGTTTCACAAGGTTTACGGGATTCGCCATTTTCTTGTGAAACTCGCGCCTGTCAATGGCCTTGGCGGGCCAACTTCCTGGCGGCCCGGCATGCCAACCGCTCTGGCCATAACGGTCTAAACTGGTTCGACGTACCGAAATCCGCTCCAGCAAAGGCACCATGACCGTCCACCTCCATAAAACCATCCCCGCCAGCGCCACCCCCATCACCGTGGTGGACCGCGCGCGCTTCGAACAACTCGCACCCAAGCTGCCAGCGGCCACCCGCCACTGGTTGCAAACGACTGGATTCAGCGGAGCGCCCGACAGCCACGCGCTGGTGCCCGATGCACAGGGCAAACTGGGCCAGGTTTTTGCCGGCGTGGGCCGTGCCGACCATCCGTTTGCGCTGTCTGCATTGCCCACGGCCTTGCCCGAAGGCCACTACCAGCTGTCCGACCAGGGCCTGATCGTCAACGCGGAGCAGGCTGCGATGTCCTGGGAACTCGGCGCCTACGAATTCGACCTGTACAAACCACGCAAGCGCGCCGCCGCCAACCTGCACCTTGTCACCAGCCCGGACGCACAACGCGGCATTGCGCTTGCCACAGCCATCGCGGCCACGCGCGACCTGGTCAACACCCCGGCCGAACACATGGGCCCCGACGAGCTGGCCGCAGCCGCCCGCATGGTGGCCAAACAACACGGCGCCAAGTTCCGCCAGGTGGTGGGCGACGCGCTGCTCAAGCAGAACTTTCCGGCCATCCACGCGGTTGGGCGCGCCAGCACACGCGCACCGCGCCTGATCGAGCTCACCTGGGGCAAACCGAAGGACCCGCTGCTGTGCCTGGTGGGCAAGGGTGTGTGTTTTGACAGCGGCGGCCTGGACATCAAGGGCGCAGAAGGCATGCGCCAGATGAAGAAGGACATGGGTGGCGCCGCCAACGCGCTGGGCCTGGCCGCGCTGGTGATGGCGCTCAAGCTGCCAGTGCGACTGCAGGTGCTGCTGCCCGCGGTGGAGAACGCGATCGCCGGCAATGCCTACCGCCCCGGCGATGTGTTCAAGACGCGCAAGGGCCTGCACATCGAGATCGGCAACACCGACGCCGAGGGCCGCGTCATCCTGTGCGACGCGCTGGCTTATGCCGCCGAAGGCAAACCCGCGCTGATCATCGACCTGGCCACCCTGACCGGCGCTGCCCGCGTCGCACTCGGGCCGCAACTTCCGGCGCTGTTCTGCCGCCAGATGGACACCGCCCGCCAGCTGGTGGACCTGGGCCTGCAACTCGACGATCCCCTGTGGCACATGCCCCTGTGGGCGCCCTACAAGGCCGGCATCGAGAGCCCGATCGGCGACATCGTCAACACCGGGCGCAACGCCATGGGCGGCGCCATCAACGCGGCGCTGTTCCTCGAGTATTTCGTGCCCGAGCAGCAGGATTGGCTGCATATCGACCTGTTCGCCTGGAACGACGGCGCGCGTCCCGGGCGACCCGTCGGCGGCGAGGCGCAGACCATCCGCACGCTGCTGGCCTACATCGGGCAGCGCTTCGCGCAGCGCAAGCCACGCTAGGCCGGTCCGCATGGCAAGGATCATCATCCTGGGGGCTTCGGGCTCACTGGGCAGACATGTGGCCGGGCAAGCCCTGGCCGGCGGACACCAGGTGTCGGTGGTGGTGCGCGCGCCGACCAAACTTCCCGACGCGTGGAAGGGCAAGGTGCAGGTGCACCAGGCAGACATCGCCACGTTGCCGGTGGAGCAGCTCGGCGCACTCGTGGACGGGCATGACGTGGTCATCAACACTGCCGGCATGGTGAGCGACGGCAAGCGCTTCGTTGCGCTGTTCGCGCATATCGTCGAAGGAATCGAAAGCGTCGCGCCGGCGAAACGGCCGGTGGCATGGTTCCTGGCAGGAGCCGGCCTGCTCGACATCGGCGACAGCGGGCGCCGGGGCCTGGACCTCCCTGTCATCCGCAAGACCTATTGGCCGCATGCCGAAAACTTCACGCGGCTGATGGCCTCCAGCATCGACTTCCGCCTGCTCTGTCCGGGCCCGATGGTGGAGCAAGCCCCGATCGGTCTGCAACGCCTGCGTACCGCAACCGACCGGCTGCCGGTTGCTGTCCCTGCATCGGCCAGATGGCTGCCCGACCTGCTGCTGGTAGCGCTGTTTGCGTCACGTGTGCCGGAAATGATCGTGCCTTATGCGGACGCCGCCGCCCTGATGCTGGCCAACCTGGAGCCCGCCGGCGCCCTGTCTCGCCATCGCGTGGGCCTGGCCTTGCCTGCCGGCATGCGTGGGAGCAAGGCGCACTGGACCGCCCCAAGTCCACGTTAGCGGGCCAACAACTTCCTGGTGGCGAGGTGCGCACAGCAGGTCCCGCTGCAGAGTAGCGCCCGGCGCGGCACCCGGCTACGATCGGCCCATGCGCAAATCCAAAAGTGACAAATCGGCCAAGCTGGGAAAGAGCGACTACTACGAGGCGCTCGCGCCGCTGCAACTCGAACTCAACGCGCTGGCGCGCTGGCTCCAGCATGTCGGCAAACGCCTGGTGGTGGTGATCGAAGGGCGGGACACCGCCGGCAAGGGCGGCGTGATCACCGCGATCTCCGAGACGCTGAATCCGCGCTCGTGCCGCACCGTCGCACTTGCCAAGCCCAGCGAGCGCGAAAGCAGCCAGTGGTACTTCCAGCGCTACGCCCCACACCTGCCGGCAGCCGGCGAGATCGTGTTGTTCGACCGCAGCTGGTACAACCGCGCCGGCGTCGAACGTGTCATGGGTTTCTGCACCGAAGCACAGACCAAGGCATTCCTGAAACAGGCGCCAGCGTTCGAAAAGATGCTGGTCGATGATGGCGTATTGCTGCTCAAGTACTGGCTCACGGTGGGCCAGGCACAACAGGAGGAGCGGTTTGCCGAGCGCCTGAGTGACCCGCTCAAGCGCTGGAAGCTCAGCCCGATCGACCTGCAGGCGCGCGCCAAATACGCTGAATACGGCCGCGCCCGCGACGCCATGCTCAAGGCGACGCACACCGCGCATGCGCCCTGGGCGCTGGTGGACTTCAACGACCAGCGCCGTGGCCGGCTGACGCTGATCCGCCACCTGCTCGACCAGGTCCCCGACCGCAAGGTGCCCGAGTCGGCATTCGAGTTCCCGCCCCTGGCGCAGGCACCTGCGCGGGAGCGCTTCGGGACACCACAAAAGCCGATTCCGTCCTGGCACTGAACGCAGCCCAACCCGGCCAACCACGGCAGGCCGGGGTTTTTACCCGGATGTTATTGACCGGGGTTATTTAGCCCGGGTAAAATTCAACGGACCCAGCTGCTCCCGGATCTGCACCATGGACGACCCCAAACCTTGCTTCATCGCCTTTGACGACAAGACCTGCATTGCCCGTGGCGCGCTGACCGATGTCGCCCGCAGCACCCAGGCTGCGATGGCCACCAACGCCCACGCGCGGGTTCTGGTCTTCAATGCTGTCACCGGCGAACTGGTCGATTTCGACCACCGTGGCACGCCCGATGAGATGCTGCACAAATTGGCCATCACCCATCCTGCGGGCATGGGCGACAGCACAGGGTCAAGCCTGCCAAAGCCCACGCCGGCGGGCCCGGGGCGTCCAAGACTCGGTGTCGTTGCACGCGAAGTGACCCTGCTGCCCCGCCACTGGGAATGGCTCGGCCGCCAGCCCGGGGGTGCCTCCGTGGCCTTGCGCAAACTGGTGGACCAGGCAAGGCACGCCAACCAGGCCCAGGACAAGCTGCGCCAGGCGCAAGAGGCGACCTACCGCTTCATGACGGCCATGGCGGGCGAACTGGCCGGTTTCGAGGATGCGGCGCGTGCGCTGTTTGGCAGCGACGGCACGCGTTTCGTCGCACTGCTCGCGGCGTGGCCCGCAGACGTGCGCGCGCACCTGCTGGAGCTGGCCGCCCCGGTGTTCACGCCGGAACACGCAGGGGGGCCGGCGCATGCGTAACACCCCGCGTTCGCGCGAGGCCGCGATGCCCTTCATCATGGTCGCGGTGCTGATCGACATGCTGGCGATTGGCGTGATCATCCCGGTGCTGCCGGCGCTGGTCGGCAAGTTCAGCGACTCCCAGGCGGACCAGGCCTTCTGGTACGGCGCGGTGGCTTTTGTATTCGGGTTTGCCAACTTCTTCGCCTCACCGATCCTGGGGGCGTTGTCGGACCAGTACGGTCGCCGGCCGGTACTGTTGCTGGGCTTTTTCGGATTGGGCCTGAACTTTTTCGCCACAGCGCTTGCCACCTCACTGGCAATGCTGCTGCTCGCCCGTGTCGTGGGCGGCGCCATGCAGGCCAACGCTGCAGTGGCCAACGCCTATGTGGCCGACATCACCGCGCCCGAACAACGCGCGCGGCGCTTTGGCATGCTGGGCGCCATGCAGGGCCTGGGTTTCATCGTCGGGCCGGTGATGGGTGGCCTGCTCGGGTCGATTGACCTGCAGTTGCCCTTCTTCGTGGCTGGCGCTCTGACGATGGTCAACCTGTTGTACGGTTATTTCGTGCTGCCCGAATCCCTGCCCGCCGACAAGCGCCGGGCTTTCCAATGGAGCGCGGCCAACCCGCTCACCGCCCTGCGCGCGCTCTCCAAGCTCAAGGAGGTCGGCCCGCTCGTGGGTGTCGTGGCCTTCAGTGGCCTGGCGCAGTTCATGCTGTACACCTGCTGGGTTCTGTACACCACCTTCAAGTTCGGCTGGGGCCCGCAGGAGAACGGCTGGTCGCTGGCAGCGGTGGGTGTGGTGTCGGTCCTGGTGCAGGGCTTCCTGATGGGGCGCATGCTGAAACGTTTCGCACCCCAGCGCCTGGCCATCATAGGGCTGGTGTCGTCGATGCTCGCGTACGCCCTGTGGGGCGCTGCCACACAAGGATGGATGATGTTCGCGGCGATCGCCGTCAACCTGTTTGGCGTGACCGTCACCGCGTCGGTGCAGAGCATGATCTCATCGGCCGCCGACAGCCGCAGCCAGGGGCAGACACTGGGTGCCGTAAGCTCCCTGGGCAGCCTGATGGCGGTGCTGGCGCCGATGGTCGGTGCCCCGCTGCTGGCCGTGGTGTCGCACCTGCCCCAGGGCGACTGGCGCATCGGCGCGCCGTTCTACTTTTGCGCGGTTCTGCAGGCGGCGTCCCTGTGGCTGGCGGTGTACCACCTGCGCCGGCACCGGGCACGGGCCACCGCGGCCTGAAACCGGTTGGCCTCGGACCGCGAGATCGACCGACCGCATTCCGCCCAAAGCGGTCGTTCGTTGCCTGGTCTGCGTTGGCTTTGTCTTTGGCGTTGGCTTTGTCTTTGGCGTTGTCTTTGGCGTTGTCTTTGGCGTTGGCGTTGGCGTTGGCGTTGGCGCGCGTCGCGGCAGGCGCAGCCCGGCGGGGGCTCATACTGGAGCGGTCGGGCGCTGAACGCGCCGACTACCCTGTGGTGCTCGCCCGAGGGTCGGGCCGCAGAACTCACTGCGTTCACTTCGTTCTCTGCGTTCGGACAACCGCGGCCAAAATGATGACGAAGTGCGCTGCGCGCACCGACCCTCGAG
>CAMAWD010000075.1 GCA_945861785.1 Rhodoferax sp. OV413 | reverse complement strand
TTGACGCGCTGCTGGGCCTTCTGGCGCAACGTGCCGACGTCGGGCAGCGTCGGCGCGATCTCGGCGTAGAACTCGGTGAGGTCCATACGCGAGAAGTCCAGCGACTGGAGTTGGGCCACGGTGAAGCCGCTGCAATCGGGGCTCTTGGGCCCACCCCAGCTGCGGGCGAGTTGGCCGCGTCCCTGCTCATTCAGGATGCGGGCGAGCCGGGAGTTGAAGCAGCAGTAGGTCTGTGTCGTCTGGATGCAGGTGCCGAGGATCGGGACCTTGGCAGAGCAATAACTTCCCACGCTGTGGCACAGGCGGTTGTCGTTCTTCATGGCCAGGATCTGCTCTGCCTGCTCGCACGAAAGCAGGCCCGAGAGCTGGATCGCCAGCATGGCAATTGACCATGGGCCGGGGATCAGGGTTTCGATGAAGCTGCCTACGGACAGGTCGCCGGCCATGACACCGGCCAATGCCGAGGAGCCGCCGCCCGCGCCGAACAGGGCCTCGAAGCCCTGGATCACAAAACCCGGCGCATCTGAGGCGAACAGCGCGTCATAGGTGTAGCTCGATCCGACAGCACCGATCGCCTGGCCGCCAGCGCCGGCGATCAGGCTCATGGTGGAGAACAAGGAGCCGTCGCTGCCGCCGCGTTTGCAGCAATTCACCAGGCCGAAGAGTTTCTTGCGGCAGCGGTTGTCGTAGCCCTGAAAGACGACCAGGGTGTTGGGGTCGAGGTACTTGCCGGCCTCGCGCTGTACTTCCAGGCCGGCAATGGCGCGGGCGAAGTCGGCGTCGGGAGCGTGCGAGGTGTCAAAGCAGCGGCCATCGATGCAGAACTGCTGGCTGCCGCAGTTTGTGACGGTGGAAGTTGTGCCAGAGGCGATACGGCACTGCCAGGTCTGCTCGTAGACCATGCAGGCGCCTTGCGGGTTGGTCTCCACGCAGCTGGATCCCACCTGGCTGCAGCCTCGATCCCGCAACGGCTGGCAGTCATCGGTCGTGTTCTGCGAGATGCAGCTGAACTGCGAGGAGGTGCGCCAGCAGTCCCGATAGACCGGGTAGCCGCCGATGTTGCGGGTGGCAGGGCCTTCGACGCAGACCTCCGAGTTCTTGACGCAATCGGCGCCATGTGCGGGTGACGCGCCGGCGCAAATCACGCCGAATGCCGCGGCGAGCGCCAGCGCCGAAAGCCATCGGCGCAACGTGCTTCGGGTCGGCTGCATGGCGGTCATTGGGTCCGCGCCTCCAGCGCCGCGCACTGGTTGTCCCAGGTGTCGATGAAACTCACCGTGGTCGGCATGGCAAAGGTGCTCACACCGTAGTAGCTGGTGCCCTGGCAGGGGTTGGAGAACCAGGCGCCAATCGAGCAGTTCGCACCCGTGCAGGACTGGCTGTAGTGGGTCCGGTAGCAGAAGGAGCCGTCGATCCGGGATGGACCGGGGGTCTGGGGGATCTGGGTGTTGAGTGTGCCGGGCACGATTTGCGAGCCAAGTTCCATGAAAACCTGGCCGCTTGCCTTGGCAATGGTGAAGGCATGCATCAGGTAGCTGTTGGAGCCGCAGCTGAAATCAAAGGCGATGTAGTCGATGCACCCCGGACAGGGATCGGCGGTGACGCGGGTCAGGAACTGGCCATCCGAGCAGCCTGGCGTCTGCACCGGTGTCACGATCAGCACCTTGTCGCAGGACAGCGTTTCCGTCGTGCGGACCTGGTGGCACAACGCCGTCTCGAAACGGTCGGGCGTGGTGGTGGTCTGAACGGTGCAGCCGCTGTAGGTGCCGGCGATGTTGCCGGCGATGGCCTGGGGATCGGCCGTGATCGCCTTGGAGCCAGTCAGCAGCGGATCGGTTTGGGTGATGCTGAAGATTGGACGGCGGGTCGGGTTGGTCTGCGAGAAGTTGATCGCGTTGCAGGCCTGCGCTGCGAGGTCCCCACTGTCGCCCGGGCCCGTGCAGGCATTTGCGGCCGCCGCAGCGGGCGTCGAGATGCCCACACCGCCAAAGTAGGACGACTGCGGTGGGTTGGTGGTGTAGCCGGGTACGTTGGACTGTGCGGTGTTTCCAGTGATCTGGAAACGGGCCGCGGCGTTGCCGCTGCGCCCGAGCGCCGTGCCCTGGCTGAAGGCGTCGGACAGGGATTGGGCCTGCACCGCGACGCTCGACATGGCGATCAGCAGGGCGGTAATTGCTGGCAGGTTCATGTGTGCAGACTCATGATTTGCGCAGTTTCTGCAGGAGGGGGGTGACACGCGTTGCGGCCTCGGGGCTGCGGCGCAGCATCGCGTCCAGTGCGTAGTCCAGGCTGACGTCGCCGGCGATCGAGAGGTAACTCGACAGGGCCGCTGGAGATGTGCAACTGGTGCCGCTGCATCGTGGCAGTTCGGGGGTGGTACCGAAGGCGGCCATACCCGGCATCGGTTCATCGGCCAGCGTCAGCACGAAGGTCGGTGCGGCGCTGACAGAGAAGCGGGTGAAGGCGTCCGGGTCGATGACCCACGACACGTTGCGTGTTTCGATTAGCTCGCCCACCGCTGCCAGCGTCTGGCGCATCGATTGGGACTTGAGCCCGCGCAGCACCAGGGTGGCACCGGAGCGCTGGGCCTGGTCGACCAGGCGCTGCAGGCTGCCGCGGGGCATGTCCAGGGTGATGAAGATGCGCAGTGCGTTGGTGGCGTTCGCTGACGGGGGCGGCGTGGTGAGTGCTGCACCCTGCCTGGCCATTGCCGCAATGTCGATGGTGCCCGTTGTTGGTGGTACGGCCGTATTGGGGCCGATACGGGGTATCTCGCGTGGTGGCTGGGTGGCCAGGCGCTCGGGTGTTGGCAGCGGCCGTTCCTTGAGTGCACGCGTCGTGTCGTCGGGACCTGGCCATTGGGGCGATGGCCGCGATGCAGCCGAATTGGATGAAGGCAAAGACGGCGAAATCGGCGAAGACGCCGAAGGAGGCACCGGCTGTCCGAGCGCGACGCACGGGACGAGGATCGCGGCAGCGATCCAGCACAACAGTCCGCCAGTCATTTCAGAACGCACCTGCACAGCAATTCCTTTTGCGAAAGATCTGGTACGAGAAGTCCTCGCCGCTCACCGGAAACTCTTTGCCGGCTCCCCAGACCATGGTGGTGCGGCCATACGGCTGGCAGCATTGGCCGTTTTCCTTGGAGGTGGCCGGTACCGGGTAGACCATCTGCAGCTTGTAGTGGGTCTTGTCCATGATCGGCAGTGGGTAGTAGCCGCACAGACCCTGGCTGCCGGCGCCAGTGAAGGTGGCGAACTGGCGATGCATCTTGGCGGTCATGCGCTGGGCCAGCAGTACCGAGGCCTGCACGCCACCGATGTGGGTCGTGACATGACCGGTCATCGGGTAGATCGAGCCCTGGCATCCGGCACACCAGAACAGAGAAGCCAGCGGCATGCCGGCGCTCGCCGCGACACAGTCGGCCGCGCAGGCAGCTTTGGCGACGACATTGGCGAACAGCACTGCCTCAGGGTTCAGGATGGCGGAGAGTTCATCGTCGGCCCATAGCGGGTCGACTTCGGTCAGGTAGGCCAGATCGAACGAGCCCTGCTCCAGGCAGGGAAAGTCGAGCAGCACCTCCAGCCAGCTCAGGATCGGGTTGGCGTACCAATGCACCTGGTAGAAGCTGTTGCGTGTTTGGCTGTCGTGGCCCACCTGCGCTCCACGTGGAACTTCGATGCCGGGGTCGAGTTGCAGGCCACCGAGTCCGACCATGCAAAACGGCGTGCGGGTAACGTCGACCAGCCGCACCGGTTCCCAGAAGCCGATCGCCACACCAATGCGCGGCGGGTTCTTGCAGAAGCAGACCGGTGACGAGGGGTTGGCGATGTCTGGCTGGCCGTCCGAAACCAGGGTGGCCGAGCCCAGCGTCAGCGGAAACATGCAGCTCCAGCAGATGTCGGTGATCGGGTTCATGAACTGGCCGTGGCAGGTCGGCCCGGCTTGTGCCGAAGTGGCCAGGCCCGCCAGGCTGATCACCATTGCAATGGTGGCTGCGAGCCCGCTCAGCAAGCGGGTCAGGATGGAGTTACAGGAGTTCATCGATGCGCAACCTCTTGCCGTCCTGGGTGACGAGTGCGGGCACATGGCGGATGCCGAGCTGGGTGGTCAAGTGGCCCTGCTGGTCGTAGAACACTGCCAGCTTCCAGCGGCGCATCAGGTCGAGGTAGGAGCCACCGGTCAGGATCAGCTTGACCTGGCCCTTGCGCTCGCCAAGAATGCGCTGCGCCCGGTCGAGTTGTGCGGTGTCGCGCGCGTCGATGAACAGTAGCGGACGCGATAGCGACACGGTGTCGAGCGGGTTGACCCGAGTGCCAGGGGCCACGATGACCCGGCCATCGGCATCGGTGATGGGGTAGGGCACCTCGATGCTCGGGTCGAAGTGGAAGCTTCGTGCCCGCGTGGTTTTGGTGATGCCGGCCACTGGTGCGGGTTGCTCGACCTCGCGGCGGATACGGGCCTGGCTGTCGCGCTGCAGGCGATCCAGGCCGCCACTCATCTGCATCTCGCGCAGCTTGGACTGGATCACCTCGATCAGACTGGGCTCGGTGATGGGATAGACCGGGCCGATCACGCCCAGGTCGCGGGCTTGTGCGCTGTGAATGGCAAGCGCGATCACCGCGACCGCCATGCGCAGTGTGGCACTGCGGGCGCAGGCTCGCCACTGCTGGCCTGACTGCCCCGACGTTTGCAGGTGGGGCATGAATTCAAAACAGCGCATGGGCCCGTCCAAAAATTTGGGAGAGCGATACCCAGCCGGTGAGCGCGTAGCGGGAGTCCAGGCTGTCCGGGTGCGGGGCACGCACGTAGTACGAGCCGTTAGGCAGCGTGCCGGTGGGCCCGGGTTCGAGCGCGATTCCTTGTCGGCTCACCGACTTGGCTTTGCCCACGGGGTAGCAGTTCACGAAATACTCCCCGTCGACCTGGGTCACTTCGTCGCCGGGCAAACCAGCGAGCACTTTGACGAACGTAGTGCCAGCTCGGTAGGGGCCGCCGCCCAGCCAACGGAAGGCCACGAAATCACCGCGTCCGGGTTGCTCGCCCAGGTGGATCAGGAAGAACCGGGCGGGCAGGCTCTCTGTGACGTTGAGACCCAGCGCGTAGTGCGCGTCGAACCACGCGGTGGTCGCTGCTGCCACCAGGTACACCACGGTCCAGCGTTGCAGGTGCCGGATCAGCCGCCGGCGAAAGACTGCACGGTCAAAGCGCCGCCAGATTGCCTGAGGGGTGAAGGCGCGAACCGCATCAATCCGGCTGGCCCGTGCCGTGACGGGTGCCCGGTCGGGCGCCGGCGTGAATGCATCTGCAGGTGCTCCTGGCCCGTAGGAAGTCATGGGCGCACCTCCAGGCCGAGCCGCTGGCGCACTGCCGGCGTCAGATCGATCAGTTGAGCCCCGGAGCCCAGCACCGCGCCACGGGTCAGCACCAGGCAGCCGCATTCCTCGGGCAGTGTGTCGATGAGCTTGCTGAGCTCGGCGCCGAAGATGGCCGCCCGCTGGATTGCCAGGATGCGTTCCGCATCGCCACTGTCGCGTTTGACGAGTACCGCGGCGACCTGGGCTTCCTTGAGCCGGTAGAGCTCGGCCACGTCCAGCGTCCCAAAGGTGGGTTTCTGGGTGCGTTGCATCCAGGCCGCGACGCCCGCTGCGAGGGCCAGACTCACAACAGTGTTGATGGCGATCAGCCGCGCCGCCTCCAATCGCGTCATGTCAGCCCCCTCTCAATCAGAACGGATTCGATAGCCTGGGGTACGGTCATGCCTGCGTCGCGTTTGGCGTTGATGGCACTGAAGTCTTCTGCGCGGCTGCTGAAGAGCAGCAGGCTGTAGGGGTCGACGATCAAGCGGCCGATGCCGTTGCCGGCCGGCGAGTGGATAAAAACCTCGGAGAACGCGCCGTGCTCGGTGCGCAGCGACTGCAACAGCCGCTTCATCGCGTCGTCCATGGTGACCTGGCCGAGCTTGTCCATCATCTCAATGGATTCGGGTTTTTGACGCAGAAGGAACATCCAGTCAGAGTTGTCCAGCGCAGCCCTGGCAGCCGGGTTGCGGTAGTAGTCGTCCACCCCCTGGGTCGCCGACATGAAGGAGCCCTTGTACTTGCGCGCACGGCGGTAGCCGGCCTCGATGAACTCGGCAGTGGCCCCACCTGAGAGCAGGTCCCAGGCCTCGTCGATGATCACGATCTTCTTGCGGTCGCGGGAGAAGTACATCTCGCGGGTGATGCGGTACATCATGATCAGCAGCACCACGGTTTGCAGGTCCTTCTTCGCCTTGAGTTCTTCGAGTTCGAGCACGATGAAGTCGCTGCTGAAATCGATGGTGGCCTGCGCGTCGAAGTACTTGCCATGGGTACCGTCCCGGGTGTAGGGGTGCAACATGGTGGCCAGGTCCTTCAGGCGCCGGTCGCCCTCGGCGGCGGGAACTTCCGTGTTCTCGTCCAGCCGGCCGGTCGCGAGCAGGTCGTGGATGTCGGTGACGGTCATGGCCCGCCCTCGTGCTTTCCAGACCTTCTTGATGGCAGCACCCAGCGTCGAATACTGGAAGCCTTCCAGGGCTTCGCGCGGCGACACCATCTGGGCGAGCAAAGGCTGCAGCAGCTCCATGTCCTCGTCGATGTCGTCGACGAAGGAGAAGGGGTTCAGGGACAGGCCTGCTTGCTCGGTGAACTCGATGAAGCTGCCGCCGAAGTTGCGACAGGCCTTTTCGTAGGAGCGACCCACATCGATGATCCACACGCGGGCACCGGTGCCGAGATAGGCGGCGGCAATCTCATTGAGCAACAGCGACTTGCCCGATCCAGAGGTGCCGGCAATCGCCACGTTGTAGTTGCCAGCCGGGTTGTCGTAGACGTCGATCTGCATCAACTGGCCGCGCCGGCCGCCCAGGAGCAGCACGGGCGTGCCGGTGCCTTGCCACTCCGCAATGAGTGGTGCCAGGTGCACCGCGTTGGCCGATGTCTTGGTAGTCACACGCTTCATGCGGGCCAGGTCCGCATGGAAGGGGGGTGACAAGGTCATGGGGAGAGAGCCGATCAGGCCCTGGGTCATCATCATGGTGTCGCGCGAGAGTTCGAACCCGCGGGCGCGAAAGATGGAGCGGGCTGACTGCTCGGCGCGGGCCATGTCGTGTTTGGGTGCAAAAAGGGCCACCTGGTGCTGCAGGTCGACGAGTTGCTGGCCGTCGTCCATGGCTTTGAGCACGATGTCCCAATCCGCCTTGCGCTCCTGCATGTCGGGCAGGAAACGCGCCATGTAACTGGTGGCGTTGGTCGTGGCGCGCGCTGCCTTGAGGTACGCCCAATTGCGCGTGGCCTCGGGGTCGAGTACGTGTACGCCGAGCGTGATCATGAAAGGGCAGGGGAACTGGAGCGTGGCCTGGTACAGGTCCCCGATCAGGCTACCCATGTTCCAAAGCGCATAACGCTGGGGGAACGAACGGACCGACAGCAGGCGCAACTCGCCGCTATGTTCCTGGGCCGTATTGCTGAGTTCGATGCCGTTCTGGCGCACGAGCAGCTGGGTCGAGCGGTCGATCACCTGGTCGCGCAGTTCCCGCCCCGGGTCATAGGTCAGGGGGATGCCATCGCCGGAGCGGCGGTGCGGATCGAGCAGGGCGGAGCCCCAATTGATGAGATCGGTCGCCGTCCAGGAGCGCGACGGAAAACCTGCCGCATGCAATGTGGCGCGGTGCCCGTCACGTAACAGAAGCAGTTCTTCGATGCGGCTGAGGTTCTCCGGGCTGCCGGGCAGCGAGACGCTCAAAATCAGCCGGAAATTGCGGAGCAGGTAGCTCTGGTTGGGCAGCAGCGAATTGCGGGTACCTGCAAGGTAATGACCGACACGCCGCCGCGCCATCGTGCGGTGGATGTTGCCGTGACGGCCTGGGCGCCCGAGCGTATCGAATTCCGGCACGACTTCGTCGGGTAAGCGCATGTCCGCGTAACGGCCCAGCGTGCCCCGGATGTCGGGGCTGGCCAGCAGGTGGAACTGGATGCCGGTGCCGGCAGGCGATGTGGCATACAGCGCGGTGAGTACTCGCGCCATGTCCTCGTCGGCACCGGATTGGGGGCGCACTTCCAGACAAAAACCCAAAGCGTCCCGGTTGATGAAGATCTGCTGGTCTTCGAGGTAGGCGCGGTAGGGCAGCCAGTGCGATAGACTGGCGCTGTGGTCGAAATCTGGCGCCGGGCCGGTGCGCAGGCCCGGCAGGAAGTCGGCGACTCGGACATTCGTGAGGGCCGATTCGAGATCGTGGATCAGGTTGCGCAACATGGTCAAGGCTCGATGGGTGCGAGGTCGGCCGGTTCCTTCGCTTCCGGGGCAGGTGCGACGGATGGGGCGATGGTTTTGGCAACGGGTGGCTTGGCGATGTCGAGCCGCGACCGCGACGCAGGACGGACCCGCTCGATCAGCCAGCGCCCGGTGTCGACCACGACGTGGACGAAGGACGCATCGTGCAGATCACCGTCGGCGTCTTCCCAGGGAGCGATCCACAGACGTACCACGCGGGGCGGCGAGCGCAGCGCAGCCGGGGTGGAGGTGGGCGCAGCGCTCGTCGACGGGGCGGATGCGGGAGCAGTCGAGGCACCGGGTGTTGTGGAAGCCTGGGTTTTGGGTGCCGAGGTGGCGACGGGCGGCGTGGCGAGTTGGGCCTGTTGCTCGCGCAGGGCTTCATACACGGCGCGGTGGGCCATCGGGGTGGCGTTGGCGTAGACGCCGGAGACGGAAGTGCACTGGGCGCCGATGGGGGCCTTGCAGGCATAACCCTGCGTGCCCCCGACGCCCGACAGGGAGGAGGCGCAGCCGGCAAGCACCACTGTGGCCGCCAATGCCGTGGTGGTGGCGATTGCCAGAGAGAGCCGTGTAGGCATCGGCATCGGCATTGGCATTGGCGTCGTGCGCGTGTTCGGGTTCATCGGGACATGACCCCCGGCTTGGCATCGCCCTGTGCGCTGACGGCGGAGCGCTGCAGCCAGGCCTCGATCTGCTCCTTGCTCGCCGCACCCGGCAGCATGCGGCCATCCAACGCCACCAGCGTGGGCGTGCCGTTGATACCGAGCCGTTCACCCAGGACCACATTGCGATCCACCGGATGCGGGCAGTCAGCCTGGGGGACGGCTTCACCGCGCCACATCGTGGCTTGCCAGGCGGCGATGCGGTCTTTGGCGCACCACACCGAGACGGCCTTGCGGTGGGCGGCCGGGTGCAGCGATACCAGCGGCATCAGGAAGGTGTAGATCGTGACGTTGGTGAGTTCGCGAATGTCCGCCTCCAACTTCTGGCAATAGGGGCAGTCGGGGTCGCTGAAGATGGCCAGCACGCGCGCGCCGTTGCCCCGCACGTCCTTCATCGCATCGGAGAGCGGCAGCGTCTCGAAATCGATCCGTGCGAGCGTGTCCTTGCGCTCGGCGGTCAGGTCGCGCTGCGCCTTCATGTCGTAGAAGTGGCCGAACAGGAAGTACTGGCCGCTTTGGTCGACATAGGCCAGGTTGGCACCCATTACCACCTCGAAAACCCCGGGCCAGGGGGTCGGGTTGACGGCACCGAAGCGGGTGGATGGGTAGAGCGCCTGAAGGCGGTTGGCCAGCGTGCTCTCGGTGGCGGTGGCAGCGGAGGTGGCTGGAGGTGCTGCCGTACCCGTTGTGTTTGCCGACTGCGCGGCACCGGGCAGGGCGATCGAGGCGGCCAGCAGGCCTGCGCAAACCGGCGCAAATACTTTGGCGCGCAGGAAACGCGTGCCCCGCATGGCCCTGATGGGCAGTTCATTCATCATCATTTTCGGATCTCCTTTGTTGGTGGGTGCGTGCAGTGAGTCGCGGGTAGGTTTCAGCGTCCTGCGTGGCGGCGTCCAGTGGCCCTGGCAGGGCGATACCTTGGGTGAGTACGACGTCGACGGTGCGTCCGGCGTCGATCTCGATCACCGGAAAAACCTTCTCGGCCAGAGTGATGTAGTACTGCGCGAGGCGGTCCAATGCCTTGCCCACACCCGTGCCCACCCCGGCTTCGAACTGTTTGCCGGAGTCGACCGTGCTGGTGGTGCCCAGTGGCGAGATCGACATCGTGGTCGAACTCTGGGTGAACGCCTGGCCGATGCCGCTTGCCACACCGGCCAGCAGCGCGTTGGCCAGGATCTGGCCCTGTTTGGAGACCAGGCGCCCGCGCATGCCGGCCTTGCCGTCTTCGCCTGCCACATAGCCCTTGACCGGGACATCGATGGCCATGCCGTCGCGGGTGATGCAGGAGAGCGATTCGGTGCGGATGTAGGCACGCTCCGAGCTGACATCACCAAAGCCCGCCCCCACCACAAAACATTCCTTTACCTTGGATCGGAACTGATTCGGCAGCACCGCGTTGTCCATCAGGCGCAGCAGCACGGGCTGCGGGTTGCGCTGGGCCTGCCCGCCGGTGGGGGCGTCCAGGCCGCCGAGCAGCAGCGCGCGGGTGAAGGTACCGCTCGGGATGTAGCGCCGGGTGTCGCGGGGTGCGGCAGTTGTGACGGCGGGGTCGGTGGCGGGCCCGGGCTTCGTCGTCGGGGCCGGATCGGCCAGCGTGACGCTGACGATTCCCGATGGCGTGCCAGTCAATCCCCCATTGGAGCCGGCACCCGGCAGTTGCGCAAAACCGCCTGCGCGGTTCGGCAGCGGCGGCGGGGGTGGCGGCAGTTGCGGGAGCGTCCCTGGTCGCTGCGAGCCGCTGCCCGCTTGCGCCCCATTGGCAGTGTCGGGGCCGAAGCTTGGCCGCGTTGCCGGTGCGGCGACCGGCGGTGGCGGCAATGCGGTGAGGCCATGGCTGGCGGAGCCCGCAGCACCGCCACTCTCCAGCTTGCGCAGCCGCTCGACCATCTCGCGGCCCTGGCCCTGCATTTCGGTGTCACGCTGTGCCAGTTCGCGCGATTTCTGCTCGATCGCGCGCAGTTGGGCGTCGGCTTGTCCGCGCCAGGCGTCCCGCGGATCGACCTGGGCGCCGGGCGAGAGGATGTTGGTGGACTTCGGCTTGGGGCGGGACTCGGCATCCGGCCTGGAGCCGGTCAGTGACACCGAGAACAAGGTGCCGGCGACTATTGCCCCGCCGACTCCCGCCATCAACAGGTACTGGCGGCGCTTGACGCCCGCCGTGGTGGGAACGGTTTCAGTCATCGCTCTTGCGCTCCCGGATCACGAACAGGTTGGTGGCCTCGCCCGGGCGCAGGCTGGGCCGCTCCACGCTGACTGCCATTACGCCGGACTTAAAGAGTGCGGTCTCCGCCACTTCCATGGTGGTGTTGCCGGTGTTGGTCAACTGGTATTTCTCGCCCACCACACCGGTGCCCAGCAGCACGCGCTGCAGCGTGAGCCGGGTGCCCGGCCACAGGGTGATGTCGCGCGCCACCTCCAGGGCTTGCATGTCCTCGGGCAGGGCGTCGTCGGCCAGTTGCAGCAGCAAGTTCTTGAGCGTGCGGACATGGCGGCCACTGGCCTCCAGCCGCGTGGGCGCGATGCTGCGTTCGCGTGGGTCACTCGGTTCTCGGATCACAATCGAGTCGCTCGGGGTGTCGACGGGCTGCAGCAGCAGAGCGACGGTGCCGCGCTCCGAGGTCAGAAAGAGGTTGATCGGTTTGGTGCTTTGCGCGTCCGTGGGCCGGATGAAGATCTGGCCCTTCTCGTCGTCCTTCTCCAGGACGAACTCGCCCGCGCTGCCAGTGACTTTGCGAACCCGACCGTGCTCGAAGGCGATGCGGGTGACCTCCTTGCGCGAGAGTTTGGCAAGCGCTGTTTGGCCGTCTTGCGCATCCACGATCTGGAGCGCATGGGCGGGATCACCGAGTAGCATCAACAGCGGCAGCGCCGGTAGAAGTTGTCGGAGTAGTCGAAGACTGTGTTTCCAGGGGATCATTGGGATGGGTCTCGCGAAATGCCTTGAGAAAAACTCGCCCGCCGGTGTACTGCAGCTCGATGGCGTAGGCCTTCGAGACTTCGGAGACGCGGCGGTCGCTGATGTAGGTGGTGAGCTGCCCGCGCACGCCCACGCGTTGTGTGGCCTCATCGACGACCAGGTCGCGTGCGCTGAAGATGGTTGAGGCGCTGTCGCGCTTGAGGCGATCGGCCGTGGCGGTCATGGCCGAGCGCAGTTCACCGTAGGACGCGGGGGCGGCGTATTGCATCAACACGCTGGATTGGTGGTCGACGCTCTGGGGTGTGACGTCCAGGGTGAGTTGCATCAGGAAATACGCCATCTGCTGCAGGTACTCGGCACTGACCCGCTCGGACTCGACCCAGAAGGTCTTGTTGATGGTGGGGGGCACCAGTACGATGCGCTCACGCCCGGACATGCGCATGGTGAGCAAGGCCAGCACGACGTTGACCAGCAGCGACGCGGTGAGCAGCACGGCCAAGTAGCTCGTGGCCCGGCGGGCACTGGTGATGTCGGCGCGCAGCCATTCGAGTTTCATTGCAGCCTCATCCCAGTAGTTGCCGCTGGTGCGAGGGTGGAGTGCGCTTGAGCCCCGAGATTTGCGCCGGCAAATGCCAGTACAGCAGGTGCAGTGCAAAGGCGGGGTGTTCGCCCGACTTGGCCTTGCCGAAACTCCAGGCCAGCAGCACGCCAAGGGCGAAGCCGGTCATGAAGAAGCCCGCCAACATGCCGGCCAACACCGCTCCCAGGAAGATCAGGGCGACGTCGATCTCCCACCAGAACATGCGGGGTGCGTCGTTCAGCCGGCGCGGGATGTCGAGCGAGGCGTCGTTCATGACTTTGAATGCTCGTGAGGCTTCAGACCGTCGCCGTCATGATCGAGTCGATGATGGTCGGCACGTAGACCATGAAGAGCGCGAACACCACGCCCACCAGCGCCGGGATCGGGGAGGAGCGCGCCACACCGATGCCCGCACCGAGGATGAAGGCCGCAACAGCGATGGCCTTGCCCAGGTACCCGGTTGCCCAGTTCAGGAGGGTCGTGTACATGGTCTGGAATTCGGCGCCAGTCGTGCCGGCGAAGGCGGAACTGGCGCCGAGTGCCAGGGCGAAAGCCACGGGTATGAAGAGAGCGATGCGGCGGGACGGGTTCATGGGGAAGTCCTTTCTGTGTGGATACAGGGGTTGGCAGCGGTTGGAGGGGTGGAGACGGGCAAACGCAGCCGCTACTGCGTACTCGCCAGGAAAATGGATTCGTGCGGAGTGCCGGCCTGGGGGCGTTGTGGACCCGGTGGGCGCGGCGACCGTGGTGTTCGTGGGGATCCAGTTGCTGCCAACTGGCGGGAGACCCGTTCGGCGTAGGCCCGCCGCAACATCGGCGTCGCAGCGTTGTAGGCACCAACGGCTTCCCAGGTGTAGCCCAGGCGCTGGACATTGCCGGCCAGGATCCAGGCACCTACATGGATGCTGGTGCAGGGGTCAAACAGGTCGCGTTCTGCAATGCCGTGTGTTGACAGCCGGGGCAACCAGGCGGAGTTGATCTGCATGAGGCCGATGTCGCGCGAGCCGTTGCGGTTGCGCCCGATGGCCTGCGGGTCGAGGCCGGATTCGGTGCGCGCGATTGCGTAGAGCAGCTCGGAACTGACGCCGTAACGCTGTGCCGCCTGCTCCCAGCAGGCACGGGCGGGTGACGCGGCGATCAGGGTGATCGCGACGATCGACCCTATCCGGGGAATCCAGCGCATCGACTTGGGCAACAGGCTCTCCTTGGTGGTTGCTTCCGGCACCGACCGTGTTCGGCACAGCGCGTATGGAGACCATCGTAGGCAGGCAAGGCCCGCGAATCAGGGCGAATCGGGGCCCCACAAAAGTCCTGATTCCTCGTAGACAAGCGGTGGTTTCGGTGGCTCGAATCTCGTTATTGGCGGTGGCGCCCCTGGTGTGGGCGAGGTGCAAGGGCTCGGATGCACCGCGCGAGCACGGTGTCAAGGCCGAATCAGGACTTTGTTGAGGCCACCATCGTGGTCGTCGGCCACCGGCGCGCGCGAAATACTGGCCGCATGAACCACATTGAAGACAGACGCGCGCCAGTAAGTGGCGGCGACTTTGGCGACCGGATGGGGGTGCCGATCGCGTCGGGTGGGGCGACTTCGATTCCTGGCACTGTGCAACCCGTGCTGGATGCACAGTCGCTGATCGATACCCTGGGCCTGGGCAACGCTATTGCGGTTCTGCGGATCAAGCTGGCATTTCCGCCGGAGGTGTTTGCGCTGGCCGCACGGCCGTTGATCGATGGCCACGCCGAGCTCGTGCAGATGCTGCCGGTTTCGCGCTCGGGGCGATTTGGGCAACTGGGTGGACAACTGAGTCGGGCGCTCGCCACGGCAATTCGCGGACTCGATCGCCGGCGTTCGCAGATCTTGCCGCGCGGCGCGGCACCGGAGGTCATTGGGGCACAAGCGCATCGCTGGACTTACGCAGTGTTCGTGGCGGCGTTGCTGCGTGACTTGCCACAGGTCAGCCAGGGGATGCGTGTGTGGATGCAGATGGGAACCGGCATTCCTTGCGCCTGGAGACCGGCGGCAGGTCCGATGCGCGGCTGCGGCGCACTTGGTTACCGTATTGAGACCTTGCCAGCTGACGCGCCGTCGGTCGAAGTCGACCCGGCCACCGCGCTGCGCTTGTTCGAGCGCTGCGTGCCTGCTCCCATTCAGGACTGGCTCCGGGAGGATCAGGCTTTGATGGCTGAGCTTCTCGCCTGCCTGAGTGGCCTGGCCGATCCGGTCGGGGTCATCAGAGAATTGGTTGCGTGTGATCTGGCCAGGAGTGCATTGGCGCCAACCCCGGCGGTCTCCCCTGCGCCAAGAATACCGGCAGCGACATCGGTCGCCGTCGTGCGTGTCCCGGCAGCGCAGATGGTCACCACCGTGGATTCACCCGAATTCCTGGAGGAGGTGAGTCCGGTCGAATCCGCGCTCGCCGGGCAATTCATGGCCTGGCTGAGGCAGGGGGTGCAGGGCGGCGTGTTGCCGGTCAACGCGCCGGATGCCCTGGTGCACGTGGTGGCGGAAGGTTTGTTGCTCGCCTCACCCCGGATTTTTAGGGAATTCGCCAAGCAGATCGGCGGGTCCGAACCGTTGTTCGATGCTGCCAGGCGCGTGCAGCGCGAGGTGTTGCGCGAGGGCTGGCACCTGCGTGCCGACCGTGGCTTGAGCATTTTTTGCTACGAGAAAGGGCGCTACGCGAGGGGGCGATCCGACAGCGAGACCACCCGGATCAACGGGATCGTGATCCGCGAGCCGCAGCGATTCATCCAGCCACTGCCAGCCATCGATCCGGCACTGGTGCGCGTGGTTGATGGTGTTGGTGCTTTTCATTCTTCTTCTCCTTCTCCACTTGATCGATCTGTTGATGACTTATCCACTCGAAGCCCTGCTGCGTCCGGCGCATGAGTTGCGCGCATCCTGTGTGTCCGCGCTTAGCGCGGGTGTCGTGCTGTGGGATCCGGGCTTGTTTCTGTTGAGCCGTCCCTGGGACTGGTTGTTGGCCGGTGCATTGATGGGGCACGCAGCATGGCGGGGTGCGGCTGGATTCCGAAACCTGCGCTACCGTGCCAACCTGCGGCGCCAGCGTCGTTACGAGGTGACCGCACCCCAGATCCCGTGGTCGGCCGAGCGGCTGTTTTTGGGACAGGGTTTCCGGTGGGACCAGCGCCACACCCAGCGTCTGTTCGAGGCCCGGCGTCCGGAGAACCAGCCGCTGTTGCAACCAGGCTCGCTTGCGGGACTCCTCACAAGTCTGAACCCGCAGGAAGCGGCACCCGTTGGCCTGGGCGGTGATCCGGCGCTCCACGGTGTCGAACCGGATGAAGCCGACATCTGGATGGACATCGCAGACCGGGTCGGCCACACGCTGGTGCTGGGCACGACGCGTGTCGGCAAGACGCGCCTGGCGGAGCTGTTGATCACCCAGGACATCCGCCGCGGGGAGGTGGTGATCGTATTCGACCCCAAGGGGGACATCGACCTGCTGCGCCGCGTCTATGCGGAAAGCCAGCGGGCAGGGCGTTTGGATGAATTCTTCATGTTCCACCTGGGACACCCAGAGATCTCGGCGCGTTACAACCCGGTGGGCAGTTTCTCGCGCATCACCGAAGTCGCCACGCGTATTGCCGGCCAGTTGCCCTCGGAGGGGCAGTCTGCGGCGTTCAAGGAGTTTGTCTGGCGTTTCGTCAACGTGATGGCGCGTGCGCTGGTGGCCTTGGGGCGCAAGCCCGACTACCAGGAGATCAACCGTTATGCCTCTGACATCGAACCACTCCTGATCGACTATTTCGAGCACTGGTTCGACCGGGAGCCTGCGGCTGTCGGCTGGCGCGAGGAATTGCAGTCGATGGCGATCGACAAGAAGAGCCTGGACAAGGGACTGCAGTCGCGTGGCGTGCGTGCGGTCAGCTTGGTCGAATACGCGCGCCGGCGCAAGCTCTACGACCCGATTGCCCATGCGCTGGCTTCGACACTGAACTACGAGAAAAGCCATTTCGACAAGCTGGTGGCATCCCTTCTACCCCTGATGGAAAAGCTCACCACCGGCCGCACCGCGGCGCTGTTGTCGCCGGCCCTCGACGATCCGACTGACTGGCGGCCGGTGTTCGACTGGGCATCGGTGATCAACCTGGGCGGGATCGTCTATGTCGGGCTCGATGCGCTGTCTGACTACGAAGTGGCAGGGGCGGTGGGCAATTCCATGTTTGCCGATCTCACCAGCGTGGCCGGCAGCCTGTACAAGTTCGGACCCGGCCGAGGGCTACCAGGCGAGATCAGATCGAGGCGGATCGCTATCCATGCCGACGAGTTCAACGAATTGATTGGCGACGAGTTCATTCCGCTGCTGAACAAGGCTGGTGGCGCCGGGTTTCAGGTGACGGCGTACACGCAGACCTGGTCGGACGTGGAGGCCCGGATCGGTTCACCGGCGAAGGCTGGACAGATCGCCGGCAACTTCAACACGCTGATCATGTTGCGGGTCAAAGAGGTGGCGACTGCCGAGTTGCTGACCGACCAGTTGCCACAGGTGCAGGTGGTGTCGACCATCGTGTCGTCGTCGGTCTCGGATACCAACGATCCGGGTGAGTTCACCGACTTTGCCAGCCGAAATGAGGACCGTATTGCACCGGAGTGCGTTCGCATGCTGGAGCCGACCGACCTTGTGCAGTTGCCCAAGGGCCAGGCTTTTGCGCTGATACATGGTGGCCAGTTGCACAAGATTCGCATGCCGTTGCCCAGTACTGAGCACGACCCGCTGATGCCTGAAGGTCTTGCTGCGATTGGGCAAGCTATGCGCAGCCGACTGGATGGGCCTTGGAATCGGCCACAGGAAGACCAGGATCCAGTACCGCGAGTGGAGCCCAATCTTGGCGAGTAAGAACACGTCCTTCCATGATGGTCCATTGGCGGGCGTGCTACTGAGCCCACTGAAGTTGGCGTTCTCGCTGGTCTTGGGGTTGGTAGTGATTCTTGTCGTTGCCTGGAGCATTGATTGGGTGTTCGTGTCTCGAGTCTGGACCGATGGCGTGGGCCGGTTGCGTGGACTGCTCGCCGCCGATCTCGGGCATGGCATCGCGCTGGCTGCACTGCAGGGCCGGGGGGCAGGCGAGATCACCGGGCCGGCGAACTTTTTGTATGGCCTTGTGTTCGAGGCCACCGGCATCCACGACATGGGGCTTCGGTTCGCCGATCCATTGGCCTTGTCGATCCCGGACACGGTGGTCCGTCGCAGCTACCTTGCCAATCGTGAGGCCGTCGAGACAGCGATGGTCGGAACCCAATTGCTGGGGGTGCGCTTCGCGATACTCCTGCGATTCCTGCCGCTGGTTCTGCTTCTGTACGCGGTGGGCACGGGGGATGGACTGACCGAGCGCGCGATTCGGAGGTCCTGTGGAGGGCGGGAGTCAGCCAGCCTGTACCATCGGGCAAAGTACCTGCAGATGGCGGTGCTGGGGCTGGGCGGGGTGGCACTGTGTGTCTGGCCGGGGGCTGTGGCTTGGGAGCGCTGCGCAGGGTTTATCGTCGTCTTGACTGGGTGGCTGGCGCGACACCAGTGCGCGTTTTACAAGAAGTACACGTAGAAGGTCGAGGTCGGCGGTTGAGTGGGCAGCTCCTTGGTGACCAGCGTGCCCGAATTGGTACAGGCCATCGATCAGTACGTAGCGCATCACAACATCAATCCCAAGCCATTCATTTGGACCAAGAGCGCACAAGACATTCTGCAATAGGTCATTCGGGCCAACGGCCGCTTAAGTTCTAGTCAGAATGCAACACTCCACTAGTTGCAATAGTTGACAAATGCCTGCCTGAGTGATCGGCCGGTCCCAACTTGTTCAGTTTGTGTTGGCAATTGTTCGACGTTTCGTGCGTTTTCGTACTCAGGCGCAAGACCACCAATTCTTTGTCGAGCAGGCGCGCGGGTTGTCGCGACCAGCGGATCGGAAAGCGCTCGAACGCAGGCCTAATCGGTAGCAGTCGTGCAAACTGCCACCGGCAATACAACCGTCACCGGTATCACAATGGAAGCCTATCGCCTATCGCCCATCGCCAAAACGCCAGATGGCGCCGGCACCCTGCAGGCGACGCCAGCCGACGTGCGTGACAGCCAGTGCCACGAAAATAGCAAACAGGAACGGTGCCTCCTCCCATCCGCTTGTACTTGTAGCCAGTGTCAACACCACTGCAGTAGGGACTACCAAATCGGCGAACAGCCTGAAGGCCAGACGGTGCGTTTGGCTACGAACCAACAAGCAGATCGCCGCAGCGATCGCGAGGGTCAACAACACGTCATCCGGCCGGTCATTGGCTGGTGTCCACCAATCCAGCCGCACGGCGCCCACGATCACCCACAAGACCAACCCGCACAGCAGTGACGCCGCGCCCATCACCCCGCACCGCAAGGCCGCGCGCCAGGCCTGCCACGGGGCCCCGGCATCCATGTCCAGCTCGAATGCATGCAGCGCAAACAGGGCGCTGCATGCAATCAACACAGAATCACGCCAGAAGACACCAGTGGCGAGCACCGTGGCCGCCACCAGCCATGGCAACGTGCGTAGGGAAAATCTGGAACAGATCAAACCGACCTCCAGTTCCATCTGGCGATTCTGGGCTTGGGCACGCATCTCTTGGCAGCTTGAATCTGCGGCATGACCATCCGGCCGTTGTTCTGCACAGCCATGAAGCGGATTTTGTCGCCCACCTTGACCTGATCGAGCTGGGCCTTGTCAGCCACGGCAAACAGCAGCCGGCGAACCAAGTTGGCTCCCATCCGACCCAATCCGACGATGCCAAGCTTCATCTGGCGTTTCTTTCTATTTGGCGACTTCGATCGCCGTCACGACAATGGCGCCGTCGCGCTTTTCGGCACTAAATTTCACCTTGTCACCGGTTTTGACCTTGTCGAACAATGACATGTCGAGGACCCTGAAAACCATCGTCATCGGCGGCATGTCCATGCTCTTGATTTCGCCATGCTTGAGGGTGATCTTCTGGGCGTCCTTGTCAATCTTTCTGACTTCGCCATTGCTCATCTCCATCACCATGGATCCCATCGTGGTCTGGGCAAGAAGGGGCGTGGGCGCGAGCGAAGCGAATGCCAGCAGGGCTGCGGTGGCGAAATTGCCGAGGCTTTTCATGGTAATTCCTATCGAGTTCGAGGGGGAATACAAAAAATGAGGCTGATGCAACAAGGTCGCCATGCACCTACTTGGAGGCCACTTTCGCGGAGTTCTTGCCAGGTGCAACGGCCACAGCACCCTTCATGCCTGCATCGTAGTGACCGGGCTGAAGGCAAGCAAAATCAACCGTACCCGCTTTGGTGAACTGCCACACGATCTGGCCGATTTTTCCCGCCTTAACGGTAAGCATCTTCGGGTCGTCGTGCTCCATCTCCGGATTCTTCTTCATGATTTCGTAGTGCTCCTTGAGTTCCTTTTGCGTGCCCAGAACCAACTCATGGGTCAGCTTGCCCGAGTTCTTGACGACAAGGCGAACGGTTTCGCCCTGATTGACGGTGAGACTGGCAGGGCTGTAGCGCATGGCGTCGCTCATGTCCACATTGACGGTACGCGTCACCTTGGAAAGCACCCCAGGTTTCCCAATCGTGTCGGGTTCATGCCCGCCGCCGTGGGTACCGGACGCAAAAGTGGCGCCAGAGCCAGCCAGAATGGCGCAAGTCGCCAGGAGTTTGATCGTATTTTTCAAGATGGAAGTTTCCTTACTGGGTTAGTGGGCCATTGGGCCCGAGGGTTTACGTACCTGGACCTGGGTGGTCCTGGTGGGGGAGGCGGCCAACGGCATGGAGCCTTGACCTTCTGCCTTGAAGCGTGCCGGGTCGGGTAGTGCTCCGGTCCACTCGAATGCCTGCGTGCCTGGCGGCTGCTGGTACCAGCCGCTGTTGCTGTAGTCGCCAGGTTTCTGGTCGCGGCGCACCTTGAGCACACTGAACATGCCACCCATTTCGACTCCACCGTAAGGGCCGCTGCCGGTCATCATCGGCAAAGTGTTGTCTGGGATCTGCATTTCCATCTCGCCCATGTCGGCCATGCCGCGTTCACCCATCACCATGTAGTCGGGCACCAACTTCTGCAGTTTCTTGACCAGGCCCCGGTGGTCCACACCGATCATCGTGGGCACATCGTGCCCCATGGCATTCATGGTGTGGTGACTCTTGTGGCAGTGGAAGGCCCAGTCGCCTTCCTCGTCAGCCAGGAACTCGATCTGCCGCATCTGGCCGACGGCCACATCGGCGGTCACTTCGTGCCACCTGGTGCTTTTGGGCGTCGGGCCGCCATCGGTGCCAGTTACAAGAAACTCGTGCCCGTGCAGGTGAATCGGATGGTTGGTCATGGTCAGGTTACCGATCCGGATCCGCACCTTGTCGTTCAGCCGCACGTTGAGCGAGTCGATGCCGGGGAAGAGGCGGCTGTTCCAGGACCAGAGGTTGAAGTCCGTCATCGTCATGATCTTGGGCGTCTTGCTGCCAGGGTCGATGTCGTAGGCATTGAGCAAAAAGCAGAAGTCCCGGTTTACTTCGTCTATCAAAGGATGCTTTGTCTTGGGGTGCGTTACCCAGAATCCCATCATGCCCATGGCCATCTGCGTCATCTCGTCCGCATGAGGGTGGTACATGAAGGTGCCAGGGCGACGCGCCTCGAACTCGTAGACATAGGTCTTTCCGACCGGGATCTGCGGTTGGTTGAGTCCGCCGACACCGTCCATGCCATTGGGGAGCCGCTGGCCATGCCAGTGGATGGTGGTGTGTTCGGGCAACTTGTTGGTGACGAAGATGCGCACGCGATCACCCTCTACGACCTCGATGGTCGGGCCGGGGCTCTGGCCGTTGTAGCCCCACATGTTGGCCTTGAATCCGGGTGCCATTTCGCGCACCACGGGTTCGGCCACCAGGTGGAATTCCTTCACGCCCGCGTTCATGCGCCAGGGCAGTGTCCAGCCATTGAGCGTGATGACCGGGTTGTAGGGCCGGCCGGTCTTGGGCACCAGCGGCGGCATGGTGTCGGGCTTGGTCTGGATCACCGGTTCCGGCAGGGCAGCCATGGCCACGCGGCTGACCGCAGCCGCTGTGACAGCGGTCGCGGCGCCGGCAAAAAAGAGTCGTCGGTTCAATGCTTTGGATGCCATTTTCAATGTCCTTTGGCTTCACCACCCGCCGCGGCGGTGGCTTGCATTTTGGAGAGACTGCCTGGCGAGGTTCCACTGAGGCTGGTTTGCAGGTCGGTATCGGCCAGCCAGAAGTCGCGCTGCGCCTCGATGCTGGCATTGACGGCCATGACGTTGGTGCGTGCATCGGCCAGCAGTTCGAAAATGCCGACGATCATGCCGTTGTAGCGCAGTAGCACCTCGTCGTTGATGAACTTGCGCAAGGGCACGATCTCGTCGCGGTAGTAACGTGCCAGGTCGTACGCGGTGCGGTAGCCGTGGTAGGACGCGCGCGCCTCGCTGCGGGCCAGCACCCCGACCTCGCGCACGCGGGCGACCGACTGCATGTAGACGGCCTGCGCCCGCGCATTGCGCGCCTGGCCCCAGTCGAAGATGGGCAGGGGCAACTCGACCTCGACGCCGCGCCGGGTATCCCGCGTGCTGGCGGCATTGTCGAACGTGGTAGCCCGCGTGAAGCCCACGTCGAACGCGTCGATGAAGCCGCTGGCTTTGACCAGGCCCATTGAATCCGCCACAAAGGCGGTCTCCATGGTGGCGCTGCGCACGTCGAGCCGCTGCGTGATGGCCTGGGCCTCGACGTCCGCGATCTGGCGCGCTTCCCCGGGCAGGTCAGATAGCCGGTCGGGCAAGCGGTAGTTGGTCTGGGTGCCCCAGAGGCCCATCATCCGCGTGAGTTGCTCGCGGCTAGAGAACGCGGCTTGTTCGCTGCGGGCCAACTGTGCTGTGGCATCCGCCAGAAAGCTCTGCTCGCGCGCCTGGTTCAGGTGGCTCCAGTTGCCGACCCGCGCCAGACGACGCGCCAGCTCGGCACCCGCCTCGGCAGACTCCTTGACATCGCGCATGTAGCGCGCCGTCTGTTGCGCGGCAACTGCGTTGATCCAGGCCTTGCGGGTGTCGGCTGCCAGCCGCACAACCTCCTGCGCCGCTTGCAGCTTCGCCAGTTCAGCTTGTTGTCCGGCCCATTTGGCGCGCCACGGCAGTGCGAGCAGGCCGATCACGTCGAACCGGAGAATCCGTTCGATTTCGACCCTGTCGCCCTCGACGAACCGCCCCAAGGAAAGGTGTGGATTGGCCCAGCGACCGGCCTGCACCCTATCAGCATCGCTGATGCCCAGCGTGGCTATCGAGGATTGCAAGCCCGGGTTGTTCAGCAGCGCGATACGCACAGCTGCGTCTTCGGCGACCGGTTGCGCCAGCAGGTCTGCAATCGCCTGATCGGTTTGCGCCGACGGGCCACGGCCCACGATGGGCCGTGCCACAAAGGTCTTCCCTTGCGTCAGCGCCTGCACGTCACCCACGCCGCCATCCGGTGACACGGTTGCGCAACCCACCAGAAACACAGCGATGGCCAGCGCTACGCCCCTTTGGGCAAGTTGTTTCATGGTTTGGCCTCCTTGCGGCTTTCCCACTGCAGGATGTCGACGTGACCGCGTTTGAATTGGCCGACATCCGCATTGGCGCGTCTCCAGTCCAATTCTTCTGTCTCCACGCCGGTAGGCGTGTCAACGAAGACTGACCGGTACAAAACAGCGGGCACGGTGGCCGCCGGATTGGTGACAGCCTGGGTGCTTTGGGTCGGCTCGCTGGGAGTGGGGTGCATGGGGGATGCGGGGGTGGTTTGGGCCAGTACGGCGGCACTGGCAAGCGAAAGTGTCGCAAGCAGCCCCGCCAACAAGGCATGACGAATAATCAAGAGGACTCTCCAGAGAAGGGGGGAACATCGCAGCGAGTGGCCACGGGCCAGCCAGTTGCGGACGCACTTCGGGCTTTGGAGTCAGGAAATGGGTGGTTTGAAGCCGCGTTCAGCGTCTGCGCTGCTGAACTCCAAACTGCTGGCAATTGGCATGCCATGGGCCGACAACCACTGGTCGGCCATATATGCGTACAGTGCGAACGCCGCCGACGAACAAACCTGGCAACGGCTGCAAGTCTGGCAATGCGAGGCGGTGCTGCCGTCTGGCTGCTGATCGGCAGGGCCTGCGTCAGAGGCCCGCACAATCGATTGCTCCATGCAGTCGCTGTGGGGTCCAGGCAAGCTGCCACCAGCATACTGCCTGTCGCCCGCCTCCGACACGGCGGCGCCCCGGCCGTCGGCGACTGCAGCGAACTGCTGCGTGGCCATCTGCAATGCCATCAAGTCGCCGGCCATGCCACGCAGGGGCGCGATAACAATCATGAGGAGGAGCAGGAGGCGGCGCATTGGTTATCGATAGGGGGAAAGAAGGAATGGTTCCCTGAAATGTGTGAACAGTGGGTGTGTTGTCGCGACCGAGAGTCGATGGGCTAACGCAGCGGCACGCCTGATGTCAGGCGGTTGGGTAGCCGGCCTGCGCCAGCGCATCTGCCAGGGCGGCGCGGTCCTGCACGGACTTGATCGTGACTTTCTTTTGAACCAAGTCCACCGCCACTTCGGCCTCGGGATCCAGAAATTTCACGGTCTTGGTGATCATGCTGGCACAGTGGCCGCAGCGCATGTTCGCTATGTCGAATTCCATCATGGGCTTTTCCCGAGCAGCAATGAAGCCGCGACTCTAGACCTTGCCACTGTGGCAAGGTCAAGCCGATCTTCAGATGGCCACTATCGTGTTGTGGAGATAGGGGTGCTGACCTTGACTCTGCCATGGTGGGAAGGTTGAGACTTCGATAGGTCTCAATCCATCCTGCACCATACACAAACTCAAGGAGTTTCATGCGCATGCTAGCCACACTTTCCCCGCCTTCAGGCACTTCGACGGCCTGGACCTTGCCGATTGAAGGAATGACCTGCGCGTCCTGTGTGGCCCGCGTTGAGAAGGCGCTCCAAAAGGTGCCTGGCGTGGTTTCCGCTGAAGTCAACCTGGCAACTGAAAAAGCGGAGGTGACACTGGTCGGTGCTGAGGCCGACCTGTCCATGCTGGTCGCGGCGGTCGAAAAGGCCGGGTACAGCACGCACGGCGCCACTGTGTCCGGTATGCAGGATGTTGAAGCTGCGGCGCAGTCGACAGCCGCCTGGTGGCCGATTGTGTTGTCCGCCATGCTGTCGCTGCCCCTGGTCGTCCCCATGGTCGGGTCGCTCCTCGGCGCGGACTGGATGTTGCCCGGCTGGCTGCAGTTGGCACTCGCCACGCCAGTGCAGTTCTGGTTGGGTGCGCGGTTCTACCGTTCGGCCTGGGGCGCCATGAGGGCCGGGGTCGGCAACATGGACTTGCTGGTGGCACTGGGCACATCAGCCGGCTACGGACTCAGCGTCTACCTGATGCTGGCACATGCCGAACACGGGACGCCTCATTTGTATTTCGAAGCCTCGGCAGTTGTCATCACCTTGGTGCTATTGGGCAAGTGGCTGGAGGCGCGCGCCAAGCGCCAGACCACAGCGGCGATCCGCGCCCTGAACGCGCTGCGCCCCGAAACCGCGCGGGTACGCCGCGATGGCCAGGACCAGGAATTGCCGATCGGCCAGGTTCGACGGGACGACCTGGTCGTGGTGCACCCCGGCGAACGCATGCCGGTGGACGGTGTGGTGCTGGAAGGCGCCAGCCAGGTCGACGAATCGCTCATCACCGGGGAGAGCCTGCCGCTGGACAAACACCCGGGGGACAAGGTGACTGGCGGTTCGGTCAATGCGCAGGGCTTGCTGGTGGTGCGGACCACGGCCACTGGTGCGGAATCGACGCTGGCGCGCATCGTGCGATTGGTGGAGTCGGCACAGGCACACAAAGCCCCGATACAGCGGCTGGTGGACCGTGTCAGCGCGGTGTTCGTGCCGATCGTGATTGCCATCGCCCTGGTTACGCTGCTGGGTTGGGGGCTGGGCACAGGCAACTGGGAGACCGCGATCCTGAATGCCGTGGCGGTGCTGGTCATCGCCTGTCCTTGTGCACTCGGCCTGGCGACACCCACCGCCATCATGGCTGGCACGGGTGTGGCGGCTCGGCACGGCATCCTGATCAAGGACGCGCAGGCCCTGGAGATTGCGCACAAGGTGCAGGTCGTGGCCTTCGACAAGACCGGCACGCTGACGCAAGGCCGGCCGCAACTGGTGGCCGCCCATGCGGCGGACGGTGATCGGGCCGCGCTTTTGTCGGCCAGTGCGTCCATTCAGGCGGGCAGTGAACACCCGCTGGCGCAGGCGGTGCTCGATGCGGCGCGGACGGAAAGTGTCGCGCTGTTGCCGGCAACGCAGGTTCGTGCCCTTCCCGGGCGCGGCATGGCGGCGATCATCGGTGGGCGTGACCTGCGCCTGGGCAGCACACGCCTGATGGAGGAACTTGGGGTCGACCTGACGCCGTCGGCTGGGTTGGCGCGCGACCTGCAAAATCAGGGGCGAACCGTCTCCTGGCTGGCTGAGGCGGGGGTACAACCCGTATTGCTCGGCCTGCTGGCTTTTGGCGATACCGTGAAGCCGGATGCCAGAGCAGCGGTCGCCCAGCTGCAACGGCAGGGCGTGCGGGTCGTCCTGTTGACGGGCGACAACCAGGGCAGTGCCTCGCTGGTGGGGCAACAAGTGGGGATCGACGAGATCCGTGCCAACCTACTGCCCGAAGACAAGGCCCGCATCGTGGGTGAACTCAAGGCTGGTGGAGCCACCGTGGCCATGGTGGGCGACGGCATCAACGATGCGCCGGCATTGGCGGCGGCCGATGTGGGCATCGCCATGTCCACGGGCACCGATGTGGCCATGCATGCCGCAGGCGTCACCCTGATGCGCGGTGATCCGGGCATGGTCGCCGACGCGATCGACATCTCGCGCCGAACCTATGCCAAGATACGTCAAAACCTGTTCTGGGCCTTTGTCTACAACCTGGTCGGTGTGCCGCTGGCGGCATTTGGCTGGCTCAATCCGATGATTGCCGGCGCGGCCATGGCACTGAGTAGCGTCAGCGTCGTGACCAATGCCTTGCTGTTGCGGCGCTGGAAGGGGAATGCCAAATGACCGACATGACCATGACGAACACCTTCAATATCGGCCAAGCCGCGGAGCGCGCCAAAGTCTCCGCCAAGATGGTGCGCCACTACGAAGCCCTGGGCCTGTTGCCTGCGGTCCTGCGCACTGATTCAGGCTACCGGCAGTACACCGAGCGCGAGGTGCACACGCTGCGTTTCATCAAGCGCGCCCGCGACTTGGGTTTTAGCATGCCCGAGATTTCCGAGTTGCTGAAACTGTGGCATAACAAGCGGCGCTCCAGCGAAAACGTCAAACGCATTGCCTCGGTACACCTGGCCGACCTGGACCGTCGCATCGCCGAACTGGTGTCCATGAAACAGACGCTGGCGTCGCTGGTGCATTGCTGCCACGGTGACCACCGGCCCGACTGCCCGATCCTCGACCAGCTCGGGCAGGAGCACGGCGCCGCGCCATAATGATTCCACAGGCGTTCCCATTGCGACGCACAAAGGCAATGTCCAGGGTTATCGGTGGCCGCCAAACAGTGGCTGGCCAGCCATGACATGCGGTGTCAGGTGTCCTCGATGGCTGCGGATTTGCCTCGCCATATTCACCGTGGGGGTCGCAGGCAACTACCTTTGGGAAGCATCCCAGGCATTCCTTTTCGTGGGCATGGTGTCGATCCGCGCGATCTGGTGGCACTGCTTCATTGCGGCGTTGGGTGATGGCATCGCGTTGCTCGTCATCCATATGGCAGGGTGGATTGTGTTTCGGCGCGCTGACTGGTTCATTCCTGTCAGTCGCGCCGAGACCGGATTCATGTTGGGCATGGGATTAGCAGTCGCAGTGGGGATCGAATGGTTTGCGCTGCACGTGCTTCAACGATGGGCCTACACCGATCAGATGCCAATAATTCCTTATCTGGCGATTGGCTTGACTCCTGTGCTGCAAATGCTCGTGCTTCCGCCTTTGACGTTCCGGATGGTCGGCAAGTGGTGCAACTTGGGGCGCAAGCCTGTCGGTCCATGATGTGGTGGCGATCACAATGTGTGTGGTCGATTTGGGTGCCGCGCAATGGCGGCCTGTCTTGTACAAACGCTGGAAATCGGATGTTGTTCCTTCGGCCATTGGTCAATTGCTCGGTGAGTGCTGCGCGTGAATAGCGCCTTTGTTTTTGGACCAATCGTGCTGCCGTACGCGCTCCTGCTTCTGTTTGTTACCGTGGGCACGAGTCTATTTGTCGGAAATCAAATAGCCCGAAAAGCAGGGGTCGAGGTCGAGACAATGCTGTGGAAGACACTGTTGGTCGGGCTGGTCGTGGCCCGCCTGTCATTTGTCTGGGAATTTCGTTCGGTCTACCTCGCGTCACCACTGGATGTCCTCGATGTCCGGGATGGCGGATGGACGGCCACTGCCGGCTTCGTGGGTGCGTGGCTGTTCGCACTGAGCTTGCAAGGGCGACGGCCCTTATTGCGTAGGCCCCTGCAGTAAGCCTTGATGACGGGATCCGTTGTCTGGCTGGTTGGCAACATTGCCCTCGCATTGCGAGCCGATGCCGGTCAGGAGTTGCCTGCACTTGGTTTTGCGTCACTTGAGGGACGAACGGTGCAACTCGCTGAGTTCAAGGGGAAACCGACGGTGGTGAATCTGTGGGCCACCTGGTGCCCCCCGTGCGTCCGTGAAATGCCAGTGCTGCAGAAGGCGCAAGCCGATCACCCCGGCGTGAACTTTGTATTCGTGAACCAGGGTGAGTCGGCCGACAAGGTGGCCGCGTGGCTAGTCGCCCGCAAGCTATCACTGCGCAACGTGCTGCTGGATGGACAGGGGCAGATCGGGGCCGCATTCAAGCAGCGTGCACTTCCTACGACGCTGTTTTTCAACGCGAAGGGCCAACTGGTGAGCATGCGGGTCGGTGAACTGTCGGCAGCCACCTTGACCGAACGGCTCCAGGCTGTAGGCCCGTGAGTGTGAGCCCAGCCAGCCGCTCCGCTGACACAGCATCCTGGCTGGATGTTGAACGGGCGCCGGGGAAATTGCACAGCAACAGCACACGCAATCCGGTGATGGCTCTGGGCCAGGACGCTGCCACGCCCAGTTCGGTCACTTCAAATCCAGCACTTTCATGATGGCGAGCTTTATGCAAGGCCCGTAACACGGCGACCAGTGCGCCCCCCGCAGTATGCGCATTGCCCGCTTTTGGCAGTCCTTGACGAACTCCGGCAATCCGGACGCGTCGCGCAGCCAATCCGATCTGCCGACAGCGCTGGGGCAATGAAATTCCCTACGCATCGTGGGGAATATAGCTTGACATTGAAGCGGCTCTAAGGTTTCCAATCCCGTGGATGTTCCCAAGAGTGCCAATGAACCAACTGCGATCCCGCTGGCTCGCGCTCGCGCTTTGTTGTAGTGCCACGCTGGCATCAGCACAAATCAAGGTGGAAAACGCGTGGGTGCGTGCCACAGTGCCGGGCCAGCAGGCCACGGGAGCGTTCATGAAGATCACCTCGGCGGAACCTGTCAAGCTGATGTCCGTGGCCACCCCTGCCGCCAGTATCAACGAGATTCACGAGATGAAGATGGAAGGTGGCGTCATGAAAATGCGCGCGCATCTTGGCGGTCTTGAGATTCCCGCCAACGCGACCGTTGAACTCAAGTCCGGTGGATACCACGTGATGATGATGGACTTGACTCAAACCATCAAATCCGGCCAAACCGTGCCTTTGGAACTGCTGTTTGCCGATGCGAAGGGGCTGAAGCGGACCGTTTCCGTCAGTGCCAGGACGAGTTTCAAGGATCCTTACCAAAAATGACCCGAACGCCATTGGAAGCCATGTTACGGTGGCGCTGGTTGAGTCTCGCATTGTTGTTGTGGGCCATCGACCAGGCCGTCAAGTACCAGGTGACCCAGACCATGCAATTGCATGAAGTCCTGCCGATCGTAACTGGATTCAATTGGGTCTACGTTCTCAATCCCGGAGCAGCATTTTCTTTCCTGGCGGACGCAGGTGGATGGCAACGCTACTTTTTCTCGACCATTGCCGTGGTCGTCAGTGGGGTCCTGGTGGTGGTCTTGTGGCGCGGCGTTGTGTCCCGAATCGATGCGTTGGCGTACACGTTGTTGCTTGCAGGTGCGCTGGGCAATGCTGCTGATCGCATGCGCATCGGCGCCGTGGTGGACTACATCGATCTGTATTGGCGCACCTGGCACTGGCCGGCGTTCAACATCGCCGACATCTGCGTCAGCATCGCTGCGCTCCTCTTGATTGCCAATACTTTCCGAAGCCGCGCTGCGCCCTTGGAGCCCGGAAAGCCCCATGCCGCTTAACCCAGCAACGGTGATCAGTGCGCGCCAATGGGCGTTGCTGTTCGTCGGCTGGCTCCTGGCAGTCGTTTCAATGGCGGGCAGTCTGTTCTTGAGTGAGGTGATGGACTACGCGCCTTGCGTGTTGTGCTGGTACCAACGCATTCCCATGTATGCGCTGGCGCTCATCCTCGGCATTGCGTTGTGGACACAAGACGTACACGTCGTCAAGTATGCCCAGCCCTTGGCGCTTGTCGGCGTGGCCCTTGCCGCGTTCCACTGCCTGCTGTACCTTGGCTACATACCGAAAGGGATCCAGCCATGCAGCCAGGACGTCCCCTGCAGCGATGTCAAACTGCAGATCTGGGGGTTCCTGACCATTCCACTGATGTCCCTGGTTGCATTCCTGGCCATTGTTGTCGTGTTGTTCCTTTTGAATAGAAGAAGCCATGAAGAGAAGTAGTATTGTTGTTGGCACGGTTGTCGCGGTCCTGGTTGCCTTTGTCGCCGCCATGTTCGTCTATCAGAACAAGAAGGGCCAGGAGCGCACCGAAGCAGCAAAAACCAGCAGCGCGTCGCTGGTGCAGTTTCACTCGCCGACAACCGGACCCGCCGATGCGAAGGTCACGATTGTGGAGTTTTTCGACCCGTCGTGTGAGGCCTGCCGCGCGTTCTACCCGTATGTCAAATCGATTCTGGCCGAGAACCCGCAGAAGGTACGTCTGGTGCTCCGCTACGCGGCCTTTCACCAAGGTTCCGATGTGGTGGTGAAGATGCTGGAGGCCACCAAAAGCCAAGGTTTGTACTGGCAGTCGCTGGAAGCGGTGCTGAAGGCCCAGCCGGATTGGGCCGAACATGGCAACCCGCAGGTCCAGCGTGTCTGGGGCATCCTGCAAACGGTTGGGCTGGATGTCGACAAGGCGAAGCGCGACATGGAGAACCCGCGCTTCGATGCCATCCTGAAGCAGGATGCCGAGGACATCGCCATGCTGCAGGTCAAGAAAACCCCGACCTTCTATGTCAATGGCCGACCGTTGCTGGAAACCAATCCGGATGCGCTGCGCGCGATGGTCCTCCAGGAGATCAAGGCCATTTATCCCTAATGGCTACCTGGCGCTGCTCGGTTGGTCATGCCGACCGGCCACTGATTGGCACTATGAAATACCTGCTCTGGACGGTGATCGCACTATTGGCTACGGGCAGCAGTTCGTCTGCCATGTCACGTGGTGACATGCCGGCGGCCAAGAAGGCAGGGGCCGGCAACAGCCTAAAGAAGCCAGAGCAAAAGCCATGGGGTACCGCAGGAAACCCAAACGCGGTCAACAGGACCGTCAACTTTTCGATTACCGAAAGAATCCGCCTATTGCCGGACTACATCGATGTAGTGCAGGGTGAAACCTTGAAGATAGTGTTGACAAACAATGGTTCGTCCGCACATGAATTCGTGATCGGCACCCGTCAGTCGCTCGAGGAACACGCGGCGCTGATGGTGCAGTATCCAGACCGAGTGCACGACGAGCTCTTTGTCGCCCAGGTTCCTGCCGGCAAAACAGCGGAAATCGTGTGGACCTTCAACACCTCGGGAACCTTCAATTTCGCATGCCCCATTGCCGGTCATTACCTGCCGAACATCATCGGCACCATCAACGTGGCCGCAGCCAGGTGACCGCTACATGTTGAGTCGTCACTTTCGTACCTATTCCATTCACCAATTTGTCAATCGGAGCTCTCCACCATGACCCCTGAACAAAAGAAGGCCAATTTCAGACTGGCGATGATCCTGGCGTCGGTCGCTCTTGTGATGTTTCTCGGCATCGTGGTCAAGATCTATATCCTTGGATCCAAATGATGAACTTGCGGTCCGTTAACCGGACGATGGCGCTCAAGCTGGTGGTGATCGCCATCGGAATGCTGGCGTTCGGCTACGCACTCGGGCCGATCTACAAGGCTATTTGCGAGGTGACTGGCATCAACATTCTGGCCCTTGGCGAACGAAATATTCCCGGCGCAGTTCCGGCCATCGTGGCCAACACCCAGATCGACAAAAGCCGCACGATCACCGTCGAGTTCGACGCCAACGCGCGTGGTCCGTGGGAGTTCAAGCCCGCGGTACGGTCAGTGCAGGTGCATCCCGGGGAACTGACAACCGTGCTGTATGAGTTTCAGAATACCCAGAACCGACGCATGGCGGCCCAGGCAATCCCGAGTTACGCGCCACGGCAGGCCAGTGCCTACTTCAACAAGCTGCAGTGTTTTTGCTTCAACCAATACACGTTGGAGCCAGGTGAGAAGAAGTCCTGGCCAGTTGCATTCGTGATCGACCCCAAGCTGTCGCGGGATGTCAAGACGATCACACTGTCCTACACGTTTTTCGAGGTTGGCGGCACCGTGCCCGCTGCGCCGGGCTCCGACGGGGGCCCACCAGCAACGTCACCTTCGAGGATCGGTTCATGACCAGTTTGCCAACGACCAAGCCCACCAAGATCGGCTTCTTGCCGAACCTGATTTTTGCCAGCCGCTGGCTTCAGTTGCCTCTGTACCTCGGTCTCATCGCCGCGCAGATGGTCTACGTGTACAACTTCTGGGTCGAACTGGTCCATCTGCTCAAAGCTGCATTTGGTAGCCCGACGGCCCTTCAGCAACTGATCACCAGCGTGGGCTACAAGACCGATTTCCAGGTCACATCGCTGAACGAGACCCTGATCATGCTCGTGGTGCTGGCACTGATTGACGTGGTGATGATCTCCAATCTGCTGATCATGGTGATTGTGGGTGGCTACGAGACCTTCGTCAGCCGCATGAACCTGGAGGGCCATGCCGACCAGCCGGAGTGGTTGAGTGGCGTGAACGCTTCCGTGCTGAAGGTCAAACTCGCGACCGCGATCATTGGCATATCGTCCATCCACCTGCTGCGAACTTTCATCAATGCCGCCAACTACGAAGTCAAGGTGTTGATGTGGCAAACGATCATCCACGTGGTTTTTCTGTTTTCGGCGTTGGCAATTGCGTATACCGACAAACTGATGTCGCATGGCAATGCGGGTTCGACCGGGATAGGGGAGTAGGGGTGATGGCACGCAGTGCGCAGTTGTCTTGCTTCGAACGGGGCATCTGAACCGTGCGCACGTGGAATGCGGTTTCGACCGGTCGCCATCCGTTTGCACTGATCGTGCTTTCGGCGTTCTGGTTGGTGACGGTGGCCAACGTGCCGCTGTGGCGCCACCTCGCACAACTGCCAGAGCTGCAAAATGCCCGGGGCCTGGCCTTCGCAGCAGGCTTTGGCGTGGCCTTGTTCCTGCTCATAGTGGCGGTCCTCAGTTTGCTCGCCTGGCGCTGGTCGCTCAAGCCCGTCCTG
>CAMAWD010000074.1 GCA_945861785.1 Rhodoferax sp. OV413 | reverse complement strand
AGATTGCCGGGCTAAGTCGCTCGGGCTTCATCGACGCACTGTCGCGCTACAAGGTAAGCCCGTTTCAATACACCGCAGAGGAGTTGGCCGAGGAACTGCGCAATGCAGATTGACGCAGTCGTCGTCAACGCCTCGCCGCTAATTACCTTGTTTCGCAGCGGGCAGGCTGATTTGCTGCCCCAGCTATTCAAGCGCATTGTGGTGCCGCAAGCCGTCTGGCAGGAGGTGGTGCAAGACGATTGGGACGACCCGCCCGCGCGTGAATTGCGCCAACAGTCGTGGCCGGTGCTTGAGTCGGTTGACATCTCACCAAGGGTTGCTGCGATCGGTGGGTGAAGCAATCACCGAACTCCGCAGTGGCGGGCTTTGGTTGTCTGACGAGCTTGTGCAAATCTTGCTCGCGCAAGCGGGTGAGAACGCGTCGAATGCCGATTTTCGGGCGGTTTTGGACAGTGTTCCGAATCGCCCTCCGCTGCCTGGCGACGAGCCATAACGCCCTGATGCTCACGCGCCATTCCAGCCGCCGCAACCGCCTTGACCAATCGGTGCTGACCCAGCGCCTGAACGGGGCCGTTAGCTTCTGCGCCTTATGGACTGGATCCAAGGCAGAAACCGAAAGGCTCCTGGTTTTGACCTTGAACTTGAAGCAAAGGTGGTGGGAAGCCCGTTTTTGGAGCGCCCCAATGGTAAAAGCGAACTCACTCCACCGTCACACTCTTCGCCAGATTGCGCGGCTTGTCCACATCCGTGCCCCGCGCGCAGGCGGTGTGGTAGGCCAGCAATTGCAGCGGCACCACGTGCAGCAGCGGTGACAGCGGCCCGTAGTGCTCCGGCATGCGGATCACGTTCACACCTTCGCCGCTCTCGATACGCGTGTCGGCGTCGGCCAGCACATACAACACGCCGCCGCGGGCACGCACCTCGTGCATGTTGCTCTTGAGTTTTTCCAGCAGGGTGTCGTTGGGTGCGACGGTGACCACCGGCATGGCGCTGGTCACCAGTGCCAGCGGGCCGTGTTTGAGTTCGCCAGCGGGGTAGGCTTCGGCGTGGATGTAGCTGATCTCCTTGAGCTTGAGGGCGCCTTCCAGGGCGATCGGATAGTGCAGGCCGCGCCCGAGGAACAGCGCGTTCTCCATCTTCGCGAAGTCTTCCGACCAGGCGATGATCTGCGGCTCCAGCGCCAGCACGGCCTGCAGTGCAGAGGGCAGGTGGCGCATCGCCTTGAGGTGCTTCTCTTCGGCCTCGGCGGTCAACCGGCCACGGCCCTTGGCGAGTGCCAGTGTGAGCAGGAACAGGCCGGCGAGCTGCGCGGTGAAGGCCTTGGTGGATGCCACACCGATCTCGATGCCGGCACGCGTGATGTAGGCCAGCTCGCATTCGCGCACCATGGCACTGGTGGCCACGTTGCACACCGTCAGCGTGTGGGTCATGCCCAGGCTTTGCGCGTGGCGCAGGGCGGCCAGCGTGTCGGCGGTTTCGCCCGACTGGGTGATGGTGACCACCAGCGAACGCGGGTTGGGAACCGAATCGCGGTAACGGTATTCGCTCGCCACCTCCACCTGCGTCGGGATGCCGGCGATGCTCTCGAGCCAGTATTTGGCGGTGCACCCGCTGTAGTAACTGGTGCCGCAGGCCAGGATCAGCACCGAGTCGATGTCCTTGAACACATCGGCCGCGCGGCAGGCGCTGCCGTCGAAGAGCGCGGGCACGATGCCTTCCACCCCGGCCAGGGTGTCGCCGATGGCGCGCGGCTGCTCGAAGATCTCCTTTTGCATGTAGTGGCGGTAGGGGCCCAGTTCGGCAGCGCCGCTGTGCGCCTGCACGGTCCGGACCGGCCGCTGCGCAGTGGGCACTGCCTTGCGGCTCTTGTCGACCAGCCAGTATTTGCCCAGTTGCACGTCGACCATGTCGCCTTCGTCCAGGTAGACGATCTGGTCGGTCACACCCGCGAGCGCCATTGCGTCGCTCGCCAGAAACTGCTCCTGCCCGTCCTTGCCCACCCCCAGGATCAGCGGTGATCCGGCGCGTGCGCCGATCAGGCGTTGCGGCTCGTCCTTGCAGAACACGGCGATGGCATAAGCGCCTTGCAGGTGGCCGAGCGCCGACTGCACCGCCTCGAAGATGTCGCCGTCGTACAGGCTGTCGATCAGGTGCGCGATCACCTCGGTGTCGGTCTGGCTCTGGAACACATACCCCTTGGCCTTGAGGGTGGCCCGCAGTTCGTCGTGGTTCTCGATGATGCCGTTGTGCACCAGTGCCACGCGACCCGGGCGCGTGGCGGCATCGGCCCCCGGGCCATGGCTGAAATGGGGGTGCGCGTTGTGCACCGCCGGCGCGCCATGCGTGGCCCAGCGGGTGTGGGCAATGCCGGTGGTTCCCTCAAGCTGGGTTTCCGCGACCTGTGCGGCAAGTTCTGCCACACGCGACGTGCTGCGCGCCCGCTGCAGGCCACCGGTGTGCACGGCGACACCGCAGGAATCGTAACCACGGTACTCCAGCCGTTGCAGGCCCTGCACCAGGATGGGGACGATATTGCGGGTGGAAACAGCGCCAACAATGCCACACATAGGATGTACTCCGGTTGTTAGAGCGGCGATGGTAATCCGCGCGTAAGGAAATGAAATGCCCAATTTGTCACAGATTTGGCTTCAAATTTCACAGTGATATTGATACGACTTCATATTTCATACAAGATACGAATATGGAATCTTTCGACATTGACGACATCGATCTGCGCCTTCTTGACGCCCTGCAGCAGGATGCCAGCCTGAGCAATCTGGAGCTGGCGGAGCGCGCCCATACATCGCCACCCACCTGCCTGCGGCGGGTCAAGCGCCTGCGTGATGCCGGGGTGATCGAGCGCCAGATCGCCATCCTGTCGCCCGACAAGCTGGCGCCACTGCTGGGCCATGGCCTGTGCGCCGTCGCCGAGATCACGCTGGACCGCCAGGGGACGGAGATGCTCGACGCGTTCGAGTTGCGCGTGGCTGCAGACGCAGCGGTTCAGCAGTGTTACCGCGTATCGCCCGGGCCGGATTTCGTGCTGGTGGTCCACGCCCGCGACATGCCCGACTACCTGGCCCTGGCGCAGCGGCTGTTCACCAGCGACGCCAACGTGCGCAACGTCAAGGCATTTTTCAGCGTCAAGCGCAGCAAGTTCGGCGCGCAGATTCCTATGCCGCCGCGCAAGGCGCCATCGGCAAGGTCAGGCTGATCCGGCAACCCGAACCCGCCTCGCCCCGGGCATGGATGGTGCCGCCATGGCGCTCCACAACCAGGCGCGCGAGCGCCAGCCCGATTCCGATACCTTCGAATTGCTTGCTGCTGTGCAGGCGCTGGAACACCCGGAACAGCTTGTCCGCGAAACGCGCGTCGAAGCCCGCACCGTTGTCCTGGACGTGAAGCTCACACCAGCCGCCCTCCAGCGCACGCCACCCGATGTCGATGGTGGGCGCCTCGGCATGGCGCGTGAACTTGACTGCGTTGCCGAGCAGACACGTCAGCATCTGGCCCAACAAGGCAAGGTCACCCTGCACCGCGGGGAGGTCGTGGGCGATGCGCCAGAGAATCCGGCGTTCGCCGTTGGTGGGGGTGAGTTTGTCTTTCAGTTCGTCCAGCAGGCGCGGCAAGTCAACACGGCTTGGCTGCAATTCGGCCCGAGCGGTGCGGGAGAGTTCCAGCAGCCCGTCCATCAGGCGGCCCATCTGGAGCGCCGCGTCGCCGGCCGTCTGCAGGTGCGACAGGGTGCCAGGGTCGACCGCCTCTCCCAGGTCTTCGCGGACGATCTTGATATAGGCGGAAACGTGGCGCAGGGGCGCACGCAGGTCGTGCGACACCGAATAGGTGAACTCCTCGAGCACCTGGCGTGCCAGCGCCAACTGGCGCTGCAGATCGGCCACTTGCGCGCGGGCCGCTTGCAGGGCAGGGCTCACTTCTTCGGGCGTTTCCATCCGGCAATCGCAATCTGACGGCCACGCGCGACGCTCAGGGCCCCCGGCGGTGTGTCCCTGGTGATGGTGGAGCCGCCACCCACCGTGCCCCCAGCGCCAATGGTGACGGGAGCCACCAGCACGCAGTTGCTGCCCACGTGCACATCGGCCCCGATCACCGTGCGGTGCTTGAGCGCGCCGTCGTAGTTGGCGGTGATGCTGCCAGCACCGTAATTGACGCGCTCGCCCACCGTGGCGTCACCCAGGTAGGCCAGGTGGTTGGCTTTGGCGCCACGGGCCAGGGTCGAGTTCTTGACCTCGACAAAGTTGCCGATGTGCACTTGCGGGCCCAGCACCGCGCCTGGGCGCAGGCGGGCAAACGGGCCCACCAGCGCTCCCTCGCCAACCGTCACGCCGGCTTTCTCGCCATCGATATGGGTGAATGGGTGGATCACTGCGCCATTCGCGATGGTGGCGTTGGCGATCACGCAGTTGGCGCCGATCGACACGTCGTCTCCCAGCGACACCAGACCTTCAAAGATGCAATTCACATCGATGGCCACATCCTGGCCACACGCAAGGCTGCCACGCACATCGAAACGCGCGGGGTCGGCGATGCGCACACCCTGCTCCATCAGGGTGGTGGCGAGCCGCAGTTGGAACGCGCGTTCCAGTTCGGCCAGTTGCAGCGGGCTGTTGACGCCGGCAACCTGTACGGCGTCGGTGATCTTGTGGGCCCGCACCGGCACCCCGTCTGCCACGGCGAACTTGACGATGTCCGTGAGGTAGTACTCCTTCTGGGCATTGTGGTTGTCCAGGCGTGCCAGCCAGGTCTTTAGCAAGGGGGCGGGAACGGCCATGATGCCGCTGTAGATTTCCCGCACGGCGCGTTGCGCGGGCGAGGCGTCCTTGTGTTCGACGATGCACTGCACCGGCGCCTCGGCGCTGTCGCCCATGCGCAGCACGCGGCCGTAGCCCGAAGGGTCGGGAAGGTCGACCGTCAACAAGGCCAGGCTGTCGCCGGCGCACAAATCGACCAGCGCACGCAAGGTCTGCACCTGTGTCAGGGGCACATCGCCGCTGAGTACCAGCACCAGGCCGTCGTCCGGCAGGACCGGCACGGTCTGCTGTACGGCATGGCCGGTGCCCAGTTGCGGCTCCTGGCGAACCAGGTTCATTGCCAGGCCGGCGGCAACACCGGTAGCCGGGCCGCACGCCGCCTCGACCGCATCGGCACCATGGCCGGTGATCAGCACCGCGCTGCGTGCGCCGAGCGCCACGGCCATGTCGAGCACATGGTGCACCAACGCACGGCCGGCCAATCGGTGCAATACTTTGGGCAGCTTGCTCTTCATGCGGGTGCCTTTGCCCGCCGCCATAATGACCACATCTACCGCGCTTGCGCCTGTTGCCATGGCTGGTTCCCGTCATCTGCTTGTTTTATGGTCCCGAATTATCGGGCTGCTGACGCTGATTTTGGCACTGGCGCTGCTTCAGGGCTGCAGTGCGATCAAACTGGCCTACAACAACGCGCCCGAATTCGGCTACTGGTGGCTCGACGGTTATGCCGACCTGGACGACACGCAGTCGGCCAGGGTGCGCGAAGAACTGGCCAGGCTTCTGCTTTGGCACCGCAACACCGAGCTTGTGAAGATCGCTGAGCTGCTCCAGAAGACCCGGCTGCTGGCCCCGGCGGACACCACGCCCGAGCAGGTGTGCAGCCTGTTTGCGGATGTCCGCAAGCGGATCGACGCGGTGATCGCCCAGGCGGAAGCGCCGGCTGTCGAAGTGATGATGGGCCTGAGCGCCACACAGCTGGCGCATATCGAGGCAAAGTTTGCCAAGAACAACAAGGAGTGGCAAGCCGACTGGCTCGCCGGCGGCACGGCGGAGCGCCATGCACGCCGCCTCAAGTCGTCGGTGGAGCGCAGCGAACAGTTCTATGGCGCACTCGAAGAGCGCCAGGTGGCCGTGCTGCGGGCGTCGATCCAGCAGTCGGGTTTTGACCCGCAATTGAGTTATGCCGAGCAACAGCGCCGCCAGCGCGACATGTTGCAGACTCTGCGCCAATCCATCGGTGCGCCGGGCAGTGCCAAACCCAGCGTGGCCCAGGCCACCAGCGCCTGGCGCGCCACCCTGGACCGCTCGATCAACTCCCCCACGCCGGCCTACCGGGCCTATTTTGACCGGGCGCTCGCTGACAGCTGCAGGTCTTTCGCCCAGCTGCACAACAGCACCACGCCCGAGCAGCGGGAACGGGCGGTGCGCAGGCTGGCCGCCTACGAGCGCGACGCCCGTGAACTTGCACTCAAACCCTGAACCGACTGGCAAACCGATGTCCACTGAACTCGCCCACCTGATTGCCGCCGCCGGCTTCACCGACAGCGTGCGGGCGCTCGCGGCGCATGGAGATGTGCGCCGATACCGCAAGGGCACGATCCTGATCCAGGAGGGCGACACGGGCGACACAGTGTTCATCCTGCTCAGCGGTCGCGTCAAGGTGTACTGCACCGACCCGAACGACAAGGAAATCACCTTCGGGCTGTTTGGCCCGGGTGAGTATTTCGGCGAGATGGCGCTCGATGGTGGCCAACGCTCGGCCAGCGTCGTCACCCAGGAAGCCTGCGCCTGCGCGGTGGTGTCACGCGCGAATTTGCTGGCCTTCATCGCGCAACGCCCGGAGTTCTCGCTGGAGCTTGTATCCAAGGTGATCCGCAGGCTGCGCCTCGCCACACGCGATGCGCGCAACCTGGCCTTCATCGGCGTTTACGGCCGGATCACCCAATGCCTGGATGACCTCGCCATACCCCAGGCCGACGGCACCCGCCGCATCCAGGAACGCATCACACACCTGGACATCGCAAGCCGCGTGGGCTGCAGCCGGGAGATGGTGAGTCGCATCCTGAAAGACCTGCAAAGCGGCGCCTACCTGCGCATTGTCGAGCGCAGGATCGTGCTGGTAGGCAAGCTGCCGCAACGTTGGTAACACACCAATCGCCCTGGACTTGGTGCATACGTCACAAAGACAAGGCGTCGGCTGCACTGCCGCAAAACCACACCCGGACCTACGCTCACAGCAACGCATTCAATAACGACCGGCACGCGCCGGTCGGGTGTGTTACAGGAGCAAACCCATGGTCCCCACGGTCGACAGGCGTTCAGCATCAACAACGGCATTCGGCGCAGGCCACCAGCGCTACGGAGTCCAGCAGGAGCCCCCCGAACTCGCACTGTTGCGGCTGGCCCTCGACCAGATCGACTACGGCATGGTGGTGCTCGATGTGGACAGTGGCAGGGTGCAGTTCGCCAACTCTCCGGGGCATGCTGCGCTCGGCAAAAGCACCGACGGCGACCACCGGCCGGACAACTCCAGCGGATTGAGCCTGGTCGAAGGGCGGGTGTCCGCCACACGGCCCGGCCAGGCCGAGGCCTTGCGGACCATACTGGCGCGGACCAAGTCGGGGCTGCGCGGGCTCATGAACCTGGGCAGTGGCGCTCAAAACTCCGCAATCGCGGTCTTGCCCCTGCTGCAACCAGGAAGTGGCGGCGCGCCGGCTTCCACCCCGCCCAGTTATGCGCTGCTGGTGTTCGCCAAACAGCACCTGTGCGACGACTCGACAATGGCCTTGTTCGCACGCGAAAGAGGGCTTACCAGCGCCGAAGGGCAGGTTCTGGTGCAGGTCTGCCGGGGCCTGCGTCCGGCGCAGATCGCTGACCGGCAGGGGGTGCAGATTTCGACCGTGCGCACGCAACTGCGCAGCATCCGCAGCAAGACCTGCTGCGACACCATCCGCCAGCTGGTGCAAAAAGTGTCGGTGTTGCCACCGATGGCACGCCACCTGACAAGGGGCACCCCCGCCTGAACCCCGCCCGCGCGTGCTGGCCTCAGGCCTGCAACGCAGCCCACATTTCCTGGTCGCGTTGCGCGGTCCAGATGCGCGGGTTCTTGATGCCACGGGCCTCGTCGTGTGCGCGCGTCACATCAAATGGCAGGCAGTGCTCGTAGATGAAGACCTGGCCGAAGAGAGGGTCCATGCTCTTGCGGGTGTGTGCCATCGCGGCCTTCAGGTCCATGTTCGCGGCGGCCGCCTCCTTGCCGCAGCGGAACAGTGTTTCAACCCACAATTTGGTGTAGTCGAGCGCCTTGTTGACGTCCGCGCTGCCCTGCATGGCTTCGCCGCGGCCGGGCACTATCGCCTCGGCGTTCAGTGCGCGCAAGGCCTCGAGCGTGGCGGGCCACTCCTGCAGGTGGGCGTCACCGGTGTAGACACCGGCCTGGTACTCCACCAGGTCGCCGCTGAAAAGCACCTTTTCCTGGGCGACCCAGGCGATGGTGTCGCCACGGGTGTGGCCCGGGCCCGGGTGCCATACCTGCACGCTGACACCGCCCAGGTCGAGTGTGAGGCGGCCCGGAACCTCGTTTTTCGTCGGGTCGCCGCCGCCCACCACGAGGGTGGGCCAGGTCAGCCCGGGAATACTCTCGGCATTGCGGAACAAGCGCGGGAACCGCTCCATCTCGCTTTGCATGTCCTGTGCGCCGCGCTCATGGATCAGGTCCAGCGTGCCCTGGCTGGCGATGATCTCGGTGCAGCCGGCCTCGGCGAAGGCACTGGCGCCCAGCACCCGCACCGCGTGGTAGTGCGTCAGCAGCACATACTTGATCGGCTTGTCGCTGACGCTGCGGATCTGCGCGATCAGGTCACGTGCCATCGCCGGTGTGGCCGTGGCGTCGCTGACCAGGATGAACTTGTCGCCGATCACCACACCGGAGTTCGGGTCGCCCTCGGCGGTATAGGCCCAGCAATGCGCGCTGAGTTGTTTGAAGGTGATCTTCTTGTCAGCCAGATCGGCCTGGGATGCGAAGGTTTTGGGGGCTGCGGTCTGGTTCATGGGGTCTCCAAGGGGGATAGTGAATTTTAGCGACCGCTCCGCTACAGTGCCTGCATGTTCGACGCATTGTTCAGGGCCTTCGAGTCGCGGGTGCAGGCAACCGCCACCCCGCCCCCCGGCTCGCCCCCGCCCGGGCTGCTGGCGTTCTACTGGCACTTCATCCGCCAGACCCGCAGCCTGTTCCTGGGCATGCTGCTGAGTTGCCTGCTGGTGGCGCTGAGCGACACCGTCATGCCGGTGCTGATCGGCCGACTGGTGGCCCTGATGACAGCCACCGACCGTGCGGCCGCCCTGCAAGGCGCCTGGCCGATGCTGTTGGCCATGCTGGTTTTCATGCTGGTGCTGCGCCCGCTCGTGCTGCTGTTCGACAGCCTGCTGCGTTTCAACGCGGTGATGCCGGGCCTGACCAGCATGGTGCGATGGCAGAACCACTGGCACGTGGTGCGCCAGAGCTGGCCGTTCTTCCAGGACGACTTCGCCGGGCGCATTGCCAACCGCGTCGTGCAGACCGGCAACGCGCTGCGCGAGAGCGCGGTGTCGGGCGTGCGCGCAGTCTGGTACATCCTGGTCTATGGCCTCACCACCATCGGCTTGTTGTGGCTGGCCGACTGGCGCCTGGCACTGCCCACGGTGTGCTGGTTCGCGGGCTACGTGGTGTTCCTGCGCCATTTCGTGCCGCGCATGCGCGACCTGTCCAAGGCCAGCTCCGAGGTGCGCTCGCGCGTGGTGGCCCGGGTGGTGGACACCTACACCAACATCCTCACCGTGAAACTCTTCGCGCGCCCCAGCGATGAAGACCGCCACGTGCAGGACGTGCTCGACGCCCACCAGCAGGCGATTGCGCGGCACATGCGCCTGGTGACGCAGTTCATCTGGACCTTGTGGATGCTCAACGCGCTGCTGCTGGTGGCCACCGCCGCGGTCGGCCTGACCCTGTGGCAGGCACACCAACTGGAGGTCGGCGTGTTCGCGATGGCGCTGCCGCTGGCCTGGCAGGTCACCAGCGCGGCGGGCTGGGTGTCGTGGGAGGTGGCCGGCATCTTCGAGAACATCGGGGTGGTGCAGGAAGGCATGGAGACCATCGCCGTGCCACTGGCCATGACCGACCGCAGCGATGCCGTGCCGCTCACCGTCACGCGCGGGGAAATACGCTTCGAGAAGCTGCAGTTCGCCTATGACCCCGCGCGCCCGGTGCTCAAGGGCATCGACCTGGTGGTCCGCCCGGGTGAACGCATCGGCCTGATCGGGCGCTCCGGCGCCGGCAAATCCACCCTGGTCAACCTGCTGCTGCGTTTTTTCGAGCCAGGCAGCGGGTGCATCCTGATCGACGGCCAGGACATCGCCCGCGCGACCCAGGACAGCGTGCGCGCCCAGATCGGCATGGTGACGCAGGACACCTCGCTGCTGCACCGCTCCATCGCAGCCAATATCCGTTACGGCAAACCGCAGGCCGGCATGGACGAGGTGATCGCCGCCGCGCAAAGGGCGCAGGCATTCGATTTCGTTCGGGGCCTGCGCGACTGGAAAGGCCGCGAGGGTTTCGAGGCCCATGCAGGCGAACGCGGCGTCAAGCTCTCAGGTGGCCAGCGCCAACGCATCGCGATCGCCCGCGTGATCCTCAAGAACGCGCCGATCCTGATCCTGGACGAAGCCACCTCGGCGCTGGACAGCGAGGTGGAGCAGGCAATCCAGGAGCAGCTGCTTGGTTTGATGGACGGAAAGACCGTGATTGCGATCGCACACCGCCTCTCAACCATCGCGCGGCTGGACCGGCTGATCGTGCTGGACCAGGGGCGCATTGTGGAGGCCGGCACCCACGACCAGTTGTTGGTGCTGGACCGGCACTACGCGGCCCTGTGGCGGCACCAGTCGGGAGGATTCCTGCCGGAGCAGCTGCCGGTAACGGCCTGACTGCCGCCGACACGGGCGGCTGCCCCGCGCCCGTGTCGGCCCCAGAAATACAAACTGGCCCGAAGGCCAGTCTTGGTGTGTGACAGCAGAAACCGACTTCGCACTTCAGGCGAAGGCCTGGGGTTATTCCTTGCGGAAATCGTCGTGGCAGGCCTTGCACGCGCCGCCTACCGGGCCGAATGCCGCCTTGATGGTGTCGATATTGCCACCCTTTGCCGCAGCCGCGAGTTTGCCCATTTCAGCCTGCATCTTTTCGGAGGCAGCCTTGAATTTGGCATTGTCGCTCCAGATCTCGGCTTTGGCCTTGGTGTCGCCGGCGCCGGAACCGTCCACAAAGGCGGCCCAGGGCAGCTTGGACATGGACTCGGCAATTGCCGCATTGCTGGCAATGGCGGCAGCATCGAACGGCACACGCCCGTTGGCCATGGCACCCACGCGCCCGAAATGCGCAGCCATCACGGTGAGTGCCGACTTGCGGTATTTGATGGCGTCTTCGGGTTTGGCAAACTGGGCATGGGCCGGCAGGGTCAGGGTGACAGCAACGGCAGCAAGCGCGAGGGAGGCGACAAGTTTCATGGGAATTTCCAGGTGGGTTGAGGATGCTGACTGAAAAAATGGCCACAGATCAAAACTGACGGGAGATAGAGGCGGCCAATTCCCGAAAAGTTCTGGGGATTTCAACGTCCTAGGGAAAGTACTTAGAAGCTCACAGTTTCGCGAAAACCTTGGCTTCTTCAAAAAGCGGAGTCAGGTCACCCAGCGACGCGATCACCTGGTCCAGATCACCCCCCAGGCGTTTCGCCATCGCAGGCGACAAGGCGTCCACATGGGGGTTGCCCGCGAACCCGAACTCCATCTTCTTGCTGATCTGGTTGGCAGCAAACACACTGGCCACCATCTCGGTGTCTTTCAGGTCGTCGCCGAACTGGTTGCGTATGGACTCCACCAGCACCGGGGCGAAACGCCATTTTTCGACCAGCATGGCACCCACCACCGCGTGGTCCACGCCGATCCCCTCGCGCAGGGCCAGGTGCAACGAACTGCCATCCGACTTGCAACGCTCCAAGGCCTGGCGAAACTCCGCCGGCAGGAACTGGGCAAAGACCGCCTTGCCGAAGTCGTGCAACAAGCCGGCAATGAAACAGTCCATCGGGTCGGCATCGTCGAGCCGCAACGCCAATTTTTTGGCCAGCCCTGCCGTGGACAGGGAATGCAGCAGGTATTGCTGCGAGTCGAATCCGGCTGCGTTGGACGCCGGCAACATGCCGATCGCGGCAATACTCAGCGCCAGGTTCTTGATCGGGTTGAACCCCAGATGCACCACCGCGTGGTTCATCGATGTGATCTTGCGTGGCAAAGCGTAATACGCGGAATTGACGACTTTGAGGATCTTGACCATCACGACCGGGTCGTGGTCGATCACCTGCACCAGGTCCTTGGGCGAACAATTGACGTCGCGTGTCAGTTCGAGGATCTTCTGCACGCTCTTGGGAAATGCGGGCATCGCATCTACCGCGGCAGCCAGCTTTTGGGAGAGTTCGGGTGTCATGGGTCTGCCCTTCGCTTTGCGCCATTTTGTCAGGATAAACGGCCTGTGCCCACCCCGTCCAGGCCCGGCCGCCTGCCCCGGCTACTTCAGCCCCATGCAGTTTGCGTAGTAGGTGACGGTGGCCGGCCAGTCGGAGAATATGCCCAGCACACCGACATCCTTCGCCAGCACGTCCAGCGCCTGCATGGTGTCGCCCTCGCGTTGCACCGCCTGGTTGACGCCCTGGTAGTACCACCCGCCCTTGCCGGTTGCCATCAGGCCCGAGCGCTCCAGGCTCCAGGTGATGATCTCGAGGCCGGCCTGTTTGGCGTTCCGGGCGTAGTTCGAAGCCACGAGTTTGCCGTCTTGGGTGGCAAGCAGGGCAAAGATGGGCGGGGCGACGATGCGAATACCGTCTCTACGGTATGCCAGCAACTTGTCCAGGTCCGGCAACTCGGCCAGGCTGTTTGCGCTGTCCAGAAAAACCGCCTGGGCGCCAAACGCCGGTTCACTTCGAATCCAGTACAGAATGTCGTTTTTGTCGAACGACTGCGCAAACACCTGGCTTGGTGGCACACCTGCAGCCTTGTATTCGTCCAGCATCTTTTGCGCATAGGCTTGCTGGGTGAATCCGTCAAAGGGCATCGGCACACTGGCCGACTTGAGTTCCGGTGTCATTTTGACGCCGAGCGACTTGAACAGCGCGATGCTTTCCTGGTGCGTCATCAGCGTGCCGCTGGTGGGGCCGCTGTACAGGTCTGTGCGCCAGTTCGCGGTGCCGGCCATGAATTCCGCCACCGTCGCGGCCATGGGGTTGAACGCATCCATCTTGCCCCGCAAGGTCTTGAACTCGGCCAGCGTGATGTCGCTGGTGCGGCATTCAGCGGATGCCGGGGCTTTTTTCACGGCGTCAAATGGCGTGAACGGCCTGGTGCACTTGGCGGCCAGGGGCGTTGCCAGGATATTCGTGGTGGTGTGCAGGTCGTTCTGCGCATGGCGGCAAACGAGTTGCTTGTCCTTGGTGAAGGTGACGTCACACTCCACCACACCGGCGCCCATCCGGGCGGCCGCCTGGTAGGACTCCTTGGTGTGCTCCGGAAACATCAGGGGTGCGCCCCGGTGCCCAATGGAGAAACCGGTTTTCGTGAACGGCCCGTTGGAACAACTCTGCAACTTGGTCTTGAGCGGGCTGTCTGCCATCTCCTCCACCAGGAAGAAGGGACGCGGTCCGAGCTGGATATTCGTGCCAAGGCCTTGCGCCAGCACCTCGGCGCCACAAACAGACAGGGTGCCTGCCAAGGCGAATCTGGCCCAATGAAATTGCATCAACTGCTTCTCCCGGTTCGCGGTGCATGAACTGCTAGCGATAGTACGCCGCCACCATGACGAAACGGTGAAATCAGCCCATATGGGCCTGCATGCAGAGTGAGGGCATGTGTTCGCATGCGACAACAAGGCCACTGCCCACCAGCGGCTCAAATCCGCTGAAGAAGATGCGATTGACGCGCCGACACGCAACGAACGGTCGTACTGGCGGCGCCACGCGAGCGGTGGTGCCGCGTCAGGTGCTGCCGCTCACAAGACCCGGGTCGACGCGAGGCGTGGCGCTCAAACCTCCAGCGCCGCAAGCCACTGGGCGGCGTCCCGCACCTGCAGGCGGCCGATGTCGGCCTCGGCCTTGCATTCACGCACCAGCTGGATCGCGTGCGCCTGCGGCCATTGCGCTGCGAAGCGGGCCAGCGCCCGATGCGGCTTGGCATCAGACAGCTTGCACTCCACCAAATGTGTCAGGCTATCGCCTTCACTGAGGCAGAAGTCCACTTCGGCATCATCCTTGGTGCGGATGTAGTGCAGGTCGGCCATTGCGCCGCGCGTGTCCTGCTGCCATTGCACGTTCTTGAGCAAGTGGCAGGCCACCAGGTTCTCGAACCGCAGGCCTTCATCGCCCAGCACCAGTCCGGTGTCGTAAAAATAGACCTTGGGCGACTGCAGCGTGGCGCGGGCAATGTTGCGGTGCCACGGGCGTACCACGAACACGATGAACAGCGCCTCCAGAATAACCAGATACTTGCCCAGGGTCACCGGCGACAAGTTCAGATCTCTCGCCAATGACGCCAGCGACAGCGGCGACCCCACGCGTGAGCGCAGCATCTCGGCAAACAGCCGCATGGCATTGACCTCCTGCAGCCGTGAAAACTCCAGTACGTCCTCCCGAACCAGACCGGAAAAGTAGTCGGCGCGCCAGCGTTGGGCGTCGGCCTCGTTCCCGGCCAGGGCCGGCTCCGGGAAGCCGCCCCGCAAGAGCAGGTGCGTGAGCGCGACCTGCGGCGACACGCTGCTTGCATCGCACCACTCGCGCACAGACAGCGGGTGCAGGCGCAGCCTGAAATAACGTCCCGCCAGGGACTCCCCGGTCTGTCGAAACGTGTCCATGCGCGCGCTGCCCGTGACCAGAACCGCCTGACCCGGCGAGCGGCCGTCATAAACCCCCTTGAGCCAGCTTTTCCAATCCCGCATCTTGTGGATTTCGTCAAACACCAGCAAGGGCGCACTGTGGCGCCAGCTTTGGGATTGAATCACCGCCCGGTGCGTCGCCACATCGAAGTTCAGGTATTGCCCGCCCGGAAATTCACCGATCAGCTGCTGGCTCAAGGTGGTTTTGCCAACCTGACGCGGGCCGGTGAGTACCAGCATTTTCTTTTGCAGGTCGCGACGAACTTGCCCATCCAGATAGCGCTTCATGCGACTAATTTACACTTAAATATCGAAAAGTAGCGACTTTTTATTAAAGTAATGACTTTTCACGGGGAATCAAGTCCGCTTGAGATTTTTCAAGGACCAATGGAACTCCGTGACTTCGGGCGATCAAACGCCAATCGACCTCAGTAATTCAGTTGCGCCCGCCCGCCCTGCGCTGCCTCCTTGAGCGCCTTGGTGATGATGCCGGTGCTGACGGTGGCAAAGTAGCGCGCGCCCCATCCTGCATAACGGTCTTCGTCCTGGGGCGTCAGCGCCAGCACACCCGGGCACTTGCCCGCTGCCGCTACCGCACGCAGTGCCTGCTCGATGGCCGCCTGCACCACCGGTTCTTGAAAGCGGTTCTCGCACCCAAGGGCATGGGCCAGGTCGTTGGGGCCGACAAACACGGCGTCCACACCGTCCACGGCGGCGATCTCGGCCGCGTTGGCCACACCCTCAGGGGTCTCGATCATCACCACCAGCACGGTGCCTTCGTTGCTGGCTTTGGTGTGCGCTGGCCCGCCAAAGGCGCCGTAGCCGGCAGCACGGGTGGAAAACGCACTGCCCCGCTCGCCGCTGATGCCGCTGGCACCACTCGGCAAGGGGTACTTCACGCGTTGGACCAGCGCGCGGGCGTGTGCGGCGGTGTTGACCATCGGTATTTGCACACCAGCAGCGCCGATGTCCAGCGTGCGCGTGATGTCGTGCTCCAGGCACCGCACGATCGCTGGCAGGTTGCTGGCACGCGCCGCGCGCAACAGGTTCTCGGTCGTCTCCAGGCTGGCGCTGCCGTGCTCGTTGTCCACGATCAGGAAGTCGAAACCGGCATAGGCGCACATTTCCACAATGGCTGGCGACGGGATGCCGTTGAAAATGCCGCGCAGGCGCTTGCCGCTGCGCAGCATCTCCGCCAGGCGTGTGTCGAGCGGGCGGTTGTGGTCGGGCTGCACCATCATGGCCAGAGTTCCTTGCTGGCCATCGCGGCGCCTTCGGCCATGCTCGCAAGCTTGGCAAAACAGATCGGCGGGTGGATGGCGCCGAAACCGGCAAAGGTGCCGAAACCGCAGTCGGTGGCTGCCATCACGCGGTCGCGCCCGACGATGTTGGCATAGGTCAGCAGACGTTGCGCCACCAAGCGCGGGTGCTCGATGAAGTTGTTCACCGTGTCGAGAACGCCCGGCGCCAGCACCTTGTTGTCGGGGATGCGGCCCTCCTGGCCGGCCTTGGCCCACACCTCCCACTCGTGCGCGTGGCGCGGGTTGGCACCTTCGAACAGCACCGTGGCCGGTTTGGCCTTGAGCACCACGTCCAGAATCTTCTCCAGCCCGATGTCGTGGTGGTGTGGGCCTTCGTAGTTGCCCCAGCACACATGCATGCGAATTCGCTCGGCCGGCACATTGCGCAACGCGTGGTTGAGCGCCTCCACCTGCAGGTTGGCATTGCGCAGGAACTCGGTGTCGTCGACATCACGGAACTTGATGTGCCGGCCCATGGCCAGGTCGGGCGCGTCGATCTGCAGGTCGAGCCCGGCAGCGAGGATGGCTTCGTATTCGGTGGCCATCGCATCGGCCAGCGCCTGCAGGTACAACTCGGTGCTGGCGTAGTATTTGTTGGGCTGAAACACGGCGATCACACCGGGTGAAGCGCTGTTCATGAACGCGCGCAGTGGAGGCAGACCCGGGGCAGCGGCCGCCACGCAGGCGGCCTGCAGGTTGGCGATGTCCTTGTGCAGTCCGCTCAGGTCTTTCACGGCGATCGGCCCGGTGCAGATCGGGCGGTGGTATTTGGGCGTGGCGCCGAGTTTGGCCAGGCGTTCCTTGAAGTCGGGGAAGTCGTCCAGATCCCGCGGCACGGCGCGCGGCATCTCACCGAGTTCGAAGCCGGTCAGGCGGTGCCGGATGTAGGTGGCGTAGGAGATCTTGCTCATCTCGCCGTCACTCACCACATCGACATGCGAACCGGCCTGGCGTGCCACCACGTCGGCCACCTGGGCGGCCATGACCCGATCGAACTCGGCAGCGTCGTAGTTCAGGCCGCTGTCCTGCGCGAACAGCTGGGTCACCACATGTTCGGGGCGGGGCAGGCTGCCGACGTGGGTGGTAAGAATGCGTTGTGCCATGTGTGTCTCCAGACTTTGCAAAAAAAAGGGATAGATCTGCGCTCAGCGCTGCGAACGGTCGACGAACCGCTTGGCGCCGACAAAACCGTTGGCATCGATGGCGTGGTCCAGGGCACCCGCCGCGGCGACCACGTCAGGCGACCATTCGATCGTCTTGCGGCCATCACCCGGGGTCATGACCAGCACCACGGCGTCGGTGTCGCCCGGGTTGCGGTAGCTGCGCCAACAATCGGCTGGCATGGCAAAACTGTCCCAACCCTCGTCCGAGCCCCGGGCCAAGCTCTGCACGACCGCACTCCCCGATTCGACCGCGATGTCGACCGCGCCCTGGTAGACGGCCAGCACCTGCTTGTCCTGCAGCCGGTGGCGCGACACACCACCACCCGCAGGCAGCTTGAGCCATTCGATCGAAAAGCCGTGCGAGTTGAGCACCGGGGCCGCGTGGTTGCGGTCCTGGGTCATGCCCAGGCCGATCACGGGCGCCATCTGCGCGCCGCACCCGGGCACCGCAGAGTCCAGCAGCGCGCGCGCGGACCAGTCGAGCCCCGCAAATCGCACCACACGCCGGCCCATCTGCTCGGGCGTCCAGCTGCGCAGCGCGGCGATCTCGGCCGGTGTCATGGGTTGCAGCCGGCGCTCGGAGTCGTCCCATTTCTGGCCCAGCTGCTCGTCGATGATGCGGTAGTCTTCGGTAAGGTGCACACCTTGCTGGCGCGCAGCCTCCAGCGTGTCGGGCCCCCACAGAATGCCGCCGGTGTCATCGCGGCCCAGGGCGGTGAACATGAAACCCTCGACGTCGCCGGTGTTCTGGAAGCCCCGGTAAATCCAGGTCGGCATACTGGCGATGTCCCCCGGGCCGATGCCTGCCTTCTGCACATCGGGGTTGAACCCCCAGTGCAGGTCCCAGTGGCCTTTGGTGCAGATGAACACCTCGGCGGTGAAATGCATGTGCGGCGGGTTGCGTTTGCCGGGCGGCATGGCGACACCACCGAGCTGAAAGCCGTGTTTCTCGCGCAGGCTCACCGGCTGGTTCGGGTTTTGCGAAACACCCGGCCCTATCAAGGCATAGTTCTTCTTGGGTGCGCAGCCAGGGATGCGGTAGTCGATGAACGCCTCGGTGGTATAGCGCAGGCCGCTGAAGGGGATGAAACGTTCACGGATTTGCTCTTCGGTCAACATGGATGCTCCAGAAAAATTGGATGGTAAGGTCGTCGGTGGGCATTGGCGGTCAGGGCAAACTGCAGGCATTCAACGAATGCGCAGCCCGGTGTTGCTGTCGAACCAGTACAGGCGGGCTGGGTCGAAACGCACACCCACGCGGTCGCCGAACTTGAGGCGCAGGTTCTTGTCGCCCTTGACCGCCACGCCGGTGTGGCCGAACTTGATGGTGACCATGGTGGAGTCGCCCAGCAACTCGAAGGCGAACAGCTCGGCCGAGAAGTTGGCGTCCTGGGCGCTGGTCAGTTGCATGTCTTCGGCACGGATACCCATGGTGAGCGCTCCCTGGCGCGGGGCGCTCACCTGGATACGAACGCCGTTCTCGGCGGTCGCCCACGTGGGCTCGGCGTTGACCTCGATCAGGTTCATGGACGGGCTGCCGATGAAACCTGCCACGTACACATTGACCGGGTCGTTGTAAATGTCTTCGGGCGGCGCCAGTTGCATGATCACGCCGTCCTTCATGATGGCCACCCGGTTGGCCAGCGTCATGGCCTCGACCTGGTCGTGCGTCACGTAGATGGTGGTGACCTGCAGTTCGTAGGCCAGGTGCTTGATCTCGGCGCGCATCGCCACGCGCAGCTTGGCGTCCAGGTTGCTGAGGGGCTCGTCCATCAGGAACACCTTGGGCGTGCGCACGATGCTGCGCGCCAGCGCCACCCGCTGGCGCTGACCACCTGAGAGTTCACGCGGGCGGCGTTGCAGGTAGGGGCCAAGTTCGACCCTCTCGGCGGCTCGCTTTACAGCCGCCTGTCGCTCGGTGCCATTCACACCTCGCAGCTTGAGCGGATAGGCGATGTTTTCGGCCACGGTCATGTGCGGATACAGGCCGTAGTTCTGGAACACCATCGCAACGTCGCGCTGCTGCGTGGGCACCTCGTTGACGCGCCTGCCGTCGAACGCAATCTCGCCATGGGTGGCCTGCTCCAGCCCGGCGACCATGCGCATGGTGGTGGTCTTGCCACAGCCCGACGGCCCGAGCAACACCAGGAATTCCTGATCGGCAATGTCGAGGTTGAGGTCGCGCACGACGTGGGTCGCGCCGAAACTCTTGTGCAGTCCGCGAAGGGATATCTGGGTCATGGAACGTTCTGGTTCCGGCCTAACGCACCGAACCGGCCGTCAGGCTCTGGATGAACTGCTTCTGCACCAGCAGCGAGATGATGAACATCGGGGCGGTGATCAAGATGCCGCCAGCCGCCATCAGCTCCCACAGGTCTCCGCGCTCGGTCCGAAAGCCGATCAGGCCGATCGGCAGCGTGAGTGCATCCTGCTTGCTGATGATGAGTGCAAACAGGAACTCGTTCCAGGTCAGGGTGAAGCTGAACACCGCCGCAGTGATGATGCCCGGCAGCGCCGTGGGCACGACGATCTCCCAGATCACGCGCGCCCGGTGCGCGCCGTCGACCATGGCCGACTCCTCGATCTCCATGGGCACCGCATCGATGAAGCCCTTCATCATCCATACCGCGTAGGGCAACACGATCGACATGTTCACCAGCACCAGCGCGCTGCGTGTGTCGAGCAGGCCGAGTTGCTTGAACATCAGAAAATACGGCAGCACGATCACCGCCGCAGGAATGAACTGCGAGGCGATCACCACCAGGAAGATGCTTTTCTTGAACCGAAAGTCGAAACGCGAGAATGCGTAGGCCGCCATGGTCGCCATCGGGATCGCAAGCAATACGGTGCCGCCTGCCACCACGAAGCTGTTGATGATCTTGGAGCCCAGGCTCCAGGGGTGCTGGAACACCGTCTGCAGGTTTTCCAGGGTGGGGGTGAAATTGAAGGCGGCGTTGAGCGTATAGACATCGCGCGGCAGCTTGAACGCCGTGAGCGCGATCCACGCGATCGGCAGCAAAATCGCCGTGATGCCGATGAACACCAGCAACTGGCCCAACCAGTGGCCGGCCCTTTCATGCGCCGGCGCCAGATACCCGGGAATCAGCAGCCGCCCGGTCGGAGAACGCATCGCCTGGATGTCCACGGGCTACCTCGCCTTCGCAAAAACCAGGCGAAGGTAAAAACCTGCCAGCACCAGCAACACCGCCGTGAGCAGGTAGGCAGAGGCTGCGGCGTAACCCATGTCGTAGTAGTTGAAACCCTGCTCATACACAAAGTAGGCGAGTGTCTTGGTGGCGTTGCCGGGACCGCCATTGGTCAGGGTGTAGATGGTGTCGAACGCCTTGAGTGCGAACACCGTCTTGAGCACCAGCACCACAGCCACGACCGGCAACAACTGCGGCCAGGTGATGTCGCGAAACACCGCCCAATTGCTGGCGCCGTCGATGCGTGCGGCCTCCTGGGTCTCGGTCGGGATCGAAGCCAGACCGCCCAGCATGACCAGCGTCATGTAGGGCGCCCAGTGCCAGACGTCGGAGGCAACTATGGCGACCATCGACAGCGTCGCATCCGCCAGCCAGACCGTGTCTTTCATGGCGGGGAAGACGACGCCGATGGCATGCGCGACCACACCGTACTCGGCATTCAGGAAGAACCGGAACGAAATGCCGATGAGGGCCGGGCTCATGACGAACGGCAGGATAAGCAAGGTGCGCGCCAGCGAGTTCAAGCGCCCGGCACGGTGCAACAACAAGGCCGCACCCAATGCGACCGCCACCGTGAGCAGCACGTCGGCGGTGATGAAGATTCCAGTGACCCGGATTGCCTCGAAAAAATCCGGGTCGTCGGTAAGCAGGTTGGTGTAGTTCTGCAGCCCGACGAAGTCACCGGCGGTGCTGCTTTTGGCCAGTTTCCATTCGCGGAAACTCAGGATCAGCGAGTACCCAAGAGGGAAAAGGGCCATGGCGCCCACGAACAGCAAAGCGGGCGCCAGCAGCACCCAATGGACTGGCAAACGCTTCATGCACAACCCGCAATTGCCAGGTGATCACCATGCCTGCGGCCAGCCAGCGGCATCAGGCGCGCATGGCCTTGCGCACGCGCGCCGCTGCGTCGTCCAGCGTGGGCTTGACCTGCGCCTTGCCGGATGCAAGTTCGCTGATGCTCGCCTCCAGTACATCGCTGACCTGCGGCCACTGGGGGAACAGCGGTGTGCCCTTGGCGCCCTTGAGGGCCTGCGCGGCAAACACGTGCATGCCGTTGTAACGCACGTTGACATCGGCATCGAGCAGATTCTTGGTCTGCATGGCCACCACCTCGTTCATGCTCTTGTCCAGCAACACACCACGCTCGATGTCCGGGTTGGACAACCAGGTCAGGAACTCCATCGCGGCGGCCTTCTTCTTCGAGTTCTTGTTGATGCCGTAGAACCAGGTGTTGGTATAGGTGGTGTTCGGTTTGCCTGGCATGCTGGGCAGCGGGGCAAACGCGACCTGCTCGGGTTTGAGCGTGGACACCTTCGGATCCACCAGGCTGGCATAACGCCACCACCACACCGGCACCATGGCGCTCTTGCCCTGGGCCACGGAATTCACTGCATCGGTTTCGTTGAACGACGCGGAGGCCACAGGTGCAGCCTTGTGCTTGAGCATGACATCGATGTAAGCCTGGGTGGCGGCGACACCGGCCGGGCTGTTGAATGCGGGCTGGCCCTTGGCGTCAAGCAAGTCACCGCCCATGCCCCACAGGTAATTGAACCAGATCATCAGGTTCTGACCGGCGGTCTTGCCGTAATACATGGCCACGCCAGCCATGTCGGTCTTGGCTGCGATGGTCTTGCCCGACTCGACCATCTCGTCCCAGGTGTTGGGGGCCTTGAGGCCAAGTTTGTCGAAGATGTCCTTGCGGTAGAACATGAGTTGCACATGACCACGGATCGGGAAACCCAGCAGGTTCTTGCCGTTGCCGTTGCCATCGCGCGAGGCACGCAGGTGCGCGTAGGGGTAACGCGATTCGAGGTCGATCTTCTTTTCGGCGAGCATGCCGTTCAAGGGTTCGAACAGGTTGTACAACGAAGGCCCCCACACATCCATGGTGCTCAGCACATCGTACTGAGCGCTTTGGCCGACCAGTTCGGCGGTGAGCTTTTCACGCGTGTTGGCAAATGGCACGTACTGGTACTTGACCTTGATGCCGGTGAGTGCTTCGAACTCCGCCAACCGGGCCTCATGCGCCTTGAACTGGGGCGCGACCACCGTCAGCAGGTTCACCTCGGTGCCGGCATAAGGCTTGCCGGGTTTGAGGGCGCCGGTGTTCTGCGCAAATGCCCAGGGCGCCAGCGCCCCGCCCATGCCAGCGGCCGTGGCTTGCAGGATGTCGCGACGTTTCATGTTTGTCTCCAGTGGATTGAATTCGAATTCATTCACAATACCTTCGTGAACAGGAATTACACTTCAAAACCCAATACTCTTCAACGAAAAATCGGGAATACCCTGATATGAATTCGATTTCATGGTAAGGCGCAAACTCAATGCACCAACCTCCTACGATGTAGCGCGCCATGCCGACGTGTCGCAAGCCGTGGTTTCGCGCGCCTTCCAGGCTGTTTCGCCGATTTCGCCCGACACCCGCGCCCGCGTCCTGGCCTCGGCGGCGGCGCTCGGTTACCAGCCCAACGCGGTGGCCCGCAGCCTGATCACCAAGCGCTCCGGGCTGGCCGGGGTGTTGCTGACCGAGGCCACCCAAAGGGACACACCGGACGTCCTCATCCTGCTTGCGCAAGCGCTGCTGAGGCAGGGGTTCCAGCCATTGCTGTTTCCCTGCACACGCGAAAGCGAGGGCAGCCTCGCGCTGGACAAGGCCCTGTCTTTCGGGGTCGACGGCGTGGTGTCGTGTGTGGGGCTGTCCCAGGTCGATCTGGCGCGGGCCCATCTGCGCCAGCGGCCGGTGGTGCTCTTCAACCGCCACAGTGGCGACCCCGACGTGCTCCAGGTGGCCTGTGACCACGCGAGCGCCGCGCGGCTGCTCGCGTCGCGCCTGTTCGCCGCCGGCCACCGCAGGTTCGCGGTTGTCACGGGCCCGCGTGACGGCCCGGTGTCCACGTTGCGGGTCGACAACTTCCTGGCACGGCTGGCGGAACTCGGGATCAAGGGCGTGCAGAAGTACGAGGGCGACTACCACTATGAATCGGGCCACGCGGCCGCCATGAAACTCCTGGTCGCCCCAGCGCCGCGCACGCTGAGCCCACGACCGGAGGTGGTCTTTTGCGCCAACGACGCGATGGCGCTGGGAGTGCTCGACGCCGCGCGGTTTGCGCTCATGCTGCGTATCCCCAGCGATGTGTCGGTGGTGGGTTTCGACGACATCCCGGCCGGCCGCCGGCCCGCCTACCTGCTCACCACCGTGAGCCAGCCTTTCGAGCAGATGGCCAACGCCGCAGCCCTGCTGTTTCGCCAGCAGGTGGACGACCTGCCGATGCCATCGCGGCAGGTGCTGCTGGCCGGGACACTGCACGAGCGCGGCTCGGCGCAGTTGTTGCCGGACTCACCGGCGCGCCAGCAGGTCGGCGGTGCATAGGCTGCGTCAAGGCGTCAAGCTATCGGCACAGCCGCTCACCCAGCGCAGGATTGCCCGCGGCCTCCGGCTCCGACACCGCCTCGCCGGTCCACGCTGCGAACTGGCCCGGGCGCACCGGCACCAGGCTACACCGGTAGCGTTCACGCTCGTCCTCGCGCGTATCCTGGACCGCGGTCAGGGGCAAGCCCATGGCGCCAGCCGCCGCAACGAAAGCTTGCCAGCGCGCCGGCTCCGCGCCCAACGCGAGCAGGCTGAATCCATCCCCAAAAGCCTCGAACACATTGCGACCCGTGGACAATACCGCCGGTGCCAGGTGGTGGCCTGCCCGGGCCGCGAACTGGTGGCTGCCCACGGCGCTGCCGCCATGCCCCGAGGTACCAGCGGGGCCGCAGACCACGGGTGAACCTTCGTAAAGGTGCCACCGTCATGGTGGGCCGATTCTGAATCACACCTAACGGAACGCCACCAAGCGAGCGGCGAATGCTTGACCTCCGCGCGCCAACGAGAAGGTCCGGGGCTCGAGTGGTGCGAGCCCCGGACCAGTGACGGTGAAGTGACAATCACCCCTACGGCATGGCCCTGCAAATGAAGGAACGATATGCGTTGGCTCGACAGGATTCCCTTTTACCTGCTCATCCCGATCACGGTCTGGATGGCCATTGCGCCGATCAGCCCGGAGCCCCATCTGGTGGAGAAAGTGCGCATGTTGTCGCAGGGCACGCTGACACGGCCCATCGACATGTTCGATCTGCTTTGGCACATCGCTCCCATGGTCCTCCTCGCGCTCAAGGCCTGGCGGTTCATGAAGGCGCGCGGGTTGAACAAGTAGCTGCGGTGTTGCCGTGCGAGGGCCGCAAACCACGGGGCTCTGGGTGGCATCCGCGCTCACTTGCGCCAGAACTGCGGCACCAGAAGCACCATCACCGAGAGCAGCTCCAGGCGCCCGAGTATCATGGCGAGCGTGCAGACCCAGGTCTGGAAGTTGCCCAGGCCGCCGTAGTTGACCGCCGGGCCGACATCACCCAGCCCCGGGCCGATGTTGTTCACGCAGGCGATCACGGCGGTGAAGGCGGTCACCACGTCGAGCCCACTGAACAGCAACACCATCGTCAGCACCACCAGCGTGGCGCCGTACAGCATCATGAAGGCGATCACGCCCTGGATCGTGCGGTCATCGATGGCGCGCCCGCCGATCACGATGGGGTTCACCACGCGGGGATGCACGATGCGCACCAACTCGCGCCGCGCCTGCGCCATCAGCAGCAGCATGCGGATCATCTTGATGCCGCCACCGGTGGACCCGGCGCAGGTGGCAAAGCAGCCCAGCAGGATCATCAGCAGGGACGCGAACAACGGCCACTGCGCGTAGTCGTAGGAGGCATAGCCGGTGGTGGTCGCCACCGAGATCACGTGGAAGGCCGTGCGCCGCATGGCATCCTGGACGTTCGGGTGCACGTCCGTGGCGACCAGGTAGGCGGCAATCAGCAGGATGCTGCCAGCCAGTACGCCGTAAAACATGCGCACCTCGACATTGCGCCACAACACACCGATGGACCGTTTGCGCCAGACTGCGTAATACAACAAAAGGTTAACGCCCGACAGAAGCATGAAGACCATGGCCACGCCCTCGATCAGCGGCGAATCCCAATGCCCGAAGCTGGCGTCGCGCGAGGAAAAACCTCCCAGGCTCACCGTGCTGCACATGTGCATGAAGGCGTCGACCCAGCTCATGCCGGCCCAGCGATAAGCCAGCATGCATGCAACCGAAAGCAGGCCGTAAGCGACCCAGATGCCGCGCGCCGTCTCGGCGATGCGCGGGGTCAGTTTTTGGTCCTTCATCGGGCCGGCGGTTTCGGCCTTGAACAGCTGGCTGCCACCCACGCCCAGAATCGGCAGGATGGCCACCGCCAGAACGATGATGCCCAGGCCCCCGACAAACATCATGAAGCAGCGCCACACGTTGACCGACAGCGGCAGCGCATCGAGCCCGCTCAGCGCGGTGGCCCCGGTGGCGGTGAAGGCCGACATGGCCTCGAAGTAGGCGTCCGTCACGCTCAGGTCGGGGATGGCAAGCCACAGCGGCAGGGCACCGAACGCCGGCAGCACCAGCCAGGTCAGCGTGACCAGCAGGAAGCCGTCCCGCGGTTGCAGTTCACGCCGGAAGCGGCGTGTGGTCAGGCTCATGAGGACACCTGCGGTGAAGGTCACCGCCGTCGCGGTCATGAAGGCCGACTGCCCCCGATCCTGGCCGAACCACGCAAAGGCCAGTGGCACCAGTGTCAGCAGGCTGAACAGCAGCACCATGCGGCCGACCAGTGCAACGACTGCCAGCGTGCCCATGGCGTCAGAACATGAAGGTCGCGCTGACCTGGAACAGCTTCTCGACCTGGCGCACCATGCGTTTGCCGTGCACGAAGACGATCACATGGTCGCCGGTTTCGACCACGGTGTCGTGGTGCGCGATGATCACCTGCGGAATCGCATCACCGTTGGCGTCGCTGCCGTCCGGGCGGTGCAGCCCGCGCACGACGGCGCCGACCTGCGCGCCCGAGGGCAGGCCGATCTCCTCGATGCGCCGCCCGGCCATGCGGCTGGTCTTGCGGTCGCCGCGCACGACGGCCTCCAGTGCCTCGGCCGCGCCCCGGCGCAGCGAGTGCACGGCTTCGACATCGCCGCGGCGCACATAGGCCAGCAGTTCGCCGATCACGGCATGGGCGGGCGAGATCGCGATGTCGATCTGCGTACCCTGCACCAGATCGGCATACGCCTTGCGGTTGATCAGGGCCAACACGCGCCGTGCGCCCATGCGCTTGGCCAGCAGGCAGGCCATGATGTTGTCCTCGTCGTCACTGGTGAGTGCGGCGAACAAGTCCATCCCGGCCACGTTCTCGTCGCCAATGAGGTCCTCGTCGGTGGCATCGCCCTGCAGCACCAGCACGCTGGAGGGCAGTTGTGTTGCCAGGTATTCGCAGCGCAGCAGGTTGGCTTCGATCAGCTTGATCTGGTAGCTGTCGTGAATCTCGCGCGCCAGGCGCAGGCCAACCTTGCCCCCACCGGCCAGCATGATGCGGTGCACCGGGCTGTCCATCTTGCGCAAGGCGCCGAGCACCGAGCGGATATCGGAAGTGGCAGCCAGCACGAACACCTCGTCATGGGGCTCGATGCGGGTGTCGCCGTCGAGCTGCAGCAACACCTTGTTGTCGCGGTAGATGGCCACGATGCGCATCAGCGCCCCGGGCACCAGCGCCGGGATTTCGGCCAGGCTGTGCTGCACCAGCGGCCCCCCGGCGACCGCACGCACAGCGATCAGGCTCACCAGCCCGTGGGCGAACTCGAGCACCTGCAGCGCCTCCGGGTACTCGATCAGCTTGCGGATGTAGCTGGTGACACTCTCCTCAGGGCAGATCACCTGGTCTACGGCGAAGCCGTCCTTGCCCAGGATGCGTTCGCCATCCTGGAACTCGGGTGAACGGATGCGCGCGATGCGCGTCGGTACCTTGAAGCGCTCGTGCGCCACCTTGCAGGCCACCAGGTTGGTCTCGTCCATGGGCGCGCACGCAATGAACAGGTCGGCATCCTCGATGCCGGCATCCTGCAACACGGACGGCTGGATGCCGTTGCCGACCACACCGCGCAGGTCGAGCCGTTCCTGCAGCACGTGCAGGCGGGCCGGGTCGGTGTCGATGATGGTGATGTCGTTCTTTTCCGACGCCAGGCTTTCGGCGACGCTTTCACCCACCCGCCCGGCACCCAGGATCACGATGTTCACTTGGCGGGCAGGCGCGCAGGCGCAGATTGAATCGGCGAGGGCATGGGTAAGTGGCTACAAGAACCTGTGCGTGGTTCCAGCCTAATGTACCAGTGTGTCGGGTGCCTCCCGGATACACCCTGACTGCCGTTTTCGGGCAGCCGGCCTAGAATGCGCCTGCCCGGCGCAGACCCACTTTTTCTGCCGGCCGGAGGGCCTGCGCGCACGAGGTGTTCCAGTAGTATTGCCTGCCAGGGCAGCCTCCGCCCTCCCCGACCCGACCCGACGACCTTCCATGACCAACAGTTCCAACGGCCTCAACACGACAAGCAACCCGTTTGCCGACCATGTCGGCTTTTCCATGGAGCCGGCCGCGCCCGGCGAGAGCACCGCTCGCCTCGCGGTCCAGCCGCAGCACCTCAACCCCAATGGCGTGCTGCATGGTGCGGTGTTGTACGCCATGGCCGACACCGGCATGGGCGCGGCCGTGTTCCCGACCCTTGCGCCGGGTGAACTGTGCGCCACGATCGAGATCAAGATGACTTATTTCAAGGCCCAGTCGCGGGGCGATATCGTGTGCCGCACCGTGCTGGTCAATCGCGGCAAACGCGTGGCGTATCTGGAGTCGAGCGCCTTTGCCGGCGACGTGCTGCTGGCCAAGGCCACGGGAACCTATGCGGTCTTTACCCCGTCACAGGCAGCCTCGGCCTGAGCACCGGGGCACGGCGGGCGGAGGTCGTTTCAATGCACAGTGAAGCACGCAAAATGGCTCAAATACATAAATTGGTCATATTGGCGTATTCGCATGGCCGCTGTTTTGTCCTCCCGTCCCGACTCCCTGGAGCGTCTGGCGCGCACCTTGCCCAGCATCTCCGCCACATCGCTGGTGACCGGCATGCAGAAGGTCACGCGCACCGTCATGGCCGAAGGTGCCATCGTCATCACGCGCCACGATGAGCCAACCATGGTACTCATGTCGGTAGACCGCTACCTCAAACTGGAGCAGGCCGCCGCGCCGAACCTTGACGCCCTCACACGCCAGTTCGATGACATGTTTGCGCGTATGCAAGGCCCCGATTCCGCCCAAGCCATGGCCGATGCATTTGCCATGGGGCCAGAAGCGCTGGGTGAAGCCGCCGTGCGCGCAGTCGGTGGCACACGCAAGGCCGGCCGGGCCGTGAAGACACCCAAGGCCGCGTAGTGACGGCACAGGTATTTGTTCTGGCTGGCGTCAATGGCGCCGGCAAAAGCAGCATTGGCGGAGCGGCCTTGCTCGCACGCAACGTACCCTGCTTCAATCCCGACCTCGCTGCGCACGCGTTGCGGCAGTCAAATCCTGGCATGGACCAGCAGTCGGCCAATGCACATGCCTGGGCAATGGGCCGTGACGGACTGGCGCGCGCCCTTGGTTCGGGCCTCAACTTCGCGTTCGAAACCACGCTGGGCGCAACCACGCTGACGGACATGCTGCTGGCCGGGGCAGGTGCGCAGGTTCACGTCTGGTATGCGGGCTTGTCGTCCCCGGAGTTGCACATGCAACGCGTCAAAGAGTGCGTCGCCGCGGGCGGTCACGACATCCCTGAGCAGAAGATTCGCGAGCGCTACGTGAACAGCCGCGCCAACCTCGTCAGGCTGTTGCGGCGTCTGGCCAGCCTGCGCGTGTTCGACAACAGCGCCGACGCGGATCCCAAAAAGGGGCAGCCTCCGCGGCCCGTGCTGCTGGTACACATGGCCGCGGGCCGCATCGTGTCGCACATTGCACTTGGCCGGGTGCCGCAGTGGGCAAAACCCATCGTGGCAGCGGCAATCGACGTTCAGGCAGCAAAGGCGCCGCGGATGGCGTGATTCACCGACCGCGCCAGCGCGGCAAGGCGGCACTGGGGCGCGTCGTTGGCGGGTGAAGACCCGATGGTCACACAGGGTACCTGCAAGCATCAGCAAGCATGGCAAACCGCCCATGCCGGGTTCACCGCTGCGGCTCTGCCTGCCCGCACTCACCACGACGCACCGAACTGCCCACGAAGCTGGTCCAGTTGGTCCGCGTCGAGCGGCGCGGCGCACCCGCGGCTCAGGCTCCACAGGCGCGCGGTTTCTTCCAGTTCTTCCAGCACCGCCATGGCCCGCGCCGGCGAGGTGTGCCACACGTTGGGGCCGAGACGTTCCAACATCACGGCACGCAGCTCGACACCCCGGGCGGCATAACGCGTTATCGCCTGTGCCACCCATTCGGCCGCGGCCGGGTCGCCAGGGTGGTGGTAGGGCACCACCGGAACATGGCCGACCTTCATCACAAAATACGGCGTGATCGCCGGCAACAACTCCTCGCCATGCGCTTCGAGCGTGAGCGCCACACAATGCGTGCTGTGGGTGTGAAGGACGCAGCGTGCCGGCTCCCGGAAACCAGCCGTGCTTTCGTAGATGCGCCGGTGCAGGGCCAGCGTCTTGCTGGCCTTGTCGCCGCTGAGCTGCCGGCCATCCAGGTCGACCTTGGCGAGTTGCTGCGGCTGCAAGAAACCCAGGCAGGCATCGGTGGGCGTGATCAGGAACCCGTCGCCCAGGCGCACGCTGATGTTGCCGGCGCTGGCATGCACATACCCGCGCTCGAACAGGCTTTTTCCCACCCGGCAGATCTCGTCGCGTGCTTCCGCTTCGGTCATGGCAGGACGGTGAACGCCTTGGTGAAAAAATCGTCGGTGCCGAAGTTGCCCGACTTCAGGCTCAGGTGCAGGCCGTCGCTGCCGGCCAGGGCGCAGGTCGCATGGCACCACGGCACGCCCGGGTCGATCTGCGGGCCAATCTTCAGCTGGCGCACCTCCAGCGCCTGCACGCAGGCACCCGAGGTCTCGCCGCCGGCAACCACAAGCTGGCGCACACCCAAGCCCACCAGGCCGGCCGCAATGCGGGCCAGCGTGGCCTCGACCAGGAGCCCCGCGCGCTCGACACCCAGCGCACCTTGCGTGGCCTTCACCGCGGAAGGTTCGGCAGTGGAATACACCAACAACGGGCCCGCCTGCAACAACGGAGCGGCCCAGGCCAGCACCTCGGCGGCCACGTCCACGCCGGCAGCGATGCGCAGCGGGTCGATGGACATTGCCGGCAAGCCACGGGCAACAAAATCCGCCACCTGGCGGTTGGTTGCGAGCGAGCAGCTGCCGGCAATCACCGCCCGCAGTCCCTGCGCGGGCGGCAGGGCATTGGCCACAGCGGAATGCCCCAGCACGAAGTTTTGCCCCAGCCCGATCGCGACCCCCGAGCCGGCGCCCAGCAAAGGCATGCCCTTGAGGGCCGGCCCCAGGCGCAGCAGATCCTCATTGCTGAGCGCATCCACCACGGCAATACCAATGCCACCTTGCCGGAGCCGCTCGACTTCCGCGCGCACGGCGTCGGCGCCACGCGCCACCACTGCATACGGCAACGATCCCACTTTGCGCCGGCACTGCGCCTGCATCACCCGCACCAGGTTGGCGTCGGTCATGGGCGTGAGCGGGTGGTTCTGCATGCCCGACTCGCTGAGCAGCACGTCACCCACGAACAGGTGACCCTTGAAGACGGTGCGCTGGTTGTCGGGAAACGCCGGCGTGGTGATACTGAATGCCGCGCCGAGCGCGTCCATCAGCGCCTCGGTGACCGGGCCGATATTGCCCTGCGCCGTGCTGTCGAAGGTGGAGCAGTACTTGAAGTAGATCTGCTGCGCGCCCTGAGCGCGCAGCCAGGCCAGCGCCGCCAGCGACTGTGCGACAGCGTCGGCCGGCGCGATCGTGCGCGACTTGAGCGCCACCACCACGGCATCGGCGTCGGTGGCCAGCGGCCCGTCCGGCACACCGATGCATTGCACCACCCGGAAACCCGCACGCACCAGGTTGTTGGCCAGGTCGGTGGCGCCGGTGAAGTCGTCTGCGATACAGCCAAGTTGGATCATGCAGCGATTGGAGCATGACAAGCGGTGTGCAACACGCGCAGGGCTTCGAAAGCAACGCTGCGCACCCGGCAGGTACACGGCTTCGGCCGCCAGGCACGACTCGCGCTGGGTCAGGTTGGATACTGCTGCCTTGCGGGTGCAGGCTGCGGCGGGGAATTTTCTGGACGAGTGAAGGCTGCAAGTTGGTATTATCTTTTTGGCATCTGCGAATTACAATTCAGGCATGAAGGCCATTTCCATCAAGCTGCCCGACCCGTTGTTTCACGACTTGGCCCAGCGCGCCAGAACCAGCGCGTCCAGCCAAAGCGACATCGTCCGAACCGCGCTGGAAACGTACTTGAAGTCGGACGTCAAGGCGCCGAACGCCTCTTGCGCCGAACGCGCCAGCCGATGGATTGGCTTGGTGGAAGGCCCACAAGATCTGGCCACCAATCCCGACCATCTGCGCGGCTTCGGCAAGTGAAGCAACGCGTCATCGTCGATACCGGCCCACTGGTAGCCCTGCTCAACAAGCGTGATCGTGCACACGCATGGGTGGTCCAACAGTTGCGTGACATTGCGCCCCCGATGATTACCTGCGAGGCGGTGCTGGCGGAAGCCACATACCTCACACGCGACCTGCCTGGTGCGCGCGTCGCCTTGATCGAAATGATCGCCGACGGCTTTCTGAAGATCGGCCTGCAACTGGCGGACCAACACGGCGCGATCCTTGTAATGACGCGGCGCTACGCACAAGTGCCCATGTCCCTTGCAGACGCGTGCCTGGTGCGATTGGCAGAGTTGTACCCGCAAAGCGCCGTGCTGACGCTGGACAGCGATTTTTCGGTCTACCGGAAGAACGGGCGACAGGTCATTGAGGTGCTGGCGCCGCAATAGGGGAATACATCCGACCCGCAGGCCGCGGTCATCAAAGAGGTGACGAACGGCAAGCCGGTCATTGGCCTCACATCCTGGCCTTGTTGAACTCCCGCAGGCGCGCCAGCACATCCACGCCGATCTGTTTGTAAACATGCAGCAGATCGACCAGCACCCAGTTCTCGCGGATCAGGCCGTTTTCGCAGCGCCAGAAGTCCAGGCTGCGCATGGTGATCTTCTGGCCGGCGGGTGCGATGCCCATCCAGCCGTCGCCGGTGATCGTCGCGCGCATGTTGGGCCAGCCGCTGACCGCTACAAAATCGCCGTCGGCGAAAAACTCACCCTTGCCGCCAGTGCCCTGGCGGTCCGGCATGCCGTTGAGGAACGGGATCTGGTGCCAGTTGCGAAAACCCGCAATGCCACGCCCGGTTCCGATGCCCGATGGGCCGTACCAGTTGCAGCGTGGATGCCAGTATTTCTCGAGTTCCATCGCCGCCACGCCGCCGGCGGCATACCGCGACAGACCGGCGAGCATGTCGAGCACCAACTGGCGGCTGGCCACCGAGGCCTCTTGGTTCCACGGCCCCTGGACCAGACCGTCCTGCGTGGCCGGGCCTGGCACCTGCCACTCGCGCCCCAGCGCCGGGGCCATCGGCCAGGCACGGGCCTGCAACATCACTTCGGGGATGTCCCACAGGGCCTGCATTTCGGCGACCTTGCCACCTTCCATGCGGTAAAACTCGTGGAAACGCATCGCCACCTGGTGCCCGGTGGGCGGGATGTCGAGCCAGGGGCGGACGAAGGTACCAGTGTAGTAACCGCAACAACCGACCCAGTCGACGCCCTCCGGGCTCGGGCCAGCGACCACGATGGTGTCACGCCGCTCCAGATCGGGAATCGCCTGGTGCAGCGGAGCCAGCGCCTGGCCGAACAGGCCCGTCGCCCCATCAAGGTCTTCGAACGGACAGGCCAGATGCACTTTGGCAGAGGGGTGGAACACGTCGGTGAGCCTGGCCTTCACCGTGACCGGGTCAAAGTCATAGAGGGCACGGCGCATCGGCAGCAGTGCCGCCTTGTGCATGGTGTGGTTGTCCGGCTTCATGTCCTGTACTCCAAAGTATGTGCGTCACGCCATGCAGGTGACCAACAGGCCTGAGGCCGTCTTCTGCTTTCGGCCCATTGCGGACGTTCGTTGCCTGGTCTGCGTTGGCATGGGCGTTGGCGTTGGCGCGCGTCGCGGCAGGCGCAGCCCGGCGGAGGCTCATACTGGAGCGGTCGGGCGCTGAACGCGCCGACTACCCTGTGGTGCTCGCCCGAGGGTCGGGCCGCAGAACT
>CAMAWD010000073.1 GCA_945861785.1 Rhodoferax sp. OV413 | reverse complement strand
ATGGGTTCGTGTCTCTTTGCCTCTCGGTCGTACGGCTTGTACGGGGAGTTTCGCCTCTTCACCATGCGTGGATTTCGTCGGTCTCGCGTCTGCCTTGATTTGAGTCGCGCGCTCTCTTGAAGCACTCTGTCCCACGCCCACTTACGCAGCCTGGGACGCTCTGGGGGGAAAGGCCCCTGACTGGGGCTGTTCGCGGCGTAGTAGCTGGATGTGACCGGCAAACGATAACTTGGCGTGAGGCATGCTGTGACGTGTGGCGCCCTCGTGCAGCAGCCAGCGCACCGCGTAGTGCGCCAGTACCCATCCATAGAACTCTTGGCGCACCAGCTCGGGCCTCTTGCTGCGCAACACGCGCCGGCTGCGCAGCAGATGCGTCTTCAGCTCGTCGAACACTTCCTCGACTTGCCACCTCTCGTGGTAAAGCGCTGCCAGCTCCAGTGCCGGCGCCTCATGAGGGTCCAGCATGGACGTCAGCAGTCTGTAGCTGGGCTGCGCGTCTGGCAGGCCCGGCATCGTGTACTCGATGACCCGCACCACGATGGCCTGTTCCTTGGCCTGCGCCCTGCCCACACCCGTGGGCATGATGGTGCTGAGGTAGGAGCCATCGGGTAGCTCCTGCACCCGGGGCAGCAAGCGGTTTTTGGTGCAGCGCCAAAGCAGTTGCGCCCCGCTCTGGCGTGCCTGGCGCCAATGCTCAAAGCCATTGAATCCTCGGTCTGCCATGCACAGCATGCCTGGCTTGAGCGCGTCCAGCAGTGGCTTGCACACGGCCCACTCGCCTGCCGCATAAGGCCCCAGGTTGGCGGCCAGGATGCCGTGCGTGACGCACTCCACCAGCACAGCGCACTGCGCCTGCGGGTAACCGGCCACGCCCGTGCGGCTGCCTGGGCGCCCGAAGTAGGTGACGTTGTCGACTTCGTCGGGCAGCTCAAAGTGACTGCCGTCCATGGCCACCAGGCGCAGCCCACGGTAGAACGCTTCGGGGTGAAACCGCTCATTGGCCATTGGCACACAGCAGCGCCGCAACAACTCCTGCAGCGGCTCAGCGCCGATCTTGGCGCGCGCAACGCTGATAGACACGCTGGACACCCTGGCCGGTTTGGCTGAGCGCGCCGCCCAGGCCAGACCTTGGCAGATGGTGGCAAAGACTTCCTCGTAGGCCGCCTCGGGGTACAGGCTCAGAGCCATACAGAAGTAAACGCCGGCGACCGCCGGAAAGCTTCTAACGCGCTTTGAATTGCGGCCTTGAGAATTTAGAACCTCGTTCACCACCTCGGCCGGGAACACGCGGGCCAAGAGGCCGGCACTCACGTGGTCAGCCAGTCGAACACCAGTACCAAGCACAGCTTTGGTTCGCGCCATCGCAGCCTCCATCGTTTAGATGGAGTGAATTATGACGCATCATGCATTAAACTACGAGTATTGAGACCTGACCCCTGTCCCCGTGCAAGGTCTTGCGTTGCGATATTGCAATACAAGACCTGACCCCTGTCCCCGTGACCCCTGTCCCCGTGCGACCCGCCTGCTGACTGGGTCGGCGTGCGTAGCAGGGAAACCCGGACCCCGACACCCCGAACACCAAAAGCCCAGCGTCGCGGCAGGCGCAGCCCGGCGGGGGCGATTTCTGGAGCGCCGAGGAGCGGAGCTCGAGGGTCGGTGCGCGCAGCGCACTTCGTCATCATTTTGGCCGCGGTTGTTCGAACGCAGAGAACGAAGTGAACGCAGTGAGTTCTGCGGCCCGACCCTCGGGCGAGCACCACAGGGCAGTCGGCGCGTTCAGCGCCCGACCGCTCCAGTATGAGCCCCCGCCGGGCTGCGCCTGACGCGACGCGCGCCAACGCCAACGCCAACGCCAACGCAGACCAGGCAACGAACGTCCGCAAAGGGCCGTTCGCCGGCGAACACGAACGGCGGGTGACAGGCACCCAACCTCATGCAATTGGACCGCCGCATTGCAGGTATTGGTGGGCGACTCCTTGCGCTGCGGTCATTGCATAGCGCATTTTGAACGACCGCTCAGGGCCGAACGTAGAAAGGAGTTAACCGGCAGGGCGCAGGACAGTCGCGCAGCCGAATGCAACGCCGGCCTGATCCCGCGTTGTGCCACCCGTATCCGGCTTGCCATGAATTCGAATAAGAGCAAACCCTGCGAGCACTGCCGCGGCAAGCTCGGGCCAGCACGCATGGGCCGGCCCCAAGGCACCGCCACCGCAGGTTGGTTTGGCGCTCGATGATTGCGCTACAACACCAGCGGCTTGGCGTACCCCGTCATCTCCAGATAGCCCCGGCCGACGTGTTTCCTGTTGCTGTCCTGCAGGTCGCACAGGCCCTCCCAGTAGACCGCACCGGTGGAGCCGCGGCTGTCGAGTTCCTGGTTGTCCAGCAATGCCCGCACCACGTAGTTGTCCGATGGCGTGCGAACCAGCCATTCGACCGGGTAGGTCGCCTGCGTCAGCGGGCTTTTCCAGCCGCGCACGGCCTGGAAGGCGGCCTCGCCGCGGCTGAAGATGTAAGGCTTCGCGCCGCCCATGCCCGGGTGGCGGAACGAGCCGCCGTCCCACAAGGCCTGGCCGGCCTTGTCTCGGATGCGAAATGCGGTCAGTGCGCTGCCGTCGAACAGGTTCATGCCCATCCAGTCCCATCCCACGGCGGCTGGGTGCAGCAGGCTGTTGCTCCATTCGTGGTCGAGCCAGGCGGCGCCCCGGGACGGCCCGAAGCTGGCGTCGGCCCGGCGGGCTCCCTCCCCGGCAACAACAAAGCGCTGCCCCTGCAAAGTGATCGTGCCATCGAGGGCCAGTTGCGGCAGGCTGTAGTAGTTGCTGGACTGGCCAGGGTCAGGCCCCTTGCGCGACACGCCCTTGTCACCTTGCAGCAGCAGCTCCTGGGTCGGTGTGAAAGCCAACTCCAGCGCGAAATCATCTCCCTTGATACGCGCCTGGTACACGCCGTTGGTGCGCACCAGCGACCAGTCGCGCAGCCGCAGCGCGGTGTCGGTCTCGCTGGCCGATGCCACGTCGAAGCCGGCCCGGGCAATGCGCTGGTCGTGCCAGAACCGGCGACCCTGCACATCGGTCAGCGCTGCGTGCGCAAACAGCAACTGGCGCGCCGCGAAGCGCGATTTCATCTGCTGGGTGTTGTCGACCCGCGCACGGAAGAAGGTGATCTGAAAGCCGAAGTCCCGCGCCTGCGCGCCGCTGCCCGAGCGCGCATGCCCGGTCACGTACCACCACTCGATGTTGTGCTCCGGGTGGCTGCCGAAGTCGCGCGGGAAAACCATGGCGCGTTGTGCCGTGTTCGTGCGCGCGATGCCTGGTGTACCTGCTGCGCGGGCCACGCCGGCTCCCAGGGCCGACAACAGCAGCAGTCGCCGGTGGGTACTGCCGGGGTTGGTCAGAAGATCAACCAAGGGCCACCGCGATCGGGCAGACCGCCTGGTTCGACAAGGCCGGGTTGGGATGGGTGCGTGATTGCATGCCGCAATTGTGGCGCAGGCACCTGCTGACCGGGACTGCGGTGGGCTACCGGCTGGTGGAGTGAGCCGGGTCACCACATAAATATGGCTTGCACTGATTTGTGTGTGATTTATCTGGGAGGCCTGCATGACTCAAACCGTCAACTTCACTGGCGCATTGGACCGTGAACTGCTCAAACGCGCCAAGGTCATTGCTGCCAAATCGGACACCTCCATCAATGCCTTGTTCAATGCCGAGCTTCGGCATCTGGTTGAAACTTTCGAAGCCGCGGAGGCGTCTGGCAACCAGAATTTCAAGAGCCTGCTGGATTTCTCGCTGGGACGCGCGGACGGCAAAACCACGCTGCTTGCCCTGGGGATCGAGAGCCAGGAAGATTTGTTTTTGTTGATGGCGCAGGCGCATCTGCCGATGCCGCGCCTGGCCGAAAGCGCGACCCTGGCCATGGTGGCCGGTCTTCATGCACTGGCACCGTAACCGGGTTGTCGCATGCAGGCCGATGCACCGACGCTGCTGCTGCCGGACGCAGGGCCCCTGATCACACTGGCCTATGCGCAGGCGTTCGACCTGTTGCTCAAACCTGGGTGGCCGGTGCAAATCGTCGACATGGTCCCGCATGAGGTCACGCGCAACCAGACACCCACCAGCGCAACGATTGCGGCGTGGGTCCGCGCAAATGCGGTGGCTGTATTGCCTACGCAAACCATGGCAAAGCAATTATTCGCGGGCGCGCGTTTTCGCAGTTGCGCTTTCCCCCCGCCTGACGGTTCAGCTGGCAGCCGATCCCGCGATGCCTGCGACGGAAACGCGCGCGCGCAAAGGAAAATAGTCAGCGAGTCGGCCGCGGCGCGTCCTGCGCTAAGCTTGCCTTGTTTTCCGTGCTGCATTCCCTCAACTACAAAGCCATCCGTGGAACCCATGCCATTCACCCCCCCCACCATCGACGCCATCCGCGCCAACCGTGCACGCCTGGGCGACCTGGTTCTCACCACGCCGATCCGCCTGCTGGTGGACCACGCGCTCGACGCTGCCGTGGGCGCAAGCACCCGGGTCTGGCTCAAGGAGGAACTGTTCCAGCGCACCGGCAGTTTCAAGCCGCGCGGGGCCCTGTCGGTGATGCTCGACCTGGATGCTGCGGCACTGTCGCGCGGTGTCACCGGGGTGTCGGCTGGCAACCACGCGATCTCGCTGGCCTACTGCGCCCGGGTGCTTGGCACCACGGCCAAGGTTGTCATGCCGAAAAACGCCAATGCGTTCCGGGTCCAGGTGTGCCGCGAACTCGGCGCCAGCATCGAACTGGTCGACAACGTGCACCAGGCGTTCGCGCGTGTCAAGGAGATCGAGGCCTCGGAGGGCCGGGTGTTCGTCCACCCCTACGAAGGCCCCAAGACGGCCTTGGGCACGGCCACAGTGGGCCTGGAGTTCATCGACCAGACCCGCGCTGCAGGTGTGGCGCTTGACGCGGTGGTGGTTGCCGCTGGTGGTGGCGGCCTTTCGGCGGGCATTTCCTGCGCGGTCAAGCAGATGAGCCCGTCCACCGCCGTGTATGTGGTGGAGCCCGAAGGCGCAGACAGCCTGAGCCGCAGCATCCGGGCCGGTTCGCCGCAGGCCATCGACGCGGTGCGCACCATCGCGGATTCGCTCGGTGCGCCGCGCTGCGAGCCATATTCTTTTGCGTTGAACCAGCGGTACGTGGACGAGGTGGTGCTGGTCACCGACGACCAGATCCGCGACGCCATGCGCCTGACTTTCCGGGTCGCCAAGCTGGTGGTAGAGCCGGCGGGCGCGGCGGCGCTCGCGGCATTGATGTTCCCGTTGCGCCAGCGGCTCGAAGGCAAGACCGTGGGGCTGGTGGTGTGTGGCGCCAACATCGACCCGCAGACCTACGCGGCGCAGTTGTTGCCCTGAAGCCGGCCATGGCCGCGACACCCCCGGCACCGGCGCAGCCGCGCAATCCCTTGCACGGCCTGACCCTTGAACGCATCGTCACCGAGTTGCAGGCGCACTACGGCTGGGCCGAACTCGGCGTGCGCATACCGGTGCGGTGTTTCACGCACGACGCGAGCTTGGCGTCGAGCCTGAAATTCCTGCGCAAGACAGCGTGGGCCCGCGAGAAGGTGGAGGGCCTCTACCTGTTCATGCTGCGCGAGATCCGGCGCGGTTGATGCCCGCGGGGCCTGGTTTACGGGTCAACCCGAAGGCAGGTCGCGCGTGACCGCGTGGTGCCGCAGCCGTTTGGCGAAAGCATGCCGTGCGCGCAGCCGAGGGTCGGTCACGACCTCGCCCAGCGTCTCGCCCAGCACCATCACCACGCCCAGCAGGGGCAGCACCAGCATCAGGCCGGCAACTCCGGCCACGGCGCCGCCAACAAAGATCATCACCACGGTGAGCAGGGGATGCAGCTTGAGGCTGCGGCCGATGGTCAGCGGCATGAAGATGAAATCGTCGAGCAGCCGCACCACGATGAACAGGCCGATCGCACCATACGCCACGCTGGCGTCGCCGGGATAGTCGGTGGCGGCGACCATCACCACCAGCAGGCAGCCCAGTATGGAGCCGATGTAGGGCACCCAGGCCAGCACGGCGGTGATCAGACCCAGCAGCAATGGCGCCGACACACCGAGCACCCACAGGCCAAGGGCCAGGCAGACCGTGTCGAGCACGGTCAACTTGATCAGCCCCTGAAAGTACAGGCGGGCCGTGTGATCGACCTTGTCCAGCAGGTACAGGGTGCGCTCGAAAAATGCATTCGGCACGGCGCGGCTGAGAAATTTCTTGAAGCGCCAGCCGTCGCGCAGGAAGAAGAACGCCAGGAACGGGGCCAGCATCAGCGAGGGCAGCCAGGCGGCCGTCGTGAGCGCGATGTCGGCCAGGTAGGTGCTGGCCAGTTTGTCGCCCAGGCCGCTGATCTGCTCCGTCAGTTGCTGGCTCAGGTGGGCCTTCGCGGCGAAGGCGAAGTTGCGCTCCAGCCAGGCCAGCGTGTCGGCCACAAAACCAAGCCCGCCTTCGATGTAGCGGGTGCCCGACTCTTGCCACGACGCCAGGTGGCTGCCCAGCCACGGAAAGGCCAGCACACCCAGCAACGCAGCGAGCGCGAATACTGCGGCGCTGACCAGCATGGCTGAAGTGTCGCGCGTCATGCCGCCGAGCACCAGGCGTTGCTGCAACGGGAACAGCAGGTAATAGATGATCAGCCCGAACAGGAAGGGCACAACCAGCCAGAGAATCTTCTGGAACAGGAACAGCAGCAGGCAGGTGCCCGCGAGGATGGCGCACCAGGTCAGGGGCCCGGAGTGGTAACGCTGCGGCCTCATAACGGACGCGCTGCACCGCTTGTCGACGCGCGCAGCCGCGCGCCCAGGTGCCGGGCGAGCTGCATGGCGATCTTGGAGGCGATCAGCCCGTGGGATTGCATCAGGCCCTGGAAGTCACCACGAAACAGCACCAGCAGGGTGCAGTCGTCGGCGGCCCGGGCCTGGGCCGAACGCGGCGCGTCATCGAGCAGGGCCAACTCGCCGAAGAACTGGCCTGCGTCCAGGGTCGCAATCTGCTGTTCGCTCTGGCCCTGGCGACAGATCAGCACCTGCCCTTCAAGTACCAGGTAGAGCGCCTCGCCCTGTTCACCTTCGTCGAAGATCACTTCGTCGCGCAGGTACTTGCGCTCGTGCATGAAACCGTCAACGACCCGAATCTCGCGGCGGGTCAGGTCCGCCAGCAGGCCCATCTTGTTGAGGTCCCGCAGGCGTTTGGGCACGGCGCGGTCTGGAAAGAGCTTGAGCATGTGGGATTGCGGGCGTTGGTGTCGCCCCGATTGAAACGGCAACCCCCGGATTGTGCCTGCCGTGACGGCGATGGCGCCGGGTTTTATACTGGATGCATGAACAGCCAACCGGTTACCGGCCCCACGCAGAGCGCACCTTTGGTGATGGCCACACCGTTGCTCGGGCGGGCACACGCGCGCCGCTTGCGCGACATCTACCGTTCCGCCGGCTGGCCTTGCCAGGATGGCGTGGAGGTCGAACTGCTGGCAGCCGGGCTGCTGGCGCGCCAGCCCACGCCCGACGGGCACGAAAAAGTGCGCCTCACCGACGCCGGCATCACCCACCTGGCGCAGGCGTTGCACAAGAACCGCCAGGCCATGTCGACGCACGATGCGCTGGTGGACTGCATTGCACAGTCCCTGTTGCGAGCGGGCCGCGTGGTGTGGACCAACCTGAGTGTGCGCGCACGGCTGCCATCGGCGCCTGAGGAGCCCGCGCGCTGGAAGGTCTGCAAGCCCGATGTGTTCTCGGTCCGCAACACCACGGTGGCGGCCTACCTGCAGCCGGTGGTGCACGAGATCAAGGTCAGCCGCGCCGACCTGATGGGTGACCTGAAGTTCAGCGACAAGCGCGACAGTTACCTCGATGTCGGTGGCCAGTGCTGGTATGTGCTGGGCAGCGACCGCAAGGGCCGCGCGATCGCGCAGGCCGACGAGGTGCCGCCCGAGTGCGGGGTGCTGCATGCCGCCCCGGACGGGCACCTGGAGGTGTTGCGCCATGCCCCGCAACGCGCCGTGCCCGATCTGCCATTCGCGCTCTGGATGGCGCTGGCCAAGGCCACGCCCTTGCCACCGATGGCAAGGGCGGCGGCCGACGATCCCGAGCAGGCCATGCTCGTGGAGCAGGACGCGCCCTGATGGCCGAGGCCCTGCCCCTGGATGGGCTGTACACGGTCTCGGTGCGCAACCTGTGCGAGTTCGCTGCCAAGGCCGGCGACCTGGACCTGCGTTTCACGCCCTCGCCGACTGCGCAGCAGGGCCGCGAAGGCCACCTGCTGGTTGCGCAGCGCCGTGGCCCCCAGCACGAAGCCGAGGTCAGCCTGTCGGGTGATTACCAGGGGCTGCGCGTGCGCGGCCGGGCGGACGGGTACGACGCGCAGCACAACGAACTCGAAGAGGTCAAGACCTTTCGCGGGTCCCTCGCCACGATGGCGCCCAACCACCACGCGCTGCACTGGGCACAACTGCGCATTTACGGCTGGCTGATGTGCCAGAGCCGTGGGCTGGAGCACATCACGCTGAGCCTGGTCTACCTGGACCTGCTGACACAGACCGAGCATCCCCTGACCGAGGATTGCACGGCACACGACCTGCAGCAGTTCTTCCAGTCCCTGTGTGCCCGGTTTCTTGGCTGGGCGCAGTCCGAATCGGCCCACCGCACGCTGCGCGATGCCACGCTGGCCGACCTGGAGTTTCCGCAAAAACCGTTCCGCCCGGGTCAGCGCGAACTCGCCGCCGGTGTCTACCGGGCCTGCACGCAATCGCACCCGCTGCTGGTGCAGGCGCCCACCGGTATCGGCAAGACCATCGGCACCGTGTTCCCGGCCCTGCGCGCCATGCCCGGGCGCGGCACCGACAAACTTTTCTTCCTGACCGCCAAGACGCCCGGGCGCGCCGTGGCCCTGGAAGCGCTCGACACCATCCGGCGCAGTGGCGTGCCAGGCCGACCGTTCCCCCTGCGGGTGGTCGAACTGGTCGCACGCGACAAAGCCTGCGAACACAAGGACCGGGCCTGCCATGGCCAGTCCTGTCCGCTGGCCAGTGGTTTCTACGACCGCCTTGCCGCGGCCCGGCGCGCGGCAGCAGACGCCGCCTGGCTGGACCGCGCCACACTGCGCCGCGTGGCGCTCGACCACGGCGTGTGCCCGTACTACCTGGGCCAGGAGATGGTGCGCTGGAGCGACGTGGTGGTGGGCGACTACAACTACTACTTCGACCGCAGCGCCATGCTGTATGCGCTGGCGCAGGACGGTGCCTGGCGCATCAGCGTGCTGGTCGACGAGGCGCACAACCTCTACAGCCGTGCCTGCGGCATGTACAGCGCCGACCTGACGCAGGCCGAGACGCTGGCCGTGCGGCCGCATGTGCCGCCGCGGGTGCGTGGCCGCCTGGACGAGTTGCTGCGGCAGTGGCAGGCCTTGCCCGACGATCCGGCCCTTGCATCGCCGGGAGCCGCCTGGCGCCAACTGGACAAGCTGCCCGAAGACTGGTTGCGCGCGTTGCAGAAGTTCAACAGCGGGGTGGGTGAACATCTGCAGGACCACCCGGCCGAGGCGCCCACGGCGCTGTTGCCGTTCTATTTCCGCACCCTGGGCTTCGCCGCACTTGCCGATAACTTCGGCGACCACTCGATGTGCGAGTGGGATGTGGATGACACGCAGGCCGCCCGACTGGTGCTTCGCAACCTTGTGCCCGGCCATTTCATTGCGCCTCGCATAGGTGCTGCCGATGCGATCGTGCTGTTTTCCGCCACGCTGCATCCCGTGGCTTATTTCACCGACCTGCTGGGCCTGCCCGACACCACCCGCACGATCGACATCCCCTGCCCATTCCGGCCCGAGCAACTCAGTGTGCGCATCGTCCCGATCTCGACCCGGCGCGACGACCGGGCCGCCTCGCTGGACCCACTGGTGGCGGTGATGTCGGCGCAATACCATAGTGAACCCGGCAACTACCTGGCATTTTTCAGCAGTTTCGACTACCTCGACATGGCGCTGGCGGCGTTGCGCCAGCAGTGCCCGGAGATCCCGGTCTGGGCCCAGCAGCGCCAGATGGCCGAGGCGCAACGCGAGGCCTTCCTGCGCCAGTTCGACCTTGCGGGGCAAGGCATCGGTTTTGCCGTTCTGGGTGGCGCATTCGGCGAGGGCGTGGACCTGCCGGGCCGCCGGCTGATCGGCGCTTTCGTGGCCACGCTGGGTTTGCCGCAGTTCGACCCGGTCAATGCGGCGATCTGCGCGCGCATGCAGGAGCGGTTCGGCCGCGGGCACGACTACACCTACGTGTTCCCGGGCATCCAGAAGGTGGTGCAGGCCGCCGGGCGCGTGATTCGCAACGCCACAGACACCGGGTGTGTGGTTCTGCTGGATGACCGTTACCGCGAACGCCGTTACCAGGCCTTGCTGCCGGCATGGTGGCAACTGCAAGGCACCTAAAATCGGGCCCACATGACCGATACCCCCAACCCCACCATCCCCTCCGACCCCGACGCCGATTCCGGCGCCGATGTCGTTGCCCATGCATCCGCCGCCGTGGGTGCCGCCGTACAACCGGCGGCCCGCGCGGCCCGCCCCGATGTCTTCCCCGTCCTCGAGAAACTGGCCGCTCTTTATCCCGCTTTGTTCGGTGCGGTTTTCCTGCCCCTCAAGCGTGGCATCTTCCAGGACCTGCTTGAAGCGCAACCGGCAGTGTTCCAGCGCGATGCGCTCAAGGCAGCCTTGTCCCTGCACACCCGCTCCACGCGCTACCTGACCGCCGTCGCCAGTGGCCAGCAGCGCCACGACCTGCAGGCGCTGGCGGTCGAGGCCATGGCGCCGGAGCACGTGCACCACGCGCTGCTCGAAGTGTTCCGCCGCCGCCAGGCCCGCACCAAGGAGGATCTGCGCCCCAAGCTGCGCAGCCGGATGCTGCAGGCGTTCGAAGCATCGGGCCTGTCGCGCGAGGCCTACACCGAGCTGGTGCGCAGCCGCGACGAAGAGGTCAACGCCTTGCTCGACGAGGCCCTGGCGCAAGCGTCGGAGCGCGTGGCACGGGGCGAGGCCCTGCTGCGGGCCTTCGAGGCCAGCGGGCAAACCGTGGAGGCATTCGCCGACATGTACGGACTCGACCCGCAGGCCGCCCGGCGCACACTGGACCAGGCGCGGCGGCCCAAGGCCACCGTGGCTGCCTGAAGGCGGCTGAGGTGTCGGCTGTGCCGCCCGCGGCTGCGACCCCGCGTGCCGGGATGCTGCAAGGCGATGGCATCACTTGCACTCTCGGGCTGCGGGTCTTGTTTGACCGCTTGTCGTTGCGGGTGCCGGCCGGTGTCACTCTGGTTCAGGGCGGTGAAGGCACCGGAAAGACGAGCCTGCTGCGCCTTCTGGCGGGTGAGTTGGCTGCGTCCAGCGGGCAGTTGCGGATCGGCACGGTCGATCTGGCAACACATCCCGCAGCCTACCGGCAACAGGTGTTCCTGGCCGACCCCCGCACGCAGGTGTTCGACCAGATCACGCCGCTGGCTTACCTCGCATCGCTGCAGGCGCGTTACCCCGGGTTCGATGCGGCGTGTATCGGCGGATTGATCGATGGACTGTCGCTCTCCGAGCACCAGCACAAACCCCTCTACATGTTGTCGACCGGCTCCCGGCGCAAGGTGTGGTTTGCCGGCGCCGTTGCCAGCGGCGCCACGGTGACCCTTCTCGACGAACCGTTTGCAGCGCTCGACAGCCGCTCGATGGCGTTTGTGCGCCAGCTGCTCACGGATGCGGCGAACAATCCGCTGCGGGCCTGGGTGCTGGCCGACTACGAAGCGCCTGCGGGCGTGCCCTTGGCGGGTGTGATCGACCTGGGCTGACGGCTTTTCCGCGCTTGCGCCTGATAATCCATCGGGAAGCTTGCACAGTGGCGGGCTGGGACGCGCCGGAACAGGCGGTGCTTGATCGGGTAGCTGTCAGGAGCGTCAATGGACAAGCCGATTCTCTACATCTTCAATATTTCGCATTACTGCGAAAAGGCACGTTGGGCCCTCGACCACTTTGGCATTGCCCACCAGGCGCAGCATGTGATGGTCGGCACGCACCGGCGCATCGCCCGCAAGTTGGGCGCCAGGCACGGGTCGGTGCCGTTTCTTCACACCGCCGGGGGCGTGGTGGCGGGTTCTTCCGCCATCATCGATTGGGGCGAGTCCCGCCGAGCCGCCGATGCCCCCAGCCTTGCGGGCGACGACCCCCAACAGGCGCGCGCCATCGAGAAGCGGCTCGACGACATCGCAGGAGTGCATGTGCGCCGCTTCTACTACTCCGATGCGCTCACCAGCGATCCCGCTTCGGTGCGTCCACTGTTCTCGAACGGCCTGCCGCTGTGGCAACGTATTGCGGTCACGCTGGCCTGGCCGAAAGTGGTTGCCATGATGATCAAGGGCATGGATCTCGGGCCGGCCCAGGGCCAGGAATCGCGCGCCATCCTGGAGGGCGAGCTGGCATGGCTGGATGGTCTGCTGGCCGATGGCCGGCCGTTTCTGGCGGGCGCACAGTTCAGCCGCGCGGACATCACCGCGGCCAGCCTGCTCGCGCCACTGGTCGCGCCCAAGGAACACCCGGTGTACGCCTCGGTGGTTTTTCCGCCGGCTCTGGCGACGACGATTGTCGCCTGGGCGCAAAGGCCCACCATGCGTTGGGTCCGTCAGACCTATGCAACGCGGCGGGTGCTTGCGCGAATGTCCTGCGGCGCGCCTGCGCCGGCATGACGCCATTGTGATCCGGTGAACGCCGGGCCCGGTCAGACCCGGATCAGTCCCCGATATGCTGCGACGAACTCCGCCGCACTCTGCGCCACGTCGATGGCGCTCTTGCCCGGCTTGTACAGGGCCGAACCAATGCCGAACCCACATGCGCCTGCCGCCTGCCACTGCGCCATGTTTTGCGCAGTGATGCCGCCGACCGGCAACACGCAAGTGCCGGTGGGCAACACTGCCAGCATGGCCTTGAGCACCGCCGGCGATGCGGCCTCGGCCGGGAACAGTTTCAGCCCATGTGCGCCGGCGTCCAGCGCGGCAAAGGCCTCGGTCGGTGTGGCAATGCCGGGGAGGCAGGCCATGCCCAGCCGCAGCGCCTCGCGCACCACGCCGGTATCGCAGTTCGGGGCCACCACCAGCCGCCCTCCGGCGGCAAACACATCGCGTACCTGCGCCGTGGTGAGCACCGTGCCGGCGCCCACCAGGGCGTCGGGATGCGCTTGCGCCAGCCGGGCGATGCTGGCTAGCGGCTGCGGCGAGTTGAGCGGGACTTCCAGCAGGCAGAAGCCGGCCGCCACCAGCGCGCCACCGATCGCGGGCGCCTCGGCTGGCGTGAGGCCGCGCAGGATCGCGATCAGGGGCAGAGCCTGCAGGCAGTGGCGCAGTTTGTCAGGTGTGGTCATGGTGGTCGATGTGTTGTGCCAGCGCGTGCAGGCCGGCCCAGGTGGCTTCTGCACCCAGCGCCTGGATGCGCGCACCGTGTTGCGACAGTGCGTGGCTGTACCTTTGCACGAGCGTGCTCGAGCCGACCAGTACCAACTCGGCTCCTGGTTGCAGATGGCGCGCACGCAACTCCTCCCCGATGACCAGGCCCGACAGGTAGCTGGCAAGTGCCGGGGCGGCCATGCGTTCGAACAGGGACAAGGTGCGGGTGCCGAATGCGTTGTGCAGCAAGCCCGCGCCCGAGCGCGCCCTGGCGACACCCTGTTCAAATGCCGCTGGATCGAAGGGGGCGTCCGCCAGAATGGACCGCGCCAGCAGCGAGTGCTGGCTGAGCAGCGCGAAAAACTCGCCAGTCATGAAGGTCTGGAACTGCCGCACACGGCCGTCCTGCACCTCGGCCCATTTGCTGTGCGTGCCGGGCAACACGAAGATGCCGTTGGTACGGCCGGTGTGCCGGATGGCGCCGAAGATCTGCACCTCTTCGCCACGCATCACGTCTGGCACCGGGGGCAGGCCGTCTGCCTGCAACTCGGACTCGCAGCGCAGGCCGGGCACGATGGCCACCGGAATTGCCAGGCTGCTGTGTTCGATCCAGCGCAGTTGCCCGGCCAGATCGGCAAAACCTGCCGGGCAAGGGCAGTAGGGTGCCTCGGCCCAGCCCTGCTTGCTGCCGGCCATGCCCGAGATCAGGCACAGGGGCACGCCGGTGCGCGCCCAGTCGCCGAAACTGGCGTCGAAGACCTCGGCGAAACCGCCAGGCGGAACGGTCAGGATCCCGCGGGCGAATGCGCGCTCGTCCAGTACGGTGCCTTGCGCGTCGAGCAGGGCGCCCCGCAAGGACGAAGTGCCCCAGTCCAGCGCGAGCAGCTGCGCAGGTCTTGCCGGGGCAGGTGCCGTGTTCATGTGGGTTCACGCGTGGTGCGTGCCACAGCGCGTGTTGCATCGGCCGGCGCCCGCCGCCTCATAACGCGGCAAACACCGAACTGCTGCGCGGCAGCGGTTGCACCGCCCCGAAGCCCTGCACCGCCAGGGAGGCTGCCGTATTGGCGTAGCGGGTGGCCGGCAGCAGGCTGTCGCCCTTGGCCATCCTGGCCAGCAGGTTGCCGCAGAAGCAGTCGCCCGCGCCGGTCGCATCGCGCACAGGAACCTTGCGCCCCGCGATGTGTTCCCGCACCTGCCCATTGCTGACCAGGGCTCCGTCGGCCCCCAGCTTGAGCACCACTGCGCGCGCGCCCTGGGCGTGGCTCCAATCGACGATGCTGCGCGGCTCCCGCAGGCCGGTCAGGGCCACCATGTCCTCCAGGCTGGGCAGGAAGATGTCGCACAGCCCGATGGCCTGGCGAACACAGGCTTGCGCGCGTGCGAGCGGCCACAGCTTGAGGCGAAGGTTGGAGTCGAACGCCACCTGCGTGCCGGATTCCCGGGCCAGTTCCATCGCCTCGAATACCGTGTCGCAGGCGCCCGGTGAGATCGCCATGGAAATCGCCGAGACATGCAGGTAACGTGCGCCGCGGATCACCTCCGAGGGGGTGCCGGCGAGCCACTGCGGCGTCATGCGGCTGGCTGCGGAGTCGGCGCGCCGGTAGCTGAACTCATGGCCGTGTGTGCCGTGGGTGACGAAATAGATGCCGGTGTGGCTGGCGCCGGACGTCGTGACGCCGCTGGTGTTCACACCCTCGCAGGCCCAAAGCTGCAGCAGCATCTGGCCGAAGGTGTCACCACCGACGCGGGTCAGGTAGGCGCTGCGCGCGCCGGCGCGTGCGGCCGCAATCGCAGCATTGCTGGTGTCGCCACCAAAACCCTGCAGAAATTGCGGCTGGCCGGCGCTGGTCTGGTTGAACTCCACCATGGCCTCGCCCAGCGCGGCCACATCGAGTGTTTTCTCTTGCATGTGCGCTTTCCTGAAAATCGCGCCGCCATCTCCCGGCAGCGCGATGTCAGTGATTGTCGCGCGGAACGAATGCGCCGCGTTTGCCGACCAGGAAGTCCAGGTCGACACCTTCGTCGGCCTGCAGCACATGGTCCACGTACAGCTTCCAGTAGCCGCTGGACAGTGGCGGCGGCGGGGCCGTCCAGCCAGCCAGCCGGCGGGCCAGTTCCTCGTCGCTCACATGCAGGTGCAGGCGGCGGTTGGGCACATCGAGTTCAATCGTGTCGCCGTTCTGCACCACGGCCAGTGGCCCGCCGGCAGCGGCTTCAGGGGTGGTGTGCAGCACCACCGTGCCATACGCCGTGCCGCTCATGCGCGCGTCGCTGATGCGCACCATGTCGGTGATGCCCTTGCGCAGCACTTTTGGCGGCAGTGGCATGTTGCCCACCTCGGCCATGCCGGGGTAACCCTTGGGGCCGCAGTTCTTCAGCACCAGGATGCAGGTTTCGTCCACATCCAGTGACTCGTCGTCGATCAGGCGGTGGAACTCCTCGATGTTATCGAACACCACGGCGCGGCCCTTGTGCACCAGCAGCGAGGCCGTGGCCGCGCTGGGCTTGATGACCGCGCCGCGCGGGGCGAGGTTGCCGCGCAGTATGGCAATACCGGCCTTTTCCATGAAGGGCCTGGCCAGTGGCTGGATCACGTCGGTGTTGAAGTTCTCGGCCTGCGCGATGTTCTCGCCGATGGTCTTGCCGTTGGCGGTCAGCGCCCCGGTGTGCAGCGAATGTTCGATCTCCTTCATCACCACGGGCAGCCCGCCGGCGTAACAAAAATCTTCCATCAGGTATTTGCCCGAAGGTTGCAGGTTGACCAGGCAGGGCATCTCGCTGCCCAGGCGGTCGAAGTCGTCCACGCTGAGCTTGACGCCAATGCGGCCGGCCATGGCGATGAGGTGGATCACCGCGTTGGTCGAGCCGCCAATCGCGGCCAGCGTCTTGATGGCGTTCTCGAACGCCTCGCGGGTGAGGATGCGCGACAGCACCAGATCTTCATGCACCATGTCGACGATGCGCCGCCCGGCGTTGCGCGCCAGCACATTGCGCCGGCCGTCCACGGCCGGGTAGGCCGCATTGCCAGGCAGGCCGACACCCAATGCCTCGATCATGCTGGCCATGGTGCTGGCAGTGCCCATGGTCATGCAGTGGCCGTGGCTGCGGTGCATGCAACTCTCGGCCTCCAGGAACTCCTGCAGCTTGAGGGTGCCGGCGCGCACCTGCTCGCTCATGCTCCAAACACCGGTGCCTGAACCGAGCTCCTGCCCGCGCCACTTGCCGTTGAGCATGGGCCCGCCGCTGACACCGATGGTGGGCAGGTCGACGCTGGCCGCGCCCATCATCAGCGATGGCGTGGTCTTGTCGCAGCCCATCAGCAGCACCACGCCATCGATCGGGTTGCCGCGGATGCTCTCCTCGACGTCCATGCTGGCCAGGTTGCGGTACAACATCGCGGTCGGGCGCAACAACACTTCGCCCAGCGACATCACCGGGAACTCGAGCGGGAAACCGCCGGCCTCATAGACGCCGATCTTCACCTGCTCGGCAATGGTGCGGAAATGCGAATTGCAGGGGGTAAGTTCGCTGAAGGTGTTGCAGATGCCGATCACCGGTTTACCTTCGAACTGGTCCTGCGGAATGCCCTTGCCCTTGAGCCAGCTGCGGTAGGCGAAACCATCGCGGTCCTGGCGGCCGAACCACTGCTGGCTGCGGAGTTCTTCGGGCTTCTTTTTGGGTGCTTGTCGCATGTGTTTTTGTCCTGGGTGAGGGTGGTGAAACAGGGTTTACCCCGGGTGGCGGCGCGTCTCAATCATCATATGATAAGCATTCCAGGCGGAGTTCACATCCCCTGGCAGGAGCTTTTTTTTGATCAAGAACGTGCACGGCAACACGGTGGACTACCTCGGCGAGGCGATTGTGGCTGGGCGTTTCGGTGCGGGCGGTTTCCTGCCCGCCGAACCCCTGCTGTGCGAGGAGCTCGGGGTCAGCCGCACCGTCGTGCGCGAGTCGGTCAAGTCGCTGGTGGCCAAGGGCCTGATCCAGACCGGCCCCAAGGTCGGTACCCGCGTCCTTCCGGACGAGCAGTGGAACTGGTTCGACCCCGATGTCATCGCCTGGCAGGCCAAGGCCGGGTTGACACCCGAGTTCGTGCGCGACCTGCAGGATCTGCGCCTGATTGTCGAGCCGGCCGCCATCCGCCTGGCGGCGCAACGCGCCACCCAGCAGGACATCGACACCATCGAAGAGGCCTTTGCCGGCATGCGCCATGCGGTCTACGAGGGTGGGGACTACGTCACCCACGACCTGCGATTCCACCAGGGCTTGTTGCGCGCCAGTCGCAACCGCTTGCTGGTGCAGATGAGCAAGGCACTCGGCGCGTTATTGCGCACCAGTTTCGAGATGTCGACCCGGCGCAAGGACGGCCCCTTGTCGTCGCTTCCGATGCACCGCGCCATCCTGGACGCGGTCATTGCGCAGCGGCCCGATGCGGCCGAGGCCGCTGTGCGCCAGCTGATCGACAGTGCGGGCCGGGACATCGAGCAGGTGCTCGCGTCGCGCCTGCGCCTGCCCAGCGTGAGCCATCCGGCACACCACCTCAAGGCGGCGTGAGCTGTTCGCAACCTGCAATCCGAGCCGCCGATGCAAAAGACCATTGATGCTTTCTTCCGCCTGCTGGAGTTCCTCGTCGTGGCCTGCATGGTGGCCATGGTGGTGATGGTGTTCGGCAACGTGGTGCTGCGTTACGCCTTCAATTCCGGCATCACCGTGTCAGACGAGATGTCGCGTTACTGCTTCATCTGGCTCACCTACCTCGGCGCGATGGTGGCGATGCGCGAGGGTGGACATCTGGGCGTGGACACGCTGGTCAAGCACCTGCCGGTCGGTGGCAAGAAGGTCTGCCTGTTCCTCAGCGAGTCCCTGATGCTGTTCTGCAACGGCTTCTTTCTGCTTGGCACCTGGAAGATGCATGACCTGCAGGTCACCAATGTGTCGCCCGTCGTCGGCATTTCCATGATCTGGGTCTACGGCATCGGGTATGTGGTCGCGGTCGTGATGGGCACGATCAACCTGCATGTCCTGTACCGGCTGCTCACTGGCCAGCTGAGCGAGGACGAACTGCTCCAGGTGGTGGAGACCGAGGGCCTGGCCGATGCCGAGAAGCAGTTGATCGGGGCGCGGCCATGACCGTCAGCGTCTTCATCCTGAGCCTGCTGGCGGCGATGGCCATCGGCATGCCGATCGCTTATGCGCTGCTGGTCTGCGGTATCACGCTGATGGCCTTTCTGGCCGCCACCAGCGGCCTGGTCACGTTCGACAGCCAGATCCTGGCGCAACGGTTCGTCGAAGGGGCCGACAACTTCCCGCTGCTGGCCGTGCCGTTCTTCCTGCTCGCCGGCGAGTTCATGAATGCCGGTGGCCTCAGCCGGCGCATCGTCGAACTGGCGATGGCCTGGGTGGGGCATTTTCGCGGCGGCCTGGGTTATGTCACGGTGATCGCCGCCGTGATCATGGCGTCCCTGTCGGGTTCTGCCGTGGCCGACACCGCAGCGCTGGCCGCCTTGCTGATTCCCATGATGCGTGCCGCCGGTTACGACATCGGCCGTGCCTCCGGGCTGATCGCCTCGGGTGGCATCATTGCGCCGGTGATCCCGCCGTCCATCGGGATGATCATCTTCGGCATTGCAGGCAACGTTTCCATCACCAAGCTGTTCCTTGCCGGCATCGTGCCCGGCCTGTTGATGGGTGTGGCCATCGGCCTGACATGGTGGTGGGTGGCCAAGCGCGAGAACGTGCTCCCGGCACCCAGAGTAGGCCTGACACAGCGCCTGAAGACTACCGGCAACGGCGCGTTTGCACTGTTGCTGCCGATCGTGATCATCGGCGGCATGAAGTTCGGCGTGTTCACGCCGACCGAAGCGGCCGTGGTTGCGGCGGTGTACAGCTTTTGCGTGGGCATGTTCATCTACCGCGAGCTCAAGTGGTCCGCCTTGTACGGCTTGCTGCTGGCTGCCGGCAAGACCACGGCGGTGGTGATGTTCCTGGTTGCTGCGGCGATGGTCAGCGCCTGGTTGATCACGGTGGCGAATATTCCGACCGAGGTTGCCGCGATGATGTCGCCGTTCATGGACAACAAGATGCTGCTGATGTTCGTGATGATGGTGCTGGTGGTGGTGGTGGGCACGGCGCTCGACTTCACCCCCACGGTGCTCATCCTTACGCCGGTGCTGATGCCGGTCGTCCTGAAGGCCGGCATCGACCCGGTGTATTTTGGCGTGATGTTCATCATGAACAACGCCATTGGCCTGATCACGCCGCCAGTGGGCACCGTGCTCAACGTCGTCTGTGGCGTGGCCCGCATCAGCATGGACGACGCGTTCAAGGGGGTGTTGCCTTTCCTGTGCGCACAGATCGCCGTGTTGTTCCTGCTCGTGCTTTTTCCGTCCATCGTCACCGTACCACTGCAGTGGTGGATGCGTTGACCGGCTTTTTTCACCCCTGTTCAGTAACCCAGAAGGAGACATCCATGTTCACTCGCAGAACCCTCACCGCGGCGCTGGTCGCCGCCAGCGCGCTGGTCGCCACTTCGGCTTTCGCGCAATTCGCCGACCGCACCATCAAGTTCACCAATGGCGTGAACGAAGACCACCCGGTGGGTGTGGGCGTCAAGAAGATGCAGGAGGTGCTTGCCGCCAAGACCGGCGGCAAGATGAAGATCAACGCCTTCTGGGGCGGCTCGGCCGGTGGCGACCTGCCCGCCACCCAGGCCCTGCGCGCCGGCACCCAGGAGATGGTGTGCACCTCGAGTTCGCCGCTGGTGGGCATCGTCAAGGAGCTCGGCGCCTTCGACCTGCCGTTCCTGTTCGCCAACGAGAAAGAGGCCGACGCGGTGCTCGACGGCCCCGCCGGTGTGTATTTCAACAAGAAACTCGAAGAAGCCGGCCTGGTCAACCTGGCCTACTGGGAGAACGGTTTCCGCAACCTGACCAACAGCAAGCGCGCGGTCACCAAGGCCGAGGAGTTCGACGGCATCAAGGTGCGCGTGATGCAGAACAACATCTTCCTCGACACCTTCAAGACGCTGGGTACGAATGCGGTGCCGATGGCTTTTGGCGAGGTGTTCACCGCGCTCGAGACCAAGACCATCGATGGCCAGGAAAACCCCTTCGTCACGATCGAGACCTCCAAGCTCAACGAAGTGCAGAAGTACCTCAGCGTCACGCGCCATGCGTACACCCCGTTCCTGGTGCTGTACAGCAAGAAGTTGTGGGACCAGCTCAGCGCGCAGGAGCAGGCAGTGCTGCGCGAGGCGGCCATGGAGGGGCAGAAAGTGCAGCGCGCTGCCAATCGCACGCTCAACGAGAAGTCTCTGGGCAGCCTCAAGGCCAAGGGCATGCTGGTGAACGAGGTCACACCCGCCGAACAGGTGCGCATGTTCAACAAGGTCAAGCCGGTGTACGACCGCAACGTACCGACCATCGGTGCCGAAGCCGTGACCACGGTGCTCGATGCATTGAAGAAGGCACGCGGCGGCTGATGAAGATCACACAGGTCGAAACCATCCGCCTGGGCGAGTTCCCCAACCTTGTCTGGGTGCGCCTGCATACCGACGAGGGGCTGGTCGGCCTGGGCGAGACCTTCATGGGTGCGCAGGCGGTCGAGGCCTACATCCATGAATGGGCCGGGCCGAAACTTCTCGGCAAAGACCCGCTGGCGATCGAATCGCGCAACCGCGACATCACCGGGTACCTCGGGTGGCGCGGCTCGGGCGTGGAGACGCGTGGCAACTCGGCCATCGACATCGCGCTGTGGGACATCTTTGGCAAGGCGGCGAACATGCCCCTGCACACGGCCCTCGGGGGCAAGAGCCGCGACGCCATCCGTATCTACAACACCTGCGCCGGGTACCAGTACATCCGCAGTGTCGTGAACCAGAATACCTCGAACTGGGGCTTGGGCCAGAACCAGGGACCGTACGAGGATCTGGAGGGGTTTTTGCATCGGGCCGACGAAGTGGCCGAGTCGCTGCTGAGCGAAGGCATCACGGCCATGAAGATCTGGCCCTTCGATCCGGCGGCCGAAAGGAGCGACGGGCAGTACATCAGCAATGCGGATCTCGACCTCGCGTTGGAGCCTTTTCGCAAGATCCGCTCCGCCGTGGGCGAACGCATGGACATCATGGTCGAGTTCCACAGCCTGTGGCGCCTGCCGATGGCCCAGAAGATCGCACGCGCCCTCAAGCCCTTCAAGACTTTCTGGCACGAGGACGCGATCCGCATGGACTCGCTCGATCTGCTGAAACAGTATGCGAAGGACTGCGAGGCGCTGATCTGCGCCAGCGAGACGCTGAGTTACAAGTGGGGCTTCAAGGACTACCTGCAGACCGGTGTGGCGGGCGTGGTGATGCTCGACCTGAGTTGGTGCGGCGGCCTGAGCGAGGCCCGCAAGATCGCGGCCATGGCCGATGCCTGGCAACTGCCAGTGGCACCGCATGACTGCACCGGGCCGGTGGTGTGGGCGGCGTCGAGCCACCTGTCGCTGCACGCGCCCAACGCCCTGGTGCAGGAGAGCGTGCGTGCGTTCTACAGCGGCTGGTACAAGGAGCTCGTGACCGAGCTCCCGAAGGTGGAGCAGGGCATGCTCAGTCTGAGCGACAAGCCTGGCCTGGGCCTGGAGCTGCTGCCCGACCTGCATCTGCGCAAGGATGCAGTGGTGCGTTTTTCCCAAGCCGTCTGAGCCCGTTGCATGAAGATCACATCGGTCGAACCGTGCATCCTGCACCTGCCGGTGACTGGCGCCGGCACCACGCCGACCCCCCTGGCCTGGGACAATTACCGCCGTGCCACAACCTGAGCGCAGAGGCAGACATGACAAGCTTGACCAAGACGGTGCTGTTCACCGACACCGACGGGCGTGCCCGGTTCCGCGAAGAAGCCGTGCCCCTGGATGAGGGCTCGCCGCAGTCGATGCTGTCGGCGTTGTTTGCGTCAGGGGGTTACCAGTTGCGCCAGAGTCCGGTGGGTTTTCGCAGCCAGTTCCACTGCACCGGCGCGCCGCAATGGGTTTTCATCCTGGGCGGCCAGATGGAGATCGGCCTGCAGGGCGGCGTGTCGCGGGTGTTCGGGCCTGGCCAGCACTTCTATTCGGCCGACCACCTGCCCGTTGGGGCCACGTTCGACCCGCAGGTCCACGGTCACTGGAGTCGCCAGGTCGGGCCGGACCCGCTGGTGACGCTGTTCGTGCGCGCTTCTTGAGCATTCCGGAAACCATGGCGCGTTCGGTTTGGGGAGCGCTGGTTCAGATGTAACTCGGGAATCAGGGACCCGGGGCGTGGTTGGCGAGCCGAGAGGACCGACCAGTTGCCGCAGCTCGTGTCCCCCGCCTTTCAGGCTCCTCCTTTACCTCGCCGCGACAACTGATCGGCCCTCTCGGCAGCGGAGGTCTTTGGTGCGTGGTGCTCCAACCACGTCGCCAGATCAGGTCGGCGGCGCGTTCGGCGCAGCGGCATAAAGGGGGAGCCCGCAGGGCGGAGGACAGCCGCGGAGCCGAATGCGCCGCCGGCCTGATCCCACGCCGCGTTACCGGTTTCTGGTGTAGTGATTTGGCGAAAGACCAACAGACGGCTGGCGGGCCTGCCTCACGGCTTGCGGGGCGCGGCGGCCAATCTCAGTGGGGCTGCATCTCGCCCGACAGGATGACATGCTGTCCCTTTGGCCTGTCGCGCACCGCCGCCACGAGTGCCCGGGCCACGTCGTGTGCCTGGATGGCGCGGTAGTTGTCCGGGATCACCGGTCGCAGTGCGGTCATCAGCGCCAGGCCGATGCTTTCGCCGAGTCGAGCCGGCTGCGTCAGGCTGGCGCGGTTCCCGTCGAGCATCGACGGGCGCGCGATCACCAGTGTGTGGAATTTTTCGGCCGCCAAGGCCGCCTCCATCTCGCCCTTCACCTGGTTGTAGAACACCCGTGATCGGGCGTCTGCCCCCATGGCGCTGACCACTCCCAGTCGTTTTGCGCCAGCCTTGCGCGCCGCCCTGGCAAGCGCCACGACGGCATCGAAGTCGACGGCCCGAAAGGCCTGCCGGCTGCCAGCCACCTTGATCGTGGTGCCCAGCGCGATGTAGACGTCGTCCACCTTCGGCAGGGCCGGCAGGTGGGCGAAGTCGACCAGGTGCGACGTCAGTTTCGGACTCTGCACGCCAGGGGCCTTGCGCCCCACAGCGTGTACTGCGGCATAACGCCTATCGGCCAAAAGAGCCGCGAGAACCTCCCGGCCCACGAGACCCGTTGCCCCCGCCACCAAAACCACCCGCCCCGCCGCCGGAGCGACCACCGCCTCCACCATAAGAACCTCCGCCCCGGTTGCCGCCATAACCACCACCGCCGCCACCACGGCGCGCGCCGCTGCGTTCGGCCATCATGTCCACGCTGGTGCGCATCGGATCGGGCTCGCGCGCAGCGCCGGTGCGTGGCGCCTCGTTGCCTCCGCCGCGCATCGGATCGGGTTGCCGGTCTGCGCCGCCATTGCTGCGGGCCGGGGCGTAACCGCCCGGGCCGTTGCGGCCGCCGCCCTGGCCGCCAGCGCCACCGCCGGAGTAGCCGCCACCGCCCTGGGGCCCGCGACCTGCCGCAGGCCCGTTGCCACGACCGCCCGAACGTGCGCCGCCACCACCGCTGCCACCACGACCACCGCCACCACCACCACCACCGCCATTGCTGCCATTGCTGCCCTTGTTGTCGCGCACGCGTTGCATCATTTCGGTGCGCGCTGCCTTGGCTGCGGCCATCATCACGTCACGGCCCGGTGGCTTGCCCGAACCGCCCCAGATTGTCTGGCGGCCCATGGCTATCGGCTCGGCGCGTTCGCCTGGTTCCGGTCCGAAACCTTCCACCACCTGGACCTCGATGTTCTGCTTGGTGTAGCGTTCGATGTCCTGCATGAAGCCTTCCTCGTCCAGGCACACCAGGCTCACTGCTGCGCCGTCGGCCCCGGCGCGGCCGGTGCGACCGATCCGGTGGACATAGTCTTCGGACACATTGGGGATGTCGTAATTGACCACATGCGGCAGGTCGTCGATGTCGATGCCGCGCGCGGCGATGTCGGTAGCCACCAGCGCACGGATGTCGCCGCTCTTGAAACCACTGAGTGCCTGGGTGCGTGCGGCCTGGCTCTTGTTGCCGTGCAGCGCCATGGCGTGAATGCCGTTCTTGGTGAGGAACTCGGCGACGTTGTTGGCGCCGAACTTGGTGCGGGTGAATACCAGCACCTGGCTCCAGTTGTGTTGCTGGATGATGTGCGCCAGCAAGGCTTTCTTCTTGCCACGGCCCACCGGATGGACAGTCTGGGTGATGCGCTGCACCGTGGTGTTGCGCGGCGTGACCTGCACGCTTTGCGGGTTCTTGAGCAGGGTGGCCGCCAGGTCGCGGATCTCGTCGCTGAAGGTGGCTGAGAACAAAAGGCTCTGCTTTTCCTTGGGCACGGCGGCCAGCACCTTCTTGACATCATGGATGAACCCCATGTCGAGCATGCGGTCGGCTTCGTCGAGCACCAGCAGTTGCACCTGGCCCAGGTCCAGCACGCCCTGGCCCATCAGGTCGAGCAGGCGGCCAGGGGTTGCCACGAGGATGTCGACACCGGTGCGCACACGGCTGATCTGCGGGCTCATGCCCACGCCGCCGAAGATGACAGTGGAGGACAGTTGCAGGAATTTGCCGTAGGTCTGCACCGACTCTTCCACCTGGGCGGCGAGTTCGCGGGTGGGGGTGAGCACCAGGGCGCGGATACCGATGCCGCCGAATTTGTTCTTGGCGCTGCGGTTCATGCTGAGCTTGTGCAACATGGGCAGCACAAAGGCTGCGGTCTTGCCGGTGCCGGTTTGCGCGCCGCCCAACAGGTCATGGCCATCAAGAACCACCGGAATGGCCTGGGCCTGAATCGCGGTGGGGGTTTCGTAACCTTGCTCGCGCACGGCCTTGACAATGGCCGGGGCCAGTTTCAGATCTTCAAAGTTCATAGTGTGGCGCCCGTCCTGGGCGCTTGGCATGTCGGCCCGTCCCGGAGTTTTCACACCGGGCCAGTCAAAGGTCGACAGAGATAAAAATGGGACGTGAGCGCGAAGCCCGGGTCCCCAGCAAACGCTGAGATTGCAGGCAGCTGGGGGCCCGCAACAGCGCGCATTGTCGCACGGAGCAGGGCCTGCGGCTGATTTTTCCATCGGAACCTTGGGCCGGCTGCGCGTCAGTGCCTCCCTGCTGTTGCAAAGGCACCGGCATCGGTCACAATGCATTGCGTCAGGGGTGATGTCGCCGGGCAACCGGCCATCGGGTGGCTTATCAGGGTCCGGAGCGGCAGAAGCAGTCGATGAACAAGTACCAATTGCGGCGAATTGGAGTTGCGAGCAACGCGGCCGCGACGCGTCCCTCCCTTTCCACTTGCATTGAACTGGTGCTGGACCAGTCAGATGCACTTGTCAGTGACATCCTCGAAGCCCTGAAGGCACCCGTGCTCAAACCCGTCAAGGTGGATGAACGCGACGATGTCGATCCCGCCATCCGGCACGCGGTGCACGAACTGCTGGACGAGGTCGTCCTGGTGCGTTCCGCTTTTGGCGACGCGTTGCGGCGGTTGGTGTACCACAGCGGCCTGCAGGATTTTGGCGAGGCCCCGATGTCGCGCATCGAGGACATCCACGTCTTCGATATCCAGTCGCTCGAGGCCCATATAGAACAGGCGCTGGCCCGGCGTGAGGTGAGCCGCTCGGTCGACGGCGTGTTGCCGCTGTTCAATGCGCAGATCAGCGCATTGCTCGGATGGACCTCGGTGCAGCCCGGCATGAACCCTCTCAAGCCCGAGGCCTTTGTGCGCGCGCTGCAGGAAATGCTGGGTGTGTGCGTGCAGGACGAAGCCGTGCGTTCCGCCCTGCTGCGTCCGGCGGCGATCGCGCTGGGCAGTGGCATGGCCCAGTTGTACCGGGAGACCTGCGACTGGTTGCGCTCACAGGGCGTGGTCCCGGTGGGCCGTGCCGCCGAAAGACCGGTTCGCGCCGGTGCGCGGGGCAAGCCTGCAGAAACCGAACTCGATCGCACCTTGGCCATTCTGGACAAGCTGCGGGCCCTGATGGGTGTCGAGTCCTTGCCTGCCGCAGGTGGCCAGGATTTCATCCAGACCCTGCCTTCCGCGTTGGTGGCCCTGCAAGACATGCGCCTGGAAGAGTCGATGTTCCAGCGGCTCAAGCGTGTTGCGATCCCGGCCTTGTCGGCCCGGCCCGGATCTGACGCAGCGGGCACAGGTGGCGAGCCGGTGCTTGCCGCGGCGCGCAAGCGCCAGATCGGGCGCCAACTGGGTGAAGAAGTCGTGCGCCTGCTGTTCGACCAGTTGGGCCATGACGAACGCATACCAGTTCCGGTGCGCCTGCAGTTGCGTGCGCTCGAACCCCTCCTGTTGCGCCTGGCCGACGCCGACCCGCGGTATTTCCTCGACGTGGCGCACCCGGCGCGCGTGTTCATGAACCGGGCGGTGCAAAGCAGTGTGTCGCTGGCGCGTGACGACCAGGACGGTGTGCAGGCGTTCGCCGCCTGCGTGGCGAACGCGGTCAGTGCGGTATTGCGCAGCCCGGTCGAGGCAGCGAGTTTTTCCCGGGCCTGGGAGCTGGTGGAACGCAGCTGGGGCGATTTCGAAACCTCGCGCCGGCAGCAGCGCGAGGCGGCGCAACGCCAACGCGAACATGACGAGAAACGCACCGTGCTGGCCCAGCGTTTCGCCGATGCGCTCATGGAGCGTTTCCGCAATTCCGCCATGCCAGCCCTGGTCGGGGAGTTCCTGCGGGGGCCGTGGGCGAAGGTGCTTGCCGAAACCAGTCTGCGCGAGGACGGCCACGACCCGGATCCCAAAGGTTACCTCGCCTTGGTGGACGATCTGGTCTGGAGCGTCCAGCGCCCGTCCGATGGGCGCGACTACACGCGCCTTGTCAAACTGATTCCGCGTTTGCTGGCCCGCGTCAACGAGGGCCTGGTCCTGATCCGGTACCCGCAGGAGTCGGTGTCCCTGTTTCTCGACGAAATCAACGCCTTGCATGTCCGGGCCCTTGAGGACCATCGCAGCGCCATCTCCGCGGCCCGCGCCGCGCAACTTGCCAGGCAGCTGGCCGAAGGTTCTGTGCACGGTGCTGTGGCGCAATCCCCGCCCACCCAGCAAGCGGATCAAGAATTTCCACCCCCGGATTCGTCGCTCGAAACCGACTCCGTGCTGGATTCCCTCAGCCCTTCGGAGTCGACCGTCGTCGAGACCGGCGAGTGGGCCGACCTGCTTCTGGGTGGGGTGTGGGTGCGGGCCCGGCTGACCTGGATCAGCCCCAACCGCTCCTTGTTCATGTTCGTGTCGGGCGCCGGCCTGGCGCATGCGATGACGCGCCGCATGATCGACCGGTTGCAGACCCAGGGGCGGCTGCGCCTTGGATTCTCGCCCCCGGAGTTCGACCTGCAACTCGACAGCGTGCACGGCTTGCTGACCCCGACCGAAGACAGCACAGGCGACTGACATCTGGCGCACCGGCTTTGTGCCGCCGGCAACACCTGCCCGCCGGCAGGTGTTCGCGACAGCCGATAATGCACGGTTTCCCCCGCGATAAACCGCATTTTTTTTTGACAAAGGCAAGGCTTCACACCATGGCGCAATACGTTTTCACGATGAACCGCGTTGGCAAGATCGTTCCGCCAAAGCGCCATATCCTCAAGGGCATCTCGCTGAGTTTCTTCCCGGGCGCCAAGATCGGCGTGCTGGGCACCAACGGATCGGGCAAGTCCACCCTGCTCAAGATCATGGCCGGCCTCGACAAGGACATCGAGGGCGAAGCCACCCCGATGCCGAACCTCAATATCGGTTACCTGCCCCAGGAGCCGCAACTCGACCCGACCCAGACCGTGCGCGAAAGCGTCGAGGCCGGCATGGGCGCGGTGTTCACCGCCAAGGCCCGGCTGGAGCAGATCTATGCAGCGTATGGCGAGCCGGACGCCGACTTCGACAAGCTGGCGACCGAACAGGCCGAGATGGAGGCCATCATCGGAACTGCCGGCACCGATTCCGAACACCAGCTCGAGATTGCCGCCGACGCGTTGCGGCTGCCGCCCTGGGACGCCAACATCGGCGTGTTGTCCGGTGGCGAGAAACGCCGGGTGGCCCTGTGCCGGCTGTTGTTGTCCAAGCCCGACATGCTGCTGCTCGACGAGCCCACCAACCACCTGGACGCCGAATCGGTCGACTGGCTGGAGCAGTTTTTGCAGCGTTACCCCGGCACGGTGGTGGCCATCACCCACGACCGCTACTTCCTCGACAACGCCGCTGAATGGATTCTTGAACTCGACCGGGGCTCCGGTATTCCCTACAAGGGCAACTACAGCTCCTGGCTGGAACAAAAGCAGGAGCGCCTGGTGCAGGAGCAAAAAGGCGAAGAATCCCGCGCCAAGGCCCTCAAGAAGGAGCTCGAATGGTCGCGCCAGAACCCCAAGGCCCGCCAGGCCAAGAGCAAGGCCCGCCTGGCCCGGTTCGAGGAACTGTCCGACTTCGAGTACCAGAAGCGCAACGAAACCAACGAGATCTTCATTCCGGTGGCCGAGCGCCTGGGCAACGAGGTGATCGAGTTTGTCAATGTCAGCAAGTCTTTCGGCGACCGCCTGCTGATCGACAACCTGAGCTTCAAGGTGCCGGCTGGCGCCATCGTCGGCATCATCGGACCCAACGGCGCGGGCAAGTCCACGCTGTTTCGCATGATCTCCGGCCAGCAGAAGCCCGACAGTGGCGAGGTCAAGATTGGCGCCACCGTCAAGATGGCCTTTGTCGACCAGACCCGCGACGACCTCTCGAACGAAAAGACGGTCTGGGAAGATGTGTCGGGCGGGCTCGACATCCTGAACGTCGGCAAGTTCCAGATGGCCAGCCGCGCGTATTGCGGGCGCTTCAACTTCAATGGCGCCGACCAGCAAAAACGCGTCGGCATGTTGTCTGGCGGCGAACGCGGGCGGCTGCACCTGGCCAAGACCCTGATCGCGGGCGGCAACGTGTTGATGCTCGACGAACCCTCCAACGATCTCGATGTCGAAACCCTGCGCGCGCTGGAAGACGCCTTGCTGGAATTCGCCGGCTCACTGATGGTCATCAGCCACGACCGCTGGTTTCTCGACCGCATCGCCACCCATATCCTCGCCTGCGAGGGTGACAGCCAGTGGACGTTCTTCAACGGCAACTACCAGGAGTACGAGGCCGACAAGAAGCGCCGGCTGGGTGAAGAGGGCGCCAAGCCAAAACGTATGCGTTTCAAGGCGCTGAAGTAGCCACTGCGCCGCTGTTGCAGCAAAATGGTGTTGCATGCGGTGCAGCGCATGACCCGCCCGCCATGCTGGAGCCGCCGAGATGAAAGTCACTGAACCCGAAGACGCGCAGCAATACAGCGCCTTGTTCGATGCCACGATCCGCCAGGCCGTAGGTGGCGCTCCGGCTTTGATGGCGCGGCTGGTGGCCCATGTGCGGGGCGCGTTGCGCGAGCTTGAGAGCGACGCCACAGACCGGCGCGAGCGAGACCGGCTGACCCATGCGCGCCGCCTGCTCAACCAGATGGAGGGCCCCCTGTGCGAACGCTTCTCCGAAGAACTCCTGAACGCGTTCAACCGGATTTCGTCGATCGAACGCCCGATGGCGGCGCCTGCTTCCACGCTGCATTTCGACCAGGTCGGGGCCATGGATGCCGCGCAGGTTCGCGAACATGTCGAGTCTGCCCGGGCGCAACATTCGGTGCACGGCGCCTCCAACACCACGCTGGAGGAACTCAACCGCCTGGTCTGCGCGCTGCTGGGGCTGAAAGAGGTCCGCCTGGAGCGCAATCCCTTGCGGCCTTCGGTCTACATGGACGCAGTGACTGCGGCGCTGGCCCAACAACCAGTCCCGTCCACCATCCGCCAGAGCTGGTTGTCGATGATGTTCAGCGCGCTTGGCCACGAGCTCGGCGTCTACTACCACGATCTGTGCGCCGAACTGCGTGACAAAGGGGTCGGTGCGGTCGCCGGGCCGCTGCCTGCGGCCGCCCGGGTTTCGGTGCGTGCCGAGCCGGGTCTGCTGACCCTGGAAAAACTTCGCCAGTTGCTGACCCGCCGCCCAGGCGCCACCGAAACTGCCATCGCCCAGCGTTACGGCTCTGTGGAGTCGACTGGCAATGGCGAGAGCACGTTCGCGGACCACGGCACCGTCGCCAGTGATTTCAGTCCCACTGTCCCGGCCGCATTCGAGGCCCTGCGCGACATGAACCAGGTGGAGCAGGTTGCCCAGCGGGTGCAGGCGCGCGAGGCGGCAGAGGCGGCTCCGGCCCACGCACGCCAGCACCCACGTGACCAACTTCGCCAGTCGGCCCACGGGCTTGAGCAGCTGCTGGGCCTGGAAGTGGTCGAGATGATGGTCGACAACATCACGCGCGACCCGCGGCTGCTTGCGCCGATCCAGCGCATCGTGGCCGATCTGGAGCCGGCGCTGCTGCAACTGGCCCTCGTCGATCCACGGTTTTTCAGCCACAAGCAGCACCCGGCGCGCCGCCTGCTGCATGAAATCACCCACCGCAGCATTGCGTTCGAATCCGTGGACTCGCGCGGTTTCAGCGGGTTCATGGAGCCGCTGCAGGAGGCCGTAGCGCCACTTGCGGCAGGCCCGATTGCCACTGCCGAACCGTTCGACCAGGTCCTGGAGCGGCTGGTTGCGCTGTGGGATGCGCCGGGCGGGGCCGAGCAGCGCCAGCTGGCGCGCGCGGTCAAGGCATTGCAGGAAGCAGAACAACGCAATGCGCTGGCGGCCACCATCGTGGCCGATATTCAGGGTCGCACTGACCTGGCGCAGGTGCCGCGCCAGGTGATTGATTTTTTGTGTGGGCCGTGGGCCCAAGTGGTCGCCCATGCCCGAATCACAGACCGAAGCGGAGTTGCCGACCCGGGGGACTACGCCCAGTCCATCGAAGACCTGATCTGGAGCGCGCAGCCGCATCGCACAGCCAGCAATCGCCCCGCGCTGGGCCTGCTGGCTCCGCGCCTGCTCGGGCGCCTGCATGCCGGCCTGGAGGCGATTGATTGCCCGGTCGCCGGCAGCAGCGAATTTTTCGACCTGCTCGGCAGCTTGCACCGCCAGGCGATGGACCCCGCAGCCCAGCCTCCGGCGCTGGTGCCAGGGGCGGAGCAGCGGTTCGCTGACACCGGCGCCATGCCGGCAGCCTTCGGTGACTCGCTCTGGCTCGCCCCGACCGAAGCCCTGGTCTCGGGCTTCATCGACCTTGAAACCAAGCTGCGTCCCGCCGTCCCCGGCCCCGTGCCGGTCGATGCGTTCCAGCCTGGCGCGTGGGTGACCTTGCTGGCCGAAGACGGCTGGACCCGCACGCGCCTGATCTGGGCCAGCCCCCAGAGCACGTTGTTGCTGTTCTCGGACGCGCTGGGTTACATGCAGTCGTTGACGCGCCGCGCTTGCGAGCAGATGTTCGCTGACGGGCAGCTGCGCATCGTCTGCGCCGACCCGGTCGAGGACGCGCTGGATGCGGTGGCGCAGACGGCCATGCAAAACAGCGTCGACATCAGGTTCTGAGCAGCTTGCGGCGCACCATCTCGATGTGGTTGCGCAACGCGTAGAGCTCATCCGCATGCGACAGCGGCACCACCACCCGGCCCACGCGCGCCTCCAACTCGTCCAGCGCATCGAGCAGCGCCTGCCGTGTCTGCGCACCGGTGTTCTCACGCCCCTCGATCTCGCGCAGTTGCGCATACCAGCGAAACACCCGTGACCGGATGCGGAACTCATACAGCGGCGGCACCACGCGCGACAGCGGCAGCAGCAGGGCGATGATGATGCCCAGCGACAACCACATGCGTTCCAGCAGATTGGCCAGCGAAAACGGCAGGTAGCGCTGCAGCAACGGAACGCCGTTTCGGATCGTGCGTTCGGCCTCCCGGGCAAGTGCGTATTCGGCATTGGCCGCAATCGGGAATTCATGCGAACGGCTGAACCACCCCGCGTTGCCATGCAGGTTCAGCGAGGCCTGCGAGAAAAGCTGCAGGATCGCCGGATGCACACCGGGTCGGGCCAGCAGCGTCGTGGTGGGGGCCACCAGGCGAACATCCTGGGGTGGCACGTCGGCCGCGAGGTCAACCACGCCACGTGGCAGCGTGACTGGCGCCAAAAAAGGCAACCGGCGCGAATAGGCCTCGTTCTGGGCGAAGTCCAGCAGCTTCACGCCCGGCGTCTGCAGCAGCATCTGCACCAGCAGCGACTCGGGGGCCGAAGCGAACACCAGCGCATCCACCTCGCCACCCAGAAAGGCGACGGTGGCGGCGGTCTGCTCGAGTTGCGACAACTGCAGGCCCGCGGCATCCAGCCGGTTCTGGTCGAACAGCGCCTGCATCAGGTGCGGCACGCCGCTGCCCGCGGTGCCCACGTTCACCCGCAGGCCCTGGAGCTGCGCCAGCGCGCGCAGGGTGTCGGACCCGGTGGCCTTGCGCGCCGCCTCGCTGCGGTAGAACAGCCATACCGGCTCCAGGAACAGGCTGCCCAGGGAAACCGGCTGGTCGTCCTGCGTCTGTGCCGTGCTGGCAATTCCGCCCTGCACAAAACCCAGGTCGGCCTTGCCTTGCAGCAACAACTGCAGGTTTGCCGAAGACCCTTCGCTGGGCAGCAGCACCACGTCGATGCCGTTGGCGGCCATTGCCTTGCGGTAGCGCTGACCGAACTCCGCGTAGGCGCTTTGCGCCGGGCCGGTGGCCAGAGTGACGCGTTTGGGCGGGTTCGGGTCGAGCCACCAATAGGCCAGCGCGATCAGCACCAGGGTCAACCCCACCAGCGGGCCGGCAGACACCAGCAGGTCGCGCAGGGACAACAGCGTGAAGCGCAGTGAGCGGGCCACGGGGGTTGCGCCTCGCAAGCGAGCCTCAGGCCTGTGGCCCGCGGGAAGGTGCCGCGACGGCGGCAAGCTCGCCTGCGGCTGGCCAGTGGTCTGCGCCGTAACTGACCCCGCGCGCGGCCTGCACCGCACGCAGCACTGCCCGGGCAGTCACCTCGGCCGCGAGTGTGGACAGGCGCATCATGCCAAGCGCATGTGCCACCCGGCCGGTGCCCAGCGCGAAAACGGTGTCGCCGTCGGACATGGTGTGCACCGGGTTGATGCTGCGCGCCAGGCCGTCATGGGCGACCTGCGCCAGGCGGTGCGCCTGGGCCTTGGTCAGCACCGCATCGGTTGCCACGACGCCCAGCGTGGTGTTGGTGCCGGCCAGCAAGGGGTTGGGTTGTTCTCCGGCCAGGATGGCGTTGCGGATGTGCAGCAGCGAGCGGCCATCCGCAGTGCGTGCGCCGGCAATGGTGGCGCCGCTGGCCGGGTCGACCACGTCGCCCAGCGCATTGACCGCGACGATCGCGCC
>CAMAWD010000072.1 GCA_945861785.1 Rhodoferax sp. OV413 | reverse complement strand
CGCACCGCCGCCACCGACACGCCCTGGCCCTCGGCAGCCTGGGGGTTCTCGCCGACCATGCGCACCGCCAGTCCCATCGGTGTGCGGTAAAGCATGTACGCCGTCGCCGGCACCAGCACCAGTGCCAGCAGCGTGAGGGGCGTCTGCTGCGCCAGCACCGGCAGGCCCATCCAGGCCATGTCGCCGAACGGTGTGATGGTGGGGGGGGTGTCGACCTTGGGAAAACTCACCCGGTAGCCGTAATAACTCAGCGCCGTCGCCAGCAAGGTGACACCCAGGCCCGACACATGCTGCGAAAGCGCCAGGCCGACGGTCAATGCGGCGTGCAGCAGGCCAAACACCGCACCCGTGAGGGCCGCCACCGCCACGCCGGCCCACAGCGGCGCGCCGGCATATACCGCCAGCCAACCGCTGAAGGCGCCGGCGACCATGATGCCTTCGATGCCCAGGTTCAGAACCCCTGCGCGTTCGCACAGCAACACACCCAGCGTGCCCAGGATCAGCGGCGTGGCAATACGCAGCACCGCGACCCAGAACGACTGGTTGACCAGGATGTCGGCAAGTTCCGTCATGTCATGCGGTTCCCATGCCTATTTCCAGCGCACCCGGTACTGCGTCAGCAGGGTCGCAACCAGCACCGAGAGCAAGGATGCGGCGACGATCACATCGGCGATGTAGGTCGGCACGCCGATGGCGCGGCTCATGCTGTCGGCGCCCACCAGCACACCCGCCACGAAGATGCTGGCCAGCACGACACCCAGCGGGTGCAGTGCGGCCAGCATGGCGATCACGATGCCGGAATAACCGTAACCGGGCGACATGTCGAGCGTGACGTAGCCAGTGCGCCCGGCGACTTCGATTGCGCCCGCAAGACCGGCCAGCGCACCCGAGAGCATGGCCACCAGCACCACGGTGCGGGTAACCGACACGCCGGCAAATGCGGCGGCCCGGGAATTCGCGCCCACGGCACGGATGTCGAATCCGAGCACGGTGTATTTCATCAGGGCCCAAACCGCCAGTGCAAGGCCGACGCCCCATAACAAGCCGGTGTGCACGCGGGTCTGGGGGACGAGCTTGGAGAGTTCCAGGTCGCCGATCAGCCCCACACTCTGGGGCCAGCCCATCGCGGTCGGGTCCTTCATGGGGCCATCGAGCACCATCGACACCAGCAGCAGCACGATGAAGTTCAGCAGCAAGGTGGTGACCACCTCGTCCACGCCCAGGCGCGCCTTCATCAGTGCAGGCCCGAGCAGCAGCAGGGCGCCGGCCAGGGCTGCTGCAAGCAGCATGAGCACGAACAACACCGGCAGTGGCACCTGGTCGAAACCGGTGCCGCCGTGCATGCCGCCGACTGCGACGGCGGCCAGGGCGCCGGCGTACAGCTGGCCCTCGGCGCCGATGTTGAACAGGCGTGCCTTGAAGGCCACCGTGGCCGCCAGCCCGGTGAGCATGAGCGGGATGGCACGCGTGAAGGTTTCGCTCAGCGCGAACACCGATCCGAATCCGCCCTGCAACAGCAGGCCGTAGGTCTGCGTGACAGGGGCGCCGGCCCAGAGCACCAGCAGCGCACTGACCAGCATCGTGAAGGCCACAGCCCCGACCGGCGCCAGCACCAGTGCGAGGGCCGACTGGGTGTGGCGCTTTTCCAGCCTCACGCTGCCACCTCGACCGCTGGCGTCAGGGTTGCGGGCGCCCCGGCCATGGCCAGGCCGATGGCCTCGCGGGTCCAGGCCTGTGCAGGCTGCGGCGGGCTCAGGTGGCCGGCATGGATCACGGCCACCTGGTCACCCAGCGTGAGCACTTCGTCCAGGTCGTCGGAGATCAGCAACACGGCAGCACCCGCATCACGTGCGGCGATCAGCTGCTCCTGCACATAGGCAACGGCGCCAATGTCCAAGCCCCAGGTGGGCTGGTGGGCAACGATGAGTTTCGGGGTGACGGTGTGCGTCGGTGTGGTGTCTGGGTGCAGCAGCGCGCGGCCCAGGATGAGTTTTTGCATGTTGCCGCCCGAAAGGGCGCGCGCTGGCGCTGCGGCACCAGCCCCGCGCACGTCGAAGGCCTGCAAAATACGCTGTGCGTGCGCCCGGGCAGCGCCCCGGCGAACCCAGAAACCCCGCGAAAACGCCGCGCTGCGCAGCCGTTCGGAGACCGCGTTCTCCCACACCGGCAGGTCACCCACCACCCCGACAGCATGCCGGTCCTCCGGAATGCGGGCCACACCCAGCGCGACCAGTTGGGCCGGCGCGGCCGCCAAAGGGCGCCCGAGGAACAACACCTCACCAACGATGGCATTGCGGGTGCCGCTGAGCAACTCGGCCAGGGCCACCTGCCCGTTGCCCGAGACACCGGCAATCGCCATGATCTCGCCGCCGCGCAACGTCAAAGAGGCATCCAGGAGACGCTCCCGTGCCGGCGCTGTGCTGACACCGCGCAGTTCGCACACAGTGGGCCCGACATGCCGTGTCGGTCGGCGCTGTGGCAGGTCGATGGCGTGGCCGACCATCCACTGGGCGAGTTGCGCCTGCGTGGTGCCACGCGCGTCCGCCTGGGCCACCAGCTTGCCGGCGCGCAACACGGCGATGCGGTGCGAGACCCGCAACACCTCAGGCAGCTTGTGGCTGATGAAGATGATCGACAGGCCTTTCGCCACCATCTGCGCCAGCACCAGGAACAAGGCTTCGCTTTCCTGGGGCGTCAACACGGCGGTAGGTTCGTCCAGGATCAGGATGCGCGCGCCACGGTACAGCGCCTTGAGAATCTCCACGCGTTGTCGCTCGCCCACCGACAGGCTGCCCACCCGCGCGTCTGCATCCACCGCCAGGCCGAACTGCCGCGCGACTTCGTCAAGCTTGTGGCGTGCGGCCCTGCGGCGTGTGAAGGCCAGCCACAGCGGCTCGGAACCCATCATCACGTTGTCCAGCACCGTGAGGTTGTCGGCCAGTGTGAAGTGCTGGTGCACCATGCCAATGCCGGCAGCCAGCGCCGCCTTGGGGTCCCCCGGTGCAAGCGGCTGCCCGAAGGCGGAAATTTGCCCGGCGTCGGCCACATAGTGCCCGAACAAGATCGACACCAGCGTCGACTTGCCGGCGCCGTTTTCACCGAGCAGCGCCAGCACCTCGCCGCGTGCCAGCTGCAGCGAGATGCCGTCGTTGGCCACCAGGCTGCCGAAACGCTTGGTGATGCTGGTGAGTTGCAGGACGGTGTTGGTCACGGCGTGCGGTCAAAAAAAAGACACCCCTTGGAGGGGGTGCCTTTTCGTTCCCACCTGGAGATTACTTGGCGCTGGACTTGGGCTGGTTGTCGTCCACCTTGACGGTGAACTTGCCCTCGACGATGGCCTTTTCCTTGGCGCGCATCTTGGCCACCACGTCCGCCGGAATTTTCTTCTCGAAGGTCCCCAGTGGCGCCAGCGACGAGCCCTTGTGTTTCATCATCGAGTACTGGCCGTAGTCCTCGGCCGTGAATTTGCCGTCTTTCACCATCTTGATGGCACGGTCGGCCGAGGGCTCGAAATGCCACATGGCCGAGGCTACCACCGTATCAGGGTATTTGTCCTGGGTGTTGATCACGTTGCCGATGGCCAGTTTGCCTTTTTCCTTGGCTGCGTCGCTGACACCGAAACGCTCGGCGTACAACACATCGGCACCCTTGTCGATCATGGCGAAGGCGGCCTCTTTGGCCTTCGGCGGGTCGAACCAGCTGTTGATGAAACTGACGCTGAATTCAACCTTGGGATTGACCTCTTTTGCACCCGCCATGAAGGCGTTCATCAGGCGGTTGACTTCGGGGATAGGGAAACCGCCGACCATGCCGATCTTGTTGCTCTTGGTCATGCCACCGGCCACCATGCCCGACAGGTAGGCCGGCTCCTGGATGTAGTTGTCGAAGACGCTGAAGTTGGGCGCCTGCGGCTTGCCCGACGAGCCCATCAAAAATGACACCTTGGGGAAGTCTTTGGCCACCTTGCGGGCGGCCGCCTCGACAGCGAAAGCCTCACCGACGATCAGGGTGTTGCCGGCGGTGGCGTACTCGCGCATGACGCGTTCGTAGTCGGCGTTCGACACGTTCTCGCTCGCCTTGTATTCGATCTCGCCACGGGCTTCGGCAGCCTTCAACGCCGTATGCAGGCGCCCGGCCCACTGCTGCTCGAACGGCACCGTGTAGATGCCGGCAACCTTGGGTTTGGCCTGGGCCAGGGACAGGCCAGGGGCAACTGCGACCAGTGCCGCAGCGAGGGCCACGAGGTGGCGACGGTTCAGGGATTTCATGGGACTGTGTTCTCCGTTGTAAAAAAATATGCTGTGCACTTATGTGCCAGCGCGCTCCAGCATGGCATGCAGCAACACGTTGCAGCCGGCCGTGATGTGTTCGGGTTTGGCATCCTCGATTTCGTTGTGGCTGATGCCGTCCTTGCAGGGAATGAAGATCATGCCCGCTGGCGCCAGTTGCGCCATGTAGACCGCGTCGTGACCGGCGCCCGACACCGCAGGCATGTTCGAATAACCCAGCTTGGCGGCGGCCCGCGCCACCGCGTCCACGCAGTCGCCATGGAAGATCTGCGCCGGGTAACTCGACACCAGTTCGATGTTGATCGGCAGGCCGCTGTCCTTGCTGAGTTGGGCTGCAAAGGCCTTGACCTCGGCGGCCATCGTGTCCACCAGTGCATCGGTGGCATTGCGCAGGTCGATCGAGAACTTCACCCGGCCAGGTATCACATTGCGGCTGTTCGGGTGCACATGCACCATGCCGACCGTGCCACGTCCGTGTGGCTTGTGGCGCAGGGCGGCGGCGACCACCTCCTGCATCAGGTGCGTGGCGACCTGCAGGGCGTCCTTGCGCAGGGCCATCGGAGTCGGGCCGGCGTGGGCCTCCATTCCGGTGACGGTGCAGTCGAACCAGCGTATTCCAAGCACGCCCGACACCACACCGATGGTCTTGTCGTTGTCTTCCAGCACCGGCCCTTGTTCGATGTGGGTCTCGAAATAGGCACCAATAGGGTGGTCACCGGGCTCCTGCGCTCCGATGTAGCCGATGCGTTCCAGTTCTTCCCGGACCGACTTGCCGGCCGTATCGCGTGCCGCATAGGCGTGTTCCAGCGTGAAGGCCTTGGCAAACACGCCCGAACCCATCATCACGGGCACGAAACGCGAACCTTCTTCGTTGGTCCAGAAGGCCACCTCGATTGGCGCCTCGGTTTCGATGCCGTGGTCGTTCAGGGTGCGCACCACCTCCAGGCCGGCCAGCACGCCGTAGTTGCCGTCGAACTTGCCACCTGTGGGTTGCGTGTCGATGTGGCTGCCGGTCATGATGGGGGGCAGGGCATTGTTGCGCCCGGGACGGCGCATGAAGCCGTTGCCGATCTTGTCGATCACCACCGACATGCCGGCCTCGCGGGCCCAGCCAGTCACAAGGTCGCGGCCCTGCTTGTCCAGGTCGGTCAGGGTCAGGCGGCACACACCGCCTTTTTCGGTGGCGCCGATCTTTGCCAGTTCCATCAGCGCAGCCCACAGGCGTTCGCCGTTGATGCGCAGATCGTCGATTCTTGGGTTGGCGGGCTTTTCAGACACAGCAGTGTTCATGGTGCTTCTCCGGGGGATAGACGTGAATCTCAGCGCAGGACCGCGCTGGGTTTGCGGCTGTCGATGCGCTTTTGCGCCGCGTCGAAATTGGCGCCGAAGGACGGCCGCTTGATGTAGCGGCCAGCACCAGCGGTCACCCGCAGATCACCCTGCACGTACACCAGGTTGCCCTGGCTCAGCGTATGGCTGGGAATGCCGTGGACGGTCATTCCCTCAAATATGTTGAAGTCACCCTTGCTGTGCTGGGTCTTGGCCGACAGTGTCTTGCTGCCCTGCGGGTCCCAGACCACGATATCGGCGTCTGCGCCCGGTGCGATGCAACCTTTTTGCGGATAGATGTTGAACAGTTTCGCAGTGTTGGCCGATGTGACGGCCACGAACTCGCTTGGCGTCAGCCGCCCGGTGTTCACCCCATGTTCCCACAACACGGCCAGGCGTTCCTCGACGCCGCCGCAGCCGTTGGGGATCTTGCTGAAGTCGTCCTTGCCCCCGGCCTTCTGCTCGGCGCAGAAGGTGCAGTGGTCGGTGGCCGTGGTGTGCAGATTGCCGGACTGCAGGCCACGCCACAGGAATTCCTGGTTGCCCTTGGGCCTGAAGGGCGGGCTCATCACATGGCCTGCAGCGTAGGCGAAGTCAGGGTTGCGGTAGACCGAGTCGTCGATGACCAGGTGGCCGGCCAGAACTTCGCCGTACACGCGCTGGCCGCGGGCGCGGGCGCGGGCCACAGCTTCGGCTGCCTCGATGCACGACACATGCACCACGTAGATTGGCACACCCAGCACGTCGGCAATCGCGATGGCGCGGTTGGCGGCCTCGCCTTCGACGCCAGGCGGCCGTGACAGCGGGTGGGCTTCAGGCCCGGTAATACCCTTGCGCGCCATCTCAGCCTGAAGCAGGAAGACCAATTCACCATTTTCTGCGTGCACCGTGGGCATGGCGCCGAGTTCCATCGCGCGCCTGAAGCTGTTCACCAAAGTTTCGTCGTCACACATGATGGCGTTCTTGTAGGCCATGAAGTGCTTGAAGCTGTTCACGCCCTCATCGCGTACCAGAGTGCCCATGTCTTCGCGCACCGCATCGCTCCACCAGGTCACCGCCACGTGAAAGCCGTAGTCGGAGGCGGATTTTTCGGCCCAGCCACGCCAGGTCCGGTAGGCCTCCATCAGGGACTGCTGGGGATTCGGGATGACGAAGTCGATGATCGAGGTGGTGCCGCCGGCCAACCCGGCCGCCGTGCCGGTGAAGAAGTCGTCCATCGTGACCGAGCCCATGAAAGGCAGTTGCATATGGGTGTGCGGGTCGATGCCGCCAGGCATCACGTACTGGCCGCCGGCATCCACCACCTGGGCGCCAACCGGCGCCTGCAGAGCCTCACCCACACTGTGGATCTTGCCGTCGACGCACAACACGTCGGCGCGGAACTGCCGGTCGGCATTGACCACCGTGCCGCCGCGAATCAGGATGTCACTCATGAATATCTCCGTGGTTGCGAACAAATGAACATGATAGGCCCGATGTGTCAGGCGATGGCGGCGGCCTTGAAGGCCGGGCTCATCGGATTGTTCGGGTGGGTGGTCCAGTTGGCGTAGTCGCCCGAAACCGCCTTGCCGGTGCGTGTGTCCACCTCGCCGGGTTTCAGTGTGCGCATGCTCAGCGTGTCGGGCACCGGGCAGATCGAGACGCACAGGTTGCAGCCCACACACGCGTCATCCTTGATCTCGAAATGGCGCTTGCCGTCCTTCGTGGCGCTGATCGCCTGGTGCGAGGTGTCCTCGCAGGCGACGTAACAACGGCCGCACTGGATGCAGTTGTCCTGGTTGATGACGGCCTTTTCAACATGGTTCAGGTTCAGGTTGCTCCAGCCGGTGATGCTGGGCACTGCCTTGCCAACCATCTGCGCCACGCTGGTGTAGCCCTGTTCGTCCATGAAGTTGGACAGGCCGCTGCACATGTCCTGCACGATCCGGAAGCCATACACCATGGCGGCGGTGCAGACCTGCACGGTACCACTGCCCAGGGCGATGAACTCGGCCGCGTCGCGCCAGTTGTTGACGCCGCCGATGCCCGAAATCGGCAATCCTGCCGTTTGCGGGTCGCGTGCGATCTCGGCCACCATGTTCAGGGCGATGGGTTTGACGGCGGTACCGCAATACCCGCCGTGTGAACCTTGTTTGCCCACGCTGGGCAGCATGGTCATGGTCTCCAGGTTCACGCCCATCACGGAGTTGATGGTGTTGATCAGGGACACCGCGTCGGCGCCTCCGGCCTTGGCAGCGCGCGCAGGGTAACGAATGTCGGTGATGTTGGGCGTGAGTTTCACGATCACCGGCAGTTTCGAGTAGTGCTTGCACCAGCGCGCCACCATCTCGATATATTCCGGCACCTGACCGACCGACGACCCCATGCCGCGCTCGCTCATGCCGTGCGGGCAGCCGAAATTGAGTTCGATGCCGTCGCAGCCGGTGTCTTCCACACGCGGGAGAATGTTCTTCCAGGCCTGCTCCTCGCACGGCACCATGATCGACACCACCATTGCGCGGTCGGGCCAGGCGCGTTTGACGCGGCGGATCTCGTCCAGATTGGTCTGCAACGGGCGGTCGGTGATCAGTTCGATGTTGTTGAAGCCAATCACGCGCCGGTCGCCACCCATCAGGGCGGCATACCGCGGCCCGTGCACGTTGACCACCGGCGGATCTTCGCCCAGCGTCTTCCAGACTACGCCGCCCCAGCCAGCCTCGAAGGCGCGCACCACGTTGTATTCCTTGTCGGTTGGTGGCGCCGAGGCCAGCCAGAAAGGATTCGGGCTGTGGATTCCGATGAACTCGGTGTGCAGGTTGGCCATGGTTTCAAGCTCCGGTTGTTGCGCCAAGCGCCGCATGAATTGACAAGGCAGCCACCTTGCCATGCTCGACCGCCTCCACAGTCAGGTCCCGGCCACCGACCCGGCAGTCGCCACCGGCCCATACCTTGGCGTGGGAAGTGCGCCCTTCGGAATCGGCGCGGATGCGCCCGCCCTGCAAGTTGACCAGTGCGCCCAAGGGTTGTGAAATAAAACTCTGGCCGATGGCCTTGAGCACCATGTCGGCCGCCAGGGTGAAGGTCGCGCCGGTCTCGACCAGCTTGCCGGCGTCCATCCGTGTGGTGGCAAAACGTACACCGGTGACCTGCCCGCCGGCAGACAGCACCTCCTTCGGGGCTGCCCAGTGGCGGATCGTGACACCATTCTTTTGCGCCCACTCCTGCTCATGCCCGGACGCAGACATGTCCTGCGGTCCGCGGCGGTAGACCATGGTCACCTCATCGGCACCCAGTTTGCGCGACTGCACGGACGCGTCGACAGCCGTCATGCCGCCACCAATCACCACCACCTTGCGACCCACCGGGACCTGCGCATATTCGTGCGCCTGGCGCAATTCTGCGATGAACTCGACCGCATTGCGCAGACCCGCAACAGCTGGTTCGGCGATGCCGATGGTGTTCACACCGGCCAGGCCAAGGCCCAGGAAGACGGCATCGAAGTCAGCCACCAGTGACTCCAGCACAAGATCGCGCCCGAGTGAAGTCTTGTTGCGCACCTCGATGCCGCCGATGGACAGCAACCACGCCACCTCCTTCTGTGCGAAGTCTTCAACCGTCTTGTAAGTGGCCAGGCCGTACTCATTGAGCCCGCCGGGCTTCGCATTGGCATCGAACACCACCACCGCGTGCCCCAGCCGCGCCAGGCCGTGCGCGCAAGCCAAACCAGCCGGACCGGCGCCAACAACGGCAATCTTGCGGCCGGTTGCGGCGGCGCGCGTGAACAGCGGGGCGCCGGGTTTCGCGAAGTAGGCATCGGTGGCAAAACGCTGCAGCTGCCCGATCTCGATCGGCTTGTCCTCATGGGTGTTGCGCACACAGGCCTGTTCGCACAACACTTCGGTCGGGCAGTCCCGCGCGCACATGCCGCCCAGGGGGTTGGCGCTCAGGATGGCATGCGCCGAACCGCGGATGTTGCCGTCGGCGATGCGCTGGATGAAACTGGGAATGTCGATGCCGGTCGGGCAGGCGGTCTGGCAGGGCGCGTCGTGGCAGTAGTAACAACGGTCGGACTCGATGCGTGCCTGCGCCAGGGTGAGTGGTGGATGCGCATCGCAGAAGTTCTGCGCATACTGCGCCGTGGTCAGTCGCGCCGGGCGGATGTCGCCGCCAGCTGCGGTGTCGGTTGCGTAGGGGGTCATGGCGGGGCTTTCACGGGGATCGGTCACAAAACTTACCAAGTGGTAAATATCAGCAGTATTGAACCGGATCAGGGCCAGCGATTCAACTGGGGTTTACCCCAGCCCTGGCAAGCAAGACGCGCGCCATCGGGTGCACTTTTTCAGGGCTAACATGCACGCCTATGCCCCACAGCGCCAAGCCCGTTGCAGTCAAGGAAAGCCGCAGCGACACCCGCGAGCGACTGGAGCAGGAAATCCTGGAGGCCGCCAAGCGCCTGTTCGCGGTGCGTGGTTTCGCAGGCGTGTCACTGGACCACATCGCGCGCGATGTCGGCACGGCGAAACAGAACCTCCTGTATTACTTCGGCAGCAAGGAAGGCCTGTACCGCCGGGTGCTGCACGGCGTGCTTGATGTCTGGTTGTCGTACATGGAGGCAATCACGCACAACGCCGACGACCCCGAAATGGCCTTGCGCAAGTACATCGCGGGCAAATTGCGCTTCTCGCGCGAGCACCCTTTCGATTCGCGTGTGTACGCCAACGAAGTGATCTCCGGTGCGCCCCTGTTTGCCCAGGAAATACGCGACCGCGTCCTGCCGGCCTTGCAGGCCGATATTGCAGTGTTCAACCGCTGGGCCGAGCAGGGCGTCTGCCGGCCGGTCGATGCGGCGCACCTGATGGTGGTGTTGTGGGCCTCCACGCAGGCCTATGCCGACTTTGCCAGCCAGATTTGCCTGGTGCTGGGCAAACCGCAACTGGAGGAGCAGGACTTCGCCGCCGCCGAGACCTTGCTGGTCGACATGGTGCTCAAGACGGTGCTGAGCACGGCAACCTGAACCCCGGTTCAGTTTGAGACCAACGGTGGACCTGTCGCACGTGTGACGCCAAACAGCGGAAACCGGGTGTTTCGCTAGGGAAAACCCCGAAGAGTCGGGGATTCCCCATATTGACGCTGGCGCGAACCTGCCCATAAACTGAACGCAGGTTCAATTTTTTCCATCCGTCACCTTGTCCATCAGGATCACCACCCGCACCGCGCGCCTGTGGGCGCTGCCTGCCAAACAGGCACGCAGCCGCGTAACCCGCGATCGCTTGCTTGTCGCTGGTCGCCAGTTGCCAGTTGCTGGACCAGGGTGTGTTCGAGCAGACCACGATCGCCGGGCTCGCCCAGATGGCGGGCTGCTCGGTCGGCTCGTTTTACTCGCGGTTCCCGGACAAGGAGGCTTTCTACCAGGCGGTCATGGCCGCCGCGGAGGAAGAGATCCTGCAGTGTGCGCGCGAGCGCGTGGATGCCGACTCGGTTGGCAAACTGTCGGCGCGGCGCACCGTCGAGTCGTGTGTCGACCTGCTGATCGACATGGTGGTCGCCTACCGCGGATTGATAAGCACCGTACAACACAAGTCCATGAGGGACAAGCCGGCAATCCGGCCGCTGCAGCGCATCGGCCTGCGGGTCGTCGAGCACTTCAGCGCGATCATCGAAGCCAAATATGGCGAGCAGGGCAACGCGGTTTTCAAGCGCAACATCGCGGTCGCATTCCAGATGGCGTTCTCGATCCTGATGATGGGCATATTGAACGTGCCGCCGGTGCTCAACGAGCAAAGCCCTGACTACCGGTTCTGGATCAAGGAAGTCGTTTTGCACGCGCTGGGAGTCAGGGACGCGCCGGTGGTGCAAGACGAAAGCCGGGTGGGCATGACCGTCGTGCCGGCGCGCAGGCCGCAGGGCGCCGTGCGCCGGCCGGTAACGGCGAAAGAGAGCAGGGTGCAGGCCGCCCGGCTGACCTCTTTGAGTTGAACGGGCGCGGGCGCCGTCCGGCGTTTCGCGGTGTGTTGGTGGGTAAACAATGAACGACAAGGAGACAGACAAAATGGGCAAGAAAATCATCGGGTGGTTGGGTGCGGCGTTGATCGCGGCAGGGATGGCGGCGCCGTCCGCGCAGGCGCAGGGCAAGGGCGAGGCGGTCAAGTTCCAGGACTATCCCGGAATCGGCAACATGCTGGTTCGGGTAGCCATCGCCAAGGGCTACTGCGAGAAGGCCGGCATCAAATGCGAAACGCAGATGATCCCGGCAGCCCCGCTGGGAGCGCAGGCCATGATGGCCAACAGCATCAGCGCGTTCCTGGGTCCGGCCGAGGTGATGAACAACGCCGTGCTCAAGGGCTCGAAGATGAAGATGGTCTCGGGCGGTGCGGTGTCCAACGTGCTTTTGTTGGCGGTGGGAAACCATGTCGAGGCGCCCAATGTCGGCAAGCCGTATCCAGCCTTCATGGCTGACCTCAAAGGCAAGAAGATCGGTGTCACAGCGCGTGGCGCCGCCACCGAGGTGTTCACGATCTGGATGTTGAACAAGGCTGGCATCAAGACCGAGGATGTGACCTTCGTCGCGGTCGGGGCACCCAACACCGCCTATGGCGCGCTGGTGTCCAAGCAGGTCGACGCGATCATGATCTTCGAGCCTGTCGGCGCCATGTGCGAGGTGCTCAAGACCTGCAAGGTGGCCTACCGTGCAGCCGTCGACCCGCAACCGGCAGAGCTTTTTGCCATGAACGGCGGCGGCAACGGGCAGGTGTTTGCGCAGGAATACATCGACAAGAACCCGCATGTGATCGAGGCCGTGATCCGCGCCATGAAAGACGCGGATGCCTTCATCAACGCGCCGGCTAACTTTGCCGAAGTCAACAAAATAGCGGCACAGTTTTTCAAGTTCGACATGGCCAAGGGCGACGAGATCCTTGCGGTGGCCCTGCGTGGCGCGATAGATGCCAAGACCTACCGCGCCGCTATCGACCGCAAGGCAGTCCAGGCCGGCCTGGACCTGCTGGTCTCGACCAAGCAGATCGAACGCGCCGTTCCGCTGTCGGATCTGATCTACGACAAGGCGCCCTGACTCCATGGCTGCGATTTCGATCTCGGGCCTTACGGTCCGGTTCGGCGAGGTGCTCGCCGTCGACAACGCGTCGCTCGACGTGGGCGACGGGGAGTTCGTCTCCATCGTCGGGCCGAGCGGTTGCGGAAAGACAACCATCCTGAACCTGCTTACCGGCCTGGTGCCGCTGCAGCAGGGGCGTATCTCGCTGCTCGGCAAGACGCCGTCGGTGGGCAACCCGGACGTGGCCTACATGCTGGCACGCGACAGCCTGCTGCCCTGGCGCAGCGCGCTGGACAACGCCGCCTACGGCATGGAAATCCGCGGTGTGCAGGAAGGGGAGCGGATGCAGCGCGCCCGTGACCTGCTGGCCGAAGTGGGCCTCAAGGGTTTCGAAAAACACTACCCCAAGATGCTGTCGCACGGCATGCGCCAACGCTGCGCGCTGGCGCGCACCTTCTGCCTGGATTCGCCGGTGATGCTGATGGACGAACCGTTTGGCGCACTCGATGCCCAGACCAAGTTGCAACTTGAAGATCTGCTGCTGCGACTGTGGGGCGAACACCGCCGCACCGTGGTGTTCATCACCCATGACCTGGCCGAGGCAGTTGCGCTGTCGGACCGTGTCATCGTGATGAGCGCGCGGCCGGGCCGGATCATCGCCGATATGCGCATAGAACTGGAGCGCCCGCGCTCGGTGCGCGCGCTGCAGCATGACAAGCACTTCCTGGAGATCTATGCCCGGGTCTGGGAAAAACTCGAAGAGGGCCTGGGAAATACCGCCGAGGTGATGACATGAACCGGTTGACCCTGCGCGCCATCGTGCCGCATGCGATCTTCATCGCCATCTTCCTGGTATCGTGGGAATTCGTGATGCGCCAGCAATGGCTGCCCGAGACCTTCTTTGGTACTCCAACCGGAATCGTCGCCTACCTGTGGAACGGTTTTGTGACCGAACGCAAGTTGTGGCTGGAGCTGGGTTACACCATCGGCGGCACCGTCATCTCTTTCCTGCTTGGCAGCAGCACGGCGTTGGCGCTGGGCCTCGTCTTCGTGATGTTCCCCAAGGTCGAACAGGCGATGGACCCCTACCTGATGGTGCTCAACGCGATGCCGCGTTTTGCCCTGGCACCGCTTTTCCTGTTGTGGTTCGGGCTGGGCATCGGCTCCAAGATCGCGGTCGGCACCAGCCTGGCGTTTTTTATCGTGCTGGCAAACACCGTAGCAGGAATTCGCGGCGTGTCGCAGGACCTCGTGACCCTGTCGCGCACGCTGGGCGCAACCCCCAGGCAGATCTTCTTCAAGGTCACACTGCCCGGGGCTGTGCCGGTGATTTTTTCCGGATTGCGGCTGGCACTGATTTTCTCCATGCTGGGCGTGGTCGGCGCGGAGATCATCGCGGCCGAACACGGGCTGGGCCAGACCCTGTCGTATCTGCAGTCCACCTTCAACATGAACGGGGTGATGGGGCTGCTGGCGCTGCTCGCCATGCTGGGCATGCTGGTCACACGCGGCATGACACGGCTGGAGAAAGCACTCCTCAAATGGCAATAGGACAACCAGGAGGCGCCTTATGGACACAGCCAGCCTGAGCAGCAACGAGGCGCGTGCGCGCGCCCAGTCGGTGCCGCTCGACAAGATCGACACCAGCGACCCCGGTTTGTTCGAGGACGGCAGCATCGGGCACTATTTCGAGCGACTGCGCTGCGAGGATCCGGTGCACCGCACGCACAGCCCGGTGTTCGGTGATTTCTGGTCGGTCACGCGTTACCAGGACATCATGGCTGTGGACACCAACCACGCTGTGTATTCTTCCGACTGGCGCCAGGGTGGCATCAACATCGTGGACCGTCCGATGGACCAGCGGCTGCAGATGTTCATCGCGATGGACCCGCCGCAGCACGATGAACCACGCAAGGCGGTCAGCCCGATCGTCGCCCCGGGCAACCTGGCGACCATGGAGTCACTGATCCGGGAACGCACCCGCAAGGTGCTTGACGGGCTGCCGCGCAACGAGACCTTCAACTGGGTCGAGAAGGTCTCGATCGAACTCACCACGCTGATGCTGGCGACACTGTTCGATTTTCCGCTGGAGGAGCGCCACCTGTTGACCTATTGGTCCGACGTGGCCACGGCGGCGCCTGAGTTCTTCGTCGGCAATGGCGACCGCGAGGAAGCGGCCAAGGCGAGGCTGGCCGAACTCGGCAAGATGGCGCAGTACATGACCCGCCTGTGGAACGAACGTGTGAATGCACCCCGCCGAACCGACCTGATATCGATGCTGGCCCACAGCCCCGCCACGCGCAACATGACACCGATGGAATTCATGGGCAACTGCGTGCTGCTGATCGTGGGTGGCAACGACACCACGCGCAACTCCATGAGCGGCGGACTGCTGGCCATGCACGACAACCCGGGTGAATGGGCCAAGCTGCGCGCCAACCCGGCCCTGGTGGACAGCCTGGTGCCGGAGATCATTCGCTGGCAAACGCCTTTGGCGCACATGCGCCGTACTGCGCTGGTGGACACCGAACTGGCGGGCAAGAAGATCAGCAAGGGCGACAAGGTCATCATGTGGTACCTGTCGGGCAACCGCGACGCGGCTGCGATCGACCGGCCCGACAGCTTCATCATCGACCGCGCGCGTCCGCGCCAGCATCTGTCCTTCGGGTTCGGTGTGCACCGGTGCGTGGGCAACCGGCTTGCCGAGTTGCAGCTGAAGATCCTGTGGCAGGAAATTCTTGCGCGCTTCCCGGTGATCGAAGTTGTTGGGCAAGCGGTGCGTTCGCGTTCGAACTTCGTCAACGGTTTCACCGAACTGCCGGTGCGGATTCCTGGCTGAAGGGGGTCACTGCATGCTGGACCTGCTGGTCGTTGGCGCCGGGTTTTCCGGCATCTACATGTTGCAGCGCGCCCGTGCGCTGGGGTTGCGTGCGCTGGCGCTCGAGGCGGGTGGTGATGTCGGTGGCACCTGGTACTGGAACCGCTACCCCGGCGCCCGCTGCGACATCGAAAGCCTGGAGTATTCCTACGGATTCGACGAAGCCCTGCAGCAGGAATGGCACTGGAGCGAACGTTTCGCCGCACAACCAGAGATCCTGCGTTATGCGCAACACGTGGCGGACCGCTTCGACCTGCGCCGCGACATCGTGTTCCGCGTCCGCATGGCGGGTGCCAGTTTCGACGAGGCATCGTCGAGTTGGCAGGTGACGGCCGATGGCGGGCGCAGTTGGCAGGCACGGCATCTGGTGATGGCCACCGGGCCCTTGTCTTCGGCCAACCTGCCCGACATCCCGGGGCGTGACAGTTTTGCCGGCCCAGTTTTCCACACCGGCCAGTGGCCACACGAGCCGGTCGATTTCACCGGATTGCGCGTCGCGGTGATCGGCACCGGCTCTTCGGCCGTGCAGTCGATCCCGGTGATTGCCCGGCAGGCGCGGGAACTGACCGTGTTCCAGCGTACCGCAACCTACTCCGTGCCGGCACGCAATCGGCCGCTCGACGCTGCGCAGGAGGCTGACGTCAAGTCCCACTACGCGGATTTTCGCGCGCGCAACGCCCAGACGATGGTCGCATTCGGCGCAAGTTACCCGCGCAATGACCAGCCGGTCCGGCAGGCCACGCCGGACGACCGCGAGGCGGCATTCGAACGCCGCTGGCAGATCGGCGGCCTGAACTTCCTCGGCGCTTTCGGCGACCTCCTGACCGATTCCGGAGCCAACCAGTTTGCGGCCGAGTTCGTGCGCCACAAGATCCGCGCCGTGGTGCGCGACCCGGCCACCGCCGAGCGTCTGATGCCTGCCCAGCCGATCGGATGCAAGCGCATCTGCGTCGACACGGCGTATTACGAGACTTTCAACCTGCCACACGTTCGGCTGGTGGACATCGCCGGCACGGGGATCGAGGCGATCGAACCCGGCGGCGTGCGCGTGGCAGGGTGTCTGCACCAGGTCGACGCCATCGTGTTTGCGACCGGATTCGACGCCATGACCGGCAGCCTCCTGAAGCCCGACATTCGCGGGCGCGGCGGGCTCAGCCTGCGCGACAAATGGCAGGCTGGCCCGCTGAACTACCTGGGGCTTTCCGTGCATGGATTCCCCAATATGTTCACGGTCTGTGGTCCGGGCAGCCCGTCGGTGTTGACCAACATGCTGGTGTCGATCGAGCAGCATGTGCGCTGGATCACCGACTGCATGGTGTGGATGCGCGAACAGGGCAAGAACGGCATCGAGGCCGAAACGGATGCCGAGGCAAGTTGGGTTGGCCATGTCAACGCGGTGGCCGGCGCCACGTTGTTCCCGAGCTGCAACTCCTGGTACCTGGGGGCCAATGTGCCGGGCAAGGTGCGCGTGTTCATGCCGTTGCTGGGGTTCCCGGCGTACGTGCAGAAGTGCGACGCGGTTGCGGCGCAGGGGTATGCCGGGTTCCATCTGGCCTGACGCCCGCGGTTTTGGCTTGCGAGTTCCAAAGTGACAGCGCCGGCCAATCGCGGGGTGACGGCGCGGTGGCCTGTGCAGGCTGCCACAATGGCAAAACCCGGTGCGTGACAAGCCAGGCTGTTTGAAATAGCATCGGTTGCACTGTGGGTCGGCAACCATGCCCGCAGCTGCAGTCAACGGACCAAGCAGTTTCCGGAGAAACACATGAAACTTTATATGCACCCCGTTTCGATGACCAGCCGCCCGGTCCGGCTTTTTGTCGCAGAAAACAAGATCCCGCTCGAAGAGCAGATGGTCGACCTGATTGACCGTTCTCAACGACCACTGGATCGGGCCCAAGAACGCCTACCTGTGCGGCGCCCAGATCACCATCGCCGACTACTTCGGAATCGGCTTGCTCACCCTCGGCGAAATCATCCGTTGCGATTTTTCCCCCTATCCCAATGTGCAGCGCTGGGTCGCCAACATGAAACAGCTGCCGAGCTGGTCCGCGGTGAACCAGGTGTTTGACGGGTTCGCGGCGTCCGTCAAGGACCAGCCGTTCCAGGCCATCTGAACCAACAGGAGCTGCTGCCATGCTCAAGGGACTGCACCACAATGCCTACCGCTGCCGCGACTCCGAGCAGACGCGCCAGTTCTACGAAGACTTCCTCGGCCTGCCGCTGGTCAACGCGTTCCCGATTTCGCAGACCAAGAGCGGGCGCGCCACCAGCACGCTGCATTCTTTCTACGCGATGGACGACGGCTCTTGCCTGGCCTTCTTCGAAGACCCGCAGCGCCCGTTCGACTTCAAGGAACAGCACGACTTCGACCTGCACATTGCGCTCGAGGTGCAAGCCGAGGACCTGCACCGGATGTTCGCCAAAGGCAAGGCTGCGGGCATCGACACCCGGGGTGTCGCCGACCACGGCTTCATCGACTCGATCTATTTCCGCGACCCGAACGGTTACGTGATCGAACTCACCGCGAAACGGCCAGACCACGACGCGCAAATGGCCGACGCGCAGAAGACCGCGCACCAGGTGCTCGCGACCTGGCAGAAAGCAAAACCCCCGGCGGTGACTGCCGCCTGATTGCAAGCCCCGCCGCGTTCCGTTTGGGCCCGACCCATGCTGCCGATCTTGTGCGGCCCGGGGAACGGGTTGTTGAGTGCGCCGGGGATTTCCGACATGCCGTAACCTTCGATCAGCGTGGGCACCGATGGCGTCGGGGGTGCTCCAGGCAATGTCGCAGCGCAGTGACGATTCGGTTGTCATGCCGATGGCCGCCGCGGCGTGTTGTCATTGCGTCCCGAAAATCCGGTCGCCGGCGTCGCCCAGGCCCGGAAGGATGTAGCCGTGGTCATTGAGTTGCCGGTCGACGGCCGCGGTGTAGATGGCCACGTCCGGGTGCGCCTTGTGCAGCGTCCGCACGCCCTCGGGGCAGGTCAACAGGCACATGAACTTGATCGATTTGGGTTTGAGTGCCTTGACGCGGTCGATCGCGGCCACGGCCGAGTTGCCAGTGGCCAGCATCGGGTCGACCACCACCACGTCGCGCTCCTGCATGTCCTGGGGCATCTTGAAGTAGTACTCGACAGCCTGGAGCGTCTTGGGATCCCGGTACAGGCCGATGTGGCCGACCCGCGCGCCAGGCACCACAGTCAGCATGCCGTCGAGGATGCCGTTGCCGGCACGCAGAATCGACACCAGCACCAGCTTCTTGCCGTCGATCATCTGCGCATTCATCTTCTCCAGAGGAGTTTCGATTTCGACCTCCTGGGTGGCCATGTCCCGCGTGACTTCATAGGCCATCAGCATGCTCAACTCGTTGAGCAGGCGACGGAAGCTGTTGGTGCTGGCCTCCTTCTTGCGCATCAGGGTCAGTTTGTGCTGCACCAGCGGATGGTTGATGACGTGCAGATTGGGGATGGCGGAGAGGTCGGTCATTGTGTGTTCCAGAAAAAATGGGGACGAAGTATTTGGATGGTATGCGCTGGACCAGGCGTTCAGCGCTTGCCGCCGAAGATGCCGCCGAGTACGCCGCGGATGATCTGCCGGCCGACTTCACGGCCAACCGCACTGGCAGCGCTCTTGAACAGTTGCTCTCCGACGCTCGCACGTGTGCGTCTGGCACCACCACCGAGCAGGTTGCCCAGGGAGTCCAGCAGGCTGCCGCCGGCGGATTCCGCAGGGGCTGCCGGGGCCGGCGCTGCGCGCGCGTCGGCAGCGTGATCGGTAGCGATCGTTTTTGTCATGGCGTCGGTTTTCTGCCGGACCGTCGCCGGATCGGCCATACGCGCCCGGGTGCGACCCTTGATGGCCTCGAAAGCGGACTCGCGGTCCACCGTCTTCTCGTAGACTCCCGCCACGATGGACTCGGCAATCAGCGTCTTGCGCTGCACAGGGGTAATCGGCCCGATCTGGCTGGCTGGCGGCAACACGTACACCCGTTCGGTCACCCCGGGGCGGCCTTTTTCATCCAGGAAACTCACCAGAGCCTCACCAACGGCCAATTCGGTGATGGCGGTCTCGATGTCGAGCTGGGGGTTCTGGCGCATCGTCTCGGCGGCCGACTTGACGGCTTTCTGGTCGCGCGGGGTGAACGCTCGCAGGGCATGCTGCACCCGGTTGCCGAGTTGCGCCAGCACGTTGTCGGGGATGTCCAGTGGATTCTGGGTCACGAAGAACACGCCCACGCCCTTGCTGCGCACCAGGCGCACAACCAGTTCGATGCGTTCGATCAGCGCCTTGGGCGCATCGGCGAAGAGCAGGTGCGCCTCGTCGAAAAAGAACACGAGTTTGGGCTTGTCCAGGTCGCCCACTTCGGGCAGGGCCTCGAACAGTTCGCTCAGCAGCCACAACAGAAAGGTGGCGTACAGGCGCGGGGAATTCATCAGCTTGTCTGCGGCCAGCACGTTCACCACGCCCTTGCCCGATCCGTCGGTCTGCATGAAGTCTTCGATGTTGAGCATCGGTTCACCGAAGAAATTCGCACCGCCCTGGGACTCAATCTGCATCAGGCCACGCTGGATGGCGCCAATGCTGGCTGCGCTGATGTTGCCGTATTCCGTCGTGAACTCCGACGCGTTGTCGCCCACATGCTGGCACATGGCGCGCAAGTCCTTCATGTCCAGCAACAACAGGCCTTGGTCGTCGGCGATCTTGAACACCAGCTGCAGCACGCCGGCCTGGGTCTCGTTGAGGTTGAGCATGCGCGCCAGCAACAATGGGCCGAGGTCGCTGACTGTCGCCCGCACCGGATGGCCTTGTTCGCCGAACACATCCCACAGGGTCACCGGAAAGGCGCAGAAAGGCGGGGCGTCCAGGCCGCGCTCCTTGAGGACCTTGCCCAGTTTCTCGCTCAGCGCGCCGGCCTGGGAGATGCCGGTCAGGTCGCCTTTGATATCGGCCATGAAAACCGGAACCCCGGCCCGCGAAAACGCCTCGGCCATGGTCTGCAGGGTGATCGTCTTGCCGGTGCCGGTGGCGCCGGTGATCAGGCCATGGCGATTTGCCTTGTCTGGGCGCAAGGCGCAGGTGATGGCGTCGCGCTGTGCAATGAGGAAGGGATCGCTCATGGAAGTCCTGAAAAGTACAATCGAGCCTGTAGGGTAACGAATTTTTCGAAGGATTTCGCGTGGCAGGACACAGCAAATGGGCCAATATTCAGCACCGCAAGGGCAGGCAGGACGAAAAGCGGGGCAAAGTCTGGACCCGTGTCATCCGTGAAATCATGGTCTCCGCCCGCGCCGGCGGGGGCGACCTCGGCATCAACCCAAGGCTTCGGCTGGCAGTGGAGAAGGCCAAGGCGGCAAACATGCCCGCCGACACGATCAAGCGCAACATCGACAAGGCCACCGGCAACCTGGAAGGCGTCAACTACGAGGAAATCCGCTATGAGGGTTACGGCATCGGCGGCGCAGCCATCATCGTCGACACCATGACCGACAACCGCGTGCGAACGGTGGCCGAGGTTCGCCACGCGTTCAGCAAACACGGAGGCAACATGGGCACGGAGGGCTCGGTTGCGTTCCAGTTCCGCCATTGCGGCCAATTGGTCTATGCACCGGGAACCAGCGAAGACAAAGTCATGGAATTGGCGCTGGACGCCGGTGCCGACGATGTGGTGGTCGATGACGACGGCGCCATCGAGGTGTTGACCGGCCCGACCGACCTCGAAAAGGTGCAATTGGCACTGCAGGCCGCCGGCCTGAAGGCCGAAGTGGCCGAAGTCACCATGCGCCCCGAGAACCTGATCGAACTGACCGGCGACGATGCAGCCAAGATGCAGAGACTCCTGGATGTGCTGGAAGACCTGGATGACGTCCAGGCGGTGTACCACAACGCCGGCCTATGAAAGTTCTTGTTGTGGGCGGCGGCGGCCGTGAACACGCGCTCGCCTGGAAACTGGCCCAGTCACCCAAGGTCGCCATGGTGTTCGTCGCGCCCGGCAATGGCGGCACGGCCAAGGCCGAGGGCATGTGCAACCTGGCCATTACCGACATCGGGGAGTTGCGCAACTGGGCCCGGCAGGAAAAGATCGGCCTGACGGTGGTGGGGCCGGAGGGTCCTTTGGCAGCTGGGCTGGTGGACGATTTCCGCGCCCATGGACTGCGGGTGTTCGGGCCGACAAAGGCCGCTGCGCAGCTCGAGAGCTCCAAGGCATTTTCGAAGGAGTTCATGGTGCGCCATGGCATCCCTACCGCGACCCACGCAAGCTTCACTGACCGCGCTGCCGCGCACGCGCACATTGCGGCCCAGGGTGCGCCGATCGTGGTCAAGGCAGACGGCCTGGCCGCCGGCAAGGGCGTGGTCGTGGCGATGACCCTCGACGAAGCGCATGCGGCCGTCGACCAGATGTTGCCGCCCGACGCCCTGGCAGGTGCCGGTGCACGGGTTGTCATCGAGGAATTCCTGGAGGGCGAAGAAGCCAGCTTCATCGTGCTGTGTGATGGCAAGAATGCGCTTGCGCTGGCCACCAGCCAGGACCACAAACGCCTGCTCGATGGTGACGAGGGCCCGAACACCGGCGGCATGGGGGCCTATTCACCGGCGCCGGTCGTGACGCCGACCATCCATGCCCGTGCGATGCGTGAAGTCATTCTTCCGACCCTGCGCGGCATGGAAAAGGACGGTATCGAATACACCGGTTTCCTGTATGCGGGCCTGATGGTGGGCCGCACCGGCCAAGTCAGGACACTTGAGTTCAACTGCCGCCTGGGTGATCCGGAAACCCAGCCATTGCTGATGCGCCTGAAAAGCGACCTGCTGGAGTTGTTGTGGGCGGCCACCGAGCCGGCCGCCAGCGGTGGCCTCGACACGATGGAACTGCAATGGGACCGCCGCACCGCGCTCGGCGTGGTGCTGGCCGCGCACGGGTACCCCGGTGCCCCGCGCACCGGGGACGTGGTCCGCGGCCTGCCCGCAGAGGCACCGGACGCGGTGGTTTTCCATGCGGCGACGGCGCGCCAAGACGACGCCGTAGTCACCTCCGGCGGTCGGGTGCTGTGTGTCACTGTACTCGCCGACAATGTCCGCCAGGCGCAGCAACGGGCGTACGACATCGTGCGTTCGGTCCAGTTTGAAGGTCGGCAATACCGCCAGGACATTGGCCACCGTGCCCTGGGGCCCTGAGCAGCAGCGCGGCAACACCATGGAACATCACAATAACAAGGCTCCGGCAGATGGCGGCCAAGCGCAAGCCGCGGAGGTCAGGGCCTACCTGACTGGCCTGCAGAAGCGCATCACCGAGGCGGTTGCGTCCCTGGACGGAGCGGCTTTCCTGCGCGACGACTGGGAAAAGGCGCCCGGCGAGCCGTTGCAGGGCAGCGGCACCACACTGATCCTGGAGAACGGCGCGGTGTTCGAGCGGGCGGGGTGCGGTTTTTCGCATGTGCGCGGGCCACGCCTGCCGCCTTCGGCCACCCAGCACCGGCCCGAGTTGGCAGGCGCACCGTTCGAGGCGATGGGTGTTTCCCTGGTGTTCCATCCGCGCAGTCCCATGGTGCCGACAGTTCACATGAATGTGCGCATGCTGGCAGCCACAGGCGATGACGGCCGCGAGGTCTGCTGGTTCGGTGGCGGCATGGACCTCACACCCTATTACGGTTTCGAGGCCGATGCGGTGCATTTTCATGCCAGCTGCAAGGCCGCGCTGGCGCCTTTCGGCGAGACACTGCATCCGCGCTTCAAGACATGGTGCGACGAGTATTTTTTCCTCAAGCACCGCGCGGAGCAGCGCGGCATCGGCGGTATCTTCTTCGATGATTTCTCGGAGCTCGGGTTCGAAGGCAGTTTTGCAATGCAGCGTTCGGTGGGTGATGCTTTCCTGGGTGCTTACCTCCCCATCGTCGAGCGCCGCCGGACCCTGGCCTATGGGCAGCGGGAGCGCGATTTCCAGCTCTACCGCCGCGGGCGGTATGTCGAGTTCAACCTGGTGTGGGACCGTGGCACGCATTTCGGGCTTCAGTCTGGTGGGCGGACGGAGTCGATCCTGCTGTCGATGCCGCCATTGGCAAGCTGGTCCTACCAGCACCAGCCCGAGCCAGGGTCGCCCGAGGACGACCTCTACCGCAAGTTCCTCGTTCGCAAGGACTGGGTTTGATTTCTGGCACAGGTGGGCCCATGCGGATCGGTGTGTTTGGTGGCGCGTTCGACCCGCCCCACCAGGCGCACCGGGCAGTGGTTGAAGCGGCGCTGGACCAACTGCAGCTGGACCAGCTGCGCGTCATCCCGACCGGGCAGGCCTGGCACAAGGCCAGCGCCTTGTCTGCGGTCGAACACCGCGTGGCAATGGCGCGTCTTGCTTTTGCCGACCTCGCAAAGGTGGTGGTCGACCCGCGCGAAACCCTGCGCACCGGGCCGACCTACACCGTCGACACGCTGCGCGAGTTGCATGCCGAGTTTCCGGGTGCGCAATTCCACCTGGTGATCGGGCAAGACCAGGCGGCGGCACTGCAGACCTGGCGAGACTGGGACACTGTTATCCGCCTAGCTATAATTTGCGTAGCTGCCCGCCCAGATTCAACGGGCTCAGAGCGCCCATTTGTTCCGCCCGAGGAACTGGGGCAGCACTTGCGGCAGCTGGTATTTCCACATTTGCCAGTCAGTGCGACCGATATCCGCCAGCTTTTTGCAGGCGGGCAGGGCGTTGTCCCTCTGGTTTGCTACGCGGTTGCGCGTTATATTGTTGACCACCACCTCTACCGATCTGCTTGATGACTACAGACACCACCGCCAAAAAAGACACCCAGAAACTCCAGCGCGCCATCGTCGATGGGCTGGAAGACGTCAAGGCACAGGACATCCAGGTTTTTGACACCGAGCACCTGTCGCCACTTTTTGAGCGAGTGATCGTGGCATCGGGCACTTCGAACCGGCAAACCAAGGCGTTGGCCGCCAGTGTGCGCGACGCAGTGCGTGAGGCCGGTTTCCCCAAGCCGCGCATTGAAGGCGAGACCAACGGCGAATGGATCATCGTGGATTGCGCCCAGGTAGTGGTGCATATCATGCAGCCGAACTTTCGCACCTACTACCACCTCGAGGAACTTTGGGGCGAGAAGCCGGTCCGCATGAAGTTTGGAGCCACCAAGCCTGTGATCAAGGCGCCGGCCAAGGCACCGGTCAAGGTTGCCGCCAAGAAGACGACCGGCAAAAAAACGGCCGCCAAGAAGGCCCCGTCCAGGCCCTTGATGCCGGAACTGGCCCCCGAGCCGATCACCAGGGCGCCAAAGCCCCGTCCGGTTGCCAAGACTGCAGCCACCAGGCCTGCCGCCAAGACCACAAAACCAGCGCCCGCGGGGGCGGCCAAGGCCCCCGCAAGAAAACCCCGCACCTCCAGCAAAACCTGAACGTGCGTCCGTGAAGCTGGTCGTGGTTGCGGTCGGCCAGCGCGTGCCGGCCTGGACGCAGGCAGCATGGGATGAATACGCGAAGCGGTTTCCCCCCGAGCTGCGCGTGGAGCTCAAGGCAGTCAAGACGGAAGCGCGGGCCTCCAAGACACTGGCCACCCTGCTGGCAGCCGAGCGTGAACGGATCGCAGCGGCAATCAGCCCGGGCAGCCGGGTGGTGGCGCTTGACGAACACGGCACCGCCCTGACCACCATGGCGCTGTCGCAGCGACTGACGCAGTGGCAACTCGGCGGCGATGACGTCGCGTTGGTGATCGGTGGCCCGGACGGCCTCGACCCGGCCTTCAAGCGCGCCGCCCATGAGCGCATCCGCCTGTCCGACATGACCCTGCCACACGCCATGGTGCGCGTGTTGCTGGTCGAGCAGTTGTACCGCGCCTGGTCGATCAACGCCAACCACCCCTACCACCGCGAGTGAGTCCTGTGGCATCCACCTCTTTTGTGTATCTGGCGTCGCAAAGCCCGCGTCGGCGGCAGTTGCTGGACCAGTTGGGCATCCAGCATGAATTGCTATTGCCTGACGCGGCCGAAAACGCCGAAGCCCTGGAGGCGGTGTTGCCAGGCGATGCGCCTGCCACCTACGTGGCGCGCGTGACCGGCCTCAAGCTCGCAGCAGCGGTTCGCCGCCGTCAAGTGCGCGGGCTGCCGGACGCTCCGATCCTGTGTGCGGACACCACCGTGGCCATCGGCCGGCGTATTCTTGGCAAACCACTGGACGCGGCCGACGCCCAGGCCATGTTGCAAGCCTTGTCCGGGCGCACCCACCGTGTCTTGACGGCAGTGGCGGTGGCACGCGGTGGCGAGTCAAAACTGGCGCTCAGCGTTTCGCGCGTCACCTTTGCGGCGCTCGGCCCGGAGCAGATCGCCAGGTATGTCACGGGCGGCGAACCCATGGGCAAGGCGGGAGCCTACGCGGTGCAAGGCCATGCAGCCGCGTTCATCACGCACCTTGCGGGAAGTTACTCTGGCATTATGGGCCTCCCGTTGTTTGAAACGGCCGCACTGTTGGGCGACCATGGCTTCGTGTTCTGACAACCACACTGGACCAAGAGACACATGCAAGACGACATACTGATCAACTGGTCGCCGCAAGAGACCCGGGTGGCCGTGGTGCAGAACGGCGCGGTGCAGGAGTTGCACGTCGAGCGCACCCTGGAGCGCGGACTGGTTGGCAACGTCTACCTCGGCAAGGTGGTGCGCGTCTTGCCGGGCATGCAGTCGGCCTTCATCGACATCGGCCTGGAGCGTGCCGCCTTTTTGCATGTCGCCGATGTGTGGCACCGCCAGCCCGAAGGCGAGGCACCCGGTGCGGTGCGTGCGACCCAGTCCATGGTGCCAATCGAGAAGCAGGTGTTTGAGGGTCAGGCGCTGACCGTGCAGGTCATCAAGGACCCCATCGGCACCAAGGGCGCGCGCCTCTCCACGCAGATCAGCATCGCGGGTCGCCTGCTCGTCTTTCTGCCGCAGGACGACCATGTGGGCGTGTCCCAGAAGATCGCGCCCGACCAGCGCAACGAGCTGCGCAGCCGTCTCCAGGGGCTGACCCAGCCCGAGGGCGGCGGGTTCATCCTGCGAACCAATGGCGAAGACGCCACCGATGCCGAACTGTCCGACGACATCTCCTACCTGCGCAAGGCATGGGCCCGCATCCGCGACGCCGGCGCCCGCCTGCCGCCCATGTCACTGCTGCACCAGGACCTGAACCTTCTTCAGCGCGTATTGCGCGACCTCGCAGGCGAATCCACACAATCGATCCGGGTCGACTCGCGCGAGCAGTTCGACATTCTGATGGCGTTCGGGCGTGAATTCACACCGTCCGCCACCGACAAGTTGCAGCATTACAAGGGTGAACGCCCGATCTTCGACCTGTATGCCATCGACGAGGAGCTGGCGCGTGCGCTGGGCCGCAGGGTCGATCTGAAATCCGGCGGCTACCTGGTGGTGGACCAGACCGAGGCACTGACCACCTTCGATGTGAATACCGGCGGTTTTGTCGGCGCGCGCAACTTCGACGACACCATCTTCAAGACCAACCTGGAAGCGGCCCAGGCCATCGCGCGCCAGCTGCGCCTGCGCAACCTGGGCGGCATCATCATTGCCGACTTCATCGACATGGTGCGGGAGGACCACCGGGAGGCGGTGCTGGCGGAGTTCCGCAAGCAGTTGGCGCGCGACCGCGTCAAGACTTCGGCCGGCGGTTTTTCGCAACTGGGCCTGGTGGAGATGACGCGCAAGCGCACCCGCGAGTCACTGGCGCACATGTTGTGCGAACCTTGCGCCGCCTGCCAGGGCAAGGGCAGCGTGAAGACCGCGCGCAGTGTGGCCTACGACATCCTGCGCGAAATCCTGCGTGAGGCGCGGCAATTCAATCCGCGCGAATTCCGGGTGGTGGCTTCGCCCAAAGTGATCGAGTTGTTTCTCGATGAGGAAAGCCAGCACCTGGCCGGCCTGAGCGAGTTCATCGGCAAGTCGGTGTCGCTGCAAAGCGAAGCGGCGATGGGGCAGGAGCAATACGACATCATCCTGCTGTAAAGGTGCGCGCCAGACTCACACGGCTGTGCCCGGGAATGTGTTCTGCAACCTGGCTGCCAGTGGTTCGACGGGGTTGCCCCGGTTGTGGGCGCCGGGGCGGTGCGTCGGGGTTCAGACAAGCAGGACGGATGCACTCCCAGCCATGGTTGCCAGCTAAGCCGCCGAGCAGGCTGGAGTCGCGCCGGTTGTCCATGACGCGTTCCTGCCATGCGTGGTAAGCCAGGATAGCGCCGATGAAGTTAAAAAGCAGTGCGTAGTTCACCATGGCCTCAGAGCGCCGCGCGCGCCGTGAAGGAACCGCCGCTGCGGCTCCATTGGTCCAGCGCAGCCGAGAGAACCATGGTTTCACCTTCAGTGACCTGGTAGTTGGCATTGGCAACCCCGATGCACAGGCGCATCACATGAGACTGCAGCGCTGGGTCGTCGACTTCGGCCATCAATTGGAGCAGTGTGGCCGTCTCGACCCGGCAGGCATCCGGCCATCGATGCAGGCTGGTGTCGAGTGCGCAGCGCCAGTCACGCGCCACCGACGTGAGTTGTCGCCAGTCAGGGCGAGGATTCGCGCGTCGGACGGCCGTGGTCCAGATCGGGCCTGCGCCAAGGGTCGATGTGCGTCATCAGGTTGAGCACGCGGTGGCGCTGCAGCACCCGCTGGCGCGCCACCACGGCGATGTCGTGGCCGGCCTCGACACTGATTGCGCCATCCACCTCCAGGTGCGCATCGACCACGATCATGTCGCCCATCTTGCGGGTGCGCACATCGTGCACACCACTGACGCCGGGGGTTTCAATCAGCGTTGTGCGAATCGCCTGCACCTCTTCGTCGTCCACTGCGCGGTCCATCAGGTCGTGCAGTGCGTCCCAGCTGAAACCCCAGCCCATGCGTGCCACCATGAAACCCACAATCAGCGCGGCAATCGGATCCAGGATCGGGTACCCGGCCAGGTTGCCGATGATGCCTACTCCCACCACCAGCGAGGACGCCGCGTCGGAACGCGCGTGCCAGGCGTTGGCGACAAGCATGCTCGACTTGACCTTCTTGGCAACGCCCAGCATGTAGCGAAACAGCAGTTCCTTGGCGGCCAGTGCGCCGCCTGCGACCCACAGCGCAATGACATGCACGGTCTGGACGGTTTCAGGCACTTCCAGCTTGCGGAATGCCGACCACAACATGCCTACGCCCACCGCCAGCAACAGCGTGCCCAGCACCAGCGAAGCAGCGGTCTCAAAACGCTGGTGACCGTAGGGATGGTCTTCGTCGGCGTCCTTCTGGCTGTGTCGGTTGGCGAACAACACCACGAAATCGGCCACCAGGTCGGACAAAGAGTGGATACCGTCGGCGATCAGGCCTTGCGACTTGGCATTGATGCCGACGATGATCTGGGTGACCGTCAGCACCAGGTTCACGGCGACGCTGACCCAGGTGCTGCGCGAAGCCGCAGCGGCCCGCTCACTGGGGGTGTGCTCCGGGTCCTCGGTGTCGTCTGTCAGTTGCTGCAGGTTGATGCTCATGTGCTGGTTGCTTCCCGGCCGCCGAGGCCCATTTCGTAAAGCCGTGCGTATGGCCCGCCTGCGGCAAGCAGTGCCGCATGGGTGCCAATCTCCAGGATGCGCCCGCCGGCCATCATGACGATGCGGTCGGCATGCTGCACGGTGGTGAGCCGATGGGCGATCACCAGCGTCGTGCGCCCGTGCATCAGCCTTTGCAGCGCATCCTGCACCGCGCGTTCAGACTCCGCATCGAGTGCCGAGGTGGCTTCGTCGAGGATCAGGATGGGCGCGTCCTTGTACAGGGCCCGTGCGATCGCCAGCCGCTGGCGCTGCCCACCCGAGAGTTGCATTGCATTGTGGCCGACGACCGTGTCGAGCCCTTGCGGCAGACCATCCAGCAGCGCCTGCAGGTTGGCGGCCGCCAGGCACTCTGCCACGCGCCTTCGGTCTACCGCCTGCCCAAGCGCCACGTTGACGGCGATGGTGTCGTTGAGCATCAGCACGTGCTGGCTGACCAGCGCGAACTGCCGTCGCAGGGACGCCAGTGACCATTCCCGGACATCATGCCCGTCCAGGCAGGCGGCCCCGGAGCACGCATCGGCAAAACGGGGAAGCAGGTTCACCAGCGTGGTCTTGCCAGAACCCGATGCACCCACCAGCGCGACGGTTTCGCCGGCGGCGACCTCCAGGGAGAACTTGTCCAGCGCCGGCACCGTGTTGTCGCCGTAAACCACAGACACACTGTCAAAGCGGATGTTGCCCGAGGCCCGCGCCTTCTCGAAACTGCCGCCAGACTCGCTCGGCGTGTCGGCGATCATGTCCAGCCCCCGCTCCATCGCGGCAAGCCCGCGGGTGATCGGGTTGGCCACCTCGGTCAGGTGCTTGAGCGGGGCTATCAGCATCAGCATTGCGGTTACAAACGCCACGAAGCCACCGACCGATGTGCTCCTGTCGGCACTTTGTACCAGCGCAACCGTGATCACCGCCGACAAAGCCACCGAGGCCAGCAACTGTGTGAGCGGCGTCATGGCGGCCGATGCCGCGGTGGATTTCAACGACAGGCGGCGCAGCGAGTCGCTCAGGTGCTGAAAACGCGCAGCCTGCGCAGGCTGCGCCGCCTGCAGGCGGATGTCGCGGTGCGCGAGCACGTTCTCTTCGACCACGTAGGCCAGATGGTCGGTCGCCTGCTGGCTGTTGCGGGTGACGCGGTACAGACGTGCCGACAGCTTGCGCACCACGTACGCGACAGCCGGAAACAGGAAAACCACGATCAGCGTGAGCCGCCAGTTCAGGTACAGCAGATAGGCCACGAGGGCCATGAGCGTCAGGCTGTTGCGGGTGAAGGTCATCAGCGCCCCCACCAGCAGTGTGGCGCCGGACTGCACTTCATACACCAGGGTATTGGCCAGGGCACTCGATGACTGCCCTGCAAACAGCGACAGTTGCGCGTCCAGCAGTTTCCCGAACATGGCCTTTCGCAGCACCATCAGGCCATTGCTGGTGATGCGGGTCATGGCCACCTGCGCCATGAAGCTGCAGATGCCACGCACCGCAAACAAGGCGACCAAAGACACCGGAACCGCCCACAACGGAAGAGCGCCTTTCTGGAAACCCCGGTCCAGCAAAGGCTGCAGCAAGGCCGGAATCAGCGGCTCGGACAATGCGAGCAACAGGGTCGCGACCAGCGCCACCCCCCAGACCCACAGGGGGCGACCAAAATACGGCCACAGGCGGCGCATTCGCATGAGCAAACCGGCCGGCGGCGGCAAGGGATGCTGTACAGTCATGGCATGGGCCTGCAGACGGTCAGGGAATAACAGGAACAGGTGGTCATCGTGCGAACTGTGGAGCCAGCGCATTATCGGGTTTCGTCGCGGCCGGTCCCGCAGGCACCATTAACGCCGCCTGCGTGACTTCTTCAACAGATGGGCCGCAGTGTCCGTGTTACGCTTACGCCTGCAAATATTGGTTACGCTCGTCTGCTCCCCATCTCACATAAATCGAATGACGCCACGTTTTTTCCAGTTGTTTGCAAGTTGCCTGCCGCGCCTGTTTTGCGCGGCTGCCCTGTTGGCACTGCATCCTGCGCACGCGCAATTCCGTGTGGAGGTGTCGGGCATCGGCATGACACAGGTGCCGATCGCAGTGGCTGCGTTCAAGGGCGAAGACACCGCGCCGCAGAAGGTCTCGGCCATCATCCTGGCCGATCTGGAGCGCAGCGGGCAGTTCCGCAGCCTGGATGCCACCGGGCTGGCGATGGACGAACTGTCCCTGCCCGACCTGTCCGCCTGGCGCCAGAAGACCGCGGACGCACTGGCCACCGGCAGCGTGACGCGGCTGGCCGACGGCCGCTTTGATGTGCGGTTCCGGTTGTGGGATGTCGCCCGCGGGCAGGATCTCGGCTTCCAGAGTTATGCCGTGGCGGCTGGTGACCTGCGGCAGGTCGCGCACCGCATAGCCGACTATGTCTATGAAAAGCTCACCGGCGACAAGGGTGTCTTTTCTACCCGCATCGCCTACGTGACCAAGGTCGGCCAGCAGTTTACGCTCTGGGTGGCGGATTCCGATGGCGAGAACGCGAAGTCCGCCCTGAGCAGCCCTGAGCCCATCATTTCACCGGCTTGGTCACCGAACGGCACCCAACTGGCCTATGTGTCGTTCGAGTCGCGTAAACCCGTGATCTACGCGCACGACGTGATCACCGGCAAGCGCCGGCTGCTGGCGAATTTTCGCGGCTCCAACAGCGCGCCGGCTTGGTCGCCCGACGGACGCACCCTGGCAGCGACCTTGAGCCGCGACGGCGGATCGCAGCTCTACATCATGGATGCAGCCCTTGGAGGCGAGCCGCGACGGATCTCGCAGTCGTTCAGCATCGACACCGAGCCGGCATTTTCGCCCGATGGCCAGAAGCTCTATCTCGTGAGCGACCGGGGTGGCTCGCCGCAGATCTATCGCATGGCGCCGACCGGTGGCAACACCCAGCGCGTCACCTACAGCGGTACCTACAACATATCACCGTCGGTCAGCCCGGACGGCCGGTGGCTGGCCTACATTTCGCGCGTGAACGGCGCCTTCAAGCTGCATGTGATGGAAATTGCCAGTGGAAACACCACCGCCATCACCGACACGGTTGCCGACGAGAGCCCGAGCTTTTCACCCAACAGCCGCCTGATCATCTATGCCACCCAGATCCAGGGCAAGGAAGCGCTGATGACCATCACCCTTGACGGCAGGATCAAGACACGTCTGGCAGGGCAGGGTGGCGACATCCGCGAGCCAGACTGGGGCCCTTTCCAGAAACCATGACATAACTTACAGGAGTACTCGGATGAAGAGAATTTTGCTGGCTTTGGCGTTCATCGCCCTACTGTCGGGCTGCGGCTCGGCGGTCAAACTCGACGACGTAGCGGTGGAGGACCGTTCGGGCACGCCTGTGGCCGGGCAGGCGGCCGGAAGGCCGGGGGGTGCGGCGGGCAGCGTGGTGGCATCAGGTGTTACCAATACTGCCGTTGCGCCGGTCAACCTGGGTGCGGCCGGTGCGGCCGGTGCGGCCGGTGCGGCCGGTGCTGCAGCGGGTGTTGGTACGACAGCCTCGCGCACGGTGTATTTCGACTACGACAGTTTTGCGATCAAGCCCGAATACCAGGCAGTGATCGACGCTCAGGCGCGTTACCTCAAGGCCGACAAGAATCGCAAGGCGGCGGTCGAGGGTCACACCGACGAGCGCGGCGGACGCGAATACAACCTGGCACTGGGCCAGAAGCGCTCCGAGGCCGTGCGCCGCGCGCTGGGTCTGCTTGGTGTAGCCGACGCCCAGGTCGAGGCGGTGAGTTTTGGCAAGGAAAAACCGGCCGCGCAAGGTGCCGATGAAGCGTCCTTTGCCAAGAACCGGCGTGCGGAGATCACCTACCGGTGAAGCCGATGGGCCTGTTCTCCGTGCGACACGCATTGCTGGCCCTGGTGCTGGCCTTCACCGGCCTGCAGGGTGTGGCACACGCCGGACTGTTCGACGACGAAGAGGCCCGCAAGGCAATTCTCGACCTGCGCCAGCAAGTAGCGGCGGGTCGTCAGGCGTTGGAAACCGCCATTAAGCGTTTTGAAGACCGCCAGCGCGAGAGCCAGCGTGAGAGCCAGAACGAGCAACTGCGTAGCACCACCGAGGAAAGCGCCCTGTTGCGTCGCGCACTGCTCGACCTGCAGAACCAGATCGAATCAGTGCGCTCCGAAATGACCCGCCTGACTGGACTGAACGAGCAGACCAACCGCGCGGTCTCCGACCTGCAAATTCGTGAGAAAGACCTGGCGCGGGTTCAGCAAGGCCTGGAACTGGGCCAGAAAGACCTGGCGCTGGGCCAGAAAAACCTGGCGCTGGGGCAGAAAGACCTGGCGCTGGGCCAGAAAAACCTGGCGCTGGGCCAGCAAGACCTGGCGCGGGGCCAGCAAGACCTGACGCGGGCCCAGCAAGACCTGACGCGGGGCCAGCAAGACCTGGCGCGGGGCGCCGACGAACGCGTGCGCCAACTGGAGGCAGTCAAGGTGACGGTCGACGGTCGCGACATCCTGGTGGAGCCCGCCGAGCGGCGCGCCTTCGACACCGCTTTGGCCAGCTTTCGGTCCGGTGATTTCGGCACCGCCCAGTCGGGCTTTTCGTCGCTGATGTTGCGTTTCCCCCAGACCGGGTATATGCCTTCAGCGCTGTTCTGGCTGGGAAATGCGCAATACGCCACGCGCGACTACAAAGAGGCGATCACCAATTTCCGCATCCTGCTGAAAGAGATGCCCGAGCACCTGCGTGCGCCAGAGGCGATGTTGTCGATCGCCAACTGCCAGGTCGAACTGAAGGATGTGCGGGGTGCCCGCAAGTCCCTCGAGGACCTTGCCAAGGCCTACCCGCAGTCCGAGGCGGCGAAGGCGAGCAAGGAGCGGCTGGCGCGTTTGCGCTGAATGCACCCACCAGTGGTTGCCGTTGCATTGACGACACTGGTGGCCGACCCCGACCGCCGCTT
>CAMAWD010000071.1 GCA_945861785.1 Rhodoferax sp. OV413 | reverse complement strand
TGAGTTCTGCGGCCCGACCCTCGGGCGAGCACCACAGGGCAGTCGGCGCGTTCAGCGCCCGACCGCTCCAGTATGAGCCCCCGCCGGGCTGCGCCTGCCGCGACGCGCGCCAACGCCAACGCCAAAGTCATCGCCAACGCCATCGTCATCGCCAACGCCAACAACACCGTCCACGGGGTCAGGTCTTGTTTTGCAATGTCGCAATGCAAGACCTGACCCCCACGCCACATTGCAATGTCGCAATGCAAGACCTGACCCCCACCCCCGGTGCGGCCCGACCCTCGGGCGAGCACCACAGGGCAGTCGGCGCGTTCAGCGCCCGACCGCTCCAGTATGAGCCCCCGCCGGGCTGCGCCTGCCGCGACGCGCGCCAACGCCAACGTCAACGTCAACGTCAACGCCAACGCCAACGCCAACGCCAACGCCAACGCCAACGCAGACCAGGCAACGAACGTCCTCAAAGGGCCGACAGCCGACTTTTTTCGTATGAACTTACCAGGGACACCCACCATGACCATCACCATCTTCAGCGCCCGCAAGATCATCACCATGAACCCTTCTCAGCCGCAGGCTACCCATGTGGCGGTGCGGGACGGGCGCATCCTGGGCGCGGGCACGCTCGACGAACTGGCGGGCTGGGGCCCCCACACACTGAACACGCGTTTTGCCGACAAGGTGCTGATGCCCGGGTTTGTGGAAGGCCACGCGCACCTGATGGCGGGGGCCTTGTGGCGTTATACCTATTGCGGCTACTTCGACGTGACAGACCCGGACGGTCGAACCTGGCCGGGTGTGCCTGCGCTGGAGCCGGTGGTGGCGCGACTGGCCGAAGCGGCGGCGTCCAAGCCCGAGGGGCCGATCGTCGGCTGGGGGCTGGACCCGATCTATTACGGTGCAGAGCGGCTCACGCGTGCGCACCTGGACCAGGTCAGCAGCACGCGCATGGTGGGTGTGATGCACGCCAGCGGTCACATCCTGGCGGTCAATTCGGCGGTGCTGGAGCGTATTGGCTATTTGCGCCAGGGCATCGACCATCCCGGTGTTCCGCTGGGCGCGGACGGTTTGCCCACGGGCGAGCTCAAGGGCCCGGAGGCCATGGGCGCTGCGTTTGCGCATGTCGGGCTGGACCGCTCCTTTCTCTCGGGGGATGAAGCCGGCATCCGCGCCTACGCCAGGCTGGCCGTGCGCGCCGGCGTCACCACCTCGACCGACCTTGCTGCCAACCTGACCGATCCCGAACTCGACGTCCTGTTGCGGGTGACCGGGGAGGCCAGTTACCCGCTGCGCCTGGTGCCGTTCCTTCGCTTCATGGGTGCCACGGCAAACGACACAGTGGAGCGGGCTTTCGCCTTGACCTCCCGCAGCACCGAACGGGTGCGCCTGGGCCGCATCAAGATCGTGGCCGATGGGTCGATCCAGGGCTTCTCGGCGCGGCTGCGCTGGCCCGGTTATTACAACGGAGCGCCCCAGGGCCTGTGGTACACCGCCCCCGAGGCGCTGCGCGAGTGTTACACGCTGGCCCTCCAGCGCGGTTTGCAGGTGCACACCCACACCAATGGCGACGAAGCCACCGAACTGGTGCTGGACTGCGTGGCGCACGCCTTGTCGGCCGTGCCCACACGCGACCACCGCTTCACGCTGCAGCATTGCCAGCTGGCCGACGCCGCGCAGTTCCGGCGCATGGCGGCGCAGGGCATGTGCGTCAACCTGTTTGCCAACCACCACCACTACTGGGGCGACCAGCACTACAGCACCACCGTCGGGCCCGAGCGGGCCCAACGCATGAACGCCTGTGCCACGGCGCTGCGCACCGGGGTGCCGTTCAGCATCCACAGCGACGCCCCGGTCACACCACTCGGCCCACTGTTCACCGCCTGGTGCGCCGTGCACCGGCTCACCGCATCGGGGCGTGTCCTGGGTGCGCAGGAGCGCATCAGCGTGGCGGACGCGCTGCATGCCGTGACGCTGGGTGCGGCCTACACGCTCAAGCTCGACCATGAGATCGGCAGCATCGAATGCGGCAAACGCGCTGACTTCTGCGTGCTCGACGACGATCCGACCACGGTCGATCCAATGGCCCTGAAGGATGTGCGCGTGTGGGGCACGGTGTTGGGCGGCCAGCCGTTCGAGGCCGTCAGGGCGGCCTGAAAGCAGCCCGCGTGCGGCGCCAGTGTGGCCGGCTAAACTGGCCAGCATGCAGGCACTGCAGTTGATCCTGGGCCTGGTGTTGGCGGTGATGGTGTTCTCCGTCGCGCTGGAGCTCAAACTTCGAGGTACACCATGTTTGACCTGCTCGTCAAGGCCGCAACCGTCGTCGACGGCAGTGGCGCGACCCCCGTCACTGCCGATGTCGCCATCCGCGACGGGCTGATCGCCGAAGTCGGGCAGATCACCGGCGCTGCCCGCGCAACCCTGGACGCGCAGGGGGCCTGGCTGACGCCGGGCTTCGTCGACATCCACACCCACTATGACGGCCAGGCCAGCTGGGACGAGACCTTCTCGCCCAGCATCCACCATGGCGTGACCACGGTGGTGATGGGCAATTGCGGTGTGGGTTTTGCGCCCCTGCGCAGTGGCGAGCAGGACCGGCTGATCAGCCTGATGGAAGGTGTGGAGGACATCCCCGGAGTGGCCCTGGCCGAGGGAATCCGGTTCAACTGGCAGAGTTTCCCGCAGTACATGGACGCCCTGGCCGCCATGCCACACAGCCTGGATTTCGCCTGTATGGTGCCGCACGACCCGCTGCGCATGTACGTGATGGGCGAGCGTGCCCGGGCCCATGAGGCGGCGACCGGTGACGACATCGCCGCCATGCGTGGACTGCTGCGTGAGGCCCTGGAGGCCGGCGCCATCGGGTTTTCCACCGGCCGAAGCGACAACCACCGCACGTCCAAAGGCCACGAGACGCCCGCGTCCGAGGCCGACGCGGCGGAGCTGACCGGCATTGCCGGTGCCTTTGCGGGTCTGTCGCATGGTGTGGTGCAGCTGGTCAGCGACTTCGACCTGATGCGTTCGCCGCAGCGCTTCGATCCGGAGTTCGACCTGGTCGAGCAACTGGCCCGCGCCGCAGGGCGCCCGCTGTCGATGACCTGGCTCCAGCGCGACCCAGGCGGCGAGCAGTACAAGGCGATCGCGCGGCGTGTCGAGGCGGCCGTGGCGCAAGGGCTGCCGCTGTATCTGCAGACCGGCGCGCGCGGTATCGGCGTCATCAACGGCCTGGACGCCAGTTTTCATCCGTTCATGGGTTTCCCGGGTTACAAGGAGGTGGCCCACCTGCCGCTGGCAGCGCGTGCCGCCGCCCTGCGCGAACCGCAGCGCCGCAGCCGCATCCTGGCGGAAAAATCGGACCGCATGGCCGGGGATGGGTCTTCGATCCCCCCGCTGGTGGACATCCTGCTGGCGCGTATCGACATGATCTCGGCGCGCATGTTCGCGCTCACCGACACGCCGGACTACGAGCCCGCCATCGGTCAATCGATGCTCGCCCGTGCACGCACCCAGGGCGTGCCTGCGCTGGTTGCCTTGTACGACTATTTCACCGAGGGTGACGGTGCCAACCTGGTCTACTTTCCGATCTTCAACTACAACCAGGGCGACCTGTCCTGCGTGGGCGAGATGCTGCGCCATCCGCGCGCGCTGCTCGGCCTGAGCGACGCCGGAGCGCATGTGGGCACCGTGTGTGATGCCAGTTTCAGCACCTTCATGCTGACACACTGGGTCGCCAAGGGCCATTTGTCCGTGCAGGAGGCGGTGCGGATGTTGTGCGCGCGCAATGCCGACTATCTGGGGTTGGCGGATCGCGGGCGGATCGTGCCCGGCCTGCGTGCCGACTTCAACCTGATCGACCCGGCCCGACTGGCGCTGCCCAAACCGCAACTGGTGCGCGACCTGCCTGCGGGGGGCAAACGCTTTCTGCAGACAGCCCGTGGATTTGCCGGCACCTGGGTCGCGGGGCAGCGGGTGCTGGACCAGGGCGTGGTCACCGGCGCGCGGCCGGGGCGATTGGTGCGCGCGGGCCGGGGCTGAGCCGGCGGGGTGGTTGCCAGCGCGCTGCGCGCGTGTCATGGCAAACCCTGTGGACAGGTTTTGCATGGGGCGCTAGGCTTCAGCGTTGATTTCACGCGCGGGCGGCCGTGCAGTCTTCCCCAACCCGTCACCCGAAAAGGCGAAACCCATGGCGCAGTCCAAGATGTTGCTTGATTACCTCTACGAGCACGAGGCCAAGCGGCCCGATCAGATCTACCTGACCCAGCCAACTGGCGGCGCCGGTGTGACCGACTACACCTGGAAACAGACATTGGACCAGGCGCGGCGCATGGCCACACACCTCAAGGGCCTGGGTTTCGAACCGGGCGCCCGTATTGCCATCCTGTCCAAGAACTGCGCCCACTTTTTCATGGCCGAGGTCGCCATCTGGATGGCCGGTTACACCACGGTGGCAATTTTCCCTACCGAAGGCCCCGACACGGTCAAGTTCGTGCTGGAGCACAGCGGTGCCAGCCTGCTGTTTGTGGGCAAACTCGACACCTGGAACAAGCAGGAGGCCGGTGTGCCCGCCGACATGCCGCGGATTGCTTTCCCGCTGGCGCCCAAGACCAGCTTCGAGACCTGGGATGGCATCTGCGCCCGTACCCCGCCCATCGCCGGCAAGCCGCAACGGGCTGGAAGCGACCTGGCGATGCTGATCTACACCTCGGGCTCCACCGGGCAGCCCAAGGGGGCGATGCACAGCTTCGAGCGTATCTCCAGGGTGGCCGAAGGTATCACCGAGCGCATGCACGAGGTACTGGGCCAGGGCGGCGCCAACCGGGTCATGTCGTACCTGCCGCTGGCCCATGTGTTCGAGCGTGCGTTCGTGGAGTGTTTCTCCTATGTCGATGGCAACACGCATGTGTTTTTTGCCGAGACGCTCGAGACTTTCGTCAAAGACCTGAACCGTGCCCGGCCCACGCTGTTCATCTCGGTGCCCCGGCTCTGGCTCAAGTTCCAGCAGGGCGTCTCGGCCAAGATGCCGCCGGGCAAACTCAATTTGATGCTGTCGATTCCGATCCTGAACAAGATCATTGCCAAGAAGGTGTTGACCGGTTTGGGGCTGGACCAGGTCAAGTTGGCGGGCAGTGGATCGGCGCCGTTGCCGCCCTCCCTCATCGACTGGTACCGCAGGCTCGGGTTGCCACTGATCGAGGGATACGCCATGACCGAGGATTTCGCTTACTCCCACAGCATGACCGAGACGCACAACGCGGTCGGTTACGTTGGTGTCCCGTATGACGGCGTCGAGGTGCGTATCAGCGCCGAGGGCGAGATCCAGATCAAGTCTCCAGGGCAACTGGTGGGTTACTACAAACGCCCCGACCTGGACGCCGAGGCGTTTACGGCCGATGGTTATTTCCGCACCGGCGACCAGGGTGAACGCCGAGCCGACGGGCAACTCAAGATCACCGGGCGCCTGAAGGAACTGTTCAAGACCGCCAAGGGCAAATACGTGGCGCCGGCACCGATCGAGAACAAGCTCAACGCGCACCCGATGATCGAGTCGAGCATGGTCTCGGGTGTCGGGCAGGCGGCCTCGTATGCTTTGGTGGTGCTGGCCGAAGACCTCCGCCCCAAGGTGGGAGATGCTGCGGTGCGTGCCGAAGTCGAGGCCGCCATGGGCGCGCTGCTCAAGGAGACCAACAGCGGCCTGGCGGACTACGAGCAGATGAAGATGGTGGTGATCGCCAAGGAGCCTTGGTCGATCGAAAACGGCTGCCTCACACCCACCATGAAAATCAAGCGCAGCAAGATCGAAGCGGCGGTGGCCGGTCAGGTGGACCGCTGGTTCGAAGGGCAGGGCAAGGTGCTTTGGTCCTGATCGCTGTTGTCAGCCCCGGCGCAGGTAAGCCTGCGCAAGTTTGACCCAGTAGGTGGCCCCGGTGGAGAGCACACGGTCGTTGAAGTCATAACCGGCGTTGTGCACCATGCAGCCGCCTACAGACCCCACACCGTTGCCGATGTTCACATAACAGCCGGGCACCTTTTCCAGGAAGAAAGCGAAGTCCTCACTGGCGGTGATCGGTTCGGCGTTGGTTTGCAGGCCTTCATCACCGAGCCAGTCGCGGATCACCTGCTGGCAGAACGCAGTTTCTGCCGGGTGGTTGTTCAGCACCGGGTAACGGCGCAGGTAGTTGACATCGGCGGTAGCGCCATACACCGCTGCCTGGGCCTGCGCGATCTCGGTGATGCGTTTTTCCAGCAGGTCGCGCACATCGGGGCGGAAGGCGCGCACCGTCAAGCGCAATTCGGCGGTGCCAGGAATCACATTCGGTGCGTCGCCAGAGATAAACGCGCCGACCGATATGATGCCGGTGTGCAGCGGGTTCACGTTGCGCGACACGATGGTCTGCAGTGCCATCACGATGCTCGATGCCGCCACCACCGTGTCCACCGCATACTGCGGCAGGGCGCCATGGCCACCGGTGCCGTGGACCTTGATGATGCAGGTGTCGCCGCTGGCCATCGCAAAACCCGGTACGGCGGTGAACCTGCCCTCGGGCAGACCAGGCATGTTGTGCATGCCGAACATCGCGTCGCAGGGGAACAGGTCCAGGAAGCCATCTTCGAGCATCTTGCGCGCGCCGGCCTGGCCTTCTTCCGCCGGCTGGAACACCAGGTGCAGGTGGCCGTCGAAATTGCGCGTGGCCGCCAGGTGGCGCGCGGCCGACAGCAGCATCGCGGTGTGGCCATCGTGGCCGCAGGCGTGCATCTTGCCAAATACCTTGCTGGCCCAGGGTTTGGCCGTGGTCTCTTCGATCGGCAACGCGTCCATGTCGGCGCGCAGGCCGATGCGCCGGCTGGAGGTGCCTTCGCGCAAAGTGCCCACCACACCGGTGCCGCCCAGGCCGCGGTGCACCGCGTAACCCCAGCGCTGCAACCGTTCGGCCACCAGGTCGGCGGTGGCGAACTCCTCGTAGGCCATCTCCGGGTTGGCGTGGATCTGGCGGCGGATTGCCACCATCTCTTCTTCGTGCGCGCGGATTTCTTCCAGCGCGGGCAGGTTCAGGGGTGCATTCATGGTGTCCTCGGTTGAAAAGTGGGCGGGTGCCGTCGGCCGGGGGCAGCCCGCCGACCATTTCGGAGAGTTCGGCACGCACGGCGTGTTCCGAAATCAGGCCGGCGCGCAGCGCATGCTGCAGGTCGGACGTGGCGCGCGCTTTGGTGCCTGCCTGGGCCAATGCCGCAACCACGCCACGGGCCTTGTCCGGATTGCGCCCCCAGACCGTGATGTCCGACAAATCGAACACGCTGCGGTGCGCCATGGCCAGGTGCGAGGCCAATGCGCCAGTGCCCAAAACCAACAGGCGCTGGCTGCCTTGGCGGGCCAGGATGCGTGCCGCCAGCGCGGCGGCAGCAGCAGTGCGGCGCAGGGTCAGTTCGGTGCCGTCGATGACCGCCAGGCTGGTACCGTCCAGGCACGAGGTGACAACGTAAATCGCCGACACGGCCGACTGACCGCGGGTGTTGTTGCCGGGCCAGATCGACACGATCTTGGTGCCCATGAATTGGCGCGGCTTCCAGGCCGGCATGATCAGGACTGTGCTGGCGTCCTGGTTCGGGTTGAAATGGCTGCGCGGGGGGGACTCGATCGGCTCGCGCAGGCCTTTGGCGAGCGCGTCAATCAGCGTGCCGTAGGGCGCGTGGCGCGCAACGTCTTCTTTGGCAATGAACAGCATGGGGTGACTGCTACCTTTGGGATGTGCGGCGGGAATCGATCGCCGGTGGGTCGGGTGAATATAAAACCTTTCTGACGGCATACTATTCTCTGTTGCTCCTCCGAAAAACAATGGCACACCAGATACCGCAGACACAAGGGGAGAGCAGTCCGGTGGATTGGTGTGGGATCAGGCCGGCGGCGCATTCGGCTCCGCGGCTGTCCCCCGCCCTGCGGGCTCCTCCTTTATGCCGCTGCGCCGAACGCACCGCCGACCTGATCTCTCGACGGGGTTGGCGCGCGGCGTACCAACAACCCACGCTGCCGAGAGGGCCGACCGCGTGTCGCGGCGCGGGAAAGGAGGAGCCCGTAGGGCGGGGGACACGAGCGGCGGCACGCGGTCGGCCCTCTCGGCTCGCCAACAAAGGCCGCCAGTCCCTGACCCTCGATCGCAAGCCAAGCCAACTCGGTCACGATCTTCGGAGCGCCCAACAATGCAGTATGCGGATGTCGTCATCGTAGGCGGGGCGGTTGTCGGCAGTGCCGCAGCCTTCTTCTTGCGGTCGCAGGCGAACTTCACGGGGTCGGTGCTGGTGGTCGAGAAAGACTTCTCTTACGAAAAGTGCGCCACTGCCCGATCGGCTGCGTCGATACGGCACCAGTTCTCCACACCGGAGAACATCCGCATGTCGCAGTTCGGCACCGATTTCATCCGGAACATCGGTCACCACCTGGCAGTGGATGGTGACTCGCCCGACGTCGGGTTCCACGAGGGCGGGTACCTGTTTTTGGCCACACCGGCCGGGCGCGGGATCATGGAGTCCAACCACCGCGTGCAACGCAGCCTGGGCGTGGACGTGGCCTTGCTCGAGCCTGCGCAATTGCGTGCGCGTTTCCCCTGGTTGGCAACCGATGACCTGGTTGCGGGGTCGCTCGGGTTGTCCGGCGAAGGCTGGCTGGACGCCTACGGCTTGCTGCAGGCGTTTCGGCGCAAAGCTGTTTCCCTGGGCGCCGAGTACCGCCAGGCGCAGGTGACGCAGGTGCAGCGCCGTGGGCGCACGATTGCGTCGGTGACGCTGTCCGATGGCTCCACGGTGAACTGTGGCATGGTCATCAACGCGGCCGGAACCGGAGCGACAGAGTTGGCGCGCAGCGCCGGCATCCATCTGCCGGTGCAGTCGCGCAAGCGTTGCGTGTTCTTCTTTTCAACGCCGGCACAGGTCAGCCAGTGCCCGTTGGTGATCGACCCCAGCGGCGCTTATTTCAGGCCCGAAGGCAGCGGCTTTATTTGCGGCATTTCTCCGCCCGAGGCGCAGGACCCGGAGTGTTTTGACTTTGAGGTGCAGCACGGGCTGTTTGACGACGTGTTGTGGCCCCTGTTGGCCGCGCGTGTTCCGGCCTTCGAGGCGGCGCGGGTCCGGAATGCGTGGGCGGGCCACTACGACGTGAACACACTCGACCACAACGTGATCCTGGGCGCGCACCCCGATGTGGACAACCTGTTGTTCGCCAATGGTTTCAGTGGCCACGGCATGCAGCAATCTGCCGCTGTGGGGCGGGCCCTGTCGGAACTGGTGACTTTTGGCGGCTACCGCACGCTGGACCTTTCGGCGCTGGGTTGGGCGCGTGTGATCGACAACCGGCCCCTGTTGGAGGTCAATGTGGTGTGAGGCTGCTGCTGCGGTAACCAGACGGCCGGTGGACCGTTTCAGCGGATCTCGTCGATCGGCGTCGAGTGCGATTCGAGGCCCTGGTCTTTCATGGCGAACCGGTCGCGCGTGCGGATGTAGAAACTCGCGCCAAAACGTGCCACCGGAAAGTAGTTTTGCAGCCGGACCCGGTAGTTCTCGATATCGATCAAATCATCCCGGGCATGCAGCCACAGCACCTGCCCGATAAAGATGTAGCGGCTTGCAGTCTCCAGTTTTTCTGACAGAACGCATTCGAAGGCGACCGGAGCCTCGACGATATGCGGGGGACGGACCGCATTCGACGCGGCTGCCGTCAGTCCGAAACGCTCCAGTTCGCTGACGTTGGAGGGCAGGGTTTCGCCACACTGGTGCATTTGCAGCGCCATGGGTTCATCGGCGATATGCACCACAAACTCGCGGTTGGCAAGAATGTTGGCTGCTGTGTCTTTGAGGTGGCCATCCTTGAGCTTGTTGATGCTGATCATCAGGATCGGAGGGTCTTCACCCAGCATGTTGAACATGCTGAACGGGGCTGCATTGACGACACCGGCTGCGTTGATGGTGGTCACCAGCGCGATCGGCCGGGGCACGATCAGGCTTGCCATCAGTTTGTAGCGTTGGTGCTCTGTCAGTGTGCCGAAATCGATGTCCATGCTTGCCTTTGGTGCGCGTCGTGGCCGCCTGCCACCCGAGCCGGCGCGCGTGGTGCCAGGGCGCGTGCGGGTGACATCATCGCTGTGCGGTACCTTCCGCCGACGCGTAGGGCGCCAGCAGGTCACGGATGTCGCCCGATCCCCTGGGGGCGAGGGCGGCGCGGGCCGCCACATCCTCGAGGTGGCGGTCCATCAGCGCCATCGCTTTGTCGGCATCACCCAGACGCAGGGCGTCGACAAGCTGGCGGTGTTCATTGACCGCGCAATCCGAAGAATGCGGGCGACCATACAGCGCCAGGATCAGCGAGCACCGCGAACACACCTCCTGGACATACCGGTCGAGCAGGGCATTGCCGGTCATTTTGGACAGCAGCGTGTGGAATTCCCCGGCCAGGCGAATCGATTCCGGCCCGTCCCGGCCGCGCGCGTCGTTTTCGCTCTGGATATGGTTTTCGAGCAACGCGATCTGCGCTTGCGACAGATGGCCCGCCAGCGACTGCACCACCAGCCGCTCCAGAGTGCGGCGCACTTCGAACACGTCCCGTGCTTCGTCAAGGGTGGGATAAGCGACCGAAGCCCCTCGGTTTGGCTTGAGCTCGATCAGGCCCTCCACGGCCAGCCGCTTCAATGCCTCCCGGACCAGTGTGCGCGACACACCGAACTGCTCGCCGATGGTGTCCTCCGGCAGTTTCATGCCGGGGCGCAAGGCCTGTTCAAGAATGGCGCGGCGCAAGGCGTCGTAGATCGACTGCACGCGCGAACCTTTTTTGGGCTCGGCGCGTTGGCCCGTTGTCGATGCGGGTGCCGGTTCGTTGGCCATCAGAGTTCTACCTGCCCCCACGGTGGCGCTCTTCTTGCGTGATTTTTCTGAAACTTTTGCATGGCACTTTTTATGTATATCGAACACAATGATCTTATACGAAATTTTTGTGCAATTTTATTAAGAAAACGTATACAATTTTTTCAGACTCGACGTGCAATTGTTTCGAACAGAAGCGAAGCGTCTTGAAAATCAGCGGGTTTTATGTGCCGCACCCGTACGTCCACCAGCGGCCACAACAGGACAGGAGTGTTCGATGTCGAAAAAATGGTTACTTGCCGCAGCCATGGCTGCAGCTCTCATGGCGACCACCGGTGCAGCACAGGCGCAGGCACAGGGCAAGACCCTGAAATGGGGCGCAGGCCGCGAAATCGCGTCCCTCGATCCCTATTCCTTCGGCGAAACATTTACCTTGTCCGTTCTCAACCACGTCTATGAAGGCCTGGTGCGTTACACCGGCGACCTGAAGATCGAGCCTGCGCTGGCCGAGAGCTGGCAGAACGTGTCACCCACAGTGTGGCGTTTCAAGCTGCGCCGGGGCGTGAAGTTCCACAATGGCAACCCGTTTACCGCCGACGACGTCGTCGCCAGCCTGGACCGCGTGTCCCATCCCACGTCGCCGCTCAAGGGCAACCTGCCGGCCTACAAGTCATCGAAAAAAGTCGATGATTTCACGGTCGATATCGAGATGGACGCACCCTATCCGCTGTTGCTCAATGACCTGACCAACATTTTCATCTTCGACAAGGAGTGGATGGTCGCCAACAACACCAGCTTGCCGACCGATTCCGGCAAGGGTGTGAAGGGTTTTGCGACCGACAACGCCAATGGCACGGGGCCCTTCATGGTCGAGTCGCGCCGCGCCGATGCCAAGACGGTTTTTGTGGTCAACCGGACCTGGTGGGACAAACCCAAACACAACATCGGGAGGATCGAATTCACCCCGATCACCTCGGCGGCAACACGTGTTGCCGCCATGTTGTCGGGTGAGATCGATTTCACCAATGTCGCGCCGCTGCAGGACCTGCCCCGTCTTGGCGCGTCGACAGACATCAAGGTCATGGAGACCAACGAACTGCGCACGGTCTACTTTGCCTTCAACCTGAACGACAAGATGTTCGAGAGCGATGTGAAGGACAAAAACCCGCTCAAGGACAAACGCGTGCGCGAGGCGATGTACCGTGCGATTGACATCGACGTGATCCAGAAGCGGGCAATGCGCGGCCTGTCGCGCAATACCGGCGCGCTGGTGGCGCCGGCCATCCCGGGTTATACGCCGGCGCAAGACGTGCGTTTGCCCTTCGATCTCGAAGGTGCGAAAAAGCTGCTGGCAGACGCCGGTTATCCGAATGGCTTTTCGTTCCAGATGAACTGCCAGAGCGATGGCCTTGTCAACGAGGAGGAGTTCTGCCAGGCGGTGGCCTCGATGTGGTCCCGCGCCGGCCTCAAGCCCAACCTCAGCCTGGGACCGCGCAGCCAGCAAACACCCAAGCGGGTCAAAGGCGAGTTCGATGTGATCTCGTTTGGCTGGGCCAACGAACCGATGATCGATGCCTATTCGATCCTGGTGCAGGTCCTTCGCTCCAAGAGCGGGAGCGGCGGCGTGTTCAACTGGGGCAACTGGGGGCGGGCCGACATGGACGCGCTGATCGACAAGGCGGGGGACGAACTCGACACCCCCAAGCGTATTGCCTACATGAACCAGGCACTGATGATTGCCAAGAACGAGCATCTGTTCATTCCGTTGCACCAGCAGCCAATGGCCTGGGCGATGCGCAACACGGTATCGAGCATGGTGCAGGCGTCGGACAACAAGCCGCGCTTGTGGCTGACGCAGATGAAGTGAGGGGTCTGGTCTCTGTCTTTGACGCGGGGCCTGCAGGGCTCCGCCTTTGCCCCACCCCATGTTTGCCTTCCTCGTCAAGCGCCTGATCAATGCCGCCGGTGTGATGCTGGCGGTTGCGTTCCTTGCGTTCATGATCTTCCGCTTTGTCGGCGATCCGGTCGAACTGATGCTCAACGAGCAGGCGAGCCAGGCGCAGCGCGACGAGTTGCGGGTGCGCCTGGGGCTTGACCGCAGCTTTGTGGTGCAGTTCGGCACCTTCGTGCTGAATGCCATGCGGGGCGATTTCGGCATTTCGTACCGCAACCAGCAGGAGGTGTTCACGCTGATCGTGGAGCGTTTTCCGGCCACGTTCGAACTGGTGCTGATGGCCACCTTCCTCTCGCTGGTGATCGGTATTCCGCTGGGCGTCTATTCGGCCATCCGGCACAAGACCTTGCTGGCACAGGCGATCCAGTTCATCTCGGTGCTCGGCATTTCCCTGCCCAGCTTTGCGCTGGGAATCCTGTTCATCCTGCTGTTCTCGGTCACCTTGCAGTGGCTGCCTGCCTTCGGGCGTGGCGAGACGGTGTTTGTCGGCGGGTGGAGCACCGGGTTGCTCACACCCAGCGGGCGCAAGGCCCTGATCCTGCCCGGCGTCACCTTGTCGCTGTTCCAGATCACCCTGGTGATGCGCCTGGTGCGGGCCGAAATGATGGAGACCATGCGCACCGAATTTGTTCGCTTTGCGCGGGCGCGTGGTCTGTCCGACCGCGCCATCCACTTCCGCCACGCACTGCGCAACTGCCTGATGCCGGTCATCACCGTGACCGGCCTGCAGATCGGCAACCTGATCGCTTTTGCCCTGGTCACGGAGACCGTCTTCCAGTGGCCGGGCATGGGCATGCTCTTCGTGCAGGCGGTGAGTTTTGTCGACATCCCTGTGATGGCAGCCTACCTGATCATCGTCTCGTTCATCTTTGTCAGCCTCAACACACTCGTCGACCTGACCTATGCGCTGGTCGACCCCCGACTGCGTCAACAAGCCGTTGCAGGTGCTGGCCATGGCAGATAAGGGTTCCGCCCTGAGCCGGTTCCTGGCGTCCGACCTGGGTTACAGCTTTCGGCACTCACCGATGGCAGTGGCCGCCTTCGTGTTGCTCGTGCTGCTGATGGCCTCGGCATTCCTGGCGCCGTTGATCAGCCCCCAGAACCCGCACGATCTGAGCCAGTTGTTCATCGACAAGGCCGAAATACCGCCGATCTGGGCCAAGGGGGGCGAATGGCCGTTCCTGCTCGGCACCGACCCGCAGGGGCGCGATGTCTTGTCCGCAATTCTCTATGGCACACGGGTGTCGCTGGTCATCGGTCTGGCCGCGGTCGCGGTGTCGATGGTGGTGGGCGTCACGATTGGCCTGATGGCGGGTTTCTTCGGTGGCTGGATCGACAACCTGTTGATGCGCATCGCCGATACGGCGCTGTCGATCCCGACCCTGCTGGTCGCGATCCTGGTCAGTGCGATCTTCCGCGGCATCCTGCCGCCCGCGCTGCGCGACCCGTTTTCTGCTTTCATTCTGGTGTTGGCGATCTCGTTGACAGGGTGGGTGCAATATGCCCGCACGGTGCGCGCTTCCACCATGGTCGAGCGGCGCACCGAGTACGTGCTGGCTGCGCGCATCATCGGTGTGTCGTCGGCGCGCCTGATGCGCAAACACATCCTGCCCAATACCTTGACGCCGGTGATGGTGGCCGCCACACTCAACCTCGGCCTGGCCATCCTGTCGGAGGCGACACTCTCCTTCCTGGGTGTCGGCATGCCGATCACGCAGCCCTCGCTGGGCACGCTGATCCGCATCGGCAACCAGTATCTGTTCTCGGGCTCGTGGTGGCTGGTGGTGTTTCCCGCCCTGCACCTGGGACTGATCGTACTGGCGGTGAACCTGCTCGGCGACTGGCTGCGCGACGCGATGAACCCCAAACTCCGCTGAAACAAAGGAACCATCATGAGCGATGCGCTGCTGATCCGCAATGGCCGACCGATGGGTGGCAAACCCAGCGACATCCTGATCCGCAACGGTGTCATCACCGAAATCGCAGAGACGATTTCCGCACCCGATGCCACCATCGAGGATGTCGCCGGGGATCTGGTGCTTCCGGGGCTGGTCGAAGCCCATGCGCACCTCGACAAGTCGCTCTGGGGCATGGGCTGGCGCCCGAACGACGCAGGCCCGCGGCTGATCGACAAGATCGACAACGAGCGCCACCTCAAGCGCGCCATCAACATCGATCCCGCGCGGCAATCGGCGCGCCAGGTCGTGCTTTCGGTGGGCCACGGAACAACCCATATCCGCTCGCATGTAGACGTCGATACCGACCACGGGATGTGGGGCATCGAGGGCGTGATGGCAACGCGCGCGGCCTACGCCGATATCGTCGACATGGACATCGTGGCCTTCCCCCAGTCGGGCTTGCTGCGCCGCCCCGGCACACTGGCGTTGATGGACCAGGCCTTGAAGGAGGGCGCCGACGTGGTGGGCGGCATCGACCCCTGCGCCATTGACCGCGACCCCAAGGGGCACCTCGATGCGATCTTCGGGCTGGCCCAAAAATACGGCCGGCCGCTCGACATCCATCTGCACGAGCAAGGCGAGATGGGTGCGTTTTCGTTCGACCTGATCTTCGAGCGCACCCGCGCGCTGGGCATGCATGGCAAGGTGGTGGTGAGCCATGCGTTCTGCCTCGGTGCACCAGACCGCGACCTGGTCGATCCGATGATCGAGCAACTGGCGGAACTCGACATCGGCATCATGACCACCGGCCCCGCAGGGCGCCCCGCCCCGCCGGTCAAACGGCTGCTCGAGGCCGGCATTCGCGTCTGCTCGGGCTCGGACGGTATTCGGGACACCTGGGGGCCGTATGGCAATGCGGACATGCTCGAGCGCGTGATGTTCGTGGGCTTGCGCAACAACTTTCGCCGCGACGAGGAAGTGGAGCTCGCGTTCCAGGTCTGCACCATTGGTGGCGCCGCTGTCATGCGGCTGGACAACTACGGACTGAAAGTCGGCGCCCGGGCCGACCTGATGGTGGTCGCCGGCGAAACCATCACCCATGCGGCGGTCGCCAGGCCACTGCGCCGCCTGGTCGTCAAGCATGGCCGGGTTGTGGCGCGTTACGGCAGTTGCGTTCGGACCAGCCCATGAACCTGCCGGCCGCGCAGCCACGACCGACCGGCCCGATCCTGGTGGCGGCGCGCTGGGTCGTGGGGCACCGCAACGGAAAGCACTGCCTGATCGAGAACGGCGAAGTCGTGTTCAATGATGGCACCATCACGTTCGTCGGGCGCGCCTACCCCGGCGAGGTGGCCCGGCGCATCGATTATGGCCACGCGCTGATCGGCCCGGGCTTCATCGACCTGGACGCCCTGTCCGACCTCGACACGACGATCCTGGGCTACGACAACCAGCCCGCGATGTTGAAGGGGCGCGTCTGGCCACAAGATTACGTGGATGCCGGGCCTTATGAGATGCTGACGCGCGAAGAACTCGCGTTCCAGAAGGCCTATTCATTCGCCAACCTCGTGCGCAATGGCATCACGACTGCGCTGCCGATCGCCTCGTTGTTTTACCGCGCCTGGGGCGAGACGGTCGAAGAGTTCACCGACGCCGCCCACGCCGCGGCCAGCCTGGGCCTGCGTGTCTATCTCGGGCCCGCTTACCGCACCGGCAACCAGGTGGTGTCGGCACAGGGTGTGATCGGCACCAGCTTTGATGAGCCGCGCGGCCTGGCCGAGCTGGATGCCGCCATTGCTTTCGCCAAGCGCATCGAGGGCACTGCCGGCGGGTTGGTCCGGGCCATGTTGTCGCCCGACCGTGTCGAGACCTGCACGCCCGAGTTGCTGCGCCGCACGGCCGCCGCAGGCCGAGACCTCGACATCCCGGTGCGCCAACACTGTTGCCAGTCGAAGATCGAATACGACCTGGTGCTGCAGCAACACGGGATGAGCCCGCCCGAATGGCTGCAAAGCCTGGGGTACCTCTCGGAGCGCAGCCTGCTGCCGCATGGCACCGTGGTGTCGGGGTCGCGCCTGGTCGACCGCCCTGGGCGCGATCTCGAGATCATCCGCGACAGCGGTGCCACCATCGTGCACTGCCCGCTGGTGTCCGGGCGCCACGGCGGCACCATCAACCATTTCACGCGGTACCGCGAGATGGGGCTGAACATCGGGCTGGGCACCGACACCGCACCGGCGGACATGGTTGCCAACATGCAGGTCGGCATGATCCTGACCCGCGTGATGGGCGGGGGGCCGGCCGGCTGCCGCTCCGAGGATTACTACAACGCCGCCACCGTCGGCGGCGCAGACGCGCTCAAGCGCCCCGACCTCGGGCGTCTCGAACCCGGCGCCCGCGCCGACATCACCGTGTTTGATCTGGACCGGGCGCACCTCGGGCAGGTGATCGACCCGATCCAGACCATGATGCTGGCCGGCCATGGGCGCGACTTTTCAGATGTGGTCATCGATGGGCGTTTCGTGATGCAAGACCGCCAGATCCCGGGCTTCGACGAGGGCCGTGACAACGCACGCGCGCAAGGCCAGTTCGAGGCACTGATGCGCAAGTACCCGCAACGCACGCTGCATCACCCACCGACATCCGAGATCTTCTCGTCCAGCTTTCCGGTGCTGCGGGCCGGCAGTGAAGAGCCGCTGTGGGGCAATAAATGACCACGGCCGGGCACGCAAATCTGCTGTCGGTGCGCGATCTGCATGTGGTGTTCGACACCCGGCACGGCCCGCTGACGGCAATCGACCATGTGTCGTTCGACATCCGGGCCGGCGAAATCCTCGGTGTTGTTGGTGAATCCGGCGCCGGCAAGTCGCTCACAGGTACCGCCATCATCGGCTTGCTCGATCCGCCTGGGCGCATCGCTGCCGGCGAGATCTGGCTCGATGGCGCACGCATCGACAAGTTGCCGCCCGACGCAATGCGCAAGGTGAGGGGCAGGCAGATCGGCGCAATTTTCCAGGACCCGCTGACATCGCTGCATCCGATGCTGACCATCGGCGCACAACTCACCGAGACCATCCAGACCCATTTCCCGCTCGATGCCAGGGCCGCGCGCGCCACCGCGCTCGAACTGCTGAAGGAGGTCGGCATTCCGGCCGCGGAGACCCGCATTGACCACTACCCGCACCAGTTTTCGGGCGGGATGCGCCAGCGTGTGGTGATCGCACTGGCCCTTGCCGGCAAGCCGGCGCTGATCGTCGCGGACGAACCCACCACGGCGCTCGATGTGTCGATCCAGGCCCAGATCACGACGCTGCTCAAACGCCTGTGCCGCGACCATGGCGCGTCGGTCATGCTGATCACCCACGACATGGGCGTGATCGCCGAGACGGCGGACCGTGTCGCGGTGATGTATGCCGGGCGGATCGTCGAAACCGGCCCGGTCGAATCTGTCACGCGGGAGCCCCGCCATCCGTACACGCGTGGCCTGATGGCATCGATCCCCAGCATGCGCACACGCCAAGGCACGTTGCAGCAGATCGACGGCGCCATGCCGCGCCTGCATGCCATCCCGCAAGGTTGCGCCTTCAACCCCCGTTGCCCGCGCGCAAGCGCGCAATGCCGTGCCGAGAAGCCGGTCCTCGAAGTGCAAAGCCACGCCATCGCCTGCTGGCACCCGTTTGAAGGAGCAGCCCATGGCTGAGGGCGATATTGCGTTGCGGGTCGACGGCGCGAAATGCCACTTCGACGTATCGCCGTCCTGGCTGACGCGGGTCCTGCAAAGCAGCCCGAAACGCGTGCTGCGCGCGGTCGACGGCGTGTCGTTCTCGGTGCCGCTTGGCAAGACATTGAGCGTGGTCGGCGAGTCCGGGTGTGGCAAGTCCACACTCGCGCGGATGGTCGTTGGCCTGCAGCCCCCAACCGCCGGGACGATGGCGTTCACACCGATCGACAAGCCCGACGGAACACGTGCGCCACCGCGTCTGCAGATGATCTTCCAAGATCCTTACGCCAGTCTCAACCCGCGCTGGCGCGTGGGAGACATCGTCTCCGAGCCGATTCGCGAGCTGCACCTGATCGATGGCGAGGCGGCGATCCAGGCACGTATTGGCGAGTTGCTGGGCATCGTGGGGCTGTCGCCGACCGACGCGTCGCGGTACCCGCATGAATTCTCAGGCGGGCAGCGCCAGCGGATCTCGATCGCCCGTGCCCTGGCGACGCAAGCCGACTTTCTGGTGTGTGATGAGCCCACATCGGCGCTCGATGTCTCGGTGCAGGCGCAGATCCTGAACCTGATGCGCCGCCTGCAGGAGCAATTCGGGCTGACCTACCTGTTCATCAGCCACAACCTGTCGGTCGTGCGCCACATGTCGGACGAGATCGCCATCATGTACCTGGGCCGATTTGTCGAGGTTGGCCCCGCAGAGCAGGTGTTTTCAGATCCACAGCATCCGTACACACGTTTGCTGCTCGAGACCATACCGAATGTCGAGACCCCGAACCGCGACCGCCGGCCGATGTCGGGTGAAGTACCGAGCCCGATCGCCCCGCCACCGGGCTGCCCGTTTCATCCGCGGTGCCCCATGGCGGAGCAGCAGTGCAGGGTAGAGCGCCCGGTGCTCAAGGGTGAAGGCCGGATGACGGCTTGCCATCTGGTCTGATTCACGGGCCCCACGGTCGCGGATGTTGACCGAGGTCATGTGCGCCTCATACCCTTGGGGGTAGCATGAACCTCGTTTGGCGTTTCAAATCCGGAGGAAAGAATGGGCACCTTCAACCACGTCGCGCTGATGCAGGACATCAACGAATCGCCGGGGCGGGCTACAGCCCCGGCCTGAGCCGAGGCTTTGTCAGCCGGTGCTCTGCTTTGGGCAGCCGTCAGGCCGGTCACACGCCGGCAGCGGGCAGCGGTTGACTTCGAACGGCGACATCGACAACAGCGTCGTGAGCCCGCTGGCCACCATCGACACGCCCCAGAACACGAAAAACGCAATCGTGTAGACGCCCTGGCGCGACATCTCGACCGGCTGGCCGAACCAGTGCAGATCCTGCGGGTCGACCATGGCGAACACCAGCAACTCCAGCAGGCAGGCCAGCACAAACGCGGGCCAGGCGATCCACATCAGGCGTTGCATCTTCATACGGTCTCCTTGTGTGTTGTGGGCATCCTGAGCGCCACGCCAATGCCTAACGCGGCACGATGAAAACCGACTTTTCCGTCAGTTTTCCGGGCGCGTCCATGGCGGTGATCTCGAACTGGATCGGGTGCGAACCGGCGGGTGCGGCATCAAAGGGCACATGCACCCGCACCGGCACCCAGCGCGATTGGGTCGACTCCACGCTGACCATGCTGTCGGAACTGATGCTGATGCCTTTGAGCCCGCTCACCGCGAGTTGGTAGTTTTGGGCAGATTCGGTGGCATTCATCACCTGCAGGCGGTAGACGTTCTCCAGGTTGCCGCCCGACACGATCCGGGCCATCACGCCGCGGTCGCGCACCACGTCGACCTTGAACGGAATACGCATCGACAGGCTCACCAGCATGGCCACCACAACCGTGCCCAGGATCGATGCATACACCAGCGTGCGCGGGCGCAAGACATGCCGCATGGTCTGCGCCGGCGTCCAGTGCTGCGCCATGGCATTCTGTGTTGAATATTTGACCAGGCCCCGCGGGTAACCCACTTTGTCCATGACCGTGTCGCACACATCGGCGCAGGCGCCGCAACCGATGCATTCGTACTGCAACCCTTTGCGGATGTCGATGCCGGTAGGGCAGACCTGCACACACAGGCTGCAGTCCACGCAGGCGCCCAGCTTGAGCGCTGCGGGGTCGGCCTTCCTGGAGCGTTTTCCCCGCGGTTCGCCGCGTTCGGTGTCGTAGGTGACGATCAGCGTGTCTTTGTCGAACATGGCGCTCTGGAAACGTGCATACGGACACATGTGTTTGCAGACCTGCTCGCGCATGAAACCCGCATTGCCGTAGGTGGCCAGGCCGTAGAAGAAGGTCCAGAAAACCTCCCAGGAGCCCATGTCGGCCTGGACCACCTCCAGACCCAGCACCTTGATGGGTGTGAAGTAACCGACGAAGGTAAAACCGGTCCACAAGGCGACTGCCAGCCACAGCAGGTGCTTGCCGCCCTTGCGCCAGAACTTTTCGAATGACAGAGGCAGCGCGTCGCGGCGCATGCGGGCCGAGCGGTCGCCCTCCATTTTCTTTTCGATCCACAGGAAGATCTCGGTGTAGACCGTCTGCGGGCAGGCGTAGCCGCACCACAGGCGCCCGGCCACGGCGGTGAACAGGAACAGCGACAACGCCGAAATGACCAGGATGCCGGTCAGGTAGATGAAATCCTGCGGGTACAACACGAGGCCGAAGATGTAAAAACGCCGTGCTCCCAGGTCGAACAGCACGGCTTGGCGCTGGCCCCATTCCAGCCACGGCAGCCCATAAAAGACGAGTTGCGTGAGAAACACCATGCCCCAGCGCCAGTTCGAGAACAGGCCGGACACGCTGCGGGGGTAGATCTTCTGGTGGGCCGCGTAGAGCGAGACCATCACCTCTTCGCCGCCATCGGATGCAGCCGCGCCGGCCGGTACCGGATTTGGCTGCCGGACGATGGGAATCACCTTGCGTGTTCTGGTTGGCTGGGGGTCCAAAACGGGTCCTTGGTCTTGATCGCTGCGCCGATGGTACGGCCCAGGGTATGCTTCAGCTTGACATGGATCAAATGCGAAAGCGTAAATGCCGGCTTCCAGTCATTTGCCTGGCATGCCCGTGCGACTGTCAGCGCATCTCGACCCCGACGGCGGGGCCGAGCTTGCGGAACGACAGCAGGGACAACAGTGTCAGCACACCCACCACGACGAAGGCGGGTGAAAAATCACCGGCCTGCAAATGCACACCATCGCCTCCGCGCCACCAGGATGCCGCACTGACGACCGAGGCCCCCAGCACCACGCCGAAACTGATGGACAGTTGCTGGACCATGGTCGACAGGGCGGTGGCATGGCCCATGCGCGCCTTGGGAACTTCGGAAAAGCCCAACGTGCCGAGCGCGATCATGCACAACGAACTGATCAGGCCGCCGGCCATCATGGTGCAGAACATGAGCAGGTGCGAGGTGTCCGGGCGAAACCGGCTGTAGCTGATGTAGAACAGGCTGGTCAGCACGGTGGCGAACAACAGCAGGCGGCGAAAACCGAGGTCGTGGATGGCCCGCTTCATCACCAGCCGGGTGGCCAGTGCGCCGATCGCGGTGGCCACCGTCAACGCGCCCGATTGCAGCGGGGAGAGGCCGAAGCCGAGTTGCAGCATCAGTGGCAGCAGGAACGGCGTGGCGCCGATGGCGATGCGCAGCGGTGTGGCGCCCAGCACGTTGGTGCGAAAGGTGGCGTAACGCAGAAGGCCGAGGTCCATCAGCGGGTGCGGACGGTGGCGGCTGTGCCGGTAATAGGCCGCCAGCGCGAAAACGCCCGCCGCTGTGGCCAGTGCGGACACCCACCACGGGGCAATTCCCTTGCCGGCGGTCTCCATGGCCCCCAGCAAGGCGCCCAGGCCCAGCGCCAGCCAAACAAATCCGCGGGTGTCAAACGGAATTGCTTCGGTGGCGACAGGGCGCTCGTCCTGAACGTAAACCATTGCCAGCGCGATGGCCAGCAAGCCGAACGGAATGTTCACCAGAAAGATCCAGCGCCACGATGCCACGCTGACGATCGCGCCGCCAAACAGCGGGCCGACCATGCGGCCCAGCAATGGCGGTACCGTGAACCAGACCATGGCGGACACCATTTCCGATGGCGGCACCGCCCGCAACAGGATCAGCCGCCCTACCGGCACCATCATCGCCCCGCCCAGGCCCTGAAACACGCGGAACAGAACCATCGCGGGCAGGGAGTCGGCAGCGCCGCACAAGGCCGAACCCAGGGAAAACAGTGCGATGGCCACGCAGAACACCCGCTTGGGGCCGAAACGGTCGGCCAGCCAGGCACTGACCGGCAGGAAGATGGCCAGGCTCAGCAGGTAGGCGGTGATGGCCAGGTTGAGGTGCAGCGGTGGCACATTCAGGGAGTGGGCGATGCTGGGCAGCGCGGTGGCCATGACCGAACTGTCGAGGTTCTGCAGGAACAGCGGGCTCGCCACGATGATCGGAACCAGGCGGGCGCTTCTGGGCATGGGACATTTTATGGGTCTTTCCCAAGACCATGACAACCCGGATACCGGCGGCGTGGTTGTGGATCAGGCCGGCAGGCCATCGAGCTCGCGCCGTCCGCCGGAAATCGCTCCTGCGACGCCGGGCTGCGAGGCGCAATGCTCCAGCACGAACGCCTCGAACTGCGCCGGCGGCATTGGACGGCCGAGCCAATATCCCTGAATCTCATCGCAGCCATGCGCACTCAGGTAACGCATCTGGGCTTCCGTTTCCACGCCTTCGGCAATGGTTTGCAGCCCCAGCCTGTTGGCCATGGCGATGATGGCCCGCACGATCGCCTGGTCTTCGCTTTGGTCAACCAGATTGCGCAGGAACGACTGGTCTATCTTGAGCTTGTTGATCCGGAAACGTTTGAGGTAGCTGAGTGACGAGTAGCCGGTGCCGAAATCGTCGATGGACATCTTCACGCCCAGCGCATGCAAGGTCCGCATCGTATCGATGGCGCCGACCGGGTCGTCCAGCGCCACGCTTTCGGTCAGTTCCAGATCCAGGAGATGCGCGTCAAGACCGGAGGTTTCCAGCAAGACCCGGATCCGCTCTGGCAGCTCCGGCTGCCGAAACTGTGTGGCAGAGAGGTTGATCGCCATGGAAATTGGCGCCATGCCCCGATCGAGCCAGGTTTTCAACTGGGCTGCGGCATTTGCCAGCACCCAGTGACCCAGCGAGGCGATCAGCCCACTGCTTTCTGCCACCGGAATGAATTCCGCCGGTGAAACGGCGCCGAGTTCAGGATGTGTCCAACGCAACAGGGCTTCGGCGCCGATGATGCGACCAGTCGCCAGGTTCTTCTGCGGCTGGTAGTGCAGTTGCATCTGGCCCAGCTCCAAGGCCTTGCGCAATCCGTTCTCCAGTGCCATGGCCCGCGTGGTCTGCGCCTGGATTTCCGCCGTGTGAAAGCAAACCTTGTTGCGGCCACTGTGTTTTGCGCGGTACATGGCCGAGTCGGCGCAGCTCGCCAGGGTCTCGAATTCATCCGCATCGGACGGGAAAATCGCGCACCCCATCGACACCGAAATGGACAACTCGTGATTTTCCAGGGTGTAGCTTGGTTGTGCCAGTTGCAGCAGCTTCTGCGCAACCCGCATTGCGCCTTCGGCATTGGTATCCGGCAGTATCAAGATGAACTCGTCGCCTCCGAGACGGGCCAGGCAATCCTGGTCCCGCACGGCGGACTGCATGCGAGTGGCGAGCGCCACCAGCAGCAGGTCGCCGATCCGGTGGCCGAGCGAGTCGTTGACTTTCTTGAAGTGGTCGATGTCAAAAAACACCAGCGCCAGCGATGTCTTGTTGCGGCGTGCCAGCTTCAGTGCATAACTGGTGCGTTCTTCCACCAGCATGCGGTTTGGCAGGCCGGTCAACGGGTCGTAGTAGGCCAGTCTCCTGATGCGGCTTTCAGCGACCTTGCGTTCGGTGATGTCGCTGAAGCTCGCAATGTAATGGGTGGTGTTGCCCGCTGCATCGCTGAGACGACGCAGGGAGAGCCACTGCGGGTAGCTGCTGCCGTCCTTGCGGCGTTTCGTGGTTTCGCCCTCCCAATGGCCACGATGTTCGACTTCGGCCCATTTTGCCCGCGCGAAATCCACATCGTGGTGGTCGGAGTTCAGCGTGGCGAGTGGCCGCCCGATTACTTCAGTCGCGCTAAAACCACTGATCGTGCTGAATGCAGCATTGACGGTGATGATCATTTGCGCGGCATCCGTAATGATGAAACCCTCGGTGCTTTGCTCGAAAACCTGGGCCGCCAGTGCCCGTTCGTCTTCCGACTGGTGGCGCGCCGTAACGTCGTTTTGCACCCCGACGAGGTGGGTCAGGGTGCCATCCGTGTCCACTACCGAGGTGATCGACAAATCGTTCCAGAATGTGCTTGCGTCTTTTCGGTAATTGAGGATCTCGCCACGAAAATCCTTCCCGCTTGCCAACGACTCTCTTATTCTCGCCACGGTGGCAGGGTCGCTATTGGGGCCTTGCAGCAAGTTGCAATTGACCCCGAGCATTTCCGATTGGGTGTACCCCGTGGTGGCCTCGAATGCACGGTTGACGTAGATGATGCGCTGTTGCGGGTCGGTGATCACCACCCCTTGTGTAATGACCCCCAGCGCGCTGTCATGCAGCCGCAGCGTGGCGATGCTCTCGTGCAGCATGTCCTCGCTGTGCCGGTGCGCCTCGATCGCCTGGGCCATGTTTGCGCGGGCCAGCATAGCCGCCGCGCCGCGCTTTTGTCGTGTCAGATCGGTGGCGATCATGCAGACCGCTTCGGCCAGGCCATTGACCTTGAGTGGGCTGAGCGACACCAGCACTGCAACCCGCTCCTGGCCGACAGCGATCAGTTCGAACTCGGCGCTGCACGGGTTGAACAGGGCTTCTGCCAGCAATGCGGACAGTTGCGCGCGTGCCTCTGGTGCAACCCACTGCAGCACTGCCGAGCCGATCACGGTTTGCAGGGGCAGGCCAAGCAGGCTGGCAAATCTCTGGTTGGAATAGGCGACCACGCCGTCAGGCGCCAGTGTCAATGCGCCTTCGCCCATCTCTTCCACCAGCACCCGGTAGGCCAGGTCTGCCCCGCGCAGGATGAACAACTGTGCGCCGGCCGCGCCATCGACCATCAGGGCGTCGATTTCTCCCCCTTGAACGGCCCGCAACGCTTCCCCGAATTGGACGTCCTTGGGTTCTGGCATGGCCTGCCTCTAGTCTGCCAGGGGCGCCAGATCGAGCCCGTCCAGCACGCGTTGTGTGTTTGACATGTCGCCAATCACCATGCGCTGTGGCGCAGGCAGCCTCCTGACCAATGCCGGCAAGGCGAGAATCTGATCTTCCCGCGCCAGGTGCGGTTGTTGGTAGAGGTCGATCACATCGAGACGGTAACGGCCCTGAAGGGTGTCGGCGCACATGCGCCGCATATTGGTCAAGGCGCGCAAAGAGTGCGGCGACTGCCCCGCCACATACAGGCGCAGCACCATCTCGTCAGGCAATGCTTGCTCGTGTGCCACCGTGGTCATCCTGTGCGGACCATGCGGCTGGCACCCATGTCCAGCTGATCCTGGCCCAGCAGCCGCTCGCTGGTGTTGGCCTGGTCGATCTGCAATTGCGCGGCCACCTCCATTGCCTGAAATTCGGCGCGTATCGCCCCAATTTGCGCCTCCATGGCCGCTCGCTTGGCCGTGAGTTCAGCTTGTTTGCGCACAATCTCCTGCTCCCGGCGCAGCTGCACGGACAACTCGGCCGCTTCTTGTGCCAAACGGGCCGACCCGGTCAACACCCCGGCTGCGCCCAGGTAGGCGTTTCGCAGGGCGATGCCCTGCGACGTCAGGTTGAACTCACGGATCTGGTTGGAGTGCGCCATTCCCCGGGATTTCAGGATGTAAAGGCCGCGGTTGCGCTCGCCGCCGTTTTCCAGGTCGCGCACGAGCAGCCAGGTGTCGATCAGCGAGGAGACATCAATGCCGGTTTTTTCAAAGTCTGCGCTGCCCGAGGTCAGGCTGGTGAAAAAACCGGTGCGATGCTGAAACTTCAACTCGTCGACCAGGCGCAGCAACATCAACTTGACATCGCTTTCGTTGCCCACTGTCACAAAACTGTTCATCGGGTCCACCACCAAGATGTCCGGCTGAAACGCGGCAATTTCTTTCAGCATGATCGCCAGGTGCATCTCCAGTCCGGTGAGTGTGGGCCGGGATGCACAAAACTTCAGCAGGCCTTGCGCCACTGCGGGGCCCAGTTCCAGGCCGATCGAGGCCATGTTGCGGATGATCTGGCCGACAGATTCCTCGAAGGCGAAAAACAGCACGCGGCTGCCACGCTGACAGGCCGCGGCGGCGAAGTGTGCGGCCATGCTGGTCTTGCCGGTGCCTGAGGCGCCTGAAACCAAAATGCTGCTGCCGCGAAAGAAGCCTTTGCCTCCCAGCATCTCGTCCATGCCGGCAATCCCGCTGGGCACCCGCTCGTTGCTCGCCGCGTGGTCCAGACCCAATGAGGTCACGGGCAACAGGGAAATCCCGTCGGCGCCAATCAGGAACGGGTATTCGTTGGTACCGTGGGTGGAGCCCCGGTACTTCATCACCCTGAGGCGCCGCGAGGAGACCATCGCCGATACCCGGTGGTCGAGCACGATGACGCAGTCCGAGACGTATTCCTCGAACCCGTGGCGGGTCAGTGCGCCAGGGTCGTCGCCGCGTTCACCGGTGACCACCGTGGTGACGCCCTTGTCTTTGAGCCAACGAAACAGGCGGCGCAACTCGAGCCGCAAGACCGCCGGGCTGGGCAGACCCGAAAAAAGGTTCTCCAGGGTGTCGAGCACCACCCGCTTGGCACCAATGCTGTCAATGGCATGGCCGAGCCGGATGAACAGCCCTTCCAGATCGTAGTCACCGCTTTGTTCCAGTTCGCTGCGGTCCACCCGCACATGGTCCAGCAGCAGTTGGCGCTTCTCCACCATGGCGGCCAGGTCAAAATCGAATGAGGCAACGTTCTCGGTCAGCTCGTCACTGGTCTCTTCGAACGCAACAAAAACGCCGGGCTCACCGTAGTCGGCCGCACCGCGTACCAGGAACTCCATCGCCAGCATGGTCTTGCCGCACCCGGCACCCCCACACAGCAGGGTTGTGCGACCGCGCGGAAAACCACCACCGGTGAGTTGGTCCAAGCCATGAATGCCGGTCTTTGTCTTTGGAAGCTGTTGCATGTTCTTGTCTGCGCCTTGGTTTGCGAAGTCTTCGGGTTGCCGCTTGACTTGACTATAGGCAATACCCCCCCGGAGGACACTCAGGTGGATACCTTATTCAGCGGTGAAAAATACCCTTAACGGCCTCGATGGAGGCCCTGCTTCTACGCAAATCGCCCCGGTACAGGCAGACTCAGGAAACGACCTGGTAATACAGGTTTTGCGGGTGTTTGGCCTGCGCAAAAAAGAACCAGCGCTCGGCGATCAGGCCCGGGGCCTGGACCAGCAGCGCGAGCAATATTGGAAGCGTGGTCTGGGACACCAGCGCCCACACCAGCAGCAACACGGGCAGGGCGAAGGTCAGCAGCACGAAACCGATCTTGATGTTCTTCAGCGCCACCAGGCTCGCGCCGTGGAAGAACTCGCGCGTGTTGAAGGCGCCAGCCGACATGCCCATGGACTTCTGGACCAGCCGTTCCGAGCGGATGCCGGTGGCGCTTTGCAGCGTGGACTTGTGGCGCAACGTGGCGTTGCGGCGCAGCGCCAGGTTGCGGGTGAACCACGCAGCAAGTGTGGCGGCCAGCGCCCAGGGGCTTGCCACCTGGACCAGCACCACTTCACCCGCCAGTGCACCCAGCGCACAACCCAGCACCAGGCCCGATGACAGGCCGATCAGGATGAAGTTGACGATGGTCAGTGGGTGCGCCCATTCCTCGATGAAACGCAGGCAGGCGTAGATCATGGCGGTGCAGTACCACAGGCCCAGGGAACCGAGCACCAGCGCCACCGGCAGCCAGGCGAGTGTCGCGCCAGTGCGCAGGGCCAGCCACCACAAGGCCACCAGGGCAATGAACGCGGGCAACACGATAACCTCGCGCGACATCCACGAGGTGCGCCACATCAGCACCGCGCGCCAGGCCCGGCCCTTGCGCCCCAGGTGCAGGAACGAAGACGCCAGGCCGGCCAGCAAAAGGACTTCGGCCACGACCAGGGCCATGGGCACGAAACCCGGTGCGAGCGCAACACCGAACATGGCGCACAGCGCCAGCAGCACCACCAGGCCCTGCGCGGTGCCGGCCAGGGTGGTGAAGAACAGGATGGAGAAGGCGGGGTGCATAGGGTGCTGGTGGCTAGTGGCTAGTGGCTGGTGGGCGGTGTGACGCGCCGGGGCAGGTACTGGTTGGCGGGTTGCGTTTCCCATTCGGGCATCAAGGCATAACCGCCGCGCTCGCGGATGGCTTTGGAAACCTCGGAGTCAGGGTCTTTCACGTCGCCGAACAGGCGTGCGCCGGTGGGGCAGGCGCTGACACATGCGGGTTTGCGGTCGGCCGGTGGCAGCAGCTCATCGTAGATGCGGTCCACACACAGGGTGCACTTGGTCATCACCTGGCGTTCTTCGTCGAGTTCGCGCGCACCGTAGGGGCAGGCCCAGGCGCAGTACTTGCAACCGATGCATTTGTCGTAGTCGACCAGCACGATGCCGTCCTCCTTGCGTTTGTAACTTGCACCTGTGGGGCACACCGGCACACAGGGCGGGTCTTCGCAATGCAGGCAGCTCTTGGGGAAGTGGATCGTGTCCGTACCGGGAAAGCTGCCGGCCTCGTAGGTCTGCACCCGGTTGAAGAAAGTGCCGGTGGGGTTGGCGCCATAGGCGTTTTCATCGGCCAGCGGACCGGCGGCACCCGAGGTGTTCCATTGCTTGCAGGAGGTCACGCAGGCATGGCAGCCCACACACACATTGAGGTCGATCACCAGCGCCAGTTGCTTGGCAAGGGTTTCGCCCGGCAGTGCGCGCACGCTGGTAGCGGCCGGCGCCGGTGCATTGAGCGCCGGTTGCAAAAGGTCTTTCAGCCATTGGATCATGGTGTCTTGCGTCCTGCGAAATAGGTCAGCACACTGGATATTTTGCCCAGCACGCCGGGTGCGGCGGGCATGCTGGCGATCTGCGGAAAACTCGTTCGTTCTTCGTCCGGCGCTGCCGGCCGTATACGCACCCGCACGTCGTACCAGCCGGCCTGCCCGGTGATCGGGTCGGAGTTGCTGATGGTCCGCCCCTTGTTGCCGGTGCCTGCGTCCAGCGGAAACGGCAACTCTTCGGAGATCAGGTGGTTGAGCAGGAAACCCTTGCGGGCTTCGTCCGCACCCGGCGCGAGTTGCCAGGCGCCGTCGGCCTTGCCAATGGCGTTCCAGGTCCAGACGGTGCCGGGCTCGACGGCCTCGCTGTAACGCAGCATGCAGCGCACCTTGCCCCATTGGCTCTCGACCCAGCACCAGCCGCCGTCCTCGATGCCTGCGGCCTTGGCCGTGACGGGGTTCACATGCAGGTAGTTGTGGCTGTGGATCTGCCGCAACCAGGCGTTCTGCGAGTCCCACGAGTGGTACATCGCCATCGGTCGCTGGGTGATCGCATTCAGCGGAAACGCCTTGAGGTCGGTGGCGCTGTCTTCCAGCGGTGCGTACCAGAACGGCAGGGGGTCGAAATAGGTGGCGATACGCTCGCGCAATTCTTCGGGGGGCTGGCGCCCGCCGCCCTTGCCCTGCGCCGCGAGGCGGAAACTCTGCAGCGTGTCGGAGTACAGCGCGAGCTGGATCGGATCGTCCTTCTGGCGCCAGCCCTTTTCCTTGGCGAAATCCAGGTAGTCGCGGTTCCAGTTGCGCATGAAATGCATGTTCTCGGGCATGTGGTACTGGAACACGCAGTCGTTCTTCTCGTACATCTCCCACTGTTTCGGGTTGGGCTCGCCGCGCAGGTGTTCGGTGCCATCCCGTCCGCGCCAGCCCATCAGGAAACCGATGCCCGGCTGGGGCTGGAAGTTGACGACAAAGTCGGGGTAACCGGTGAACTTGCGCCCACCTTCGGGTGTGGTGAAAGCCGGGAACTTGAGCCGAGAAGCGAGTTCGATCAGCACCTCCTGGAATGGTTTGCACTGCCCCAGGGGCTTGACCACCGGCACCCGCACCGAATCCACCGGCCCCTCGAACTCGGAGATCGGGCGGTCCAGCATGCTCATCACGTCGTGCCGTTCCAGGTAGGTGGTGTCGGGCAGCACCAGATCGGCAAAGGCGACGGTCTCGCTCTGGAACGCGTCGCACACCACCAGGAACGGGATCATGTGTTCGCCCGACGCGTCCTTGCGGTTGAGCATCTCGCGCACACCCATGGTGTTCATGGTGCTGTTCCAGGCCATGTTGGCCATGAACAGCAGCATGGTGTCGATGCGGTAGGGGTCGCCCTTGACTGCATTGGTGATGGCGTTGTGCATCATGCCGTGGGCCGACAGCGGGTGCTCCCAGGAAAACGCATGGTCGATGCGGATCGGCGAGCCGTCGGTATGGATGGCGAGTTCGTCCGGGTGCGCCGGAAAACCCAGTGGCGCTGCATTCAGCGGCGTGTTGGGCTGGATCATGTCGGGCGCATTGAAGGCCCGGTAGTTGGGGACGATGTGGCGCGGGTAGGGCGCCTTGTGGCGGAACCCGCCCGGCGCATCGATGGTGCCCAGCACACTCATCAGAACCGCCAGCGCACGCACGGTCTGAAAGCCGTTGGAATGCGCTGCCAGGCCACGCATGGCGTGGAACGCGACCGGCCGTGCCTGCGTGCTGGGGTGCAGCTTGCCCCAGGCGTCGGTCCAGGCGATGGGCAACTCGAACGCCTGCTGGAACGCCGCATGGCCCAGCTCATTGGCCAGTTGCCGGATGCGCTCGGCTGCAATGCCGGTGATGGCGCTGGCCCACTCGGGCGTACATGATGCAACGCGCTCGCGCAACAGCTGAAAGGAGGGCGCAACACGGGTGCCGTCGGCCAGCTGGTAGTGGCCTTCGAGCGCCGGGTCGCAGCCGTCGGCGATACCCTCGGGGTAGGCGTTCTTCACGGTGCCAGAGGTTTTGTCCCACACCAGCTTGTTGTGCGGATTGCGGCCGTCGCCGGGTGCTCCCCGGGCCGGGTCGGGGTCGAAGGCGAACAGGCCTTCGCGTTCGCAGTCGTCCAGCACCACCAACTGCGGCGCGTTGGTGAAACGTTTCAGGAAAGCATGGTCGACCTGGTCGGTGCGGATGAGTTCGTGCAACAGCGCCATCAGCAGCGCACCATCGGTTCCGGGCTTGATCGGGATCCATTCGTCGGCGATCGCCGAATACCCGGTGCGCACCGGGTTGATCGAGATGAAGCGCCCACCATCGCGCTTGAACTTGCTGATGGCGATCTTCATCGGGTTGCTGTGGTGGTCTTCGGCGGTGCCGATCATCACGAACAGCTTTGCGCGGTCGAGGTCGGGCCCGCCGAACTCCCAGAAGCTTCCGCCCACGGTGTAGATCATGCCGGCGGCCATGTTGACCGAGCAGAAACCCCCGTGCGCTGCATAGTTGGGCGTTCCGAACTGGCGTGCAAACAAGCCGGTCAGGGCCTGCATCTGGTCGCGGCCGGTGAACAACGCGAACTTCTTGGGGTCGGTGGCGCGGATCCTGCCCAGGCGCTCTGTCAGCATGTCGAAGGCGCGCTCCCAGCTGATGGGTTCGAATTCGCCGGCGCCGCGCTCCGACCCCGGCTTGCGCAGCAGGGGTTGTGTCAGGCGCGCAGGCGACACCTGTTTCATGATGCCTGACGCACCCTTGGCGCAGATCACGCCCTTGTTCAGCGGGTGGTTCGGGTTGCCGTCGATGTAACGCACCTCGGGCCCGTTGTCGCCCTCGCGCAGGTGCACGCGGATGCCGCAGCGGCAGGCGCACATGTAGCAGGTGGTGCACTTGATCTCGGTGGTCGCGCCCGCTGCGGGGGACGCGGTCGGGTCGTGCAATGGCTCACTGGACAGGAAATTGCGCACCGGGTCGTCCTCGTCGTGGAAATAAGCTTATGGTAGGTACGAACGCTGAAACAAAAAAGCGGAGAATTCAACTCACAATGATCGAAAAAACCAATCAGCGACTGCGCCTGAACCTGCGCCAGCTCGAGGTGTTTGCGGCAATTGCCCGCGAGGGCTCGTCGCGGGCTGCGGCCGAGCGTGTCGCCCGTTCGCAATCCGCGGCCAGCTCGGCGCTGGCCGAACTGGAGTCGGTGCTGGGCGTGCAGCTGTTCGACCGCCTGGGCCGGCGGCTGGTGCTCAACGAAAACGGCCGCGCGCTGCTGCCGGTGGCGATCGCCCTGCTGGACCAGGCGGTGGAGCTCGAGACGCTTTTCGACGCTGAACATGCCGCGCCGCTTCGGTTGGCGGCGAGCCTGACGATCGGCGAATACCTGCTGCCGGCCCTGCTGGCGCGATGGAAGCAGGTGCATCCGAACAGCCGGGTGCGCATGTTGATTGGCAACACCTCCGAGGTGATCGCGAGTGTGGTCGGGCACGACGCGGACGTGGGGTTCATCGAGGGCTCGCAGACCCATGCCGACCTGCGGGTGCAGTCCTGGATGACCGATGAACTGGTGATCGTGGCGTCGCCGACCCATGCCCTGGCGGGGCGCACCGCGACGTCGCGGCAATTGTCCGCCGCCACCTGGATCCTGCGCGAGATCGGCTCAGGCACGCGCCAGGCTACCGACAACTGGCTGCTGGACCACCTGGGTACATTGAACGTGGAGTTCGAACTCGACAGCACCGAGGCCATCAAGCAGCTCGCGATGGCGGGTGCGGGGCTGGCCTGCCTGTCGCGGCACACGGTGGCGGTTTCGCTGGAGCAGGGGGGGCTGGTCGAGATACAGACCCGGCTGCCTGCGGCGCGGCGCCGGCTGGCGATCGTGGTCGGGCGCAACAAGCGGCTGGGGCGCGCAGCGGAGGATTTCATCCGGCATTGCATTGCTTGAGGGTTGCGGGTTTGTGCCGCGTTGCGGTCATGAGGCAAGGGGTCCGTGTGTGGGCGAGCCGGTGAGGCTGGGGCGGACGGCTCCGCGAATGTCCCCCGCCGTTCGCCCCAGCCTCACCGGCGGCGAGCGTGGTTGGCGTGTTTGCGCGGTTTGCGGCGTTCGGTCGATGGGCGCTCGGCGCAACGGCATAGAGGAGTGGCTTTGACGAATTGACTGCTGGCGAATGGCTTTTGCTGATGATGCCGCCCTGCTTCATGACAGTTTCCTGCCGTACGCCCTGAGCCTGCCGAAGGGCTCGCGAGGGCTCCGACCCTGCGCCCCGGGCTCAGGAGCGGCAGTTCAACGCGGGGACATGAGCGACTGCAGAGCAGCGTTCCGGTCCTACAGAAGGTCGAATCGCATGCCAGATACCGGACATTGCTTCCAGTAGCCCGACGACAGCAGTGTCGTCGCGAATTCGAACAAAGGGACACCCGGACTCGGCCTATTGCGGACGTTCGTTGCCTGGTCTGCGTTGGCGTTGGCGTTGGCGTCGGCATTGACGTTGGCGCTGGCGTTGGCGTTGGCGCGCGTCGCGGCAGGCGCAGCCCGGCGGGGGCTCATACTGTAGCGGTCGGGCGCTGAACGCGCCGACTGCCCTGTGGTGCTCGCCCGAGGGTCGGGCCGCAGAACTCACTGCGTTCACTTCGTTCTCTGCGTTCGGACAACCGCGGCCAAAATGATGACGAAGTGCGCTGCGCGCACCGACCCTCGAGCTCCGCTCCTCGGCGCTCCAGAAATCGCCCCCACCGGGCTGCGCCTGCCGCGACGCTGGGCT
>CAMAWD010000070.1 GCA_945861785.1 Rhodoferax sp. OV413 | reverse complement strand
TCGTGCCCGGCGTTGGCGGCCTCGGTGACCACGTCGGCGCTGTTGTCCACCAGGTAGAGGTCGTTGCCCACGCCACCTGCCATCGTGTCGGCGCCTGCGCCACCGTCGAGCTGGTCGTTGCCGCCCAGCCCGATACGCACCGCCGCGTGGCTGGTAATGGCTCCGTACGCCACGGTGGTGTTGAAGCCGTCGAACGCTGCCGCACCCGATCCGAAATCCAGCACAGCACCCGCACCGCTGGCGCCCAGGCTGCGGCCGTTGACCTCGATGCGCTCCACATAGAGGTTGCGGTCCTGCCCCAGGTCGGACCGGTACGCGTCGTTGGTGAACACCAAGTCCACACTTGCGGCGTTGGTGCCAGCCGGCACGGTGACCGTGTAGGCAGTGAACACTGTGCTCGCCACGCTGAAGCTCTGCACCCTGGCGCCGGCAAGCCAGACTTCCATGGTGGGCCAGACGTTCTCGCAGATGCTGCCACGGGCAAACACCACCAGGCTGGTGACCAACTCGCTGTTGGCGCTCTCACCTGGCGCATCACCAAAGAGCACATCGTTGCCCTCGCCACCGTCGAGCTTGTCATTGCCCGTGCCGCCTTGCAACCAGTCCGCACCAGCCAGCCCGGACAAGACGTCGTTGCCGCCCAGGCCAGTGATGTTGTCGGGCCCGGCGCTCCCCACCAGCGTGTCGGCGCCAGCCGTGCCAGACCACTCGGTAGACAAGGCTGCGTTGACGGCAGCGTCGTTCCAGACCACGCCATCGGCGAAGGTGATGCTCTCGATACGCAGGTTCGGCCCGGGGAACCAACCGGTGACGGTCACCTGGTCCAGCCCATTGGCATGGGCCAGCACCAGGTCATCACCCAGGCGGGACACCCGCATATCCGCAGGCAGGATGCCCGGCCCGAAGCTGAGCTTGTCCACATACCCCGCCGCCGGCGCCGCCTCGGTGATGGTGTCGCGCCCGTCACCGAGCTTGAAGCGGTAAATGTCGTTGTAAGCGCTGCCCCGCAAAATGTCGTTCCCCGGGCCACCGTCAAACACCGTGTCACGGGCCAATGCAGCCGTCCAGAAGGTGTCGTTGCCTGCGCCGCCGATCAATTCGTTGCTTCCCCAGTAATCACGGAGGGTCGCGGGGTAGGTGAAGACGTTATAGTAGCCATCGTCGGCATACAACAGATCGTCACCGTCACCACCGTCCAGAATGTTGTGGCCCCGTCCACCGCTGAGCCAGTCACTCCCGCCGAAACCGTACAAGGTGTCGTCCATGTCCGAGCTGCTCAGGGAGTCGCTGGTCGGTGTGCCGCGCACCACCAGCGCCGCCGCCGTCAGCGCCGGGGCATTCCACACCGTGCCGTCGGCAAAACGGACGGTCTCGACACGCCTTGCGGTGGCCGAAAAAGTCGCTGTGCTGGCAAACCAGTCCCCCACTGTCACCTTGTCGGTGCCATTGGCGTGGGAGAAATACAGGTCATTGTTATTGCGCCACACCCTGATGTCGCCCGGTGCGATGCCCGGGCCAAACTCAAGCACGTCGTTGCCACCCGTCAACGTACTGACCTCGGTCTCGGTGATCCAGTCCTGCTCGTCACCCAGGTTGAAACGGTAGGTGTCTCGGTAGCCACCGCCAATGGCCGAGTCACCACCTTTGCCGCCTTCGAAATAGTTGTCTGTGGCATTCCGCGTGGCGCTCATCCTGTCGTTGCCGTCGCCGCCGAACAGTTGGTTGTTGCTGGATTCATAACCGTCTGCGCCCACGACCATGACGTCGTAGCCCTCGCCACCGTCCAGGATGTCGCTGCCAGCACCACCGCTCAGGTTGTCGTTGCCGGCCAGGCCCCGCAGTGTGTCGTTCATCGCCGAACCGACCATGACATCGTCGCCGGTTGTCCCGTTCACCACCAATGCCACCGCCGTCAAGGCAGCAGCGTTCCAGCTGCTGTTGTCGGCAAATTGAACCCGTTCGATCCAGTTGTCGGACTTGGTGAACCACGCCTTCACGGTCACCTGGTCCGTGCCATTGCGGTGCGAGAAAACCATGTCGTTGCCCAGGCGCGTGGCACTGATGTCGGCTGGGGCAATGCCCGCCCCGAACACCAGCCGGTCACCGGCACCATCCACCGGCGCGATTTCGGTGATGTTGTCCCGCCCGTCACCGAGCGCAAAGTGGTAGGTGTCGTCGTACGCGCTGCCGCGCAGGGTGTCGTTGCCCGTGCCACCCTCGAACCGGTTGCCTGCGGCCAGCCGGTCCGCACTGAGGGTGTCGTTGCCGGCTCCGCCAAGCAGCTCGTTGCTGCTGGAGCCACTGTCGGCAAACAACTGGTCGTCGCCGTCGCCACCGTCCAGCACATCCGAACCGCCGCCACCCCGGATCAGGTCGTTGCCGCCCAGCCCGCGGACGGTGTCGTTCTGGGCGCTGCCAGTCAGTGTGTCATTGCCAGCAGTGCCCAGAATCAACGGGTCGGTGATGTTGATGCCAACCCCAGCGCCAGCAGAGAGGCCATACATGTCCGTGCCCCACAGGACCAGTTGGGCGCTTCCCACCTGCGATGCCGTGGGGGTGCCTGCCAGCGTTCGTGTTGCGGTATCGAACGACAACCAGGCTGGCAAATCAGAACCGTCCGCACTGCGCAGGCTGTAACGCACCGAATCCCACGTATCCTGGTCCACGATGGTGTTGGCTGCAATCGTGTAGGTGAAGGACTGTCCAACACGCGCCTGCAGCGCCGGCACCACCAAGGCTGCGGTGGGGCGGTGGTTCGCTGCGGCGCGGGCCACCACCGACTCGATCGTGGCCTGGCGCCAGACAAGCCCACTGGCAAACGCGACCTGGTCGATCTTGTGGTCGGACACGCGTGACCCCGTCACCATATTGGCGCCGAAGTAACCCGCCAGCGTAACGCTGTCGGTGCTGCCCCGGAGCTGCAGCAGCACATCGTCACCAACGCGCGAACCCACCACGTCGGCGGCATTGATGCCGGCGCCAAAACGCAGCACGTCGAAACCACCTGGCAAGGCGGCATTCGCCGTGTCGCGCAGCAGGTCGGTGTTGCCGATGGTGTCCTGGCCACTGCCCGGGTTGAAGATGTACACATCGTTGCCGCCGCCACCCGACAGATAGTCGTTGCCCGCAGCTGCGTTCAGCAGGTTGTTGCCGGCGTTGCCGAACAGGTCGTTGTCCAGCGCATTGCCCGTCAGTTGAAGATGCCCCGCGCCCACGGCAAGCAGGCGTTCGACATGTTCTGGCAGCGCGAAATCAATTTGGCTGCGCACGGTGTCGGTGCCTTCTCCGGCGGCCTCAACCACCACATCGCCCGGGTCGTCCACCTCGAACGTGTCGTCGCCCAGACCACCCACCAGCAGGTCGGCACCACCGCCCCCCACCAGGGTGTCGTTGCCCCCCAGGCCGAAGATCCGGTTGGCGCCGGATGTACCGACAAGCGCATTGCCGACCTCGTTGCCGGTCGCGTCCAAGCCGCCAACGCCGCCGACGCCAGTCAGGGTGAGGTTCTCGACGTTGTCAGGCAGTGTGATGCTGATCCAGCTGGTGACGGAGTCGGTGCCAGCGGCGTAGGCCTCCACCACCAGGTCGCCGGCGTCGTCCACCACATAACTGTCGTCGCCACTGCCGCCTTCCATGGCGTCGGCGCCGCTGCCGCCATCGAGCTGGTCATTGCCGGTGCCACCCTTGAGGAAGTCATCACCGCCGCCACCAAAGAGCCGGTCATCGCCCTCTTCGCCGTCGAGGTGGTCTTTGCCATCGAAGGCGCTGACCAAACCATCCGCGCCGTCCAGGTCGCCACGCAACACGTCGGTGCCCGCTCCACCAAACAAGACGTCCGAGCCACCACCACCAACCAGTGTGTCGTTGCCGGCGCCCCCGTCCAGGTAGTCATCGCCATGGAAGGCACCACCCAGCACGGCAAGCACATCGTCGCCCGCCAGCTGGTCGTTGCCGTCGCCGCCCAGCAAGCTGTCGTTCCGCCCGCCCCCCACCAGCACGTCGTCGCCGAGTTCGCCATCCAGGTAGTCGGCGCCCTGCAGGTCACCGGCCAGCGCGGCATTGCTCTCGTCCCCCCACAAGGTATCGTCACCCGCGCCGCCAAAGAGCGCGTCATCACCCCCGCCGCCGGCGAGCTTGTCGTTGCCGTCCTCGCCGTCGAGGTGGTCGTCGCCATAAGCCGACGCTGTGGAACCAGGGCCGCCGGCATCGCCCACCACGTTGTCGGCCGTGGTGTCGCCCCAGAGCGTGTCGGCGCCGGACCCGCCGTAGAGGGTGTCGCCACGCCCGCCACCTTCGAGGTAGTCGTCGCCCTCCTCCCCATCGATCTGGTCTGCGCCGTGGTACTGCAGGGGTACATGAAACTCGCCGTCCGTCCTGCCCCCGGAGTCACCGAAGATGCGGTCGGCGCCGGCCCCACCCAACAACACATCGGCATCACCACCACCTTGCACTTCGTCGTCGCCCTCGCCGGCGTCGACGTAGTCCGCGCCATGGCTGCTGGCAATCGAGGTGTTGAAGTAACCCGCCAAGACGATGCCGTCGGCGCGGATCGTGTCGTTGCCCAGGCCACCAAAGATGAAGTCCGAGCCGCCCATGCCGTCCAGATGGTCATTGCCGGCCTCACCGTCGATGCGGTCGTCCCCCGCGCCGGCAATCACATGGTCGTCGCCGTCGCCGGCTTCGATGGTGCTGGCGTCCTGCCCACCGGCGGCGGCAACGGCGCCGTCCCAGACCAACAGGCCGTCGGACTGCGCGTAAACGCCCCACGTGCTCCCACGCCCCAGCAGCGGTTTGCCAGCTGGCACCTGCCAGGTGTCGCCCGGGCCGAGTTGCTGCAAATTCAGGCTCAAAGTGCCTGCGCCCAGAATAAAGTCGTTGCCCGCGCCGCCCTGCAGATCGTTGTTGCCCGATCCTCCGGCGATCAGGTCATCCCCATCACCACCAAGGACCAGGTCGTTGCCCGCGCCGCCGTCCAGCGCGTCGTTGCCGAGCAGGCCCCTCAGTTGGTCGGCTCCGTCCGCACCATAAAGCACGTTGTCGCCGATGGCCACACCCGCGCCCGCCACCAGGTTGCCAGCGGCGTCGACTGCGTAGGCCATGCCCCCGGCCTGCACCACCACGCGTCCGTCGCGCACGATGGTCGTGGCGCTGGTGCGAACAAGGTAGGTCTGGTCGCCGGCCAGTGTCTGCCCGGCACTGCCGGCATCCTGCAGTTGCACGCTCCAGGTGTTCGACTCAAGCGCTGCGTTTGCACCGAAATAGCTGGCGCTGAGGCCAGCGCTCGCAAAGGCGCCGACCTGGCCCTCCTGCAACAGGCCAAACGACACCTGCGTCTGCCCCTCTTCCAGCGCAATGACGGCGCCACTCGCACCCACCAGGCGGCGCCCGATCAATGCCTGGAATTTGTCCTGCAAGCCGGACAAGGCCAGCGTGATGGTGTCCCCGGCTTTGGCAGCGACACGCAGAAACATCGTATAAAGACTCGCCCCACCCTGTGCCATGGTGGTCTGGCCGGTGAAGGTGTTGGGGTCGAAGTTCCACGCTTCGAACGGCGAATTGCCGCCCACGCCGTCGGTCTTCGTGCCCTGTGCGATGACCAGGCGCTGCGCGTTGTCGAGGCGGATGCCCAGGTACCCTGCAGCGCTGCTGGCCGCAGCCAGATCAAAGTGATTGACCGTCACCGTATTGCCCGGGTCACCCGCGCGTGCGATCAGCAGTTGCTTGCCGGTTGCCGAGTCCTTGCTGTCACGCACCACATAACGTGTCACTCGGCCCGCATCGTCCGCGCCCAGCCACAGGTTGGCCGTGCCGGACCCGCCGCCGCCGGTCAGCATCTGGCCGTCGAGCTCGATCCCGCCTGAGGCGTCGGTGTCGCTCAATCTGTCCACGCCGAAGTTGCCGGAGAAAACATAACGGTCGTCGCCGCTGCCGCCTTCGAGGTAGTCGTTGCCCGCGTGGCCGGTGAGGGTGTCGTTGCCGGCGCCGCCGTAGAGGTGGTCGTCTTCACTGGCACCACCGAAAACGTCGGCAGTCGCGCTGCCAAACACAACATACCTGTTGGGCGCCGTGCTGGGGCTGATTCGAACATCGTTCACCTGCAACAGTTGCCCGCTGATGCCATCGACATAACGCGTGTTGACATTGCCGCCCCCGCTGCCGCTGACAGGAAGATATCCATCGGGATTGGCCTGGGCATATTGCAGATTGGCGGACATCACCTGGTTCAATAGAGCTTGCCGGTCCGCCAGGTAGGCGTCGGAATACCCAAGTGCCACGCCCCCACTTTGGCGCGCGATCTGGTCAGACATCCAGTCCTCGTACTGCACCGCCCAGGCAGGGGTACGCCACAAGCTGTTGAGTGCCGCTGCACCCGCCGACCCAGCGGGTTCCAGCACGAACGGCGAAAGCATCTGCAATGCAACCAAACTCTGGAAATTCGTCTTGGCGGCACCCGAAAGGCCCGTGCCCGCGAAGCCAAGACGGACATTGCCCGCCAGGGATTGAAAAATGACATCAGGTTCAGGCGATTGCGGCGCGCCACCGACAAGCGCCTGCACTGCGCGATGCAGCGCATCCCGGGCCCCTGGGGCGTTGCCCGCCGGAAGTGGGCCCGTGTTGACGCCCAACGCGGACTCGACCATGCCCACCAAATTTTCCAGGCTGCGATTCTCGCCATTCGCCGACACGCGCAGCAATCGCTCGAAGCGCGCCAGGGTCATGCTCGGGTCCAGGCGCTCGAGCATGCCAAACACTGCCAGCGCATCGGTTATCTGGCGCTGGTCGTGGTTCCACGAGGGGATCTTTGGCTCCAGCACATCGCTACCAAACTGGTTTTCGATGGGGATGGTGAGCTTGGTACCTGGAAAATTTCCGCCAGGGAATCCGGCGAGAAGATCCAGTTGGTCACCGGCATTGTTTGCCTCGCTGGATACGACGTTGGTGATCAAGGAGCCATTCACCAGTGGCAACGTCCCGCCAAGGGTTGCGAACAGAGAACGCATGGCGGCGTTGTCTGCGAAGCCCGGCGAGTTGAACGCCACAGCCTGCTCGACCACCGCAGGGAACAAGCCGGCAAAGGCCATCGCCAGATGGCCGCCCAACGAGGAACCCGTGACCGAAACCTTGGCGCCCGGGGTGCTCGCCAGGAGTACCGCGATTTCTCCTGTGCTGGGTGCGTCGGCGATACGCTCCAACTGGTTGCCAATGAATGTGTACCGGTATTGCGGGACCAGCGTCGGGACAGTTGCCGACTTCGGTGTGCTGACGCGTTGCCACCAGTTGTACATCGCAACGATCTGGCTTGGGGCTGCACCGACGGCGGCAAATTCAAGCAGGGCGGACAGGTCGTTCGGTGTTTCGATGGGGCTTTTTTGGGCGGTGCCGCGGAATGCGATGAAGACTTGACCATCGCCCCGGATGCTCACCCGTCGAAACACTGTGACGTCGAAACTGGTTCCCCCACTGCCCCCGGGAGCGGTTGCGTCGCTGAAAGTAGGTAACGCAACCAAAAATCGATCGCCGAAGCGCGTCGCTTGGGAAAGCGCAAAGCCGTGTTCATCGCCATTCAGGTTAGTGAGTTGTGCGGGGATCGGCGACCTATTTGCAACGTCAAATTGCCCGTATGCGGCAAGCGAAAGTTCCGCCAGGTCAACGAGAGCAGTATTGTTCATTTGGTATTCGCCAGGTGATGGAATGGATGATTCAGAAAAACGTTGACATCTAAACTGGAGCCATGTGAATCCTTGGGGCAGTTGTGGTTGGTGCCTGGGTCAAAAAACGGCATACCACCCCCGCCGCGTTGGTACCCGAAACGCTCACCAAGCGTCTTGTTGTCACTGACGCGGACAATCCGCTCCGTGTACCTGACGACGCTCGGATCGCGATCACGAAGTACATCGACCACGCGGGTCTCCATCACATAGGGATACTGAGGCCCTAGTACGCGCCCCACACTGCGCTCAGGAATACCAAAATCCTTGAGCGATTTCTGGTCCCGGAAATACTCCTTCGTCTCCGGCGCCACCGCCGTCTCGTACACCCGTGTCGCCACATCCTTGCCGCCATTGGCGGCGCACAACGCATCGATCTTCGCGTCCCATCGCGTCACATCCCACTCGAGGTACATGCCATACGCCACCACAATCGCCAGCCCACCGAACAGTATTGACAAGAATTTCAAGACACTCTCCCGTTAGTCAGACACCGATGTTTGTGAACGCACCGCACAAGCACTGGGCGCAATTGCCGGCCACCCGCACCACTGGTCCCAAGCCCGTCACCACAGTATCCGGGATGCCCTGCACAACGCAAATGCAAAGTGGGGCTGCCATCCACCATTCGTATGAGAGCCCTCCGACAACAGATCACAGTCGGCCGCATGGCTTGCGTCGCTCCGGTCCTTGGGTATGGGCCAATGGCACTTGACTTCTGAGCGCTCGCATCCCTGTCGGCAGCGGAGGTGTCTGTTGCACCGCGCTCCGACCAAGTTGCAGGATCAGGTCGGCGGTGCGTTCGGCGCAGCGGCATAAAGGAAGGAGGCCGAAGGCCGGAGGGACAGCCGCGGAGCCGAATGCACCGTCGGCCTGGTACCTCACCGCGCCGCCGGTTTCCGGGCGCTCATGATTTTGGGAAAGACCAGCGGCGACTTGGCACCCCCGCCCCGGCCTTGCGACCGCATCGGACAGGCTTGGCCGCGCTCAGCCCTCCAGGCTCCCGTCATCCCCCTGCAGGCAATGCCGGTGCAATTTCTTGAGCACCCGGTACATCACTGTGCGTTCGTCTGGCGTCAGCACCAACAGCATCGCTGCCTGCCGTTGCCGTGCAATCGGCATCGCCTGCTCGTACAGCGCGATGCCGGCCGGCATGATGTGGCACACCAGCCCCTTGCGCGGGGCACCGGGCTGGGCCTCCAGTTGCACCAAGCCCCGCCCTTCAAGCAAGCGCAGCGCCCGGCTGACCAATGACTTGTCAGTGGCCGATTGCACCACCAGGTCGGCAAAGGGAAGCCGTTTGGCTTCGGCCAGCACCGACAACATCCGCCATTCGGCCACGGTCAAGCCGAACTTCTCGGCGTAGGGCAGGGTGATCGTACGGCGCAGGGCATTGCCCACGCGGCTCATCTGGGTGGTGATGAAACTGTCGACGCCCAGGTTGGTTCCGGCTTGGTCGAGGTCGGTCCATGGACAGGCATCCGCGATGGGTTCGGCATCGGTCGCAACGGAGTTCGGGGTCTTGTCGTCTGTCATTGCATGGATTGTGGCGGGCCGAATTGAAAATCTTTGTTGATGCATCAATAAAAATCCCTTAAGATTCGATTGCGTTTCATTTGCAACCCACTGTTTCTTGTATGAAACAATATTTTCAACTCAGGAGTCCCCCATGCAGTTCGATCGCCGTCACATCCTCGCCGCGGGTCTCGCGGCAATCTGCAGCCTCGGCAGCGGCCAGGCACTGGCGCAAGCGGCCTACCCGTCCAAGCCCATCACCGTGGTGGTGGCGTACCCGCCCGGTGGCGATACCGACGCGATCGCCCGCCTGTTTGCCGACAAGCTGTCGCAAAAACTCAAACAAACGGTGCTGGTGGACAACAAGCCCGGCGCCGGCGGCACCATCGGCAATGCCTTTGTCGGCCGTGCGCCGGCCGACGGCTACACGCTGCTGTTCACACCCAACCCGTTCACCACGGCGCCGATGGTGATGAACCTGTCGCCCGGCGCCAGTTACGACGTGTTGAATGGCTTCGAGCCCATCATCAAGATCGCCACACAGCCGCTGGTGCTGGTGGCACATCCGGGCGCGGGCGTCAAGAGCATCGCCGAGATGGTCACCTCCGCCAAGGGCGGCAAGCCGCTGTCGTATGCCAGCCCCGGCGCCGGTTCGCCGATGCATGTGGTGGCCGAATGGCTCAACCGCTCTGCCGGCGTGAAGATCCAGCACGTGCCCTACCGCGGCGTCGGCCCGTCGGTCACCGACGTGGTGGCCGGCCACGTGAACACGGCCTGGGTCACCTTTGGCCCGGTGACGCAGTACATCGCGCAGGGCCGCCTGCTCGCGCTGGCAATCGGTGACGCACAACGTTCGCCGCTGGCCCCGGCCGTTCCGACGCTGGCGGAGCAAGGCTACAAGGATGTCGTCGTGGGCGCCTGGAATGGATTCTTCGCGCCCAAGGGCACCCCGTCCGACGTCGTGCGCCTGCTCAACGGCCACTTCAACGACATCCTGAAGGAGCCCGAGGTGGTGCAAAAGCTGGCCACCTTCGGCGCACTGCCGGCCGGGGGCGTGCCGGGCGTGCTGGGCAGCACCAACGCCTCGGAATTCGAGCTGATGAGCAAGGTCATCAAGGAACTCGGCATCACCGCCCAATAAACCCGACGCACCAGGAGGCCGCCATGAGCCTGTCGACCATCGGCAAGGACGTTCCACAAGTCACCGCGCGCGCCAAGGTGCTGGGCCGCGCGCAATACGCGGGCGACATCAAGCTCGCCGGCATGCTGCACGGCAAGGTGCTGCGCAGCCCGTACCCGCATGCGCGCATCGTGCGCATCGACACGCAAGCCGCACGTGCGCTGCCGGGCGTGAAGGCGGTGCTCACCGGTGCCGACGCGCCCCGGACACGCTGGGGCGTGCACCACAAGGAGCGCCTGATCCTCGCCGATGGCGTGGTGCGTTTCGCCGGTGAGGAGGTGGCGGCCGTGGCGGCCGTGACCGAAGAGATTGCACGCGACGCGCTGGACCTGGTCCAGGTCGAATACGAAGAGCTGCCGGCCATCCTGACGCCCGACGAAGCGCTGGACGAAGACGCCCCCGGCGTCCACCCGGGGCGCAACAACATCTCGCACGAGATCCGGTTTTCCCGTGGCGACGTCGACGCCGGCTTTGCCAGCGCGCACGTCGTGCATGAGGCCACCTACCAGGTGCACTCCCAGTACCCGGGTTACCTGGAACCCATGGCCAGCGTGGCCATGATGGACCCGGACGAGAGGCTGTTGGTATGGACGTCGACACAGTCGGTGTTCCTGGCCCGGGCGCGCCTGGCCTCCGCACTGGAGTTGCCCGCCTCGCGCATCCGTGTGGTGCAGACCACCACCGGCGGCGGCTTCGGTGGCAAACTGGTGGAAGACGCCAACAATTTGATCGCCGGCCTGCTGGCACTGAAAACCGGCAAACCGGTGCGCCTGGTCAACAACCGGCTGGAAGACTTTCTGGCCTGTTGCTCCAGCGTGCCCGAAACCATCACGCTGCGCATGGGGCTGGACCGCGACGGCCTGATCGTCGCCAAGGACGTGCGCATCATTGCCGAGTGCGGCGCCTACAGTGGCCTGTCCGCCGAAGTGATGCATGTCAGCGCCATGCGCAGCGACAACATGCACCGGCTGCACAACGTGCGCTCCCACGCCACGCTGGTCTACACCAACAACCCACCGCACGGCGCGTTTCGCGGCTTTGGCGGCACGCAGATGCAGTTCGCGCTCAACAGCCATATCCACACCATGGCCGGTTTGCTGGGCATCGACCCGGTGCAGGTCCACCTGCGCAACGCCATCGGCGCCGGCGAAACCTCGGTGCACGGCTGGAAGATCGGCAGCACCGGGCTTGCAGAGTGCATTGCCCAGTGCACCGGGGCGATCGGCTGGGACGCCAAACGCACACGCGCCAAGGGCCAGGGAACGCGCCGGCGCGGTGTCGGCATGGCGGCCGCCATGCATGTCAGCGGCAACCGCACCATCGGCAACTGGGACGGCTCCACCGTCACTGTCAAGGTGAACGAGGACGGCCGGGTGATCGTCAACAGCAGCGAATGCGACATGGGCCAGGGGGCGATGACGATGTTCAGCCAGGTCGTGGCGCACGAGCTCGACATCCCGCTGTCGCACGTGCATGTGCTGGCCCCTGACACCGACACCTCGCCGTTTTGTATCGGGTCGCTGGCCTCGCGCGTGACCATCGTGGCGGGCAATGCGGCCATCGTGGCGGCACGCGCCGCGCGCGACAAACTGTTCACGCTCGCAGCCACCCTGCTGAATGCCCCGGTGGACCAACTCGAAATGCGCGCTGGCACAGTCTGTGTGCGCGGCGAACCGGCCCGCAAGTCTTCACTGGCCGATCTTGTGCGCCAGCACATCTGGCGCCACGGTGGCGAGGGTATCCAGGTCAGCGGCAGCTGGGACGCCCAGACCGTGATGCACGACGACACGGTCTACGGCAACGTCGCACCGGCCTATTCCTTCGCGGCGCAGGCGGTCGAAGTGGAGGTGGACACCGAGACCGGGCAGGTCACGGTGCTCGACAGTTTCGTGTCCGACGACTGCGGCAAGGCCTTCAACCCGCAGGCCGTCCACGGGCAAAGCAACGGCGCGGCGGCCCAGGCCATCGGCTGGACGCTCTACGAGCAGTTGCAAGTCGAAGGCGGAAGGCTCGTGAACGGCAACTTCGCCGACTACACCATGCCCACCGCCGACGGCCTGCCGCACCTGCGTGGCGGCATCGTCGAGTCCAACGACCCGAACGGCCCCTACGGTGCCAAAGGCGCCAGCGAAACCGCGATCCTCCCCGGCGCACCGGCGATAGCCAACGCGGTGTTCGACGCCATCGGCGTGCGGTTCACCACGCTGCCGATCACGCCCGAGAAGGTGCTGGCGGGCCTGCGGGCGCAAACACAGGAGCAGCGCCATGCGTGACTTCGACTTCCTGGAGCCGCCCACGGTGGCGGAGGCCTGCCGCATGCTGTCTGACCTGGGCGACGACTGCCGTGCCATGGCCGGCGGCACCGCGCTGATGCTGGCCATGCGCCAACGCATGCTCTCACCGACGCATATCGTGTCGCTGGCGCGGCTCGACGCGTTGCGCGGCATCGACTTCGACCCGGTGCAGGGCTTGCGTATCGGTGCGTTGTCGCGGCATTGCGATGTAGCGCGATCGGCGGTGGTGCAGCAGCACTACCCGATGCTTGCCAGCATGGCGGGGCGACTGGCCAACCCGCAGGTCCGCAACCAGGGAACGCTTGGCGGCAACCTGTGTTACGCCGACCCTGCCACCGACCCACCCGGCTGCCTGATGGCGCTCGATGCGCGCGTGGTGCTGGCCGGCGCGCACGGCGAACGGGTGTTGTCGATGCAGGAATTCCTGGTCGACTACTACCAGACTGCCTTGCAGAGCGACGAACTGCTGCGCGAGATCCGCGTCCCGCCGCCCCTGCCGGGCAGTGCAGGCCACTACGCCCGCTTTCTGCGCACTGCCGCCGAGCACCGCCCACTGGTCAACGTGGCGCTGGCACTGCACCTGGACGCAGGTCGTGGCCATGCGGTGCGCCTGGTTACCGGCGCATCCACAGCGATCCCGACACGTGCCACCCGGGCCGAACAGTTGCTCGAAGGGCGGCTGGTCACGCTGGCGGTGGCAGCCGAAGCAGCGGCGATGGTGGCCGCCGACATCGACACGTTGTCCGACCAGCGCGGCAGCGCCGATTACCGCCGCGCCATGGTGGGTGTGACCGTGCAACGCAGCATTGCCGCCCTGTTCGGGCTGGCCCAGCAATAAGGAGTCGCCCATGGGCAAACATCTGATCAACATCGAGGTCAACGGTGAAACGCACAGCGCGGAAGTGCCTGCGCGCCGCATGCTCAGCGACTTCCTGCGCGACGACCTGAACCTCACCGGAACCAAACGCGGCTGCGAGACCGGCACCTGCGGCGCCTGCTCGGTGCTGGTCGACGGCGTGGTGGTCAAATCCTGCCTGTCGCTGGCGGTGCAGGCGCAGGGGCGCAACGTCACCACCATCGAAGGGCTGCAGGGGGAAGGCGGCAAGATGCATCCGCTTCAGGAGAGTTTCATTCAATGCGGTGGCCTGCAATGCGGCTACTGCACACCGGGTTTCATCATGACCGCCTGCGCCCTGCTGGCCGACAACCCTCGCCCGACCCGCGACGAGGTGCGTACCGGCCTGAGCGGCAACCTGTGCCGCTGCACCGGGTATACACAGATCGTGGATTCGGTGCTGGACGCCGCGGAGAAGATGCATGGACATTGAAAAAACACTGACCGTCGCCGCACCGGCGGCGCAGGTCTGGTCCATGCTGCTTGACCCGCATGTGATGGGCGGCTGCGTGCCGGGCATGCAATCGATCGAGGTGCTCAGCGAGGACGAATACGTCGCGCTGATGCAGGTAAAGATCAGTTTCATCAGCGCCAAGTTCAAGCTCAAGACCCGCATCGTCGAGCGCCGGGCACCGCACTACCTGCGCACCGAAGGCACGGGCGAAGACACGTCGGTGGCCAGTTCGCTCAAGCAGCAAAGCGAAATCTTCCTGAACGCGCTGCCGGACGGTCAAACCGAACTGCGCATGAAGGTGCAGGTGGACGTGATGGGCCGCCTGGGCACCTTTGGCCTGAGCGTGATGAAAACCAAGGCCGACCGGATGTGGGACGAGTTCGCGCGCAACCTGGCGGCCCGGCTGGCGCCCGAGGCTCCCGCGACGGCAGCCGCGCCTGCGCCAGCGCTGGAAGCAGCCGCTTTGGGTGCGCCAACTGCCATGATGCGCGTGACAGCGCCAGACACCGCTCCCGCAACTTCAACACGCCACTTGCACATCCAAGGCCTGCCGGAGGCACCTGCGCAAACCACGGGCACCTGGTGGACGCGCCTGCTCGGCCGCGCATCGACTGCAGGGCCCGGTGGCCGCTGCATCCACGTCGAAATCCAGCGCGGCGACACCATCATCCGTGTCGACTGGCCGGTGGAAGCCGCAAAGGCGTGCTCAGACTGGTTGATCGAGACTCAGGACAGGCGCTGACCAGTTTGCCCTCCGACGCAGCCAGGTCAAACCCGCGCCGTCACCGCTTGCGCCTCGATCTTGTACAGGATGCAGGTGGCCTGGGCTGCGGCGTCGTCCCGGTCGATCAGCTGCCGGTGCCGTGCGTGGCGTTGGCGCCGTTGCGGTCGAACTGCACACCGCCGCTCATGCCAGGGTAGGCCGTGGCGAGGGCGGCTGCAGAAAGTCAACAACGCACGGTCAGCTTGCCCCGGTTGGGTTGAAATCAGGTCTTGTTGAGGTCGTACTTCATGATCCGGCCGTGCGGGCCGGTCTTGTCGCGCTCGAGAGCGTAGGTGTCACCACCCGGGCCCGGGTGCGCCGCAAGGATGGCGCCAATCGCGGCATGGTCTTCCGGGTCGAGTTGCAGCTTGAACACCGCCAGCGTGTCGCCGATCCGGTCGGCATAACGCGCCCCGACGATTGCTGCGGCCACGGCCGGCTGCTCCAGCACCCAGCGCGTTGCCACAGTTGCAATCGACACCCCGTGCCGCTCGCCGATTTTCTTGAGCGTGCGCAGCAGCGCCTGGAATGCGGCCCAGCCGCCGAATTCGTCGATGACCAGTTTGTACTTGACCAGCGAACGGTTGGTGATGCCGGCAAGCGGCTCGTCCTGTGCGAGCCAGTACTCGGAAAAAAACCCTCCGGCCAGGGTGCCGTAACACAGCAGCTGTATACCCCGGCGCGCGCACAGTTCTGCCAGCGCTGCCTGCGGACGCCGGTCGAGCAGCGAATACTGCACTTGCATGCTTACCAATGGCACGCCGGCATCCAGCATCGCCGCGGTGTGCGGGCTGTCGAAATTGGTACCGCCGATATTGGCAATGAGGCCTTCCTTGCGCAGCGCTTCGAGGGCTTGCGCCGCCTCGGTCCAGCCCGCAACCTGGTAATCCCACCAGTGGAACTGCACCAGATCGAGCCGCTCGGTGCGCAGGCGCTGCAGCGAGCGCGTGACGATGCGCCGCACATACGGCGCATCGACACGGGCCAGGTCGCCGTAGTCCGGCACGAACTTGGTGTGCACCTGCAGGCCGGCCAGCCCCTGCGCGGCACGGCGGGCGTTGAACTCGCCGTACATGTCTTCGACACCGGTGTAGATGTCGGCGCAGTCCATGGTGTCGAGGCCGTGGTCGACGAATTTCGACATGTCGGACAAGGCGCGCTCGCGGTCGACCGCGCCATGGTCGCCCGACAACTGCCAGCCGCCGCGGATGGTGCGTGGAATGCGGTAACCAGGCGCCAACTCGACGGTTGGCACGCTGCCGCTCATGGAAGATCCGGCAGCGGTACTGCCGTGGTGTCGCCGTGGCGGAACACCCTTTTGCCCAGCCGCGTGATGCGAAAACGCGTCGGGCAATGCGGGTCGGGGCAGGCCACCTCGGCGTCGGTGCTCATCCAGTCGTTCGGATCGGTGGCGCGTTGCTTGGCGGGCAGCAGCGGCAGCAGTGCGGCCAGGGAATACAGCGAGAACCCCTGCCCCGGCGGGAAATGCAGCATCTCGCCGCGCACCTCGAACCAGTCGCCGGCACGCGCATTGCACAGGTTGCGGGCGCCATCGGGGGCGACAACTTCCACCCGCAGGTCGTAGAGTTCAAACGTGTCGTCGATCATGAAAACCAGTTTAACAACGAACGAAAGGGCTTTCAGTCCGCCACGGTTTCGCGTGCACAATCGGCGCCCGTCTACGCGGGTTTGCCCGGCAAACCTGCCGGCACGGAACCCATGAACACATCGAAATCGCGCGCCGGCATCGGCCGCGCAAACAGGTAGCCCTGCCCGAAATCGCAGCTGGCGGCAGCCATCTTGATGTAGTCGATGTCAAAACGCTGCAGGCAGGTCATCGACGAGTAGCCGGTGCCGAAATCATCCAGGGAGACCTGGATACCGGCGTCGCGCAACTGCAGCAGTTGGTCGGTGACGGCGGCGCTGCTGGCCAGGCGCACGCGGTTCTGGGCGGCCTGTTGCAGGGCCGGCGTGAAAAAGCTGAAGCGGTTGCGCCCCGAGCCCTTGGCCACGTACAGCGCCTGGTCGGCGTTCTTGAACAGGCTTTCGACCTGCGTGGCGTCCCCGGGGTACATGGTGATGCCGATACTCGCCGACACACAGACCTGTTCATTGCCAAGCTGGAACAACGACGACATCGCGTCGAGCAGGTTCTGCAGGATGCGTTCCAGACGTTGGCCGTCGTGCAACTCGGACAGCACCAGCGTGAACTCGTCACCCCCATTCGCGCCACGCTGTCGGAGTCGCGCACGCATTGCCGGATGCGCTGTGCAGCCTCGCCCAACTGCAGACAGCATTGCCCAGGCGCACGCATCACCCAATTGGGGGAATACACAGCGCCCCGCGTTCCATACCATGGCTTCGCCGGCATGGTTGCAGTCAGTCTTGGGGCGCCGGCTGCCACAAGACACGACAACCCGCCGGGCACAGGAGTTCGAATACCGGCTCCTGATTTTCACCATCAATCCAAGGAGTTTCCATGAAAAAGCTGCTTTCAATATTGACCATTGGCATGTTTCTGGCATCCGGGCCAGCCCTGGCAGAAGAAAAAGCCAAGTCACCCCAGCAAAACAAGATGGCCATGTGCAACAAGGAGGCTACCGGCAAGACCGGTGACGAGCGCAAGGGGTTCATGAAAACCTGCCTGAGCGCCGGCAAGAGCGATGTTCAGCAGGGCAAGGTGAAGGCCTGCAGCGCCGAGGCCAGCGAAAAGAAAGGCGCCGAACGCAAGGCATTCATGGGCGAGTGCCTGAAAAGGGCCTGATGCGTGGGCGCAGCCGCGCTGCGATACTTGTCCGGTGACACCGAATCCACACCCGCTGCCCACCGACATCACTGTTTTCGAGCGCGGCTGGTTGTCGTCCAACAACATCCTGCTGTGCGGCGACCAGGCGACCGCGCTCGTCGACAGCGGTTATGGCAGCCACGCGCCGCAGACACTGGCGCTGGTGCGCGCGGCACTGGGCGACCGCCCGCTCGACCGGCTCGTCAACACCCACTTGCACAGCGACCATTGCGGCGGCAACGCCACATTGCAAGCCGCCTACCCGGCGCTCCAGACCCTGATCCCGCCCGGCCTTGCCCGGCATGTCAAGGTGTGGGACCCTGTGGCGCTCACCTATACGCCCACCGGACAAAGCTGTCCGCAGTTCCGTTTTGACGCCGTACTGGTTCCAGACACGGAGATCCAGCTTGGCAACCGCTGGTGGCAAGTCCATGCTGCGCCAGGCCACGACACCCACTCGGTGGTCCTGTTCGAGGCCGCTGAGCGCATTCTGATTTCGGCCGACGCCTTGTGGGAAAAGGGCTTCGGCGTGGTTTTTCCGGAACTCGAAGGCGAACACGCTTTCGCAGCGGTGGGCGAAACCATCGACCTGATCGAGGCGCTGGCCCCTGCCATCGTGGTACCGGGGCACGGCCCGGTGTTCACCGATATAGCCAGGGCGATCCGTGTGGCCCGTGACCGCCTGGAGGGTTTTGTCACCCATCCGGCAAAACACACCCGGCACGCTGCCAAGGTGCTGTTGAAGTTCAGGTTGCTGGAGGTCCAGCAGCAAGAGCTTGCGAGCCTCCAGGCTTGGGCCCACGCCACGCCCTATTTCGCGGTGATGTTCAGCCGCCAGACCGAAGCCCCGGAATTCTCCTCGTGGATCGAAGCGCTGGTCGCCGACCTTGTGCGCGTCGGCGCGGCAGCGCGCGAAGGCTCGGTGATCCGCAATAGGGGCTGACCAGCCTTCCAACCGATGCCGTCGGCAGCGCTGCGGCAGGGCATTGGCAAGGGCCAGGCACAAGGCGGTAGCATCGCACCATGACCCAGCACCCCTCCATCCGGCCACTGGCACCCGCCTGTGGGGCCGAAGTCGTCGGCATCGACCTTGCGGACCCGTCCGAATCCACCATGGCGCAACTGCGCGACGCGCTGGCGCAGCACGCCGTGGTGTTCTGTCTCGACCAGCACCTGAGCCCCGCGCAACAGGTAGAACTGACACGCCGTTTCGGGCAAGTCCTGCGGGTGCCCTACATCCGGCACCTGGATGCCCACCCCGACATCATCGCCGTGCTCAAGGAGGCCGACGAGCGCAAGATCAGCACCTTCGGCGGTACCTGGCATTCGGATTTTTCTTTTCTGGACGAGCCGCCAAGTTACACGCTGTTGTATGCACTGGAACTGCCGGCGCTCGGTGGCGACACCCTGTGGGCCAGCCAGTACGCGGCCTACGAGGCCCTGTCTCCCGGCATGCAGCGGCTGCTCGACCCTTTGCGGGCCATACAGACTGCCTGGCCGCACGGCACGCGGGGCCCGGCGCCCAGCACAGCCGTGAGCCGCTCCATCGGCATGGCGCGCAACGACCCCTCGGCCGACCGCGAGGTCCTGCATCCGGTGGTCCGGGTGCACCCCGTCACCGGGCGCAAGGCGCTGTTCGTGAACCCGGTGTACAGCCAGCGTTTTGAGGGCATGAGCGAGGAGGAATCGCGCCCGCTGCTGCAGTTCTTGTTCCAGCACGCCACGCGCGCCGAATTCAGCTGCCGGCTGCGCTGGGCGCCAGGGACGCTGGCGATCTGGGACAACCGCTGCCTGCTGCACATGGCACTGAACGACTACGACGGAAGCCGGCGGCTGCTGCACCGCACGACAGTGGCGGGCGAGCGGCCAGTCGGGCCGTGAGCCTTCGGGCCCCTGGCAGGGCAAACACCACCGCACTGCGCGGTGAACCAACCCGGCAAGTTGCGTGCCTGGCAGGCAGAGCGTCCGGCCCCGGCGTGTTGATCTATCCCGAAATCATGACAACCCGGAACCATGCGGCGTGGTGTGGGAGGACCGGACAGTTGTCGCGGCGAGGTTAAGGAGGAGCCCGAAGGGCGGGGGACACGAGCGGCGGCAACTGGCCGGTCCTCTCGGCTCGCCAACACCGCCCCTGCCCCTGACAAATGGCCGCAAGCCCAGCCAGTGCGCCCCAAACCGAACCTGTCATGATTTTTGGAATGCGCAATAGGCGGGTCAGGACACGCCGAGTTGCGCCAGCGACCAGGATCCGACGTCGTCGATGCCACGCACGAGCTGGTAACTCTCGACGGCCACGCAGAACACTGCGCAGTCTGGCGAGCCGAGGAAACCGGCCAGGTCAGGGTGCCGCTGCAAATGCAGGCCAGCCAAGGCCTCGCGTCGCGCACCTTCGGCCTCGATCGCATCGCCGGTGGCGGTCAGCACGATGGCGTCCTGCAGCCCATTCAGGTCCGTATCCGTGCAGTGCATCAGTACCGCGACCCGTGCGTTGGCCAGCAGGTTGCCGTACTTGCGCGTGTTGCGGTAGGTGGCGAACACCAGTTCCCGAGGCAGCCCGACCGGAGTGACCGCCACCAGGCTGGCATGTGGTTGCCCGGCGCCCTCGGTGGCCAGGACGGCAAGCCGGCTGGCGGCCAGGGCGCGCGCGATCCATGCCAGTGTGGTGGTCTGTTCGTTCATGCCGCAAGTGTGCCGGTTTTCAGAAACGGCCGTTGCAGGATCCCGGCTCTCTGCACAGCCAGGGTGCCGAGTGGCTGCGTCAGCTGGGCCGGGCACCTGCTTCGTCGGCGCCACGCAGGAGACACTCCCTCAGCACGGCCAGATGAACATCGAACACCTGTCTGAGCTCGCTGACTTCGACGTATTCATCCACGCCACCCATGTTGTAGGCCGTCGGCCCGTACACCACCGTCGGGATGCCGCGATGGCGGAAGTAACCGGAGTCGGTCAGGCCGACGCGCTGGTGTCCCCGATACCGGAGAATGTCCGCATCTTGCCATACCGACTGTGAGGGACCTTCCATGACACACGGATTCACAACACCCCGTTTCGACGCCGTGCGCACCGCATTCGCGCGCAGCTTCGACGAGGGGCTGGAGCACGGGGCAGCGGTCTCGATCTGGGTGGACGGTGAATGCGTGGTCGACCTCTGGGGCGGTCACCGCGACCTGGCGCGCGTCCAGCCCTGGCAGGGCGATACGCTGGTCAACGTCTGGTCCTGCACCAAGGGCGTGGTGGCCACTGCCGTGGCGATGCTGGTGGAACGCGGCCTGCTGGCCTATGACGCGCCGCTGGCCCGCTACTGGCCCGAATTCGCGGCCAACGGCAAGGGCACGATCACGCTGAACCAGGTGCTGTCGCACCAGGCCGGACTGGACGGTGTCGCGGTGGACATGCGCCTGGAGGACGTCTATGCGGGCACACCCTTCGTCGCTGCGCTGGCTGCCATGGCGCCGCTGTGGGAGCCCGGCAGCCGCTGCGTGTACCACCCGGTGACGTTCGGGCACCTGCTGGGCGAGGTGGTGCGCCGCGTAACGGGCCGCAGCGTCGGCCGCTTCATCGCCGAAGAGATTGCGGCGCCGCTGGGCCTGTCCGTCTACGTGGGACTGCCGGCCGAGCAGGAGCACCGGGTGGCCGAGATGTCGGGCGACAACAGCATCTATGTCGCCCACGTGGCCGGCGAGAAGACCGCCTACCCCTGTTCATTTCGAAATCCCGAGCTGTTTGCCGAGACGCCCAACGCCCGCGCCTGGCGCGCGGCCGAGATCCCGGCCGCCAACGGCCATGCCGACGCGCGCTCCCTGGCCAGGCTGTACGCCACGCTGGCGATCGGCGGCGAGCTTGACGGGCACCGGCTGCTGTCGCAGGCCGCCATCGCGGCTGCGGCCCGCGAGCGCTTCCGTGGCATCGACGCCTGCACGCTCGGTGCCACGGTGTTCGGCGCAGGCTACCGCGTCGACTCTGTCGGCTTCGGGCGCTCGGTGGGCAAGGGCAACTTCGGCCACACCGGTTGGGGCGGATCGGTGGGCTTTGCCGATCCGTCCCGGCGGCTGGGGTTCGCGTTCGTCACCAACCGGTTGCTGGCCTTCGAGGATGGGGTGGACCCGCGGCGGCAGCGGCTGCTGGATGCGGTTGATGCGGCGCTGTGAGGCGGTTCGAATCGCCTGAATCAGGTGCCACCCCCTCGCGCCCTTGGCGTCCTGCTGCGGCAGGAACCTTGGCGGTCAGCTCTATTCCCTGGGCTTTCATCACCGCCAGCGTTGTCTTTAGGGTGGGGTTGCCACTCTCGCTGAACGAACGGTTGAATCGCCCCGCTTCGCTCAGACGTGCGCAGCGCCTGGTTGCGCAACCAAGCGAACACCGAGGGCATTGCAGACCCTGTAGATGGTGTCAAACCGCGGTTGTGAACTGGGGCGCAGGGCCTTGTAGAGTGCCTCTCTGGTCAAGCCAGACTGTTCAGCCACCACACTCATGCCACGGGCACGGGCGACCACGCCAAGTGCATGGGTAAATTCCCCGATGTCGTTTTCGTCCAGCACCAGCGTCAGATAGTTGGCAACATCCTCATCGGTTTTCAGCATTTCCGCCATGTCGAAATCTGGCAGGTCAGCAACTTTCAACTTCTTGGTCATGGCCATAGCGAATTAGTCATCAAATTCAACTGTGCGCTTGACCGTAACCATCTGCTCTAGTGTAATCACTTGTTCACAAATAGCACAAGATATCTTTGGTAGCCATGCTTGCACGGGATTTGGGAACTCAAAGCCAACGGCCTTTTCGCAGCCATCCATAACACCCTCACCTTGCCAGTGTGCAGCAGGTGGTGCAGCGACGTCAGATCAGCCAGCCGCTGCGCGATCAGGTGCCGCACCTCACCCCCACTCTCCACATCGCGCTGCCACACACCCCACACCGCCATCAGGCGTGAGTGCAGAAGTTCGCTGCGCTGCTTCTCGCGCCGGCTCTTCCAGACGATCACGTTCACGCTGCCGGTCTCGTCGTCCAGCGTGACGAAGACCACGCCCTTGGCGGCCTGTAGTTGCTGGTGCATCACCACGATGCCGCGAGCGCGCACCAGGCAGCCACCGTCACACCCGCTTTGAAAGAATCTGTTGAATATACACATTCCAATGTGTAAACTCGGCATAATGAACTTCACTTGGGATGACGCCAAGCGGCAAAGCAACTTGCAAAAGCATGGACTTGATTTTGCCGATGCCGCCAAAGTTTTCAGCGGTCCCTTGGTGTTGTTTCAGGACAAACGTGAAGACTACAGCGAACAACGCATGATCGGTATCGGACTATTGGACTACCTGGTCGTCCTGATCGTTCACGTTGAATCGGATCAAGACATCCGCGTCATCTCCATGCGAAAGGCAGACAGCGATGAAACAGACCTCTACTACAAAAACGCCGGTTATTTCTGACGACGATGCACCCAAACTGACACAAGCGGACTTTGACGGTGCCAGGATGCGCGTGGCAGGCCGCGATGCCAACCGTGCGCAGTGGCAGACCGCAGTGCGCGCACGGGTTGGCAAACTGCGCGTCAACATCATGCTGGATGCGCCCATCGTCGAGCATTTCAAGGCCTTGGCAGGCAACCGTGGCTACCAGACCCTTATCAACGACTCCCTGCGCCGGGTGATTGAAACCGGGCATCTGGAAGCCGATTTGCGCCGCGTGATCCGTGAAGAGTTGTCACATTGATCGGCCAGGCACGCGCCTTTGAATGCGTGCATGTCGGCCGTGGCGACGTCGCAGATCGCGCTCTTGGGGCGGTAGGTGACGACTACGCCGGTGATTGCACGCTCTGCCTTCGCCCTGCCAGCCGGCTGGGGCACTCAATGAAACTCCCGGCTCTGGGTAGCCAACCCGCCCAGCAGCGGCGTCAGATCGACCAGCCGCTGCGCGATCAGATGGCGCACCTCGCCGCCGCTCTCCACATCGCGCTGCCACACGCCGTACACCGCCATCAGGCGTGAATGCAGCAGCTCGCTGCGTTGTTTCTCGCGCAGGCTTTTCCAGACGATCACGTTCACGCTGCCGGTCTCGTCCTCCAGCGTGACGAAGACCACGCCCTTGGCGGTCTGCGGCTGCTGGCGCATCACCACGATGCCGCAGGCGCGCACCAGGCGGCCATTGGGCAGGTCACGCAGTTCGGCGGCGGTGCGCAGCTTCATGGTGGACAACTGCTCGCGCAACAAGGCCAACGGGTGGCTGCGCAGCGTGAGACCGGTGGAGGCGTAGTCGAACACCACCTCTTCACCTTCCCAGGCCGGCGGCAGCTCCAGAAAATCCTCCTCCACCGGCGCCGCCTTGAGCAGGCCCGGCGCCGGCCGCAGCGCCGAGGCGTCCCAGACCTGCTGGCGCCGGTGGCCCGACAGGCTGATGAGCGCGTCGGCGCCGGCCAGCGCCTTGAGGTCGCCCTGGTCGAGCCCGGCACGCAGGGCCAGGTCTTCGGTACTGGTAAAGGGGGCCTCCGTGCGGGCTTCGACAATGCGCAGCGCCGCGGCTGTCGCCAGGCCGGCCACCATGCGCAGGCCCAGGCGCACGGCACGCAGTGGCGCTCCGCCAACCGGTGCGTGGCCCCGGTGCGCCTGGCGCGTATCGGCGTGCGCCGGCATGGTGGGTGCGTCGGGCTCTTCCATCGTGCAATCCCAATCACTGCACATCACGTCCACCGCGCGCACCGGCACACCATGGCGCTGCGCGTCCTGTACCAGCTGCGACGGGCTGTAGAAACCCAGCGGCTGGCTGTTGAGCATCGCGGCCAGAAAACACGCCGGCTCGTGGTGCTTGAGCCAGCAGCTCACATACACCAGCAGCGCAAAACTGGCGGCATGGCTCTCGGGGAAGCCGTATTCACCAAACCCCTCGATCTGCTTGAAGATGCCTTCAGCGAACTCCTCGGTGTAGCCGTTGGCCACCATGCCGCTGACCATGCGGTCATGGAACTTGTGCACGCCACCCTTGCGTTTCCAGGCCGCCATCGAGCGGCGCAGGCTGTCGGATTCGCCAGCACTGAAACCGGCAGCGAGCATAGCGATCTGCATCACCTGCTCCTGGAAGATCGGCACGCCCAGCGTGCGCTCGAGCGCGGCGCGCAGGCCCTCGCCGGGATAGTCCACCGGCACCAGCCCCTGGCGGCGCTGCAGGTAGGGATGCACCATGCCGCCCTGGATCGGGCCCGGGCGCACGATGGCGACCTCGATCACCAGGTCGTAGAAACAACGCGGCAGCAGGCGCGGCAACATGCTCATCTGCGCGCGGCTCTCGATCTGGAACACGCCCACGGTGTCGGCGGCGCAGATCATGTCGTAGGTGGCTGGGTCTTCGGCCGGAATGTCCTGCATCTGGAAGGTATAACCACGCTGCGCACCGATCAGGTCCAGGCAACGGCGGATGGCGCTGAGCATGCCCAAAGCCAACACGTCGACCTTGAGCAGTCCCATGGCGTCGAGGTCGTCCTTCTCCCACTGGATCACCGAGCGCTCCGGCATGGCGGCGTTCTCCACCGGCACCAGGCGCGTCAGTTTGCCCTGCGTCAGCACAAAGCCACCCACATGCTGGCTCAGGTGGCGCGGGTGGCCCATGAGCTGCTGGGTGAGCTCCAGCCACTGGGTGATGCGCTGGTCGTCGGGGGCGATGCCGGCCGCCACCAGGCGCTCCTGCAACTGCTGCGCCAGCAGGCTGCGGCCGTCGAACCAGCGGTGCTCCTTGGCAAATGCGTCCGCCAGATCGTCGTCCAGGCCCAGCGCCTTGCCCACGTCGCGGATCGCGCTCTTGGGGCGGTAAGTGACCACCACGCCGGTGATGGCGGCGCGGTCGCGGCCGTATTTGGCATAGATGTACTGGATCACCTCCTCACGCCGCTGGTGCTCGAAGTCGACGTCGATGTCGGGCGGCTCGTTGCGTTCGCGGCTGATGAAACGCTCGAACAACACGTTCATGCGCGACGGGTCGACCTCGGTCACGCCCAGGCAATAACACACGGCCGAATTCGCAGCCGAGCCGCGGCCCTGGCAGAGGATGTGGCGTTCGCGTGCGAAACGCACGATGTCGTACACCGTCAAAAAGTACATCTCGTACTTGAGTTCGGCGATCAGGTCGAGTTCGTGCTCCACCTGCAGTTGCACGCTGGCCGGAATACCCTGCGGATACCGCTGGCTCATACCCTCGTAGGTGAAGCGGCGCAGGGTCTCGGAGGGGGTGAGGCCCGGCAGCACCGTCTCCACCGGGTACTGGTAACGCAGCTCGTCCAGGCTGAAGGTGCAGCGCGCGGCGATGACCAGCGTGGTCTGCAGCAATTCGGGGGCGTAGATGCGCGCCACGCGCAGGCGCGCCCGCAGATGCGCCTCGGCGTTGGGCTGCAGTTCGAAGCCGCATTCGGCCACCGGTTTTCCCAGGCGCACGGCGGTCATCACGTCCTGCAGCGGCTTGCGCGAGCGCACATGCATGTGCACGTTGCCGGCGGCCACCAGCGGCACGCCGGTGAACTGCGACGCGCGCTCCAACTTGTGTTGCCAGAGGTCGTCGTCCAGGCCGTGCAGCAGTTCCAGGGCGATCCAGAGCCGGCTGCCGAAGATCGCTTTCAGGCGCGTGGCGTGGGCACACAGGGACTCGAACGACAGCACGCGGGGCGGAACCAGCAGCACCTCGCAGTGTTCCAGCGACGCGAAATCGCTGTCGCTCCACGACACCACGTACTCCCCCTTCACCGCCCTGCTGCGCGCAGCGGTGATGAACTCGCACAGGTTGCCCCAGCCCTGCAGGTTGTGGGCCAGCACGACCAGCGTGAGCTCCGGGTCGGGTTTCTGGGCCCCCGGGGTTGGCCTGGGCGGCGGGATTCTGGATACGTTTTTGCGGATGTCGGGCACGGCCCCGTTGCGCACCCGGAACTCCGCACCCAGCAACAGCTTCAGCCCCAGCTCCTTGGCCTGCGTGTGCGCCCGCACCACCCCGGCCACCGAACATTCATCGGTGATCGCCAGCGCCGTGTAGCCCAGCGCGGCCGCGCGCGCAACCAGTTCTTCCGGCAGCGAAGCGCCGCGCTGGAAGCTGAAACTGGAGAGGCAATGCAGCTCGGCATAGGCCGGCAGGGGGGTCCACATGGGGGAAGCGAGGCAACAACAAGGCACCGCCCCTGGTGTGGGTCGCGGGCCATGAATACTGGTTAAAAAAACAGTATAGTGGGCAAGCTTTTTTTGGCAAGCTTTTCTTCACCCGAAGCCGCGTAACCTTCTGCAACCACCCTTCTCTGGACCGGCATGGAGAATAGAAGTAAAGTAAAAAAGCAAGGACTGCATTACAAAAGTAACAGCCATGATTGCCATTGCCAAAGTCACTGCAAAGGGCCAAACCACCATTCCACAGGATGTTCGCACCGCATTGAAGGTCACGCCCGGCGACCTGATTGCCTGGGAAGTGGGCACTGATGGCAAAGCCACCGTGCGCCGCGTCCAACCTGTCGATCTGGAATATCTGCACGCTGTCGAAGGCACTTTGGGCGAATGGGCAGGCACGGCGGACGAAGAGGCCTACCGTGGGCTTTGAGCGTTTTACCGTCGTGCGGGTGCCGTTTCCGTTTACCGACCGCGCGACCACCAAGAACAGGCCGGCACTGGTGCTGTCGGATGCATCGGCCTTCAACACCCCGGCCGGCCATTCAGTCATGGCCATGATCACCTCGCAGGCCAACCCACCCTGGCCGCTGGACTGCCCGCTGGGCGACCTTGCCACCGCCGGTTTGCCCGCGCCGTCCAAGGTGCGCTTCAAATTGCTCACGCTCGACCACCGCCTGGTGCGCGGAGAGATCGGCCGGCTCTCAGCGGCCGATGCAAATGCCGTGCGCCAGGGGCTGAACCAGCTGCTCGGCGATTGCCCGTAAAACCCGTCGCCTCGTCAGGCAGGTATCCAATAGGTGGCCCTGCCACCGGACAGGCCAAACACCGCACCGGTCGTGAAGGAGTTCTCCTCCGACACCAGCCAGCTGTGGCTGGCAACCGTCTTTTTGCCCAGCCCGCCAGTCTTTTGACTGGCGCAGGCCATCGGCGCAGGAGTGATCGTGCCGGGTGGCTCAACCGAGACACTGGCCAGCGGAAGTCGGCAACCTGAATTCAAACGCCACTTACCACGGCATCCATCGCGGCAATGACGTGACTTGCGCGGTGCTTCACGGACACCAGCTTGTTCTTCAAAAGACGCCTTCCCAGTGGCGCGGCTTCAAAAGCGACCAGCATCAGATTCTTCCCCTTGACCGCAATCACCGGGCAAAGCTGTCGTGGCAGATCATGGGCGGCGAGCGTGGTAACAGCGAGTGGCACCACCATGCGTGTTGCCAAACTGCCCAGCAAGTCGCTTTGAACATCGACGACGCAGGGATACTGATCGCGCATCCGTGGGCCCGGATTGTGGTAAACGTCGTATTGCATGGGGCCGGGCCATCAGTTGAAACCGGGGCGATGGCCTACCAAACCCGCTGATCGTCACACCACAGCCCGCTTTTTTCGAAGCGGGTTTTTTGCGCATCAATCCAGGCCTTGTGCGTCTGCTCGAAAGCCCGTTTGCGTTGCGCCAGTGTCTTGGGTTGACCGGCGAATTTCAGCGCTTCGAACTGTTTGGCTGACACGATAACGGTGTCGATTCGTCCATCTTTTTCCACAAATACCGGTTCTGTTTTTGCGTGGGTGCACATGGCGCCAAATCAGTTTTTGGCTTGTGTGGCGGTTACTTGCATGGTGTTGCTCCGGCATTGGCGATTGGCCATTTTAGCTATTGGGCATGTATCCGGCAAAGCGGAAATAGCGTGCTGCTTGGGGGGCCGATCATGGCCGGCTGTTTGTAACTTTATGGCCGGCTATTTGAAATTTCATGATCCGTCTGAATGAAAATTCCCTTCGTCCATCGTGGCTGCGGATCACCCAAACAACCCCTGCAAATACCAATGGCTGCCTGATTGCTCCGATGGCTGCTCCGCCAACTGCCTGTGCGCCGCCAGACGCTCACGGTAGATCCACAACAACCCGGCCTGCGCGCTGCGCGCCACAAAATAGTCGCGCAGCGTGACCACGCTTTGTGCCGAAGCACCAGTGCCCCACCAACCAGCCTCCAGCCGCTGCGGCCCCACCAGCAGCGTGAGCGGGCCCTGGTACAGCGGGCGATCCTGGCGCACGGCCAGTTTGAGGGGTGTGGCGAGCAGCCAGGTGGGGTACAGGTCGGCGTATGCGGGAGAGGCGTTGGTGGCGTCCTTGGTGTTGTGGCTTTTGCCTGCCCCGGCAGGTTTGCCGCTGACTGCGGACCTGGTGACCGGCCCGCCTTGCGATGCCGGCACCCAGGCCTGCATGCACTCGGGCCGATGGTCGGCGCAGGACACCGCACGCAACACCTGCTCCGGCCCCAGGCGCGCGCTCAGGCGCTCCAGCAGCTGGTGCAGGCTGTCGCCGCTGCGCAGCGCATCGGGCAGCAGGCTGGCGCTGGCCCCGGGCAGGGGCGCGGTCTCGATGGAGCGCATGCGCAGGTACAACACCGGCGCCGGCAGGGTGGTGTGGTCCAGGTGCTCGCCGAGCAGGCGCTGCAGGTGGCCCATGTCCAGCGTGGGCTCGGCCGTGCGCACCACCAGGCTGCCATGGGTGGCGGTGTTGCGCCGCGCGTCCATCTCCCAGCCCAGTTCCAGCGCCAGGATGCCGCGCTGGCGCGCCTGCAGCCACACCTGCAATCGGGCCAGCATGCGCCGCGCGGCAAACAGCAGCGCGGGAGCGGTCTCCACCTGTGCCGACAACTCCAGCGGCATGTCGAACACCTCGGGCAGCAGCAGCCAGGGGTAGACCTCGGGCTTCAGGCCGTAGGCCCGGTCCAGCGCATCGAGCAGCGGGGCACCGAAGCGCCGCACCACGCCACCCCGCGGCAGCGCGCGCAAATCGCCCCAGCGCCGGCAGCCGATGCGCTCCAGGGTGGCCAGATGCGCCTGTGCCTGCGCCAGTGTGGCGAGTGGCAGCAGGTCGGGCGCCGGGTACGCGTCGGCAGCATCCACCTGCAGGTAGGCCAGCGCCAGCAGTGCGCTCGGGGCATGCGCCGAGCGCAGCGGCTGCACCGGGCACGCGACCTGGAACAGATGGTCGAGCAGCGGCTGGCGCCCGCCGAACAGGCGCTCGCTGGCCGACACCTCGAGCAGCACCGCCTGCCCGAGTTGCGCCACCCGGGGCGTGAACTGCAGCGCCCACCAGCCCAGGGCGGTGAGTGCGTCGTCGCGCACGCTGGCATGTTCGAGCACCTGCGGGTTGCTGCTGGCGCTGCCAGCACCGGGCGCAGGCACGCCTTGCGCCTCAGGCTGGGGCTGTAAAGCGATCCAGTACATGGAGCGGCTCCTGCATCGACGGCCCGGCCGGCATCGCTGCGCAGACCTCCGGCACGGGATCTCGCCCTGCCCGTGCGCCACCGCGTGCGAGCAGCGCCGCCATGCGGCCCTGGCGGGCCGGCATGACCAGCGGCTGCAGCGCCGGTGGCCCGCGCCGCTTGAGGATCTCGATGTGCAGCGCATCGCTGTCGGCCTGCACCGCCAGCGACACCCGCAACACCGCCGGGGACGACTCGGCCTGGGCCCGGGCCGGGCGCATCACGAACAGCAGCTTGGCGTGCTCACTGGCCGCCATCTGCAGGCGGCGCAGTTGGTCGGCCCGGGCCTGCGGCAACCAGGCCAGCACGGCGGCCACGTCGGCGCAGCGCAGCGCCTGCTCGCAGGCCCACATGCGCGCAGCCGGCTGGGCCACGGTAATCCACAACAGGCGCTCGGCAGCCAGGCCCTGCGCCGACAGGCCGGGCCCGAAAGGCATGTGCGGCGCGCCCACCAGCACCACCGGCCCGGCCGGGGCACGGGCCAGGGCGGGCAACAACAGGCGCCATTCGTTCTGGCCGCTTTGGGCCTGCAGGATTTCCACCAGGGCGCCCACGGGCCAGCCGCTGCCGGGCAACTGGGCGTCGAGCAGGGGGTGGCCCGTGGCGAGCACCGCACCTGCCGGGCGCGCCAGTTCGTCGGCACGCCAGACGGCGCCATGGGCGGAAACGGGAACAGGAAGGGCGGACATGGGAAAGCTGGAGGCGCAAAATACTGGATAAAAAACCAGTATATGCCGATCTGCACCTGCGTGCAGGCCTTTCATCCTGGCAACCCGCCGCGTCGCCGGCTGTCGCGTCAGCCCAGCGCCAGCACCAGCAGCACCAGCAAACCGAGGAACCACCACTCCAGCCCAACCGCAACACCCGCGCCCACAAGCACCACCGCCACCAGCTTGATCCACAGGCTGGCGCCCTCATACCGTTCGTGGTTGTCTTGCAGGGTGCGGTGCCCACACGCCAACTCACGGCACGTTTGCGTGCCCGATCTTCGGCCAACGCCGGCGCACCACCACCCAGGCCACCAGCCCGACACACAGCATCGCCAACGACGCCGCGGCCAGACCCAATGTGGAATGCATGACCAGCGGTGCGATCACCCCGGCCACCAGGCCATTGGCCATGGAGCCGACAAACATCTGCAGGGACGATGCCATGCCGCGGCGCTCCGGGTGCAGGTCCAGCACCAGCAAGGTCACCACCGGCACCATCAGCGCCCAGCCAAAGGCAAACACGCACAACGGAATCAGCGCCCACGACACATGGGCTACGAACAGCCAGTTGGCCACCAGGTTCACCAGTGCACTGCCGAACATGACCATGAAACCATAGCGGATCTGCCGCTGCGGCGCGATGCGCCCGGCCAGTCGGCCACTGAGCCAGGCGCCGCCCATGATGCCGCCAATGCTGAGCATGAAGAACCAGAAAAACTGCGTCGGCGCCAGTTTCAGGTGCTCCCCCAGAAAGGCCGGCGCCGACAACACATACAGGAAGCTGCCATTGAACGGGATGCCGCTGGCCAGCGCCAGCAACAGGAAGCGCGGGTCCGACCCCAGCTGCCAATACCCGCGCAACAGGTTGCGGGCATTGAAAGGCTGGCGCTGCGCCACATGCAGCGTCTCGGGCAGGAAGCGGAAGTTGGCCAGCCACAGGAGCACACCGACACCGGCCAGGAACCAGAAAATGCTGTGCCAGCCCGCCAGCACGAACAACCAGCCGCCGATGATGGGTGCAATGGCCGGCGCAATGCCGAAGAAGATGGTGATCTGGCTCATCACCTTCTGGGCCTGCGAAGGCTCGAACATGTCACGCACCACTGCACGCGACACCACGATGCCGGCACCGGTGGACAGCCCCTGCAACACGCGAAAGAAGATGAGTTGGCCGATGTTCTGCGACAACGCGCACCCGACCGAGGTCAGCGTGAAGATCGCCACCCCCCACAACACGACCGGCCGGCGGCCGAAGCTGTCCGAGATCGCGCCATGGAACAGGCTCATGAAGGCGAAACCGAACAGGTAGGCCGACAGCGTCTGCTGCATCTGCACCGGCGAGGCGTCGAGCGAACGCGCAATGCCGGAAAAGGCCGGCAGGTAGGTGTCGATGGCAAACGGCCCCACCATGCCCAGCAAGGCCAGCAAGGCGGCCAAAGCCCAGCGCGGGCCTTGCCACAGGGTTTTCGAATCTGGATTCATGCAGCCAGGAACGATTGGATCGCCATGGGACTATGCATGCGCCGCTGCACAGTGAGCGCCATGGCACTCATAAAGTCGAGCACTTGACTTCAAACTGAACAGGCCTGCAGTTCTGCAAATAGCTGAAATCAGAAACTGCCATGCGTGGCGTGTTACTCGTGGTTGATAGCGTGTTCTGCGTTCTTCAGCGACTGCATCAGTTCGAAGAATGACGGCGGCTCGGTCATGAACATCGTGCGCATCGTCGCATAGTCCTGCGCAAGCTCCGCCTGCCGCGCGACCGGCGGCTCCAGGCGAAAACTGCCCGGCTTCGCGAGGTCATACCGTGCCCAGGCCCGTGCGAATACCCGACTCTTCCAGTCCACTACGCGCGCGCACTGCGCCCGGTCGGCCAGAAATTCTGAGGCCCGCGGATGTGCAAGCAACTTGACCATGTCGAAGTAATGGCGTGCGTAGCGGTCCGGAGTGGGTGATTGCGCCGGGCGGTGAAACTCTGAATGCAAGATGGTTGCCTTCTCGCCACACAGACGCTGCATCTCCAGAACGGCCGCATCGCGCTTGAAGCGGCTGGCCAGGGCATCAAAATCTGCTGTGTCCGCCCCCACAAATTCTGGCTGCAGGCACAAGTCGATGTCCTCCGAGAACCGGTCGATGACGCCAAACACCTTGGACAGCGACGTACCTCCCTTGAACACCAAGTGCGGCGCCAAGACTGGCTCGGCGAAAAGCAGCCGCAACAGCCACGACACCCAGAAGTCCTTTTCCAGAATGACAGCCCCCATTTGCAGGCGAAGCGCGGCATCATCCAGTGCCAATTTGCGGTCATCGGTCGACAGAGACAGAAATCCGATGTTGCTCATGGGCGTGCGACTTCACGCAGGTGCGCGTGCATCCATTCCGGTGCCAGCGCTATGTCTCCCACGATTTGCGCACGTTCTTCGGCGGGCAGGTTTTTTCGCAAGCGCTCAATGCGCTGCGCTGTGACATGCGCCGGCCCCAGACTTCGCAATGCCTGAATCATCAACCCGCTGAGCCGACCGGCTGCTGCCATGTTGCGTGGTGTGGTGCGTTTCAGTCGGATCTGCGTGGGCCCGACTTTGACGTTGCGTGTGGCGCCGTCCGTCAGAAAGACCACCTGGGCCGGCACCTGCTCCGACAGGCCGAGCAAATTGGCGGCATACACGCCCGTCGGCTGCAACCGCAGCCCTTCCTTGCGCACCAGCGCCAGCGACACCGACTCAATGGCCGGCCACAAGGTGCCTAGCACCGCATGGACACGCGGCACGTCGTATAGCCCGCGCCCCAGAAGGCGAATGCTACCCGCTGCCTTGTAGCGCTTGAGAGCGGTAGCTACTGCAGTGCGCGTGCCCAAGTCAGCAAAGTCAGTGGGCGTGAAAACCCAGCCAGCCCCTTGTGACTGGATGCGCCGCAGGACCAGTGTGTCGACGGACGCGTTATGCTTGGTCATTTTTGACACGAAAAATAGCATGTATTCGTGGCAAAAGCAAATCTTCGGTCGCGTGGCGCACGCAACCGAAGCGCGGACCTCGGACGGCCTTGGTCACGGAGACGGGTTCACGCCTCTGGCCTGTTCGAGCCACTCGCCTGACTCTTCGCGCAGGAACGCGCCCAATTCGCCGGGTCCAGCCAGGTCCAGCCAGGGGTGAACGACCATCGCAAATCCAGCGCCGGCGAGTCTTGTCACGGCACGAAACTGGTCAGTACATCGCAGGGCAGTTTTTTGTGCAAGGCCGGCGCGACCTGTGCCGCACCCAGCGTGCCGGTGGCACCAGGGCGGTTCTCGACCGAAACCGACCAAGCGCTGAGTCAGCCCAGCATCGCAATTTTTGCGCGCAGGGCTTGAAAACCGGGGAAAAGCCCCGTACATTAGCACTCGCAGGAGATGAGTGCTAACAACACCAACATCCTCGAGTTAATGAGCGCCAACTTATACAAGCTGGTGCCTTTTGATTATCAACCCTGTTTCAAATATCAAGGAGATCCTATGAAACTTCGCCCTCTGCACGACCGTGTGATCGTCAAACGCGTGGAAAACGAAACCAAGACAGCCTCTGGCATCGTCATTCCTGACAGCGCCGCTGAAAAGCCGGATCAAGGTGAAGTCCTGGCCGTTGGCCCGGGCAAGAAGAACGACAAGGGCGAAATCAGCCCGATGGCAGTCAAGGTCGGCGACCGCGTGTTGTTCGGCAAGTACAGCGGCCAGACCGTCAAGGTCGATGGCGACGAACTGCTGGTGATGAAAGAAGACGACCTGTTCGCAGTCGTCGAGAAGTAATCCCCCGTTCACCAATTAACCGAATTCGGAGAAATATCAAATGGCAGCAAAAGACGTAGTTTTCGGCGGCGAAGCCCGCGCACGCATGGTCGAGGGTGTCAACATCCTGGCCAACGCAGTCAAGGTCACCCTGGGTCCTAAAGGCCGCAATGTGGTGCTGGAGCGCTCTTTCGGCGCCCCTACCGTGACCAAAGACGGTGTGTC
>CAMAWD010000069.1 GCA_945861785.1 Rhodoferax sp. OV413 | reverse complement strand
CCCTGTGGTGCTCGCCCGAGGGTCGGGCCGCAGAACTCACTACGCGCCCTGCGGGCGCTTCGTTCGGACAACCGCGGCCAAAATGATGACGAAGTGCGCTGCGCGCACCGACCCTCGGGCTGCGCTCCTCGGCGCCCCAGAAATCGCCCCCGCCGGGCTGCGCCTGCCGCGACGCTGGGCTTTTGGTGTTCGGGCGGTCGGGGTCCGGACTTCCCCGCACTCGACCACCACCGAGTGCCCAGGGGGCGGGGGTCACAGGGGGCGGGGGTCAGGTCTTGCATTGCGATATTGCAGGGGGCGGGGGTCAGGTCTTGCATTGCGATATTGCAAAACAAGACCTGACCCCTTCCGCCGTGCCTTCCGCTCTGTGACCCCTTCCGCTCTGGCGGGGGTTTTTGGTGCGCGGCGTTCCAACGACTTTGCCGGATCAGGTCGGCGGTGCGTTCGGCGCAGCGGCATAAAGGAGGAGCCCGCAGGGCGGGGGACAGCCGCGGAGCCGAATGCGCCGTCGGCCTGGTCCCACACCAAGCCGCCGGACTCCAGGCTTTCAAGTTTTCCGGAAAGACCAACAACGTCCGCAATGGGCCGAAACCAGCCGGAGGAAAAATTCCCGTCGGACCAAATCTGCAACCCTCGCGCAACACGGTGTGGGCACTGAAATGAACCTGCCCATGCTGTATCGAAAACTCCTTCTGGTCGCCGGCGTGTTGGCGGCCGTGTGGCTCTTCCTGGGGCTACAGCTTCCGCTGGCGCATTCGGAGGGCGCCAAGGAGGCGGCCCGGCCCGACCCTGTCAGTGCGCCCGCCGCACCGATGCGCCAGAGCGCGGGGGACGCCCTGGCCAAGTCGGCTGGTTGTGAAACCTGCCATTCGCACAATGCAGCGGCCAACGACCACCGCACCATGCACGCCAACCCGGGCGTGGTGCTGGGCTGTACCGATTGCCACGGCGGTAACCCGACAGCCCAGCGGCCCAAGGACAGCCTGCGTACCGACAAGAACTACATCACGGCGATGGAACAGGCGCATATCCTGCCGCGCCATCCTTTCCAGTGGAACTACCCGTCTTCGTCGAACCCCGTGGGCAGCTACACCAAGCTCAACCGGGAGAGCCCGCAGTTCATCCGTTTCATCAACCCGGGCGACCTGCGCGTGGCGCGTGACTCCTGCGGCGCCTGCCACCTGCCCATCGTGCAGGCCAATGAACGCAGCCTGATGGCGACCAGCGCCATGTTGTGGGGTGGTGCGGCCTACAACAACGGCATCCTGCCCTTCAAGCGCTACATTCTTGGCGAGGCCTACACCGCCAACAGCGAACCGGCGCTGCTCAAGAACCCGGTGGCGGTGACCCCGCAAATGCGCGAGATGGGTATTTTGGAGAGCGTGGCGCCATTGCCAGCCTGGGAGACCGTGCCACCCGCCGATGTATTTCGGGTGTTCGAGCGCGGCGGCAAGATCAATGGCACGCAGTTTCCGGAGATCGGCCTGCCCAATGTGAGCGGTGCAATCCAGAAACTCGACGAGCCAGGTCGCCCGGACGTGCGCCAGTCCAACCGTGGCCCGGCCACCGGAAACCGCATCGCCGTTCCCGTGATCAACATCACCAAGACCCGCCTGAACGACCCGCACCTTTGGTTTCTGGGCACCAACGAGCAGGCGGGCGACTACCGCTCATCCGGTTGCACGGCCTGCCACACGCCGTATGCAAACGACCGCAACCCCCGCCATTCCGGCCCCTACGCGAAGTACGGGCATGAGGGCAAATCAGCCACGTCGGACCCGGCCATCCCGACCTACCAATCCGGGCACCCGATCTCGCACCAGTTCACGCGGGCCATTCCGTCCTCGCAGTGCATGGTGTGCCACATGCACCAGCCCAATATCTTCGTGAACTCGTTCTACGGCACGACGATGTGGGATTACGAGTCGGACGCGCCCTTCATGTGGCCCAAGAAGCAAAAATATCCCACCGACGCCGAGATCCGCAAGATCCAGGATCGCAACCCCGAAGAGGCGGCGATCCGCGGTCTGTGGGGCGACCCGGAATTCTCCAAACGCGTGTCCGAACTCAACCCGCAACTCAAGGACACCCAGTTCGCCGACTACCACGGCCACGGCTGGAACTTCCGCCAGATCTTCAAGCGCGACCGCAAGGGCACTTTGCTGGACGCGAAAAACCAGCCGGTGTCGGACGAAGACCCCCAGAAGTTCAAGAAGGCCGTGCACCTGACATCGGTTCATCTGGACGTGGGTATGCACTGCGTGGACTGCCACTTCTCCCAGGACTCCCATGGCAACGGCCACATCTATGGCGAGGTGGCGGCGGCGATCGAGGTCGACTGCAAGGACTGCCACGGCAGCGCTGGCAAGTACCCCAGCCTGCTCACCTCCGGCCCGGCCGCCAGGCCAGGCGGCATGGACATGAAGCTGCTGCGCACGCAGGATGGCCGCAAGCGTTTTGAATGGCGTGAGGGCAAACTGTTCCAGCGCTCGGCTCTGGACCCGAAGCTGGAGTGGGAGATGTCTCTGGTGAAAGACTCGGTCACACCCGGGAACGCCAAATACAACGAAAAGGCAGCGCGCGCCAAACTCATGCACGAAGGCGCCCAGGGGCAGGATGGCAAGTGGGGTGCCACGGCGGACGGCAAGGGTTATGCGCATGGCGACGAAAAAATGAACTGCTACACCTGCCACCTGTCGTGGACAACAAGCTGCGCCGGTTGCCACCTGCCGATCCAGGCCAACTGGAAGACCGAGCGCCAGCACTACGAAGGTGGCGAGACGCGCAACTACGCCAGTTACAACCCGCAGGTGGCGCGCGACGACATGTTCCAGCTCGGAATCCACGGGTCGGTGAAGGGTGGCAAGATCACGCCGGTGCGATCGAGCTCGGCGCTGATCCTCTCCTCGACCAACATCAACCGCGAAAAGATCTACATCCAGCAGGCGCCGATCGCTGCCAGCGGTTTCTCGTCGCAGGCATTCGCGCCGCACTACCCCCACACCGAACGCAAGACCGAGACCAAGACCTGCTCCGACTGCCACGTCAACAGCAAGAACGACAACAACGCCATCATGGCCCAACTGCTGCTGCAGGGAACGAACTACGTCAACTTCGTGGGCTACAACGCGTGGGTCGGCGCGCAAAGCCATGTCGAGGCGGTGCAGGTGACCGAATGGGACGAGCCACAGGCGGTGATCGGCAGCTACCTGCAGCGTTATGCCTACCCGGACTGGTACCAGAACCACCTGAGCGCGAAAGCAAGACTGAAGGAATCCCACGACCACGGCACGGCCGGGCCGGCGCAATGCATCCAGCTGCGGGGCGAATACCTGTTTGTGTCCGAGGGCGCCGGCGGCATGCGGGTGTACGACGTCGCCAACATCGCCAACAAGGGCGTGTCGCAGCGCATCGTCAGCGCGCCGTTCTCTGCGCTGGGCCACAACACCCACATCGCGTCGAGCAACGCCACCTGTGTGGCCCTGCCCACCAACCAGCCGATTGCGCCCACCCGCAACACCGGCGAACTGATGCGGGTGACAAACCAGGAGCAGGCCTTCCATCCGATCTACCACTATGCGTTCATCTCGGACAGCAAGGAGGGCCTGATCGTGGTCGATGTCGACACGCTGGCCGACGGCGAACCGCGCAACAACTTCCTCAAGCGCGCCGCGACCTGGAACGGCGACGGCCCCAGCAAGGGGGTGCTCACCGGTGCGCGCCACATCACGGTGGGTGGGCATTACCTGTACATCACCACTGCGAAGGGCCTGAGCGTGGTCGACGTGGACAACCCGCTGAAGCCACGCTGGGTGGCCACGCTGCCGCTGCAGGACGCCCGTGCCAGCGCGTTGCAGTTCCGTTACCTGTGGGTCACCACCGCACAGGGCCTGGAACTGTTGGACGTGACCTCCCCGGCCAAGCCGCAGCGTGTGGAGAGCGCTCGCGTGCCACTGGCCGATGCGCGCAAGGTTTATGTGGCACGCACCTACGCTTACGTCGCTGCCGGCGCCGAAGGCCTGGTGATCGTCGACGTGGAACGCCCCACCCAGCCCAAGGTCGAGAGCCGGGTACAGAAGGGCGACACACCGTCCACCACGCTGTCGGACACCCAGGACGTGATGGTCGGCTCCACCAATGCCTCGCTGTTTGCATATGTTGCCGATGGCGTGAACGGCCTCAAGGTGCTGCAGCTCACCGCGCCCGACACCCAGCCCAAGTTCTACGGTTTCTCGCCGGTGCCCAAGCCGCAGGTGATTGCCTGGCGCAATACGCGTTCTCCCGCCTTGTCCCTGTCCAAGGGCCTGGACCGTGACCGCGCAGTGGACGAAACTGGCGGCCAGATCGCGGTGTTCGGCCGCATCGGCTCGCGCCCATTCAACGCCAGCGAAATGCACAAGCTCTACCTGCGCAAGGACGGTTCGGTCTGGACGGTCACCGACACGCCGGGCACCTCATATTCCCATGCCGGGACTGCGGGCGCCCCGGGCGCAGCTGCCGCTGCGGCGGCCACACAAGCAAAGGGGGTGCGCCCATGAACCAAGTCCGCGGATGGGGCCGGGCCGCGATGGCCCTGGCACTGGCGCTGTGCAGCCTTGTGGCTGCTGCGCAGGTATTGCCTGACAAGTCGCTCGCCAAGACCCTGGGCGTGGTGAATTGCGCCAGTTCCCTGTGCCACGGGTCGATCGCCTCCTGGAACGGCTCACCGGTGAACCAGAACGAATACGTGGTCTGGTCACGCCTGGACAAACACGCCCGTGCCTACAACCTGCTGCTCAACGAGAAGTCGCGCCGTATCGCCGCCAACCTGGCCCTGCCGCAGCCGGCGCACCAGTCCCGGGTCTGCCTGGACTGCCATGCCTATGTGCCGGCGGTGCCTGCTGCCGAGACGTTCAAGGTCAGTGACGGCATTTCCTGCGAAGGTTGCCATGGGCCGGCTGAGCGCTGGATTGCGTCGCACACCGAACCTGGCGCGACCCACAAGGCCAATATTGCCAACGGCCTGTACCCGAGCGACCAGCCGCTCGCGCGTGCCAAGCTGTGCCTGTCCTGCCACTTTGGCACTTCAGACAAATACGTCACCCACCGCATCATGGCGGCTGGCCACCCGCGCATGAGTTTCGAGATGGAGACCTTCACCAATCTGCAACCGGCGCATTTCACGGTGGACGCCGATTACATCGAACGCAAGGGCCGCTTCGACGGCGTGAAGATCTGGGCCATCGGCCAGGCGGTGGCGGTTGGCACGCAGGTCGACATCCTGCTCGACCCCCGGCGCGGGCGTGATGGTGCGTTCCCCGAACTCACGCTGTTCGACTGCCACGCATGCCACCATCCGATGGCCGACAAGCGCTGGAAACCGGTTGGTGGTTTTGGCAAGAGCATCAGCCCCGGGCTGGTGCGGTTGAACGATTCGAGCATGCTGATGCTGCGCCTGATCCTGCGCCAGATCGACCCGGCCCTGGGTGAGCGTTTTGTGCAGTCGGTGGTGCAGTTGAACCACGCGGTGGCTGGCACCGGCGACATGGCCGAACGCGCCAAAGCGGTGAAGGCGCTGAGCGATGAAGCGGCCCGCAAGATCGCCGCCACCGGCGTCACCAATGAAAACCTGCGCGGCATGGCATTGGCGCTGGTGGACGATGGCCTTGCAGGGGGTTACGCCGACTATGCGGGCGCCGAGCAGGCCGCCATGGCCCTGGGCAGCGTGGTCAACACCTTGCACAAGTTGGGCCAGTTGAAATCGGCACCGGCCCTGAACAAGGGCCTGGCCAACCTGCGCGCCGGCCTGGTCGAGGATGAAGCCTACAAGCCGGCCGACTTCCAGAGCCGGCTGCGTGCCTTCCGTCCGCTGGTGGCCGCGCCACTGGCCGTCCGCTAGCGAGTTGCCGCCATGACCACACCTTTCACCGTCGCCATCATCGGATCCGGCCCAGCAGGCCTCTCGGCCGCGGCCCACGCTGCCAAGCTGGGCATCAGCCACATCCTGCTGGAGTCCCAGGCCCATCTGGCCGATACGATCTACAAATACCAGAAGGGCAAACATGTGATGGCCGAGCCCGGCTTTCTGGATTTGCGCAGCCCGATCAGCTTTGTTGCAGGTACGCGCGAAAGTATCCTGAACAAGTGGGATGACGAGGTCGCGGCGCTCGGGACGGTCATCCAGAACAAGGCCGCAGTCACCGCAGTCCAGGGCCAGAAGGGTCGTTTCTGGATTGCGCTCGACACCCACGAGCTGATCCTGGCGGAGCAGATCGTGCTGGCCATCGGCATGCAGGGCAACCTGCGCACGCTGGGTGTTCCTGGCGAGAACCTGCCCAACATCCAGTACCAGTTGGACGACCCGCGTGCGTTTGGTGGTGAGACGATCATCGTGGTGGGCGCCGGCGACGCCGCCATCGAGAACGCGTTGGCCCTGGCCGACAACGACAACCGCGTGATCCTGCTCAACCGCAACGAGGAATTCAGCCGCTGCAAGGAGGGCAATCTCAGTGCCGTGCAGGCGGCGGTGCGCGATGGCAAACTCGCGGTGCGTTACCGCACCAGCATCGACCATGTCGAGAAGGCGCAAGCCCAGGTTGACACCGCCACCCCGGTCGAGGACCACAACCGCACGATGATGGTGTCGGTGGTGGACCTCTCCAAGCGACAGTCGCGCAAGGGTGCGTCGGGCCCTGGGCTGCGTGTGGTGCTCAACACGCCGGCCGGCGAGGAAGTGGTGGACTGCCACCGCGTGATTGCGCGCCTGGGCGCCATTCCGCCGCGCAAGCTGGTCGAGGGTTTTGGTGTGCGATTTTCCAGCAAGGACGCCACAGCCCTGCCCGAGTTGTCGCCCACCTACGAGTCGAGCGTGCCAGGCCTGTATGTCGTGGGCGCGCTGGGCGGTTACCCGCTGATCAAGCAGGCGATGAACCAGGGTTACGAGGCGATCGAGTCGATCTGCGGGCGCAAGGTGGTGGCAGCCGACCAGCCATTGCTCGAGAAAAAGTTCGCCGCGGTCATTCAAGGCACGGCCAAACTCAATACCGTGGAGGACGTGCTGGCGCTGGTGTCGACCAACATGCCCTGGATGCGTGGCCTCAACGCGCTGCAATTGCGCGAGTTCATGCTGGAGAGCGACATCCGACTGCCCAAGCAGGGCGAGGTGGTGTTCGAGCGCAATGACTACTCCAACTCCTTTTTCAGCATCGTGCGCGGCCAGGTGCAGATCCAGGGCGCAGACGCCGACACCAGCGGCAAACCGGTGCTGCTCGACACCGGCAATTTTTTCGGCGAACTCGGCCTGATCTCGGGGCGCCGGCGTTCTGCCACGGTGCGCGCGGCGGAACGCTGCATCCTGGTCGAGACACCGCGGCGCACGATGCTCAAGCTGCTGGCGTCGGTGGACTCGGTGCGCAAGGAACTCGATCTGGTCGCGTTGCGCCGCGCGGTGCGCAAATACGTGGCGCCCGAGGTCACCGAGGCCGATCTCACCGGCCTGATCGAGGGGTCGCAGATTCGCCACTACAAGGCCGGTGATGCGCTGTTCAACGAGGGTGACAAGTCCGATGGCCTGTACCTGATCCGCAAGGGGTCGGTGATGGTGTCGCGCACGCTCGGTGGGCGCGACGTGGTGTTGTCCTATGTGTCGGCCGGCAACTACGTGGGCGAAATGGCCCTGGTGCTGGATGCGCCGCGATCGGCCACGGTGCGTGCTGCGGTACCCACCGAGGCGATCGTGCTGATGGCCTCCAAGGTCACTGAACTGATGGCGGCCAGCACGGCGGTGCGGGGCAAGCTCGACGACCAGTACCTGGCGCGCATGCAGGCCAACCAGGCGATGACCTCGAACCAGGCGTCCGGCAACCTGATTTCCTTCCTGCTGCAGCAGGGTGTGGGTGAAGCCACCGACGTCTTGTTGATTGACGAATCGCTGTGCATCCGCTGCGACAACTGCGAGAAGGCCTGCGCCAGCACCCACGACGGCACCTCACGCCTGGACCGCGAAGCCGGCCCTACCTACGACAACCTGCATGTACCCACCTCCTGCCGGCATTGTGAGCATCCGCACTGCATGAAGGACTGCCCGCCCGACGCCATCCATCGTTCGCCCGGTGGCGAGGTGTACATCACCGACGCCTGCATTGGTTGCGGCAACTGCGAAAAGAATTGCCCGTATGGCGTGATTCAAATGGCAAAGGTGGGCGAAAAGCCGGGTATCCAGAGCCTTTGGGCCTGGCTGTTCCTGGGGCTGGGGCAGGAGCCCGGTGTGGCGAAGGCCAAGGCCTACACAGAGGGTGCCGACAAGGACAAGAAGAAGGCGACCGCGATCAAGAAGGCGGTCAAGTGCGACATGTGCCGTGACATCAGTTCCGGCCCGGCCTGTGTGCGGGCCTGCCCGACCGGCGCGGCCTTGCGCATCAGCCCGGAGAAGTTCCTGGATTACGCGGGTGGCGCCAATTAAGTAGTGCCTGACCGAGAACTGCCTTTCCCCAATGGCGGCATGGTGTTTTGTTGGAGCGAAGATTTTTCTTCAAATGTCCATCATCCGGTACACCATTTCGCCGCTCAAACGTTAATAGAGGATGGCCGAAATTGGCCTTGTTTTCGAGTTTGGAAAGCCCTCCATGCGCGTAGTCCAGAACGAACAAATGACCATCGGTGAAGTCGACTTCTCCAAGATGAGCTTCGACTACAAATCGCGCGATGACATCCCCAAGATTTTGAAGGGCCTTCAGTTCGTGTACACGAACCTGGCGCTGCGCAGCGCAATCTTCGAGTTGCTCGAGGCCCAGGTGGCACCCAAGGTGAGCAAGTCCGTTGGGCGCCCCGGCATGCCCTTGGGTTGGCCTGCCCAGTTCTTGCTGATCTCACTGAATAGGCGATGCTCGATGGGATTGCACTTTGATGTGCCTGGCGGGTAATGGCAGACAGTGACCGTGAGCCCGAACCGATCGCAAAAGCGGGTCTGTAGCTCGTACTTCCACAGTCGTGTTCGCGCACCGTTGCTGCCACTGCAGTCGGCAAGGATCAGCAGGCGGGCGGCCTCTGAGTAGCGCCTGCGGCCAGCGCCACTCCACCATCGCGCAAGCGCGGTGACTGAGAATGCGGGCGTATCGTGAGAGGTGCCAACGAATACTTGTCCGCGATTGGCTTGGGTGTCGTAGAGCCCCCATGGGATGGCGATGCCCTTGGCGTCGGTTCTGAAGTCGTGGTCCTTGACCAGAACTGGTGTGCGCTCCCAGGTCGCGCCGGCGTTCTTGAAACGTCCGACCAACTCCCTCTTCTTGGTGTCGATGCTGATCGCCGGCCAGCCCTGGCGCTCAAAGCGCTGGCCAGTGCGGTTGATGTGCTCGAATTGCTGATTGCGAAAGGGATTGGCATTGCCGGCGACCTTCTTGTGATTGACGCGCAGCGAGAACTTCAAGCCCTTGAGCAAGCGTCCCACGGTCTTGGGGCACACGGTGATGCCGGCCTTGCGCAATTCGCCACTGATCTTCAAAGTTGTCTTGCGTGTCCACTTGAGGCCATTGATGGGGTCGCCCGCAGTGTGGTGCTCCATCAACTTTTGGATCGCGTCGACGACTTGCGGAGTTTATTTTCCAGCGCCGGACGTCCAGCGCCAGGACGCCGAATGCGCTCGACTTGCACGTCGCGCTCGAACAATTCGGCTCTACCCTTGGCAATGGTGTGCACGTCCAGCCCAGTCAACTCGGCAATGCGACTGTCACCCCCATGTCCCAGACGCAAGGATTCGAGCCCGGCGTATAGGCGGCGTTGGCGCTCGTCCAAAGTGTTGAAGAACAGGATGATGGCCGCCTTTGTCTCGTGCGAGGTCTGCGCCAATGGATCACGCAACAAGGGCGGCGTCTGCGCGGTAACGGGCGTGTGGCGCAAATGCGCTTGCTCAGTGCGTTTGCCGCGGTCGCTCGAGAAATACACGTACTGACCACCGACCTGCTTTCGCGCCAGGCGCTGCAAGCTTACGAGCTTGAGCAGAGGCTCCTTGACGGGAGCCTGGAGTTCGCCAGCGAGTTCCGAGGCCAAGTACCCTCGGTCGGATCGAGTGACGAATTGCTCAGCTGTGTCGATGAGAGTGCCGAAGCGCGAAAAGCGCGCGCCTTGGTAGGCCCACAGCCCCTGGTCGTCGAACGCGGCCAAGGGGTCCAACGTGTAGAACTTGCCGCGGTGCGAATAGCTGCAGAGGTATGGAAGCTCCTGCAGCTTACGAAGGACGGTTCGATCTACTGTCGTGCCCAAGGCGGCCTTCATCTCCTGCATTGTCACGATCCGGCGGCACCGGAAAAGGGGAAGTAGAGCGTCAGATTCGAATTGTGGTGTGCGCATAATGTCTTAATTATGCCAATATGGGCTGAATTAAGACATTTAAAATACGTCAAGTCGAACGCTCGAATCATGCGCCAAGCGGCATGCAGTCAGAATTTTAGAGTCCTTCACGCCAAATCTGTTCAAGCTCTATCTGTTGGAACTACGCTCTGAACTGTGAACTTATTTTTGCGCGGACCCTTACTGAAAGCGCCATGTGCACAAATCGCGGACTGCAGTAACTCGTGGCGCGGCTACTTCTTGCCAGAAGGATGTTTGGACTTTGTCCCTGTCCGTCGGGGTAGGTCTTCTGAACTGTAGTAGAACGTTCCATCCTTCGCCACCTTCGGGCATTCAACGTTCCACCTGAGTGCCAACGCGTTGGCAAGTCCCGCGCATCCGTTACCCATCAGGACCGCCACGTATTCTTCATGGCTGAGCTTTGGCGCCTTTAGTTTTCTCCGACAACGGTCCACTGTCCGGATGACCAACTCTGGCTCCGTCGTGACCAGCAAGTCCAAATACTCGGACATTGAACATACGGTCACCTGGGTGCCTTTGAATGCCTCTTGTGGGAAATCCTTGATGTTCTTGGTGACCAGGGCAACTGACTGATCCGGCCAGTCGTCAAGAGAAAGCTTGTATGCCGCCGCCGCGACATGGCGGTCTTTGAAGTTCACTGCCGCAAACCGGTCGACGTGTTTGGCATAACCGCTGACCTCCCAATCCTCTGCGGCGTCACGCATGCCATGCACGCATGCACGAATCAATGTCTGGTCGGCGCCATGCTTTGTAACCACATTGCGCGTCCATTCCGCTTCGACTTCCTTTGTCCAGTGAATGGACAAGACCTCCGCTTCGTGAAGGTGCATGAAGATGTCCCGCATTCTTGGCGCGAAGAAGACATTTGCGTCTACAAAGATGATGCGAGGCACCGAAGGTGCCTCGCCCATCAACCGCTTCTTGCGCTCCGCCACGGGTCAACCCTTGGCACGACGTGGAGTGTTGGCGATTTCACCGGCATAGAGTCCCAGGCGCGCGCTGGTGCCAACCATCTCCGCCAGCCCCAATACCTGCCGTGCCTTGGCCCTTTTCTTGTAGGCCAGGACGACAGATCTTGCTATGCGCCGATGTCCACCGTCTGTGATGCTGACTGCCCCAAGTTTTCCAGTGTCGATGAGCATGTTCATGTGGGTGCGCGAAACGTGCAGCAGCTTTGCGGCATCCTGGCTTGTGAGCAGTTCGTCGTCTTCTACTGTGGCCGGAGCAACATCCTGCATCATTGCGACGTTGGCATTGATCCCTCGCACGTCGGCGGCGCTCAACACGTGAACAAGCATGGCTCGGCGTTTTCGTGAATCCTCTTTGTCGTCCAAAAGCTCCCGAACAAACTCGCTTTCCAGCGTCGAAGGCATTGCGCTCGTGACGATTTGACGAATCACCTCCATGTTGACTTTGCGAGTCTGAATCTGCTCGGCAATCGCAGACGACACACGATCAGCAACTGACTCTGCCATGTTCCCCAAAGCAAAGTGAAGGCCGCTGACGAATTGCGGTTCAATATCAGAAGGTGGGGAGGTTTTGGCAATTGTTCGCATGGGGAACTCCAATCAATTTGGCGAGTCTAGCAATATTCGTCAAAAACGTCAAATTCGAAAATTGGGACTGGCAGTAGACAACATGCTCGGCATCTTCAGTTCGCTGATCGCTGATCGCTGAAAGCCAACCGCCGACATCGTCCAGCCTGGGTCCTCGATGTGTTTTGGATTCACTTGGGATGGCAATCATGGATACTTGCGCGGCCATGGCTTTCAACTTCGCCCAGCGCCAGCAATGAACCGGTCTGAACTAGTTGAAAGCCTGGTGGCTCGCGTTGATGACATGACCCATCGCGATGCGGAGTCTGCCGTCAGCGTGATCTTGGAAGCAGTGAGTGACGCACTGGCGCATGGGCGTCGGATCGAAATCCGGGGGTTTGGTGTCCTGTCCGTGGTCCGCAGGCCGACTCGAATTGGTCGCAATCCGCGCAGCGGTGAACGGGTGGTCGTGCCGGAAAAGCGCGCGCTGCATTTCAAACCTGGAAAAGCTCTGCGTGATGGGGTCGACGACCAAATATGACGCCGGCCAGCAATTCGTGCGGGTTCACTATCTCGGTGAGTGCAGACTGACTGCCCCATTCATCACCGCCAACTACGAGACGCCTGGCAAAAAGGCGCCTCACCGTTTCCGTTGGAATCCGTCACCGAAAACGTCACTTCGGAACCGACACCATCGCAATCGACGTTGACCGCCACCGAAAACCCAATCTCCCCAACCCGCCCGGAGCGCGTCGATTTCGAATTTTTCGAATCCGATTCACTTCGCCCCCGACCAAGAATCGGGACAACTTCGTCTGCGGTGACGCCATCGTTGGTGGTGGTTCCCGTGCGTGATCGATGGACATCGTTGACGAAACTGAACTGAACTGAACACGGTCGCGGTGGTCAACGCGACCGGAATTGGTGGGCGGTTACGTAGACGTAGTTTCGTTGTCGGTGGGGGCGTGGGCGAAGAATTTTTAACCCGTAGGGGGCGGTGTCGGAAATGTCGCTGGCGAAGGGCAAATCGGATACGAAATGGTCGGGGTCGAAGTGAATCTGCGCACGAAGTTCATCGGGACCGAATTCCAATTCCGGTGATGTGACATCGATGCCGGAGTCCAATGCAACCGAAGGGCTTCGACTCTGAAGGCGTTTCGTTCTCGGGGGACTGCGGGATGGTTTCGTTGACGGGTGCGGTGGCGAAGGACCTTCGTCGGCGGTGTCGGTGCCTTGCTGTCGGGATCGATGATTTGATGCCGAAGCGTTCGGTGGCGATAACGACCGCGGCATGTGTCGGGGCATCCGGAGCCGGCCCTCAACGCGCCCGCGCCGGGTAGCGCTGCGACTGAGACAACACCCGCAGCACCTCCCGGTTGACGACGGCAATGTCGAGCTCCTGCGCTTCGCACAGGGCCGGCACGGCAGACATGCCCGGGTACTCCAGTGCGGCGGCGAGTTCAAGGTAGGGGGCGTACGGGCCGCTCCGGCTGACCAGGGCCTCCAGCACACGTTCCGACAGTGGCAGGCTCTGCAGTGCCTGCGGCATGGGTTCCCCAACCACCATGTCGATGTTCGACAGCAGCCCGCACAGCACCACCTCGTGGCGCAGCCGCTCGGCGTCGCCGGCGTCAAGCAGGTGCTCCATCAGGCGGGCGCGAACCACCATCGCGCGGCGCACCGGCAGCAGGTTCACATCCTCGGTGGCGCCTGCTGCCTGTTCCACCAGCCAGCTTCGAAACCTGGACAGGCCAAGCACCATCATGCGCTGGCGCGTGGAGTCGATTCCTTCGCACAGCTTGAAGTCTTCCGAGTTGGCGAAACGCAGGAATCGGTATGCCAGCACTGGTTCTTCGGCCAGCAGATTCTCGAGCACCTCCAAAGAAGCGTCGGCGTCGGTGGCGGCCAGCAGCCCGTTGACGGAGCGGCGGTCGGGAGGCATCCGGTGGTGAATGGCTTGCAGGACGTCTTCGGCAGGCCAGCCGGCCACGCCCCACGCACCGCGCTGGTCCAGGCAGTGCTCGACCAGGGCACGGTTGGGAACCCCTTCGTAGATCTGGCCCGGCAGCACCGGGCTGGCCGCAGCCTGCTGCGCGCGGTCCGGGTGCAGCGCGGCGCGCGCACCCTGCAGCACTTCGCCTGGCGTCAGGCTGACCATGCCGGGCTGGAAGTCCATGGGGGCGTAAAGACTTTCGCGTTCGGCATGTTGGCCGCGCCAGAACAGGGGCACCTGGCGGCGGTGCGCGCCATGCACTCTTTGCGCGATCGCCGGGTCGGCCAGCATGCTGCTTTGGACGGCGATCGCGGGGCCGGTGGACACGGCGTGCGCCAGCAGGTCGATCAGCAGCGCGGGGGACTGCACGGACAGGATCAGCGCGGGGGACTGGAGCGACCAGGTCTGCTTCAGGGTACGCAGGAGGTGCTCCGCATCGACGGGGGCCTCGCCGGGCGAGCCGATGAACAACTGCACGGCCGCGATCTGGCGCAGCCGGTTCCAGACCAGCTGGTAGCCCAGTGTCAGGTGTCCCAGGACCGATGGTGACATGGCGAACGACTGGGTCGTGCCCCGGTTAGTTGATGAAGTTGAACAGGCTCAGTTTCTGGATTTGAGCATACGACTGCAGGGCCGCCTGGTAACCGGTCTGGAACTTGTTGAAGTCGGATATTCCTTTGGCCATGTCCAGATCGACCGCGCGCGAACGGTCACTCTCCAGTGACAAAGACCTTGCACTCTGCGTGTTGGTGATGGTGTCGGCACGGTTGAGCCAGTCGCCGGCCTGGCTGCGGGCGGATTGCAGGCGCTCCAGAGACGCATCGATTTCCACCAGGGCCAGTGTCACGGACTGGGCCAGTTTGTTGTCGCTGGATGTATTGCCGATATTGGCAATCGCGTCGTCCAGCACCTTGAAGATGTTGGTCTGCACGCTGGGCGCCACGGCCACGGTGTCGCCGCTGGCGGGCGCTCCGTGAACAATCACCGACAGGCCATCGAACTGGATCGGCGCGCCGTCCACAAAGGGTTGCCCGGCGGCGACGGTGGCAGCGGTGCTGGTGTCCACAATGTCGTAGGTGGTGACGCCGCCGACCACCGAAAAAGTCACACTGAAGCTGTCGCCCGTCTGGGCGCTCGGGGTGACGACCGAGCCCGCATCGGTCCAGGCGGTTCCCGTATTGCCGGCGCCCAGCGACACCTTGAACACGCCGTTGCCGGTGGGAACTTCCATCCAGATCGCCTGCCCGTCCATCGCACCGGGCAAGGCGGTGGCGGTGGCGGCGCGCTGGCCGGCCGTGGCCTGGAAACTCACTCCAGGCGTGGTGTCGGCAAACGGAGCCCCCGAACTGCCCAGCCCACCAAACAGCGACACGCCGTTGCTGTCGGTGCGGTTGGAGAGCGCAAACAACTGGTCGCGCAGGTTCGCGATCTGGTTGGCGACGGTGGTCCGGTCGCGGGCCGAATAGGCACCGTTGACCGCCGATATGGCCAGGTCGCGTGCGCCCTGCACCAGCCCCGTGGCTTCGCCCAGCGCCGACTCGGCAGTCGCCAGCGCGGCGCGCTGCGACTCCAGCGCGCGCTGGTCCACGTCGATGCGGGTCAGCCGTGTCATGGCGCGCTCAGCCTGGGCGGCTGCGGCCGGGTCGTCGCTGGGACGGTTCACGCGCTGCCCGGTGCTGACCCGTTCCTGCTGCACAGACAGCTCCGACTGGCGTTTGTACAACTGTTCCAGGGCGTTGTCGTAGGTGTTGGCGGTGGCGATGCGCATGGTGTGTGTCTGCCCTAGGCGCTCAGGCTGCGGAGCATGGAGTCGAACATGGTTTGCGATACTTGGAGGATCTTGGCCGACGCCTGGTAGGCCTGCTGGAATTGCAGCAACTTGGCGGCCTCCTCATCGAGGTTGACCCCCGCGACCGATGCGCGGTCGGTCTCGACGTTGCGCGCGATCGACTGCGAAATGCCGGCGCTGAAACCTGCGCTCTGCACCCGCACGCCGATGCTCGACATCAGTCCGGCATAACCGTCGGTGACAGCGGCACCATCAAACATTGGCAGGTCGCGCAGCGCCAGCATCGCCTCGGCATTGCCAGCGCTGGTGTTGGGGAAGGCGTTGGCGGCAACGGTGTAGGTGTCGCCGGCTTTCGGGTTGCCCTTGAGCGTCAGGCTCCAGCCGTTGTAATTGATCTCCTGGCCGGGCGCGAAGGCCACTCCCACCGGGTTGCCGGTGCCGGTGCCGGTCACGTCAAAGGTGCTGGCGCTGGTGAAGCTCAGGGTGACCGTCTGCGTGAGGTTGGCATCTGCGATCCGCGGCAGCAGGCTCTGCAGTGCCAGTGTGCCCTGGTTGGTGGTGCCTGCGCTCGCGGCCACCGGGCTGGCCACGGCGAGGTTGCGTGGCGAGGAGAAGCTGGTGTCAATGGCCAGGGCGGCATTGCGCAATGGCGTGATGAGGAAACGGTCGCCGTTGGAAGGCGAACCGGTGATCTGCAGGCTCAGGCCGTCAATCAGCACCGGCACCGTGTTGAACGCCACGGTCTGGCCGTCGAGCATGCGCTTGACTGTTCCGGTGGTTGCGCCGGAGAAGGCCAGTTCGTAGTCGGATGCGGCCAATGCGGTCGCGCCGCTGGCCGGAGTGCTCTGGATGGCGACCTGCACCGAGGCCCCCCCGGTGTTCGTGGTGGACGGCAGGCCGGCAGTTGCCGGGCCCAGGGCGAAAAGGTCTCCGCCCGGGGCGCCGGTCTGGTCCAGACCCAGACGCTGCTGCTCATTCATCTTGGTGCCCAGAGCCAAAGCCATCCGACCGAGCAGGTTGCTTGCGTCGACCAGGTCCAGATTCTGGAAGCGCAACAGACCGGCCAGTGCACCTCCCCCCAGGCTGGCCTCGTCGATCACCGCTGGTTGACCATTGCGCGTGATCGCCAACTTGGACTTGGCCGGGTCGCCGAATTCGTCGCCGATGATGGACACCTCGGCGGCGATCTTGCCCAGAACCAAGGGTTGGCTGCCCGCCAGGAAGATGCCGATCGTCCCGTCTTCGGCCGGGATGCTGCTGGTCTGCACCAGTGCATTGAGTTCGCGGATCAACTGGTCGCGTTGGTCCAGCAATTGGTTGGGATCATGGCCAGAGCCGGTGGTGGAGGTGATCTGGGCATTGGCCTGCGCGATGCGGTTGGCCAGGCTGTTTATGTTGCCTGCGGTGACACGCGACTCGTTCCGTATGCCCTGTTGCAAACTGACCAGGCTGCCAGCGGCGGTGCGGAACCGAGCCGCCATTTCGTCGGCACGCGACAACACCACGGACCGCGAGGGCAAGTCCGTTGGGGCGTTGACCACGTCGGAGTATGCGTTGAGCATGTCCGACACCGCTGCACCCAATCCGCTGGCGCCGCCGGGGAACAGGTCTTCGAGCTGCCTGAGTTGTTCCAGGCGCTTGGCATCGGAAGCCGCCACCGCGCTGGTCAGAGCGGCCTGCCGCGTGAGAAATTCGTCATGGCTGCGCAACACCGTGGCAGCTTCCACGCCGTTGCCGTAGTAGCCCGCCCCGGAGAACGAACCGTCCACCGCCTGCAGCAACACCGACTGGCGCGAGTAGCCCGCCGTATTGACGTTGGCGACATTGTTGCCCGCCGTTTGCAAGGCGAGCTGGTTCGACAGCAAGGCACGGGTGCCGATGTTCAGGATGGACACGGGGCCCCCTCACACCGTTGTGCGGCCCAGGCCGGCGGCCCGTGCGTGACGAGCTTCATGCCTGTGCCCGCTGCAGTTGCAGCGTCAGGTTGATGGCCCGGCTCAGCTTGGCCGCATAGGCCGGGTCGGTGGCGTAACCGGCGCGCTGCAGACCGGCGGTGTAGCCCTGCACCGAGGCGGTTTGCTGGCTGGCTTGCGCGTAACGGCGAGTCTGCGTAATCAGCCGTGCATAGTCGCGAAACGACTCTTCGTAGGAGCCGTAGGCGCGGAACTTCGCCGTAAGCTTCCGCGGCGCGCCATTGACGTATTCGGTGGTGGTGACCTCGGCCACCTTGCCGGTCCAGCCCGAGCCGGCCTTGATACCGAACAGGTTGAACGAGGGGGCGCCACCCTTCATCCTGATTTCACTGCGGCCCCAGGCCGTCTCATGTCCGGCCTGGCCGAGCATGAAACCGGAGGGCAGCCCGCTGTCCTTCTCGACCTTTGCCGCGGCCGCGCCGTGGCGCTGAACGAATTCGGCCTGTCCGGTGGTGGTCTTGACCGGTGTGGTGGGTGCGAAGGTGATGGGTTTGGGCGCTGCCTTGGGCTCGACCGGCACTGCGGCGGGCTCGGCGCCGGCGGTCTGCAACTGCAACTGGCGTGCAATCATGTCCGACAGGCCCCCGGGCATCCCCGACATGTGCACTGCGAGTTGCTGGTCCAGCAGGTCAGCGCCCAGGTCACCGCCGGGGCTGTCCAGCATGCCGGATTTCATGGTCGCCTCGCGCATGCTCTTGATCAGCTCGCGCATGAACAGCGATTCGAACTGTTTTGCCGCCTCCTTGATCGCGGCCGGTGAATTCTGACCGGCCTGCAGCTTGAGCGTGTTGAGCGAACGCGCGTCTGCCGCGAGCGCATTGCCGGGTGAGCCGATCTGCGAGTACGTCATCTAGATTACCTCCAGCTCTGCGTTCAGAGCGCCTGCTGCCTTGATCGCCTGAAGGATCGCCAGCAGGTCCTGTGGCGTCGCGCCCAGCGCATTCAGCGCCCGCACCACATCGGCCAGTTGGGCTGCACCAGGGAGCTGGATCAGGATGCCGGGTTCCTGCTTGATCTGGATGTTGACTTTTTCCGTCACAACGGTCTGGCCGCCGGTGGACAACGCTGAGGGCTGGCTGATCACTGGCGTGGAGCTGATGCTGACCGACAAATTGCCGTGCGCGATGGCGCATGGGCCCAGCGTGACTGCCTGGTTGAGCACGATCGAACCGGTACGGGAATTGATCACCACCTTGGCTGCGGGCACCGACGATTCCAGCGCCAGTTCTTCCATTTCGGCGATGAAGGTGACGCGTGCGTTGGGCTCCATCGGCGCGCGGACCTGCACCGTGCGGCCGTCCAGCGCCTGCGCGGAGCCGTCGCCGAAACGCTTGTTGATGGCCTGGGCCACGCGCCGTGCGGTCTGGAAATCCGAGGCCTCCAGGCCCAGCCGGAACGTGTCGCCCTCTGCCAGCGGGGTGGGCACCGAGCGCTCCACCTGTGCGCCAGCGGGAATGCGACCGGCACTGAGGTGGTTGATCTGAACCTTGCTGCCGCCGGCCGCCGCGCCGGCGCCAGCGACGATCAGGTTGCCCTGGGCCAGCGCGTAGATCTCACCGTCTACGCCGCGCAGCGGCGTGCTGATCAACATTCCGCCCTTGAGCGATTTGGAGTTGCCGAGCGATGACACGTTGACGTCCAGCGTCTGCCCCGGGCGGGCAAAAGCGGGAAGCTGCGTGGTGACCAGCACCGCAGCCACGTTTTTCAGCTGCAGCGACGCCGCCGTGGCGGCCGGCAGCGTGATGCCGAGTTGCTGCAGGTAGTTGCTCAGGCCCTGGGAGGTGTAGGGCATCTGTGTCGTCTGGTCACCGGTGCCGTCCAGGCCGACCACCAGCCCGAAACCGGTCAACTGGTTGCTTCGCACACCTTCGATGGCGGCAATCTCCTTGATGCGGGCTGCCCATGCCGGTGCTGCGAGCAGTCCGGCGGCCAGCACTGCAAGCAGCAGGCAGCGTGCCAGGCAGGTGGGGTGTCGGGAATTGGGCCGCATGGTGTGGGCCTTAGAACGGCAACATGGCCATGAAGAAGCGCGAAATCCAGCCGACGGTCTGCGCCTCGGCCTGGGCACCGCGCCCGCGTGACTCGATGCGCGCATTGGCGACCTGGGTCGAGCTGACGATGGAGCCGGGCTGCACGACGCGCGGGTCGATGGTGCCGGAGAAACGCAGCACGTCGACGTTCTGGTTCACGCCGATCTGTTTTTCGCCAACCACCACCAGGTGGCCGTTGGGCAGCACTTCGACCACGGTGGCTGTGATGGAGCCGGAAAACGTGTTGGCACTGGCGGTGCCGCCTTCACCCGAAAAATCGTTGTTGGACGAGGTGCCCACGGTCAGCTTGGGAAGCAGGCTGGCCGAAGCGAAGGGAAATGCTGTCACGCTGCCAGCCATGGCTGTGGTGCGGTTCGCGGTGGAAGATGATTTCTGGCTGGCCGTGATGTTTTCGGTGATCTGGATCGAGACCGTGTCGCCCACCATCCGAGCGCGCAGGTCCTCGAATGCAGGGCGGTAACTGGCAGTCTGGAACAGGCTCCCGGTGGGGGCATGCGCCGATGCGGTCGCAGGCGCAGGTCTGTGCACCGGCAGCGGCGCGAAATCCACGCTGACTTTTTGCGGCAGCGATTCGCAGCCTGCGGACAACACAGCCAGTGCGAGTGGGCCGCAGCGGGTTCTGAGTCGTGCCAGCGCGCCCATCACAATTGCCCCAGCTTCTGCAGCATCTGGTCGGATGTCTGGATGGCCTTGGAGTTCATCTCATAGGCGCGCTGGGTCTGGATCATGGAGATCAGCTCCTGCACCACGTTGACGTTGGACGATTCCAGGAACCCCTGGGTGACGGTTCCAAGACCATTGGCACCCGGTACGCCGGTGCTGGGCTGGCCAGAGGCAGGGCTTTCGGCGAACAGGTTCTGTCCCTGTGGCTCCAGGCCCGCGGGGTTGATGAAACTGGCCAGCCCGATGGTGCCGATCGCCTGGGGTGTCGTGACCCCGGGGATGGACGCGGTGACCGTGCCGTTGGTGGCAATGGAGATGTTCTTGGCGTTGGCGGGTATCGTCACGCCGTTGGCAACCGGCAGTCCGTTGGAGGTCACCACCCGGCCCTGGCTGTCGACCTGGAACGAGCCGTCGCGGGTGTACTGGGTGGTGCCGTCGGGCATGGTGATCTGGAAGAAGCCGCTGCCCTGGATGGCGACGTCGAGTTGGTTGGTGGTCTGCTGGATCGTGCCCTGGGAGAACGAGCGGCTGGTGGCCACGGTGCGTACGCCCAGACCCAGGTGCAGCCCGGTTGGCAACTGCGATTGCTCGGTGGTGTTGGCGCCGACCTGGCGCAGGTTCTGGTACATCAGGTCTTCGAACACCGCGTGGGCACGCTTGTAACCGGTGGTGGAGACGTTGGCCAGGTTGTGCGAGATCACGTCCAGCTGCATTTGCTGGGCTTCCATGCCTGTCTTGGAGATCCAGAGGGAGTTGATCATGGTGTTTTCCGGGTGGGGTGACTGGGTGCTTCAGGAGCGGCCGATCAGCCTTGCATGCTCAGCAACTGGCCCGCGGAGCGGTCATTGGATTCGGCGGTCTGGATCAGGCGCATCTGCTGCTCGAACTGGCGTGCGGTCTGGATCATGCCGACCATGGTTTCGATCGGATTCACGTTGGAGCCTTCCAGCACGCCCACCATCAGCTTGGCCTGCGCGTCGTTGGGAAGCGGGTCGGTCGAGGTGGAGCGGAACAGGCCATCGTCACCGCGCTTGAGCGGGTCTTCGGCGGTTGGCGTGACCATTTTCAGACGCCCGACCACCGATGGTTTCTGCCCTGGCACGCGTGCGCTGAGCGTGCCGTCCTGGCCGATCGAGAGTTCGGAGTTGGCGGGCACTGCCACCGGAGCGCCGCCGTCGGACAATACCGGCAGGCCACTGCTGGTCATCAAGGTGCCGTCGGCTGCGACATCCATCGATCCGTTGCGGGTGTAGGCCTCGGTGCCGTCCAGGCCCTGCACTGCGAACCACGCGTTTTTCGTGGCCATCACGTCCAACGCTCTGCCAGTGCGCTGCGCGGCGCCCGGGGTGTCCAGGTGGCCGGCGGTTGCCTCCAGTGCGAACACACGGGTGGTTGCGCCGTCCCCGCGCAGCGGCACCGCGCGGTAGCTGGAGAGTTCAGCGCGAAAGCCGTTGGTGGATGCATTGGCCAGGTTGTTGGACAAAACGGCCTGTCTTTGCGCCGATGCATTGGCGCCGGTCATGGCGGTGTAGATGAGGCGGTCCATGGGGTGGTCGTTTCAGAGGTCGGGGCGAAAATGCGGTGGCGCGTCAGCGCAGGTTGGTCAGCGTGGCCAACACTTGGTCCTGCGTCTTGATGGTCTGCGCGTTGGCCTGGTAGGTGCGTTGCGCCGTCATCATGTTGACCAACTCGGAGGTCAGGTCGATGTTGGACTCTTCCAGCGCGCCGGAGCGCAATGCGCCGAACTTGCCATTGCCGGGGGCGCCCAGCACTGGTTGACCAGACGCCACGGTCTCCACCCAGCTACCGCCATCCGAAGGTCGCAGGCCCTGGACATTGCGGAAATCCGCCATCGCGATCTGACCGGCGGCCTGGCTCTGGCCATTCGAATAGGTGGCGGTCACGATGCCGTTGTCAGCGACCCTCAGGGCCACAAAATCGCCTGGTGCATAACCGTCTTGCGTCAGATCGGATACCGCGAACGCGGTGGCGAACTGCGTCGTGTTCTTGAATGTCAGGTCGGCCGGGAAGACGCCGATGGACGGGCTGGGCGAGGTGATGCCGACCGTCGGGATTGCAGGCACCGTGCCAAGCAACTGTCCGTTGACGCCGAACGTCAGGGTCGCCGCCAGCGTGGCGGTCGCGCTGGTGTCGTCGGTCGGGTCGGTGAAAACCTCCCAGGTGTCATTGGCGACCTTGCGCGTGTACAGCGGTTGCTCGATGGGTGAGCCTTGCGAGTCGAAGGTCGTCAACGACGTGCCGTAGGTGGTCAGGGACACTGCCGGGACGGGGGCGTTCCAGATCGCTGCGCGCGCATCCACATTGAACTCGGCAATGATTGCGGTCGTTGCATTGGCAGGGATCGGTGTCGAGGTCGGCAACTGCAAGGGCACCAGTGTGCTGCTGGTCGGCACTCCCAGCGGCGTGGTCGGGTAACCCATCAGGTTGCCGCCGATGTTGGTCACGATGTTGCCGATCTTGTCCAGTTTGAAGAGGCCGGCCCGGGTGTAGGCGGAGGTTCCATCGGGCTGGGTGATCGGAAAGAAGCCGGAGCCGTTGATCGCCAGGTCCAGGGTGTTTCCGGTGATGTTGATGGAGCCCTGATTGAACTGCTGCGACACCGTCGACACCTCGACGCCGATGCCTTCGGTCCGGCTGGACGACGAGACGGTGGAGGCGGCGACGATTTCCGAAAATTCCACGCGCGCCACTTTGGCGCCGGTTGTATTGGCGTTGGCGATGTTGTTGCCGATGACGTCGAGGTTGCGGCTGGCGGCGTTGAGCCCGGAGAGACCAGTTTGGAATGACATGGGTGTTTCCTGAGTGAATTGCGGAGTGGGGTCGCCGTGAAAGCGGGTCAGAGGATGGCGCGGACCTTGTCGTAGGTCAGGTTGCCGAGCCCTCGCAGTTGCACGTTCATGACACCGTTGTCGGTGCTGACCGAGTCCACACTGTCACGTGCCAATTGCGCGCTCTTGACTTGCTCGCCGGCTTGGGTGGCGGTGACCCGGTAGCCCACCACGCCGTTGGCTGTCCGGCCATTGGAAGCCCAGTCGAACAGGTGGCGCCCCGCCGTTTGGGCACCGAGGTTGATGGTGTCGATCACCTGGCCTCCCGCGGAGAGGATGTCGATCTTCACGCTGTCGGCTGCGCCGACCAAGTCGACGGCGCCGGCCGCCATGCCATCCTTGACCGGCAGTTTGGTGCCGTCGACCAGAACATTGCGTCCAACCAGCGCGCTGCTCTGCAGCATCTGCGTCGAGGCCATCTGGGCCACCAGGTCCTGGATCGCCTTGTTGACCTGCTGTACACCCGTGACCGTGCTGATCTGCGCCATCTGCGAGGTCATCTGGGCGTTGTCCATCGGGTTCATCGGGTCCTGGTTGCTGAGCTGGGCGACCAGCAGCTTGAGGAATCGGTCTTCCGCGCCGGCAGCGTTCGTGGTTGACGCGCCGATGGTGGTTGGGGACTGCGCCGCCAGGGCGGCGATGGAGCTGTTGGTGGCGGTGATCATGGTGTGTGGCTCATTGGCCCATCTGGAGTGTCTTGAGCAGCAGCGTCTTGGCGGTGTTCATGACCTCGACGTTGTTCTGGTAGGAGCGCGAGGCAGAGATCATGTTGACCATCTCCTCCACCGGGTTCACGTTGGACTGCGTCACGTAACCCTGTGCATCGGCCTGCTGGTGCGTCGGGTTGTGCACCTTCTTCATCGGCTCGTTGCTTTCCGTGATGGCGTTGACCTTGACGCCTGCAGCGGCGTCGGAGCCCATGGGCACGGTCTGGAACACCACCTGGCGGGCCTTGTAGCCCTTGCCATCCGGGCCTGCCACCGCGTCGGCGTTGGCCAGGTTGCTGGCAACCACGTTGAGACGCTGCGACTGCGCGCTGATCGCGCTGCCGGAGACACCGAAAACCGAGAACATGGACATGGTGGTACCTCTGTGTGATTTGTGCTTACTGGCCCTGGATGGCGCTCAAGATTGTTTTGGAATGGCCGTTAATGAAACGCAGGGTCGCTTCATACCGCACGGCGTTGTCGACAAAATTGGCGCGCTCGCGGTCCAGGTCCACACTGTTGTTGTCCATGGCCGGTTGTGTCTGGGCGGTGTAGGCCAGGCTACCGGTGTCGCCGATCGTGCCGTCACCTGGCCGGCCGACGGGAATGTGGGCGTGATGCCCGCTTGGCATTCTGCCGGTTGCGGGCTGGCTTTGTGCCAGACGGTTTTCGCCATGCGCAGCGGCCATGGCGTCCTTGAAATTGACGTCCCGGGCCATATAGCCCGGTGTGTCGGCGTTGGCGATGTTGCTGGCAATGACGCGCTGGCGTTCTGCACGCACGACCAGGGCGTTGGCGTGTATGTCCATTCCGCTGGTAAGTTGTGCAAACATGCTGGCAGCCTTCCGCTGTGGTTGTCGATCGCCGTCGCCCGACGGGGCCCTTGGCGTGAAACGATTATGGAAAAGCTTGCGTCGGCCGATCGGTCGAATAGCGGTTGTTTCCGCCATCACTTGGGCGCTTTGGTGGCGCGGCTGCGGACTAAAGTCCCAGTGCGGCTATTCATCAGGTGACATATTGAAAACCCAGCAAAAGATTCAGGCAGGTGGCAGTGGCCCGGCACACAGTGCGGCAGCCCTTTTGGGCCTGTGGCTGTCGTTCGGCGCGCTGGCCCAGGACACCTCGGCCATCCTGCTCAAAGACTCCCAGACCTGGCTTGACCAGGCCGTTGCGGCTGCCCAGCCCGCGGGCACGACACCTTTGAGGTTGGTTGTGAGCGTAGGTGCGCTCGACAGCCGCCTCACCCTTGCACCGTGTGGCCAGGTGGAGCCCTACATTCCACCGGGAACCCGGCTGTGGGGCAAGACCCGTCTGGGACTGCGCTGCGTTGACGGGCAGGCCCGCTGGAACGTCTTCCTGCCGGTCCAGGTGAAGGCCTTTGGCCAGGCCTGGGTGGTCAAGAGCGACGTCACACCGGGCAAGGTGCTGGACGCTGGTGATGCGGTGCAGGCAGAGGTTGACTGGGCACAGGAGAGCAGCCCGGTCCTTGCCGAAATGCAGGCCTGGATCGGCCAGACTGCCGTCCGGCAACTCGGGACCGGCCAACCCTTGCGGGCCAACATGGTCCGGCCATCGCAGGTTTTTCAGGCCGGTGCGATGGTCCGGGTACTTGCCCTAGGGGCAGGATTCTCTGTCCTGACCGATGGCCAGGCACTGTCGGCAGGTGTCGTCGGAACGCAGGCAAGGGTTCGCTTGGAGGGTGGGCGCATACTTACGGGAATAGTTGTGGATCCACGAACGGTCCGCGTCGAGCTCTGACAGGGCGGATCAAGTGTGTCGATGGCTCAAGTTTTTTCCCACCCGGCCGATAGGTACCGTAGGATGACTCGAATGACGTGCCCAAGGGGAATGCGATGAAGATTGGTCAACAGCCCGATAACACACCTGCCTTGGGGCAGGTTGCGCAGTCTGCGACGCCCAAGGCAGGGCAGTCCGCAGCTCCCGTGGGCAAGGGCGACCGCAAGGCGCCGGGGGTTGGTGTCACGGTGTCGAGCCAGACCCGCGCACTGGAACGGTCCGACAACGCCAGCGATATCGATACCAGCAAGGTGAACGCGGCGCGCCAGTCAATCGAACAAAAGAGTTTTGTTGTCAATGCCGAGGCGATCGCCGACAAATTGCTCGCCAATGCGCGCGAAATGCTGGACCGGTCGAAGGGCTGACGCGATCGACTTCCCCCGGGGGTACGCAATGGTTTCCAGCGCCGACAACCAACAGTTGCTGCAACTCCTTGCCGCTGCAGAACGGTGCAGCCAGGTGTTGGCGGCGGCCTTGCTCGACGGGCAGCCTGACCGTGTGGCTGCCTCGGCGGTGGACATGCAGCATGCAAGCACGGCGCTGTCGGGTGTTCTGCAAGGGGCGCAGCGGGGTGGTGGCAAGGTCGGTCAGGCTTTGCAGCAGCGTCTGCGGCGTCTGGGTCAGGAACTTGCCCTGCAACGGGAGGCATGCCTGCGTCGCAGCGCATTCGTGGACCGGTCTTTGAATTCCATCATTCCTGCGTCCCGCAGCATGACCTATTGCGGAAGTGTCACGAGCCCTTACGGAAAACAGGCGCGCAGCAGCGGCGCGTTCGGTCGAATTTCAGCCTGAACCCTGTGGCCGCTGCGATTTTGCAACGGTTTTTGCGCACGGCAACTGCGTGCGAATCAATGGGACCGCATCTTGGCCCGTAGCCGGGCGATCGACTGGCTGTGCAACTGGCACACCCGCGACTCTGTCACGCCGAGCACCAAAGCGATTTCCTTCAGGTTCAGGTCCTGTTCGTAATACATGCTCATGATGTGCTGCTCGCGCTCCGGAAGGCCCTTGATGGCCCCTACCAGTGACTCGCGCAGGCGCTGGTCGCGCAAAAGCTGCAGCGGGTCGGCACTCGGATCTGGGGTTTCATGGCGGTCCAGGAATCCGTCGTCACCGTCGCCGCCATGGTTCATGTCTTCCAGGTACACCAGCTGGGTTCCGCGGACCTTCCCCAGCAGGGTCTGGTAGTCGGGCAGTGTCATCCCCAGTTCCTTTGCGATTTCGGATTCGAGGGGTGTACGACCCAATTGGTGCTCGAGCCGGCGCAGAGCCTGTTCGATGTCTTTCTGGCTCTTGCGCGATCCGCGCGACATCCAGTCGCTGTCGCGCAGTTCGTCGATCATTGCGCCTCGGATACGCTGGGTGGCGAAGGTTTCGAACTGCACGCCCTGGGCGGCTTCGTAACGCGAGAGGGCCTCCGACAGGCCGATCAGGCCGACCTGGATCAGGTCGTCGACCTCAACACTGGCCGGCAACTTGGCCATCATGTGGTGTGCCAGCTTGCGTACCAGGGGCTGGTACTGCCGAATCAGGGCATTCCGGTCGAGTTGGCCTTTGGCGGTGTACATCAGTTGCAGTTCACAGTTTGTTGGCGGTCTCGGTGCGCGTGGGCGCCAGACCTTTCAGCATAACAAGTTCGGTGTCGGGCTTCATGGAACGTGTTTGCGGGTTTTGGGGTTTCAGGCATTGGAGCGTCCCGCTGCGTGCGGCCGGTGGTCGGGCTGGATGAAATAGAAGCCCAGGTCCGCTGCCTTGGGATCGAAGGCCGACGGGTTGCTGACCCGCATCGATTGGCGAACCAGCTCGCGCGCATCAGCGCCAGCCCAGTCGTCTGGAACCTTCTGGCCGTGCGTGACGCCCTGCAAGACCAGCTGGTGGCGGATCGCGACGTCGAGCGCCGGGCCGAGTTTCACGGCCTCGTCGAGTTTGGACAACACCGCCTGCTGCACGCCACCAGACCGGAAGGCCGCGACCACCTGGTCCAGGGAGTCCCCCTGGGCGCCGGCGTTGAGCACCAGCAGGCGTTGTACGCCAGGGAGGTCGAGCACGGTCAATGCGTCCTCCTTACCGAGGTCGCGCGGGGCCAGGCCGCTGGTGTCGATCAACACCACCCGCTTGTTGGCGAACAGCCCCAGCAAGTCCTGCAGTGCCGCACGATCGTGCGCCAGGTGCGCCACAAGACCCAGGCTGCGGGCGTGTTCGCGCAGTTGCTGGTGCGCACCCATGCGCTGCGTGTCGAGGGTGATCATGCCCACGCTGGCAGGCCCATGGGCACGCGCGCACAGGCCGGCCAGCTTGGCCACCGTGGTGGTCTTGCCCACGCCGGTTGCGCCAACCAGTGCGTAGACGCCGCCTTCGTCGTAAAGGTTGCTCCCCGGCTCGGAGGTCTTGAGGTTGCGTTCGATCGCATCCATCATCCATTGCATGGCCTGCGCCGCCCCCAGTGCGTCTGGCATGTGCTCCAGGATCGTGCGCGACAAGGTTGGCGAATAACCGGCCCGCATCAGCTTGAGCATCAGGTTCGACTGGATCGGGTGCTGCTTGGCCTGGTTGAGCCAGGCGAAAGTGTTGAACCGGTCCTCGATCAGGTCACGCATCGCGTGCAGTTCGTCCACGATGCTGCGGGCCCCTGCGCTTGGCTCACGTGGCGCAGCAGCCGGACGCGTCACCGGTTTGGCGGGCGCGAGGGTGGTGGATGCGCGGACCGCCGGCGTGGGCGTGGCGCTGCGGACAGGCGCTTCGTCGGCGCGGGCGGGATTCTCGGTCTGGCGCTTGCGCAACATGCGCTCGCGCACATAGTCCTGGAACGACAGAGTGCTCATCGCCAGTTGCTCGGTATCCTCGTCGACGCGCTGGGCCGGATTCGCCGTCAGTGACGGCCCGGCGCTGGCAGGGTTCTTCTGGACCGTGGCTGCCCTTGTCGCGCCAGCGCCTGCCGGAGCGCCCAGGCGTTGCAGGTCGTTCAGGTTCTCTTCGCCGGTTGCCATCACCTCGACCCCGTTCATGGTCGGGCGGTTGGACAGGATCAGCGTGCCTTCGCCGAAAGCCATACGCGCCTTGCCCAGCGCCTCACGCGCCGTTGCGCCGGTAAAACGTTGAATGTTCATGTTGCTGCACCTCGGAGAATCGGGCCAATGCGAATCGTGTGGGTCTCGGGAATTTCGCTGTGCGCCAGCACCTGCAGACGCGGCGCGACGCGGCGCACCAGCCGCGCGATTGCGCCACGGATCTGGTCCGGCACCAGCAGGCATGGCGGCACGCCGACCTCTTCTTGCTTGAGTGCCACTTCAGCTGCGTTGCGGGTGAACATCTCGGCGACGCCCGGGTCCAGGGCCGGGCCGCTGGCGCCACCCAGCGCCTGCACCAGCAGTCGCTCCAGGGCCGGGTCGATGGCGATCACCTGCAATTCGCGGGTCGGGCCATAGATCTGCTGCACGATCGCCGGGGACAACGCAATACGGATGCGTTTGGCCAGTTCGACCGGGTCGGTGGTGGTGGTCGCGTGTTCGGCCAGCGACTCCACGATGGTGCGGATGTCGCGGATGTGGACGGCCTCGTCCAGCAGCAACTGCAGCACTTTCTGGAACACGGCGATGGGGACCATTTTCGGGACCACTTCCTCGATCAATTTAGGCGCCAGCCTGGCCACGTGATCCACCAGTTGCTGGGTCTCCGTGCGGCTCAGCAAACGCGATGCCTGCACCTGCATCAAGTGTGACAAATGCGTGGCCATCACGGTCTCTGAATCAACGACTGTAAATCCGGCCATTTGCGCTGTTTCTTTCTGGCGCTCGTCGATCCAGTGTGCCGGCAGGCCGAAGGCCGGGTCGGTGGTGGCCGTTCCGATCAGCGGTGTGGTGATGCCGCCAGGGTTGATGGCCAGGTGCAGCCCCGGAAATGCCTCGCCTTCGCCCACCACGACGCCGCGCAGCGTGATGCGGTAACCACTGGGGTTGAGCTCGAGGTTGTCGCGCACATGGACAGCGGGCGGCAGGAAGCCCACCTCCTGGGCGAATTTGCGCCGCACGCCCTTGATGCGGTTGAGCAGATCGCCCTGTCGGTTCTTGTCGACCAGTGAGATAAGGCGGTAGCCCAACTCGAGCCCGAGCTGGTCGACAGGTTGCAGGTCGTCCCAGCTGGCCTCGCCGTCCGGCGGTGGTGGCGGCGCGACGGCGTCCGGGTCCGGTGCCGGGGGCCGGTGCACCAGCACCCACGACACATACCCCAGAATGGCGCCAACCGACAGAAAGACCACGTGGGGCATGCCCGGGATCAATCCAAGAACCACCAGGATCGCGGCACTGATACCCAGCACGCGGGGTGATATGAACATCTGGGTGACGATCTGGCGGCCCAGGTCGTGGTCCTTGCCCACGCGCGACACGACCATGGCGGCCGCCACCGAGATCAGCAAGCCCGGTACCTGCGCCACCAGCGCATCACCAACCGCCAACAGGATGTACGTGTCGGCCGCCTGCGATGCGCTCAGGCCATGCTGCAACACGCCGATGGCAAAACCGCCGAAGATGTTGATCAGCAAAATCAGGATGCCGGCGACTGCATCGCCGCGCACGAACTTGGAGGCGCCGTCCATGGAGCCGAAGAAGTCCGCCTCTTCTGCCACCTCGGCGCGCCTGCGTTTGGCTTCCTTTTCGTCGATGGTGCCGGCATTGAGGTCGGCGTCCACCGCCATCTGCTTACCGGGCATGGCGTCCAGGGCGAAACGGGCCGACACCTCGGCGATACGCTCTGCACCCTTGGTCACCACGACGAAGTTGATCACCACCAGGATCGCGAACACGATCAGGCCGACGGCGAAATTGCCGCCGATCAGGAAGTGGCCAAAGGCCTCGATGACCGCACCGGCCGCACCCGGGCCGGTATGGCCTTCCAGCAGCACCACACGCGTCGAGGCGACGTTCAGCGACAGCCGCATCAGGGTGGTCAAAAGCAGCACTGCCGGAAACGCGGCAAAGTCCAGCGGGCGCAACATGTAGGCGGCCACCATCATGACCATCAGCGCCACGGCGATGTTGATGGTGAAGAACACATCGAGCAGGAAGGGCGGCAGCGGCAGCACCATCATCGAGAGGATGGCCACCACCAACAGGGGGGCGGCCGCGCCCTGTGCAAAGGCGGCGTTCGAACTGAGCCAGCGCTGCAGGGGCTTGAGAAGGTCCATCATGGCGCGCCCAGCACGGTGTTGGCTTGTGGATCCAGTTCAGGTGGCACCTCGGGTGCGGGCGGCGCGTCGGGCATCGGCCCGTCACCGCGCAGCGCGGCCTTGAGCCGGTAGACATAGGCGAGCACCTGGGCGACCGCCGTGTACAGGCTGGCGGGAATGTCCTGGCCCAGCTCGGCGTGTGCATACAGGGCACGCGCGAGCATGGGTGCCTGCACAACCGGGATGGCATGGGTCTGCGCCACGTCCCGGATCTTCAATGCCAGCAGGTCGGCGCCGCGAGAGATCACCTGTGGCGCACGCATGCTGTGTTCGTCGTAGCGGATGGCTACCGCGAAGTGGGTCGGGTTCATGACCACAAAATCGGCCTTGGGAACGGCCGAAATGCTGTTGCGTTGTGACAACTCGCGCTGGCGCTGGCGCAAACGGTTCTTGACGTGCGGATTGCCCTCGGACTCCTTTTGCTCCTGCTTGACTTCCTGGTGCGACATCTTGAGCCGTGACTTGTGCAAGAAGCGCTGCAGCGGCACATCGATGCCTGCAACCAGCAGGATGATGAGCAGCAGCAAGCCCATGCCGGCCACCAGCCACTCGTTCATGTGCAGGATCGCGGCCGCCGAGGGTTGCATGACGAGGCCGACGACAGTGTGGGCGGTCGATGTCAGGTACATGGCGCTCGCCACGCTCAGGGCGGTCACCACCAGCAGCATCTTGGCCACCTCGGAGAACTTGTCCTTGGTGAACATGCGCCCCAAGCCGGCGAGCGGGTCGAGCCGGCTGAAATCTGGAATCAGGGGTTTCAGGCTGTTGACCCAGCCGCCCACCGCCACGTAGCTCAGCACAGCGGCGGCCATCACCAGGCCGGCGAACACGGTGCATGCGAGCAGGCCCGGCAGCACCACGTCCTGCATGCGTCCCAGCATCGAGCCGGGCTGGGCAATCGTGCTGGCATCGAACGACAATTGGCGAGCGAGGTCGAGTTTGAGGCGGCTGAACATGGCGGGCGCCAGTGCCAGCAGGGCCAACGCGCCGCCTCCCAGCACCGCCAGATGGGACAGGTCGCGCGAACGGGTGACTTGTCCATCGTCGAGCGCGCGCTTGAGCTTGCGCTCTGATGCGGGGAGGTTGCGGTCCTGGCTGTTCGATTCCATGGGGGGCGGGAAGTGGGTTGCAGTGATTGTCCCGAGCCCGCCCGAACACTAAAGTCTGAAAAGACGGTCGATAACCCGTCACTTCAAGATGGTTCACCGGCACCTGTCGACGGCCTGCGGTGGCACACTTGCCACGGATGATTCTGTCCTCGGGCGCGGCCCTGGGCCGCCCTTGGCCACTGCGGTGGCGAGGTGGGGCCTCCAGCAGGGCAATCTTGAAAGGGACGCATGGTAGCGAAGGTCGGCGCCAGGGAAAGGCGCTTGTTCAGCAGCACAATCAAGTCTGCCAGGATCGGCCTGCCGGAAGCGCAGTACCAGGTTGGCCTGATGTACGCCAATGGTGTGGGCGTGGAGCAGGATTTCACCCAGGCCTTGCATTGGCTGCGCCAGGCGGCCGAGCGCGGACTTGCAGCCGCTCAGTACCTGCTGGCCACCCGGTATGCGACGGGTTCCGGTATCGCGCAGGATGACTACAAGGCACTCTGGTGGTACCTCAAGGCAGCCGAGCAGGGTCACGCCAAGGCGCTGTTTCGCCTTGGCCGGGTGTTCGGGACGCCCCAATCGGAGTTGTCGCATGCCTGCCTGGTCAGGGCCGCAGAACTGCATTTGCCAGAGGCGCAACTGGCAGTGGGCAGCCTGTATGCGACGGGCAGCGGCGTGGCAACGGACCCCGCAAAGGCGGCCCATTGGTACCATCTGGCCGCTCAGCAGGGGCTTGCGTCGGCCCAATGCGCATTGGGTGGTCTGTATGCGAATGGCCAGGGTGTCGGGTTGGACCAGGAGGAGGCGGTTGCCTGGTACCGGCGGGCGGCGCAGCAAAATTTTGCGCCGGCGCAGGTGGCTCTGGAATTTCTTGACGGTGGCGGTGCCGGCCGTTCCAGGGGTGGCCGTCGTGGCAGTCGCAAGCCGCGTGCCGTAGAGCGCAGGGGCGACACGGCGCTCTGGGACAAGGCGGCGGAACAGGGTGATGCAGATTCCCGTTACCACCTGGGCCTGATGTACGAGCGCGGTCTGGGTGTCGCACAGGACGCAGACCGGGCCCTGACCTGGTACGCCTTGGCTGCCAAACAGGGCGATGCCCGCGCCCAATTGGCTTTGGCCAGGTTGCTGGAAGATGGTCAGCAGGCGGTCGCGGTCGCGTGGTACCGCAAGGCCGCAGAGCAGGGTCACCGGGAAGCCCAGTTCGCGCTGGGGCGGCTTTATTCGTCCGGGCAGGATGTCGCACAGGACTCCTTTGAGGGTTTGACCTGGTATGCCAGCGCCGCGCATCGGGGGGATATTCCGGCACTGATGACCCTTGGCCACGTCTTGGGCGGGCCGCTGGACCATGTCATGGCCGCCTGTTTTGGCCGGGCGGCAGAACTGGGGTCTGCGGAGGCGCAGTTCCTGCTTGGCAAGCAGTTTGCAAGCGGCAAGGGGGTTGTGCAGGATTTCCGGCGCGCCTTCGCGTGGTGGCATCGTGCGGCGGTGCAAGGTGATGCCCAGGCGCAGTCCGCCTTGGGTGTTTGTTATTTGAGCGGGCAAGGGGTCGAGCAGGATTTTCAACAGGCATTGTTCTGGTTCCAGAAGGCCGCCGACCAGGGTGACTCCAAGGCACAGTGGAATCTGGGTTCGATGTATGCCAGTGGCGGCGACGGTCTGGAACAGGACGTCGCGCAGGCCCTGTATTGGTGCCAGTCCGCTGCCAATGCGGGTTTCGTGCCGGCGCAGGCTACTCTGGGCATGCTCTTCGCTCGGATGAAGAATTCCCGCGAGGCCTTGTATTGGTGGGCCCGTGCGGCTGACCAGGGAGACCCTGAGGCGCAATACAACCTGGCAGTGACCTACAGCCGTGGCAAGGATGTCAAACAGGATCTGGCGCAGGCCTTTCTCTGGTTCGAGAAGGCGGCTGTGCAGGGTGTGCGCAGCGCCCAATCCCGGCTTGCCTTGATGTACGCGACCGGAGAAGCCGTTGCCAACGACCCGATCGAGGCGCACAAATGGTTCGCCATTGCGGCGGAAGGCGGGGACCCGGCAGCAAAAGCCAACCTGGGGCGCTCGGAATCCCAACTGACTCTGGCGCAAATCGCCGAAGGGCAGCGGCGCGCCGCCCAGTGGATCGCAACACGCTCCTCTTGATTGGTGGTGTTTACGCCCGTTGTTTGCAGGCAGACACGCGCGCGCTTTAGTTAAGGTTGGGCATCTCCGCAGTTCGCGCCAGCCAATTTTTCTGGCGCTCCAGAATTTTCTGGCTTCCGCTTAAGTTTTTAAATATTTTGCCGTAGACAAGGAACGGGTGTAACCCGTAAACGCCCATGGCGGCGCATTTGCGTCTGAAAAATTTGCCGTTGACCGAGGTTGATGGCCGGCCTGACCGCTCTTTCATGCGGGTATGCGACGGGCCAGCGTGTGCTGGTGCCGGAGTTGGATGGCGAGATGCATGGGCGGTAGTGGTTCACACGGTCGGGATTGGAAGGAATACATATGAGCAACGTTAGTGGTTTCACAACAACACAAATCGCAGCACTGTCCACGACGCAGATCCAGTCGATGACTACGGCTGACATTGTTGCCCTGTCCACGTCGCAGATTGCGGCACTGACGACAGACCAGGTGGTGGCCTTGACCACCGCCCAGATTCGGGCGTTGGAGACGGCAGATGTGGCTGCGCTGACAACGACACAAGTTGTCGCGCTAGAGACTGTCGATGTGGCCGCACTGAAGACCAGCCAGGTCGCAGCCTTGACGACCAACCAGGTGGCCAAATTGACGACCGACCAGGTCGCGGCCCTGAGCACGGCGGCGGTGGCGGCCCTCGGCACGACGCAGGTGGTGGCGCTGGTGACGGAGCAGGTGGTGGCGCTGAGCACGGCGCAAACTGCGGCCCTGTCGACCAACGCGATTGCTGCACTCACGACCAACCAGGCGGTGGCGCTGGAGACGGTGGACGTCGCTGCCCTGAAGACCAGCCAGGTCGCGGCCCTCACGACCAGCCAGGTTGCCAA
>CAMAWD010000068.1 GCA_945861785.1 Rhodoferax sp. OV413 | reverse complement strand
CAGCGTCAGTGCCATGCCTGCCGACGCCAACGCGAATTTGAGCCGGGTTTCGTAGCTTGTCTTACAGCACATCGGCCTTGACTTCGTGTTCCCTCGTCTTGGAAGCGCTCATCGCGCTGGCGCATCTCGGTGGCGGCAATCTTCGTGGCGATGCCCGCCCTGATGGCCTGATCCTGGACATGCCAGATCCCACGATAAGCTATGTGACCGTGGACGATACCAAGGTCACCTACACACTGCCGATGTCCGACGGATGATCCGGATGCCCTGTCGCCTGCCAGCAGAACGTAACGAGGAACGAGATGTTCGACCGCAACACCCCATTCAACGACTTGCCACCACTGCCGCCCACTACGGAGTTGGAGAGCAAGGCGATCCTGAAAAAGACCATTGCCGCCAGTCGCGCCCTGGCCGAGTTGAAGGGCATGGCCGAACGCATGCCCAACCAGGCCATGCTGATCGACAGCCTGGTGCTACAAGAAGCGCGGGCATCGTCGGAAATTGAGAACATCCTGACGACCAACGACGAGTTGTTCAAGGCGGCTTCGGACGAAGCATTGCCAGCCAGCGCCGAAGCCAAGGAGGTGCTGCGATACCGGCAGGCACTGCACCATGGTTTCAGGCAGATCAAGGAGCGGCCGCTGGCCACCGGCCTGTTCATCGAAGTAGCCCAACTGATCAAGCGGACTGATTTCAACGTGCGCCGTGTGCCCGGCACGCGCATCGCCAACAGTCGCGGCGAGACGATCTACACCCCGCCCGAAGGCGAAGGCGTCATCCGCGACAAGCTGCGCGAGCTGGAAAATTTCATGCACGCCGAGGATGGCCTGGACGTGCTGGTGAAGATGGCACTGGTGCACTACCAGTTCGAGGCCATCCACCCCTTTGCGGATGGCAACGGGCGCACGGGGCGGATTCTGAACATCCTGTATCTGGTGGACCGTGGGCTGTTGAACCTGCCGGTTCTCTACCTGTCGCGCTACATCATCGACCACAAGGCGGCCTACTACGAGGGCCTGCGCCGTGTGACCGAAGACGGGGCTTGGGACGACTGGGTGCTGTACATGCTGGACGCGGTGGAACAGACCTCATTGCGCACCCACCAGCAGATCACCGACATCCTGGCGCTGATGGAATCGGTGCGCGAGCGTGTGCAGCGCGAGGCGCCAGGGGTCTACAGCAAGGACCTGATCGAGCAGATATTCCGGCAGCCCTACTGCAAGATTGCCTTCTTGGAGCGTGCCGGCATGGGCACCCGGCAAACCTGTTCGAAGTACCTGCGCGAGCTGGAGCGGCTGGGTGTGCTGACCGGTCAGAAGATCGGCCGGGATGTGTATTTCATCAACCAGGCGCTGTTCGAGTTGCTAACGCGATGAGCCTGATCGCCCGCAACCCGACTGAATAGGTTAAAAATAGTACGCATTTATTAACGTATTGTGGCGACATGTTCGTTTACACAACATGTCCGCCCCAAGAGATGGCGCGCCCGATAAGAACCTCACCGATATCCTCACTGCCGAGCGGGTGCACCAGGGCCATATCGTCCGGCAACGTTCTACGGCCGTCACCGAAGCCTCGGAGTGCGGAGCAAAAATTCGCCGAGTGAAACGGCTGTTTGCGTGCGCTGCCTCCTGCACAGCGCGCATAGAACGCCTTGAAGTCCAGTGCATCCACCGTGTCGCCAATGAATTACGCCAGGTGGCCCTTCGGCAACCAGTCATGTAGCGATGCGGGCGGCCGACATGTTCGAGCACCTCCACGGCGGATTCTCCGACTGCCTGGTCGTCGCCAGGCGTGCCCGGCATTCGGCGTCAAGTAGGGGTAGAGCAACCCAGCACCACCGCATTCTCCACGTTCTGATGTTGACAGCTTCAAGCGCCGGCGAGAATTCGGAACTCGGTCGCCGTCACGACCGGCCGCACGCGGGATTTCTCACGCTGGAGGTCCACCAGGCCGTAGCGCGACATCGTCTTCAAGGTGCGCGACAGATTGCCTGGTTGCCGTCCCGTTGCCTTGGCCAAAACAGCCATCGAATCAGGATTGGTCTCCCGGATCACCTTCAGCAAAGCGCGATTTTGGTCGCTCAGCACTTCGGCCACCGACTTCATGGAGGTGAACCAAATCTTGGGCTCACCCGCCTTGGGCTTGTACTCGCCCTTGGCGATGGAGATAGCTCTAGCCCGAATTTGCTCTTGGGGCATGACACCGATGACTATGGTTTTCATTGCTTAGCTTCCTTGATTACACGATCCACCTCTGCGAAAAAGTCCTCCAAAAGCCGATGTGCCGTATCGAACGCGTAAGGCACGCCTTTGTCGCTCGATGTCCGGTGACGATGGTCGTACGGCAATCGCTGGCCAGCGAACTTGAACTTCTTCGGCGGTTTCACCGCATGTGCGTTGTCGTGCCCCAAAACTCGGGTGCCGTACTTGTCGTGCAGCGTCAGGCTGTACCTGATGCCATGCAACACATGCTCAGACGCCGGGACCCGTCGCGCCTCAATCTTCAACCAGTAGCCGCCTTCTTGTTCCAGAATACTGCCGTCCAGATCAAGGAGTGTTTCGAGGCCGATGTCTGGACCATTCATAGGCCTTAAACTATATCATTCGATGATAACCTTCGGGCAAAAGTTGCTGTCCAATATCCAGTAGCCACCGAGCCTTGGAGGCGCTCATAGCGCTGGCGCATCTCGGTGGCGGCAATCTGCGTGGCGATGCCCGCCAGGCCCGGTACGATCGACACCAGATTCCTTACGCAGATAGAATGTAAGGAGACGACTCGCACTCAAGGATCTCACCATGTTCGCCACACTCACCAGCAAGGGCCAGATCACCCTCCCGAAGGAAATTCGCGATCGGCTCGGACTGGATGCCGGCTCGATGCTCGACTTCCAGATCCTGGAGGACAACACCATCACGGCTCGGCGGGTCTTGCCCGATGCAAGGCGCATCCGTGGGTTGCTCAAGTCGCCGCACGAGACGCCGCTGACCGTCGAGCAGCCTGTGGCTCAACGACGAGCCGACGCAAAACAAGCGCATCGATTCGTTGCTGGCAGAGCATGGTGGCACGCCAGGATCACTACTGGTGACCGATGTAGTCCTGGCGGAAGCGGTATGGACCCTGCGCTCGGCCTTCGACCAGAACGACGCTGAACAGTTGCTGGCAATCCGCAGTCTTCTGAACGAAACAGCGTTTGCCTTCGAGGACCGCGAAGCGGTCACTCTGGCGGCCGACATGTTCGGGCACGGTAACTGCGGATTCTCAGACTGCCTGATCGTCGCCAAGCATGCCAGGCAGGGGTGCGACTTTACCGCCACATTCGACCGGGGCATGCGCAAACTGCCAAGGGTCAAGATGCTCTGATCCGCTCCATTGGGCGCGGTCCAATATTCAGTAGTCACCGAGTGGCACCCCGCGCGGATACTTGGTCAGAGTTGCTGAAATCCGCCAAAAATATTGGACGGTCAAAGGCCGAAAGTGAGCAAACATGCGGCGTTGTGTGCCAGTCTCACGCTCATGCCAGCGCTTCGAGACTTTGCCTTTCGAACGCGGCCAGCAGTTTCAGTGCCATTCCCCTGGGTCGATGCCAGGGGCCCCTTGACCGGCGGTCAACCGATTGCCAGCCTGACAGGCTTTCCAATCCTGCTTAGCATCTCGACCAGCGTATCGATCGTGAACTTGGCCGTCTTCTTGTTCACCACATCGGACACGCGTGGGCGCGACACCATCAAGATCGCAGCCGCCTCAGCCTGCTTCAGGTGATGCTGCTCGATCCATTCGGTCAGCTCAGACATCAACTGCTCCTTGAGCTGCCGCGTGTCGTTGATCTGCGTGCGTGAGGCTGCCTGCAGCCGTTTGGCTTCCTCGGCCGAAAATCCAAGTTCCAAGAACAGGTTGCTACCCCGCTTGGTTACATGGCGGATTTCAGCATCGATCGTCATTTCTTCACCTTTCTCGCGTTGACCACAGCGCGATAACGCACCGCCGCAATGTCCTTGTCCTGCTTGCTGGTCGCCTGCGTCTTCTTTTGGAAGCAGTGCAGTAGGTACACCGCCTCCTCAAACTTGGCGACGTACATCACCTGGAATATTCCGCTGCTGTCCCTGATACGAATTTCTTTTGTGCCGGTGCCCACGACTTCGAATGGTTTCCAGTCCTCCGGCTCCAGGCCCGCCTGAACCTTGCTCAGTTGGAAACCTGCATCCCGACGCGGCTCGTCCGGGAATGCCACCAGATCGGCAAAGGCAGACCCAACCCAGCGGATCTCCTTTTCTCCGTCGTTGTCCATTCACGCCCATTTTGTATAAAATTTTATACCAATCAAAGAAAATCACAACGATTCTTGAAGATTCGTGCATCAACTGATTCCGGCTTTGCTGACACCAGGAACAAAGTGCCATCGAGCGCAATTGCAGGCAAAGGCTGCAGAACCTGATCCTGGACCTGCCAGATCCCACGGTAAGTTGTCCTCGCTCCAGCTTCCTTGAGCCTCCATGAAACAACTCGAACGCCTGCTGTTCCTTCAAGGAAATGTCTGCTTCTTCTGCCAGCAGCCCCTGCCGACCGGTGAAGCCAGCGTCGAGCAACTGGTTGCCGCCAGTCGCGCCCTGGCCGAGTTGAAGGGCATGGCCGAACGCATGCCCAACCAGGCCATGCGTGCAGGCTTTGAAACAGCATGGTCTCCAGCACGCTGATGTATTTAGCCAGTGCCCGGTGCGCCGTGTTGGCAGGCTTGGGAAAAGCCTTCTGCAAGGCCTCATAAACTGCGCTGTCCACCGTGATCTTGATCATCTGCTGCTCCAATCAAGCAAGTCCTTCTTTGCCACGAGCAGGACCGGTCTTTTGAGGTCCTGTGGCTTGGATGTTCCGGTTGGCAAGTGACCCTGCACAGCATAAAATTGACAGAACACGATCAAAATTTGAAAAAAATCATCATCATTGCAGGACCCAACGGAGCTGGCAAAACCACATTTGCCCGTGACTTTTTGCCTGCTGAAGCACAAACGCTGCGTTTCATTAACGCCGACTTGATCGCTGCCGGCTTGGCTCCGTTCAATCCAGAAACGGCTTCTTTTAAAGCTGGCCGACTGATGCTGGAAGAAATCGACGAATGCGTGGATGCTGGAAACAGCTTTGCCTTTGAAACAACGCTGTCGGGCTTAGCCTACTTGAAAAAGATCCCCTTATGGCAAGCCCACGGCTAACAAGTTAAGCTGTGGTTTTTGTCATTGCCCAATGAAGACATCGCAGTATCAAGAGCCGCCCGCCGTGTTTTGCAAGGTGGTCACAACATTCCTGAAGACGTTATTCGCAGGCGGTTCAAAGCAGGCTTAGAAAACTTCCATGAGCGATACAGCAAGGTAGTTGATTCATGGGCCTTCTTTGACAGCTATCACCGCCCACCCATATTGATTGACTGGAGCAACAAATGAATCCCAAAGACATCCGTAACTCCACTGACCCAGATTTGGCAGGTTCATACGCAGCGATGCTTCGTGCAGCCAAGTCGGCAGAAGATCTAGCAATCAAGACCAACACCAGCATCCTTGTGTCACTTGATGGCAGAGATGTTGAATTGACAGCTGCTGATTTGATCAAGCTTCGTGACCAAGAAGCGCATCAGTCACACCATTGAGCTGATCAGACGCTGACCCACTGGCCAGCTTCCCGCTGGCTTTTTTGTGCGCCCTACTTTTGCGCAGGTGATAAGTCTGGACCATTCATGAGTCTGGGACTATATCATTCGGTGATAACTTATGGACAAGCCCCGCTGTCCAATATCCAGTAGTCACAGAGCTGCAACCCGCATGGATATATGGCCAGATTTGCAGCAATTAGCCAAAAGTATTGGACAGTTCCGGGCCGACAGTGAGCAACCATGCGGCCTCCCACCCTGTTAGTCGTGCCGCCTGCTAATCCGTAGGTTCCTGGTTCGAGCCCGGGTCGAGGAGCCAGTAAAAAATTAAATCAAGCACTTGACGCTGATGTGTTGCGTGCATTTTTCTTGCCGGTCGAAAAGCTTATTGGACGCTGTCTAATATTCAGTGGTTCAACGGCTGATGCCATCGGCGTGCCAGTCTGACGCTCAGGCCAACACTTCGAGGCCGTGCTGTTCGACAACGGCTAGCAGTTTCAGTGCCATGCCCCTCGGTCAATGCCAGGGGCCCCTTGACCGGCGGTCACCGTTCCCCACAGCGCCAAGGCCGCATCGGTCGTCTCCAAGGTCCTGAAGGACCGGTACATGGTTGCCATCGCAGCCGTGTTTACGTGGGCTGTGGAGCAACGATTGACCCCAAAGGCGTGACCCGACGACAGGCTGGCAGAATCAAGTCGATGAATCTACGTTCGTTCGACCTCAACCTTTTGCTGACATTCGATGCGATCTACAGCGAGCGCAGCATCTCCAAGGCGGCCGACAAGCTGAGCCTGTCGCAACCGACCGTCAGCAATGCACTGGCCCGCCTGCGCATTTCGCTGGACGATCCGCTGTTCGTGCGGAGTGCCCAGGGGATGGTGCCCAATGCCAAGGCGAAGGCGTTGGCAGAGCCGGTGCGCCAGGCCCTGCTGATCATCGAACGCGGGCTCGGGGGTGACGAAGGCTTCAACTTTTCGCAGTCTTCCCGCGAGTTTTCGATCGCCGTGGAGGACTACGGCGAAGTGGTCATCCTCCCCAGGTTCGTGGACTGGCTGTCCGTTGTCGCGCCCCAGGTCAAGATCCGGATCCGACCCGAGCCCAGCGCCAGCTTGAAGGCGGCGCTCATGGAGGGTGTGGTTGATCTGGCCCTGGACTACTATCCGATACGCAATCCGGACTACGTCAACAAATGCGTGATGACCGAGACCTTGCTGACGCTGTCCCGGCGCGACCATCCATTGATCGGTGACAAGCTGAGCCTGGAGTCCTTTCTGGCGCTGGGTCAGGTGATCATCGAGCCGCGCCCGGACGCCATGCCATTGATCGATGCCGCGCTGGCCAAGCGCGGCTTGAAGCGCCACGTGGTCGTGACGGTGCCGCATTTCATGTCCATGCCCCTGATCGTGCAGTCTTCGGACATGATCGCCACGATGCCGCGCCGTATGGCGTTGCTCTATGCGGACCATTTCCGTGTGAGGGCGCATGCCATGCCATTGCGCACGCCACAGTTGCCGGTCTACCTGATTTGGCACAAGTCCGCGGAATCGGACAGCGGGCACCAGTGGTTTCGCAACCAGCTGATTGATTTGTGCGAACGGCTTTGAGCCAGTAGGACAGTGCCAGCCAGCGCAACTGGCAGCACCTTTGCGCGGGGGACGGCGCGAACTGGAATTGTCCCCCTCCCCCGGAAGCTGCCCTGGAACGTGGGTGGACTACGCGCCGGGTGCCTGCTGTACTATTTGGAATATGAATTTCACCAATTCAAGATCTAAAGTTGTGGAATTATGCGGCGTCCCTAGAATAAATCGCATGCATGGCCCGGAAAATGCGCAATCCGACGATCCACAACTCCTGATGGTCGATCGTCCGCGCCCCGGTGTCGCTCGGCTGCAGCTCAATCGGCCACGGGTTCGCCATGCCTTGAACATGGCGCTGCGCAAGGCCTTGGCCAGCCGCTTCAAGCAATTGGACGAGGACGACACCGTGCGTTCGCATCGTGGTTTGCGGCAACGGCCCCCACTTTGCTGGGGGCGCGGACCTGAAGGAAATCCAGGCCTTCGGAACGGCCGACATCTGGCGCCAACAGATGCTGCGTTACTGGAAGGCGATTGCGGATTGTTCCAAGCCGGTGATTGCCGCCTTCAGCGGGTCGGCGTTGGGGGTGGATGCGAATTGGCCCTGCATGCCCACATCATCATTGCGGCCCGCAGCGCGGCATTTGGTCAACCCGAGATAAGGCTGAACATGATGCCCGGCGGTGGGGCCACACAACGTGAAGTGGCCCCGGACGATGCCTGGATGCAGCGGGCGCTCGACATGGCCGTGCAGAAGGAGGGTGTCCAGGCCTTCCTGGGGCGCGGCAAGCCTGGCGGTGTGGCACCGCGTCAACTGGCAAATGGCGGTGGCCGCGCTGCGACAACACACCCATGACAAAGACATCCGGAAAACAGCCTATGCGTTCAGAAGTCGCGATCGTGGGTTACGGAAGAACCCCTTACAGCCGGGTCAAGCCCGGAGAACCTGTGCTTACCGTCGATGAGTACATCGCCTGGGCCGCCGATCTGGCCCTGCAGAAGGCGGGCATGTCCAAGAACGACTTCAACGGGCAAGGACTGGGTGTCTCGCATGCCGAGGCGGCGCATACCGTGAACTGGTCTGCGGCAACGGCCGAGAACCTGGGCATCAGCCCGCAGATTCTGCTGCGGGCCGACCAGGGTGGCGCGTCGGCCGCCGCCATGTTGACCCGGGCCGCCGCCTTGATCAAGGCCGGTGTGGTCGACCGCGTACTGGTCGTCGGCGCGGATACACCGCTGAGCATTCCATCGGTCGCGCCCGGCTTGCCGTTGTCGCCCGAGCGCACCCGTGGCGTCTACTGGGATTTCCAGGGGCCCTTCGGGGTGATGGGTGCCAGTGCGCAATTCGCATTGGTGTTGACCCGCTACATGCACCAATACAAGTTGACGCCGCAGCAACTTGGCAAGATCGCCGTGACAACCCGCTTCCACGCCACCCTGAATCCCGGAGCGATCTTCCGCAAGCCGATCACGTTGGACGAGTATTTGGGCTCGCGCGTCCTGACCGAGCCGATCCGGTTGCTGGACTGCGTTCCGATTGTCAACGGTGGGCTCGCCTACATCGTGACGTCGGCAGAAACGGCGCGCTCATTGACGGACAGGCCGGTGTATCTGCGCGGGTATGGCGAATCCAACAACTACTACCATGGCTCCCGGACATTTCCAGATATCACCACGACGGGGTTCGCTACCGCGGCACCCCAGGCCATGACGATGGCAGGTGTCAGCCACAAGGACATTGATTTTTTCGAGCCCTACGACGACTTCCCTTTCATCGCCATGATGACGATCGAGGACTACGGATTCTGCAAGAAGGGAGAGGGTGGCCACTTCGTCGACGAGCACGACCTGCGCTTCGATGGTGACTTCCCGTTGTCCACCGATGGCGGGCAGCTTTCCGGTGGTCAGCCCGGCGGCGCCATCGGTGGCTTCATGCCACTGGTCGAGGCGGTCACGCAGTTGCGCGGCGAAGCGGGGGACCGGCAGGTGCCGGGCGCCACCATCGGCGCTGCATGCGGCTTCGGTGGTATTCCCTATGGCCGCCCCGGGCGGAGCTGTGTATCGCTGATTCTTGGAACGGAGCCCTGACCCATGTCCGATTTCGCCACTGGCAAGCCCCTGCCCGAGATCACCGACCAGACACGGCCCTTCTGGACTGCCGCCCGGGAGGGGCGCCTGGTCATGCAGAAGTGCCAGAAGTGCGACAGCTTCAATTTTCATCCCAAACCCTGGTGCATCGAGTGCGGCAGCCGGGAACTGGCATGGACACCGACGCAGACGCTGGGAACAGTCTATTCACACACGGTGTCCCATACGGTTGCGATGAACTCTCCCGTGTGGGAGGCGGATCTGCCGGTCATCCTGTGCCTGATCGATGTGGATGACGCTGCGCGCATGTACGCCCAGGTGACGCATTGCCTGCCCGAGGACGTCCATGTCGGAATGCGGGTCCAGGTGCATTTCGAGGTGCTCAGTGACCAGATCTGCATTCCCAAATTCCGTCCTGTCCAGCCAGCGCCCCAGCCGCAGCACTGAGCCGACCCATGCAGACCCTCGAATCCACCAAACGCGAGAAAGCCGGGATGTTGGGCGTTGCCTTCGACTGGAAGGACGCGTTGCGGCTGGAGGACATGCTGACTCCGGAGGAGGTGATGATCCGCGACAGCGCGCGTGCCTATGCCGAAGAGCGCCTGATGCCGCGCATCGTCGAGGCGAACCGGAACGAGACTTTCGATGTTGAAGTGATGCGGGAAATGGGTGCCATGGGCTTCCTTGGCGCCACGATCGAGGGTTACGGATGCGCGGGCATCAACTTCGTGTCATATGGCCTGGTTGCGCGGGAACTCGAACGAATAGACACGAGCTACCGCTCGGCGATGGGCGTGCAAAGCACGCTCAGCATGTTGCCGATTTACCTTTTTGGTACCGAAGCACAATGCCAGCGTTACTTGCCGATCATGGCGCGCGGAGAAATGCTGGGGTGTTTTGGCCTGACAGAGCCCGACCATGGGTCCGACCCCGGGCGAATGGCGAGCCGCGCCAGGAAGGTCGATGGCGGATGGCGCCTGACAGGAAACAAGACATGGATCACACACGCACCGATCGCCGACGTGATGATCATTTGGGCGAAGGACGAGGCAGGAAAGGTGAGGGGTTTCATCCTGGAGCGCGGCATGCGCGGGCTTTCGACCAGCAAGATCGACGGCAAATTCTCGGTCCGTGCTTCACCGACCGGGCAGATCCTGATGGACGATGTCTTCGTGCCAGACGAGCAGTTGCTGGTCAAGGCGAACGGCATCAGTGCGCCTTTTTCCTGCCTGAACAATGCCCGCTTCGGTATCTGCTGGGGCGCCATGGGTGCGGCCGAGTTCTGTTGGCATGCCGCACGCCAGTATGTGCTCGATCGCAAGCAGTTTGGCCGCCCACTGGCGGCCAACCAACTGATCCAGAAGAAGCTGGCAGACATGCAGACCGAGATCACGCTGGGATTGCACGCATGCCTTCACCTGAGCCGGTTGCGGGACGCCGGGCGGGCGAGCCCTGAAATGGTGTCTCTGCTCAAGCGCAATTGCGCTGGCAAGGCACTGGATGTGGCACGTGCGGCACGGGACATGCATGGCGGCAACGGTATCGCGGATGTGTACCACGTGATCCGGCACATGCTCAACCTCGAGACAGTCAATACACTCGAAGGCACACATGATATTCATGCCTTGGTACTTGGCCGCGCCCAGACCGGCATAGCAGCCTTTGCGAATTGAAGTGCCATAGTGACGAGCGACATGACCAACCACCGCGCTGAAACCGTACGTCGGTTGATCCATCCGCGTTCGATTGCGATCATCGGCGCATCGGCCGACCTGACCAAGGTCAACGGGCGGCCGTTGAAGCACCTGCTGGGCAAAGGGTATGCCGGGCGGATCCTGCCGGTGAACCCCAAATACGACGTGATCGCCGGTCTGAAGTGTTATCCCGACGTTGGCAGTCTGCCGGAGGTGCCTGACCTGGCCGTGGTCGTCGTGCCTGCCCGCGGGGTCGTCGACAGCATCAACGCCCTGGGGCGGCGCGGTGTGCGTGCTGCAGTGATCTTCAGTTCCGGTTTCGGGGAAATGGGTGCAGAGGGTCAGGCCCTGGAAAGTGTCCTGGTGGACACCGCACGCAGGCATGGCGTAAGGATCTGCGGACCCAATTGTCTGGGCTTCATCAATGCGTTCGACAACGTATATGCCACGTTCAGTCAATATGCGGATGGCGAGACCGGCCCCGGGCCAATCGCCTTCGTGTCCCAGTCGGGCGCTTTCGGCACCGCCATCGCAGCGCTTGCCCGCAAGCGAGGCCTCGGGCTGGGTTATTTCATCAATACGGGTAACGAGGCGGACCTGGGTTTCAGCGAATTGATGATGGCCGTGATCGAGGATCCGCGTGTCCGGGTGGCAGCCGGTTACCTGGAGGGGCTGGACGATGGTGCGGCCTTGGTGCGGCTGGCGCAACGCTGCCAACAGTTGCGCAAACCGCTGGTCCTGATGAAGGTCGGGCGCATGGCTGCCGGTGTGAGGGCTGCCGCGTCGCATACCGGCGCGCTGGCTGTGGAAGATGCAGTGTTCGATGCGGTGCTGCGCCAGTACGGTGTGCTCCGTGTGCGAAACGAAGAACAGATGCTGGACCTGCTGGAGGTACTGAACCAGCCGCGGGAAGCTGCCGGCAATGGGTTGGGTATCGTCACACAGTCTGGCGGAGCGGGTGTGATGATGGCTGACCGAGCCGAAGAAGTCGGCCTGGTGGTGACCGAACTGACCGAGGCCACCCGAATCCGCCTGATCGAGGTGACGCCAGCTTTTGGCGCAGTGGGCAACCCGGTCGACGTGACGGGGCAATTCGTCGCCAATCCCGAGCTGTTCCGCGACTCGGTCATCCGACTCATGGAAGACCCGAATGTGCACGTGTGTGTGGTGTGGCTGCAGCTGATGCTGGCCCACGGCGACAAGCTGGTGGGCATCTTTTGCGACATCCAGCGCCAGACCGCCAAGCCCTTCTTCGTGTGCTGGGTTGCCGCACCCGAGGACGCCGTGCAGCGCCTGCGTGCGGAAGGTATCGTGGTGTTCGGTGCCGGGGAGCGCGCCGTCGAAGCGGCGAGCGGGCTGGTTCGTTTCCACGCTCACCTGTGCCGACCGGCGCCTGAAGCGCTCCCGGTGCCCGAGGCGATTGCCGCCCTGGGTGAGAATATCTCCGATGGGCTGCAGGACTCCGTGCGCGCTGTGGCATGGCTTGCCGGCGCCGGTGTGCCGATGGCCCCGGTTGCACTGGCGCAGGATGCGGACGAGGCGGTTGCCCTCTGGCGGGCGGCCGGTGGCCCGGTCGCCGCAAAAATTGAGTCCCCGCATATCGCGCACAAGACCGAAGTCGGCGGCGTATCACTGATGCTAGACGACGAGGCTGCCGTCCGCCAGGCCTTCGCGCGACTGCTGCGCGATGCCAGGGCGGCCCTGCCGCTGGCGCGGCTGGACGGCGTGCTGGTGCAAAAGATGGTCCACGGTCACCTGGAACTGGTGGTCGGTGTTCAGCGCGATCCCGTGTTCGGCATGCTGGTGATGGTCGGCATCGGCGGCGTGCTTGTGGAGGTGCTCAAGGATGTGGTGTTCCGGCGCGCGCCCTTCGGAGTCGATGAGGCACACCGGATGCTGTCCGAGTTGCGCCTCGGTGCAGTGCTCGACGGTGTGCGGGGCCGACCGGCGGTCGACCGACAGGCCATCGCCCGCATGTTGTCCGGCCTGTCTGCCTGGGCCGCGGCCATGCAGCCGGTGTTGCGTGAACTCGACCTCAACCCCGTGATCGTCAATGAAGATGGTCCCTTGGCCGTAGATTGCGTCATGGTGTTCGACCGTCTGCCATGATCCTGCGACTTATTCTGCCTGTGGTGCTGCTGCTGGTCTGGTGGGCTGCGTCGAGCAGCTCTCCGGTGATCGCCTCCGTGCTCCCTGCCCCGCACCGGGTGGTGATGGCGCTCTTCGGCGAGGCGGCGAACGGCACCCTGGGCCGCAATGTGCTCGCCAGCCTGGAACGGGCTTTCGGTGGCATGGCCATCGCCGGTTCCGTGGGCATCAGCCTGGGCCTGGCCATGTCGCAGTCCCCGATTGTCCGGGGCCTATTTGCCGGCCCAGTGGAACTGCTGCGGCCGATTTCATCGATCGCGTGGATTCCCCTGGCGATCCTGTGGTTCGGGCTGGGTTTCAAGAGCGTGATCTTCGTGATCGCCATATCCTGTGTGTTCATCATCCTGTTGAACACACTGGCCGCGGCACTGCGGGTCGACCAGGATCTTGTCAAGGCGGCATTGACCCTGGGCGCGAATCAATGGATCGTTTTTCGCCGCGTGGTGGTTCCCAGCGCGACGCCGGGCATTCTCCTGGGCCTGCGCATCGCCTTGCAGGGTGCGTGGGGTGGTGTGCTGGTGGCGGAGATGATCGCCACGGACCGGGGTATCGGCTACATGATGTTGCGTGCCCAGGCTTCGTTCAATTCCGAATTGGTGATCGGCTGCATGGTGCTGGTCGGCGCGGTGGGTTATGTCCTCAACGCATTGTTCCTCTGGATGCAACGCAAGGTGTTCCATGTCTAGGCCGGTCTCCGGCAAGGCTTCGTTTGTTCTGGCGATCACCGGAATCCTGCTGTTCATTGTGCTGCCCTGGCTCGTGGCCGAGAACCTGGGTGTCCGGGAGGTGATCCTGCCATCGCTCAAGTCGGTGTTCAAGACCGCGTATGAACTCGTCGCCAGCAACGAGCTGCCCAAGGCGACGCTGGTGAGCCTGGCCCGCGTCAACCTGGGTTTTGTGCTGGCGGTGGTCACCGCAGTGCCCCTGGGCATTTTCCTGGGTCGGCACAAGGTGCTTTTCACCGCCGCAGAACCCATCATCGAGTCCTTCCGCTTCGTGGTGGCATTTGCCTGGATACCGCTGGCCATCCTGTGGTTCGGCACCAGCGAAAGCGGCAAGATCTTCATCATCTGGTACGCGGGCTTCTTCGTGATGCTGTTGCCCGCGATCTCGGCTGTGCGGGGCGTCAACCCCGACCTGATCAAGGCTGCACGCACGCTCGGTGCCACCGATATCGTGCTTTTCAGGAAAGTGGTCCTGCCGGCCATCATGCCGGAATTGATCGTTGCGATGCGAGTGGCATTCGGCATCTGCTGGGTCTCGATCCTGGCGGCGGAACTGGTGGCGTCGCGTTCTGGCCTGGGCTACATGCTGGCGGATGCGCGCGAACTGCTGCGGACCGATGTCATCGTGGTTGGCATGGTCGCGATTGGCGTGATCGGGGCCACCTACAACTGGTTGTTCGGATTGTTGGCGCGGCGCACAGCGCATCTGTAACGATAAACAGGCGGAACTGCACATGCACATCAAAATTCAAGCGCGCAGCCTGAAAAAGAGCTACCTGATAGAGCGTACAGGCCAGACCTTGCTGGCTCTGGATGGCGTGGATCTCGATATCCAGGAGGGCGAATTCCTTTGCCTTGTAGGGCCCAGCGGCTGCGGCAAGAGCACGTTCCTGCAAATGGTCGCGGGGTTGGAGGCGCCAGGCGAAGGGGTGCTGAACATCGACGGCCAGCCGGTCCAGGGCCCGGGTGCGGACCGGGGGGTAGTGTTTCAGAGCTACGCACTATTCCCCTGGCGCACCGTGGTCGGCAACATCGAGTTCGGGCTGGAGATCAAAGGCCTGCCGGCACCCGAGCGCAGGTCCATCGCATTGAAGTGCGCACACATGGTGGGTCTGAAGGGCTTCGAGAACTCCTATCCGAACGAATTGTCCGGCGGCATGAAGCAGCGGGTGGGCATTGCGCGCGCGCTTGCCAACGACCCCCCCATTCTGCTGATGGATGAGCCCTTCGGCGCACTCGACGCGCAGACCCGAGAAATGCTCCAGGAGGAGTTGCTGTCGATCTGGCGCAGCTCGAAGCGCACGGTGATCTTCGTCACGCATTCGGTCCAGGAGGCGGTCTACCTGGGGGGGCGCATCGCGATCATGACGGCCCGCCCGGGAAAGATCAAAACCATCATCGACGTCGACCTTCCCTACCCGCGCGACGTGACCTCCGCGGCATTCGGAAACTTGATGAAGCCTGTGTACTCCGCCCTGAAGGATGAAGTGCTCAAGGCGGCCCGGGAGGCAGCCTTGCGGCCCGCCGGGTGAAATAGTTTTTGCTGGTGTGTGCTTGTTCGTTGTGGTCCCTGAATAAATTAAGGAGATGGGTATGTCGAAATTAGTTCGTAGAGGTTTGTTGAAGGCTGGCCTTTCGTCGCTCGTCCTCACGGGTGCTCTGGGCATTCAGAGCAAGGCGTTCGCGGCCGAAAAGGTGATCCGCATCGCGCTTCAACCAGCGCCATTGCTGGGTTATTACGTGCGCGACATGAAGCTGCTCGAAAAGCGCGGTTTCAAGCCGGAGTGGATCGTGATGCCGTTCAGCCCGCCGATCCTGGAGGGCATGGCTGCCGGGTCCATCGACATGGCCTTGCTGGGGGTGGCGCCGATGATCAGTGCCGCGATGCGCAACCCGGACCTCTGGTACATCTACGACGAACTCGCCAATGCGGCAGGTCTTGTCGTGCGGGCCGACAGCAACATACGCAGCGCCGCCGACCTCAAGGGCAAGAAGATAGCGTTCCCCGGCAAGGCGTCACAGCTCTACGCTATGCTGGCCATGTATCTCAGCGGCTCGGGCATCAAGGACTCGGACATCGATCTGGTCCGGGCCAATGCCACTGACATGAACACGCTGTTCCAGCGCAAGGAAGTGGATGGCATACTGGTGTGGCCGCCATTCACCTCGGAGCTGGTGCGCACCGGTGCCGCCAGGAGCCTGTTCACGGCCAACGACATGCTCAAGCTCAAGGGGGGGCAATGGCTCAACTCCGGGTGGGGCGTGCGGGCGCAGTATGCCAGGCAAAATGAAGATGCGGTGCTGGCAGTCATCGAGTCGCTGCACGAGGCGACCCAGGCCCTGCGCCAGCGGCCGGACGAGGTTTACGCCGTGTTTGCCAAGGCCACCGGCTACACGTCGGAGGCGGTGAAGTTCCTGGTCGGGCAGGGCTTCAATGCTTACTACGACCCCAAGGACACGGCGCCCAGCGCCGCCGCACTGACAACTTTGTTCCAGACGCTCGAGAAGTACGAAATCATGAAGTCTGACCGACCCATCGGACCTGCGATGCAATCGATCGCACACCCCGAGTTTGTGGAAAAGGTGCTAAAGAACGCGCCGAAGTAAGCCCTGCCCGGCGGGAACGGACCGAGACAGGGGCACGCCATGAAAGCCACGGTCTTCGAGCGGCATGGAACAGCGCCGGCGCTGGTCGTGCGCGATGTTCCGTCGCCCGCACCTGCAGCCGACCAGATCGTGCTGCGGCTGGAATGGGCGGCGGTCAACCACCTCGACCTGGACATCCGCAATGGGGTCTCGGGAATGGCTGTGTGCCTGCCGCATACCCTGGGTACTGAGGGTACCGGGACGGTCTTTGCGGTCGGTTCGGCCGTGCAGCGGTGGCGCATCGGCCAGCGGGTTGGCACCTATGCATTCCGTACCTGCCGCCAGTGCAAGAACTGCCTGCTCGGGCGCCAGAACATGTGCCTCGATGTCCGCACGCTGGGTGGTCAGTTGCCCGGAACGTACGCCGAGCACGTGGTGGTCCGGGAAGACCAGGCGGTCGCCGTGCCCGAGGGACTGTCGCTGCAGGATGCCATCGCGTCCTACAAATACGCGACTGCCTGGGAGGCGCTGGTCACCACGGCGTCCCTGCAGCCGGGCGAGCTTGTCCTGGTGACCGGGGCCGGTGGTGGTGTCGGGGTCTCTGCCGTCATACTGGCGCGGCATCTGGGGGCGACCGTGATTGCAGCGACCGGGTCGGACGCGAAGAACGAGCGCCTGCTCGCCCTGGGCGCAAGCCACGTGGTCAACTACCGGGCGGCCGATCTGCCAGCGGCCGTCCGCGCGCTGACGGGTGGCGCGGGTGTCGATCTGGTGCTGGATGTGGCTGCCGGCGATGGCCTGCGCAATGCGATCGCGGCTACGCGGCCCGGTGGGCGGATCGCGGTGGTTGGCGCGCATGCGGGTGAGCGTGTCGAAGTCGACATGCTCGATCTTTTTCGCCGCCATATTTCCATCCATGGGTGCGGCCGTTACACCACGGACATATTGCAGTCGGTGTTCCAGGCACTGGCACGCGGCCTGCCTCCCGTTCCGGTCCATGGGGTTTTCGCGCTGGCAGATGCCGGGCTCGCGCATCAGGTGATGGAGGCGCGGGATTTTTTTGGCCGTCTTTTGTTGTATTGCGGTGCCGGCCCTGTCCCCGGCGTTGGGAGGTTCTGAACCATGGGTGTTACCCGAGACCTGGCGCGTTATGTGGCCAAGGCGCACTACGGCGATCTGTCGCCGGCCGCCATCGATGCCGCCAAGCGTGCCTTACTGAACATTCTGGGCAACTGCATTGCGGGCAACCGCATGCGGGTTGGCCGACTGCATGTCGACATGGCCCTGGACATGGCGGGTCGCGAACAGGCCACCATCGTTGGCCACGGCGCGCGCACTTCCATGCCGGTGGCTGCCTATGCGAACGGCAATCTGGCCTTCGCCCTGGACTACGAGGACACGCTCCAGTACGTCACCCACCCCGGTTTCATCACCTGCGCTTGCGGGCTGGCCGTCGGGGAAAACTTCGGCTCGAGTGGGCGCGAACTGCTGCTGGCGATCGCGCTGGGTTACGAGGTGGTGGCACGCATCGGCGTGGCGATGCAGCCGACGCCGCAACGTGGCAAGCTGGTCTGGGGCGAGCAGTACCATCCGTTTGCAGGAGCGGTCACCGCGGGCAAACTGCTGGGGCTGGACGAAACCCAACTGGACGCCGCATTTGGCATCGCCGGCACGTACGCCAGCGTGCCGTCGGCCTACAAGTATTTTGGCGTGGCGTCCGAGACGCGCCCCATGCGCGAAGTCAAGCTGGGCTGGGGCTGGATGTGCATGGGGGCCACCATGGCCGCCCTGTCTGCGCACCGGGGCTTTGGTGGCGGGTTTGGCATCCTTGACGGCGAGCAGGGCTTCCATGTCATGGCCGGTTCCGACCGTTGCGACTTCGAACGCATCACGCGCAACCTGGGCGAAGGCTGGATGATCGTCGACACCGAGCACAAGATCTACCCATCCATCGCGCGCAACCACCCGCCTTACGTGGCCACCCGGGCCCTGGTGGAAGAACATGGAATAACGCCGCAGGACGTCAAGCGCGTGACTGTCCGCGGCATGCAGATCCCGCTGGTCAACGATTTCAACCCCCGCTCAGCCGTGGATGCGCAGTTTTCTCTGCCGCATGCCGTGGTGATGGCGCTGGTCGGCGAACCGCTGGGCCCGAAGATGTACAGCGACGCGCGCCTGTTCGACCCCCTGGTGCGCGACCTGCTGGGACGCATCGAGCTCGAACACGACACCGCCGCCGACGCGCTTTTCTTCAATGAGCAGCGTCTGCGGTTCAGCGTCAGCATCCTGCTTGCATCGGGCTTGACCGTGCGCCGCGACATCGAATTCCCGCGCGATCAACCCCGTTTCGGTCCAGGGAAGCTGGAGGAAAAGTTTCGCACCCTGGCTGGCAGCGTTCTGGCAGACAGTCAGGTCAACCAGGTGATCGAGACCGTTGCCGGGCTTGATGGTGCAGCCGACCTCCGCCCGCTGATGCGCAGCCTGAGTCCTGCCTGACTGCCTTGGACAGCGTCTCGCCGGCCTGTCGTTCGATGTTGATTATTGAAGGAGTCCACCGTGATCATTGACTACCGCGCCTACACCCTGCAGTCGGGTTCTGTCGCCACATTCATGGCGCTTTTCGAGACCGAAGGCCTGGAGCCGCAGGTGCGGATCTGCGGGAACTTCCTGGGCCTTTATCGTACGGAGATCGGCAATGTCAACCAGATCATCATGATGTTTGGCTATGAGGACGCCCTCGACCGCCAGAAGCGCCGCGACCTGCTTTTCAAAGATGCTGCGTTCCAGGCTTACCTGCAAAAGGTGCGACCCCTTCTCAGGGACCAGGAGGTGCGCATGCTGGTGCCCTCGCGGTGCAACCCACCGGTTGGCGACCCCGTGTGGGTGCCGTGATACTTTCTCAAATCAGACAAGGACTGAAAAATGGCCGTACTGCCGAGTGAAGACGCCCGATTTGAATACAGCGTGGACGTGCTGGTGATCGGCGCCGGGGCCTGCGGACTCACCGCCGCGCTGGCAGCGCAGGAGCTTGGGGCCGAGGTGCTGGTGCTGGAGCGGGACGCCCGGCCTACCGGCAGTACGGGGCTGTCCACCGGGCTGATTCCCGCGGCGGGCAGCAAGCTGCAAAAGGCCCGAGGCATTGAAGACTCGCCGGAACAACTCGCCAGCGACATCCTGGCCAAGGCCCATGGCGAGACGGACGCGAACATCGTGCGCACTGTGGCCAAGGCGTCCGCGCCCACCGTTGAATGGCTGATGGACCAGCACGGGGTGAAGTTCACCCTGGTGGAAGGTTTCCTGTACCCGGGTCATTCGGTCTGGCGCATGCATGGCACCCCCAACCGGACCGGTGCCGAACTGCAGGATGCACTGCTGGCTGCAGCTGGCAATTTGCAGATCGACATCGTCACCAGTGCGCTGGCCACCGACCTGTACGCCACGGCGCAGGGCGAGGTCACCGCGGTGCGATTCACCCGGCCCGATGGTTCCGCCGAAACGGTGGGCTGCAAAGCGCTGGTATTGGCCTGTTGCGGCTTTGGCGGCAACAAGGACATGCTGCGCGAGCTCATCCCGGAAATTGCAGAGGCTGAATTCTGGGGGCATGTCGGCAACCAGGGCGACGCGATCCGATGGGGCCGGGAACTGGGCGCGGCCCTTGCCGACCTGGGAAGTTACCAGGGGCATGGCGCCGTTGCCACGCCCTACGGCAATCCCATGAACTGGGCCGTTCTGGTTGAAGGTGGTTTTCTGGTCAACGCATCGGGCCAGCGGTTTTCAAATGAGGTACGGGGCTATTCGGAGCAGGCTGTCGACACGATCTCCCAGCCCGGACAGTTTGCGTGGGACATCTTCGATGCCATTCGCGAGACGCCGATCCTGGGCTTCTCCGACTACAAGGAAGTCGACGCGCTCGGTGGCGTGAAACGTGCCCAGACGGTTGCCGAACTCGCTGCGCTTATCCGTTTGCCGATCGATGCACTGGAGCAGACTTTTGCCGAGGTCGCGCAGATGTGCGCAGGCGAGCGCGAAGATGTCCACGGCAGAAGCTTCGCCAACAAGCGCCCCCTGCAGGCACCCTTCTGTGCGGTGAAGGTCACCGGCGCGTTGTTCCATACGCAGGGCGGCATCGTGGTCGATTCCGATGCGCAGGCGCTGCGGCCGGATGGCTCCAGACTCCCCAATCTGTTTGCCGGTGGTGGCGCGGCCCGTGGTATGTCCGGTCCCTCGCGCTGGGGGTACTTTTCCGGTGGCGGCCTGCTGACCGCAGTAACGCTGGGGCGGCTCGCAGGCACCAGCGCGGCGCGTCTGACCCTTCGGACGCCGGCCTGACAGGTCACGGTCTGGCTACTTTGGCGGCGGCTTCGAGCATCGCGTGCAGCATGTCAATTCGCGGCTCCAGGGGTTTTGGATAACAGGCCCGACTGTGGCTCAGCTGGAGCGCGAGCATCGTCTCGGCAAGCTTGTAGGTCAAGGGCCCCGGATTCACGAGTGGCACCGGCAGGCGGCTCGAGAGCCACACCGCTGCCTGGTGCATGGTGGTGGAGCCCAGGATGATGACGTCGGCACCATCCTCCTCGATGCATTGCATGCAGACGTCCAGCATGCGCGGGAATACAGCGTCTTCCTTGCCGTCCATCAAGGTGTCGAAACTGGGCTCGACATCAAAGGAGCGTACCGACGCACACGACTGTGTCAGGCCCCATTCCGGAATGCACTTGCGGTAGCGCACGATGGAGGGTTTCCATTGGGCCAGCACCGCAAACCTGGAGCCCAGTGTCAGGGCGAACAGCATCGACGCCCGTCCGGGCGAGATCACAGGAATGTCGAGCACGGACCGTAGCGCGGCCATGCCGGAATCGCTCATGGTGTCGATGCACACGGCGTCGAAGCCCTCCTCCTGCGCGCTGCAGCCTGCCTCGAAGATCGCAAGGTCCATCAGCGCCCAATCGTGGGGACTCATGAAAGATGTCGGGCCCGCCTTGACCGCGCGGTAGTGGAACTCGCTGTCGGGGTCCAGCCTGACCGACCCGAGTTGCTCGCGGCGTCGCGCAACACCGTCTGCGTCCAGTGCAAATGGAACGATGACCAGAATTCTTGGCATGGTTCAATCCTTGTAGGTGGCGGCCCATGTCACCGGGCCAGTGGCAAGCACCGAGGCGGCCAAGCGCAACAAGCCGGTCATTGGCCCGCTCAGGGGGAGTGGAACGACAGCCAGGGGGTTTCCTGTCGACAGCGCATTTCAAACTTCTCGATGTCACCGGTCAGCTCCAGGGTCTGGCCAATATCGTCCAGCCCGAGGAGGAGGCTTTTCTTCTTCGTGGCATCGAATTCGAATCCGATGAGGCTGGCGTCGGGTGCGTCAATCGTCTGGGCCACGAGATCGACCGTCAGCTCCCCGGCCGAATGCCGTGCGACGGTTTGGCGCAGCCGGTTCAACTCGGGCTCGCCCAGCGTGACATTGAGCAGGCCATTCTTGCCACTGTTCTCGAAATAGATGTCGCCAAAACTCGACGCGATGATGACCCGAAAGCCGTACCCGTGAAGCGCCCACACGGCTGACTCGCGCGATGAGCCACAGCCGAAATTGTCTGCAGCAATCAGGATGCTCGCATCCCGGTACAGCGGCTGGTTCAGGACGAAGTCGGCGCGCTCGTTCCCGTCGGCGTCAAAGCGCAGGTCGTGCAGCAGGAACTGTCCGTAGCCCAGAGAACGAGGGTGGTGCAGAAACCGGGCCGGCACCAGCCGGTCGGTGTCGAGGTTGGAGATATTCAGGATGGCGGCCCGCGAGCGGACGGTGGTGAAAGGCGCGCTCACAAAAATGCCCGCCAGTCGACAAGCCTGCCGCTGACGGCGGCGGCAGCGGCCATGGCCGGGCTCATGAGGTGGGTCCGCACCCGGCTACCCTGGCGACCCTGGAAGTTCCGGTTCGATGTGGATGCCACACGCTCTGTCGGCTGCCCCAGATCGCCGTTCATGCCGACACACATGGAACACCCCGAGTCTCGCCATTCGATCCCGGCATCGGTGAAGATCCGGTGCAGGCCTTCGGCCTCGGCCGCCTGTTTGATGAGTCCGGAGCCTGGCGATACGAAGCTCGGTACGAGCGCGCGCCGGCCCTGGACCACGCGCGCCGCGGCCCGGAGGTCGCCGAGCCTGCTGTTGGTGCACGATCCGATGAAAACTCGGTCGATCGGGAGGCCGGCCAGCGGCATTCCGGCGCTGAGGCCCATGTAGTCCAGTGCTTCCGCGACGGCTGCCCGCCGATTGGGTGTGGGTGCGTCCTGCGGGTCGGGAACCACCCCGCCGATCGGCAGCGCATCCTGCGGGCTGGTGCCCCAGGTGACCATGGGCGACAGATCGGTGACATGCATCTCGATGGTTGAATCGTAGTGCGCACCGGGGTCGCTCGGCAGTGCACGCCAGGCGTGCAATGCCTGGTCCCACGACGCTCCTGCGGGTGCAAATGGCCTGCCGTGAAGGAACTGGTAAGTCACATCGTCCGGCGCCACGATGCCACACCGGGCCCCGGCCTCGATCGACATGTTGCACAGGGTGAGCCTGCTTTCCATGTCCAGGCTGCGGACCGCTTCGCCGCAATATTCCAGCACATGGCCAGTGCCACCGCCGGCACCGATCCGGGCAATAAGTGCCAGGCTCAGGTCCTTGGCGGTGATGCCTGGACCCCAGCGTCCGGTCAGTTCCACACGCATTTGCCGGGGGCGCTTTTGCCACAGTGTCTGCGTCGCCAGTACATGTGACACCTCCGACGCGCCGATGCCGAACGCCAAGGAGCCCAAGGCACCATGGGTCGAGGTGTGGGAGTCGCCGCATACCAGAGTTGCGCCTGGCAGGGTGATGCCCTGCTCGGGTCCGATGACATGCACGATGCCGCGACGCGGGTCGTCCAGGCCGAAGTGGACGATCCCGTGGTGCGCCGCGTTCCGAGCCAGACCGTCGATCTTGTTCTTGTACCTGTCTCCGATCGGTATGCCGGGCTCCATACGCGTGGGTACGTAATGGTCTGCGGTCGAGAATGTCAGGTCGGGCCGTCGCAACGCCCTGCCGCTGCTGTCGAGCTGGTCAAATGCGTGAAAACTGCCTTCGTGCAGAAGGTGCCGGTCGATGTACAACAAGGAGCGGCCGCCAGGCTCATGCGCCACGACATGGCCCTCCCAGATCTTGTCGAAAAGTGTCTTCGGCGGGGCCACGGTCATGCGCGTTTTCCCTTTTTGTCCTCAGGCTGGTGGCCGACCGAATCCGTGTATTTGTCCAACTGCTCGGCGGGCAGATAGGCGTCTTCCAGGGCCCGGATGGCGTCGAAGCCGGCGAACGTATGCACATCGCCCAGCGGGTGGCGTTTGTAGGCGTCGATAAAGCTTGCCTCGGCCATCGGCCCTTCGTCCCGCAGCTTTACCGCGATGTCGTAGATGGCCTGCAAGGTGGCCCGCATCGTCGTGCCGGCGGTGATCGTGATGGCGATCCCCAGTTCCTGCATGCGCGCGAGATCCATGCGGGGCGACACGCCCGTCATGTTGTAGAGGATCGGGCCACGCACTTCACGACAGACGCGCTCGACTTCCTGTTCGCTGGTCGGACCCTCGACGAAGGCCATGTCCGCGCCCGCATCGAGGTAGGCGTTGACCCGGTCGATAGCCTCGCTGAGCGAACCACCGTGTGCGCCACGTGCATCGCTGCGGGCGATGATCAGGAAGTCCGGGTCGAGTTCATGCCGGGCTGCGCTCGCTGCACGGATCTTGCCCACCGCCTCGGCCAGCGCTATCACCTCGCGCCCAGCCACGTGCCCGCAGCGTTTGGGGGCTACCTGGTCTTCGATATGGATGCCGGCGACCCCGGTCTGGATGTATTCGCGTACACACCGCATGGTGTTGATGGCGTTTCCATATCCATTGTCGGCATCCGCGATCAGGGGAACAGAAATGGCATTCGCGATGTGGCGCGCATTGAGCTGCATTTCGGTCATGGTGGTGAGCCCTGCGTCTGGCATGCCCAGCATGGACAGCGAGGTCGAATAACCGGACATGTACAGCGCCGGGAATCCGACGTGGTCGAGAACACGCGCGCTCATGGCGTTGTAGCAACCCGGTATGAACATCGTTTTGCCCTGGGCGAGCAACGCACGCAGGCGCGTCGTCGCTTTCACAAATAGCGTTCTTGCTTCGGAAGGCTGTTTCATGCTTGGGTCCTCGTGTGTCGGTGCGTGGGTGTCATCGGGGGGCCACCGTCCTGGCAGTCACCTGGCGCAACTGCGCCAGCGTCTCGTTCACCGAAATCACATCGGCATATTTCAAGGCCATGTCGTACAGGCTGGCGAAGTGCGGGCCCTCGTGCTTGTCGGCTACACATTCCTCTGGCACGATGGTGCGGTAACTGCGTGACAGGCTGTCAACAACCGTTGCGCGCACACAGCCGGACGTCGACCCACCGGTGACCACCACAGTATCGACGCCATGAAGCGTGTTGGTGCGCGTCCCCCATACGCCACAGTCTTCCCCCGAAGCCATGTAGGCGACGTAGGTCCAGACCACAGGAAACCCTCGTGCCCGGAACTCGGTCGCCAAGTCGTTGACATGGGCGAGTTGGTGCGGGTCGGTTTCGTAGGCAGTGGGAAACTCTCCGACGCACGTATAGGCCTTTTGCAGATCGATGTTGACCATGGCAGGGCACAGGCCAAATCCAAACCGTTTGCGCGTGGGGTTGGCTTTGACCGCGGAGTACAGCTCGCGCGCGCTGAAGCGGGAGGCTTCCATTCGAGGGTACCCTTTTAAGCTTCGGAGAGTTCAAAAAGCCAGAGATCCATGCGGCCCTTCGACCATTTTCTGCAGGCGCACATCGGGTGCTCCGCAGACCACCCACCTAAGTTCGGGACACTCACAAGGTTCCCAAGCAAGACTTCGACTGAACCTATTCTATGTAAGCCCTTCATTCGAATGCTTTTAATGGTGAATAAGCAAAATTGAGTATTTGAATAACGCTGCAGGGCTTTTGTTGGCGTCGGGACATACTCAGCGCGCGCGGTTCGAGCCGGTGTGATCGCTTGGCACAGGATTTTCAAACGCCATAGGACGCCCCAAGAATGGGCCTGAAAAGGCTCTCGACCGAGCCCGCAGAGGGCCGAGCGGCTCAAGCAGCGAAGTGCGGCCCCGCCTCGCGCGCCCGACCCTTGGGCCGCGGCTGAAGGTCCAAGCCCAGGTGAGCAAAGATCTTCTCGATCACCGGCCGCTGCATGAACTCCAGCGGGCTCATCACCAGGTGGGCGGCGGTCTGCGACATGCGCCGGGCACCGCATGACGGGCAGAACCCGCGGCGCTTGCAACTGCAGGCCAGCAGCTTGTCGTGGCCGCACGCGCCGCAGCGCAGCCTCAGGAACCCGTGCGCCAGGATGGCATTACCTCTATCGCTTCTGCGCCGAGCAGACGATCACGGTCAATACCGCCGCGGCCGGGGGCAACGCGGCGCTGTTGGCGGGGTGAACCGTCCGCCGGTCAGCCAAGGCGTTGGCCAGCATCCTCAGGACGCCAGGTCCTGTTGCGACAACATGGGCGAGATCGTTTGCGCGAGTGTCGTCAATGCCGGGGCCACTTTGGCGACCAGTTTTTCGCGCGAGAGCGTGGACTTGGCGCCGCCACTGGTGAGAGACATCACCCGGCTGCCATCGGGCGAGATCACCGGCACGCCGATGGCATTGATATCGCGGTGCGATTTGCCCAGGTTGAGTACAAATCCATGGTGCGTGTAATCGTCCATCGCCTGGTCGATGTCTCGGCGGACCTTGTCCCAGCCCGTTCCAGCGTGCTCTTTCAGTTGTTGCAGAGTCCTTGTTCTGGATGCGGGGTCGAGCGCCGCGAGGTAGGCCCAGCCGAGCGAGGAATTGCCCAGCTCCAGGGCCGACCCGACGTGCATATTCATCCGCAGGATATTGCGTGCTTCGATGCGCTGCACCACCACCATGCTCATGCCGTGGCGCTCGGCCAGCGATACGGAAGTGTCGAATTCCTCGGCCACCTGGCGCATCAGGGGCAGCGCGAATCCGCTGATTCCGTTGCGGGTGATGGCCGCATGCCCCAGCATCAAGACCCCCGCGCCGACGCGAAGCCGATCCGGCGTGCGCCCGGGCACGAGGTATCCAAGCAGCGACAGGGTTCTGCAAAGCCGCCAGACGGTCGGTTGCGCGAGGCCGGTAATGCGCGCGATCTCGCTCGTGCCCAGATCCTGCCGCGCTGGCGTGAAGCAACGCAGTATGTCCAGGCCGCGCGCGAGCGCGGTCACGAACATCGGGTCCTTGGCATGCGTGACGCCCCCCTCGGGCGCGATGCCCCTGGCCTCGGCCACACGGCCCCGCGGCTTGACAGCATGTGTTTTCAGTTTCATACTCAACTCACTGTGCAGATTACTTATTCATTCTACGAATTACTTGGTGAAATTGGCAAGCAATGCCGGGTCGCACACACGGGGTTTCCGGTGGCGCGCGCCTTGCAGAGCGCGCGCCGTGTCGCCACTGCATCGACGGATCCCCGTCCACCGGCCCACTGCCTCCCGGTCGTCCGTTTCCCTCGCACCATCAAGAAAGAGAGCGCCGAAATGTCTCCGCTAAAAGCAGCTGCGCGCGTATTGCGGAGCCTGGGTGTGGGCCTTGCCGTGATCGCCGCCGGTCAGACCATGGCCGCCGACCCGTACCCCATCCGCTCGGTCATGATCATCAACCCCTGGGCCGCCGGCGGACCCTCCGATGCCATCATTCGCCCGATTGCCCAGCAGCTGGCCGCGCGCCTGGGTCAACCATTCCTGATCGACAACAAGGCGGGCGCCAACGGCACCATCGGGGCAACAGCCGTTGCCCGTGCCAAGGCCGACGGCTATACGCTGCTGTTTGCCCATGTCAATCCGATCGCCATCAGCCCGGTCATGCCGCAGAAACCCGCCTACGATCCGGTGAAGGACTTTGCGCCCATCACGCTGATCGCCTCGGGCCCCTCCGTTTTGGTGGTGCGCAGTGACTTCGCGGCCAAGACAGTGGCTGAACTGATTGCCTACGCCAAGGCAAAGCCGGGCGCCGTGTCTTACGGGTCGGTTGGTGTAGGCAGCAATACCCATCTCGCCGGGTCCACGCTGGCGCATCTGGGGCAGGTCGACATGGTGCATGTGCCCTATCGCGGTTCCGCGCTGATCCAGACCGACCTGCTGGGCGGTCAGATCACCACTGCCTTTGTCAACCTGGGCGGTGCACTGGGCATGATTAAGGAAGGCAAGCTGCGGGCATTGGCCGTCAGTACCAGCAGGCGGTCCAGCGCACTTCCGCAGGTGCCGACCGTCGCCGAGACGCTGTCGGGCTTCGAAGTCAACGGATGGTATGGCCTGATGGCGCCAGCCAACACGCCCGCCGACATCGTGCAAAGGCTCAATACGGAGGTTGTCGACATCCTGAAGTCGCCCGACATCGCGTCGCAACTGAAGGATGCCGGCATGGAACCCGAGCCGACAACCCCACAGGCATTTGCCACCATGCTGAACGCCGAATTGGTCCGCTGGGCCGCTGCGGTCAAGAACGCGAACATCAAGGAGTGATCATTGCGTCGCCTGGAGCGCCCGACCCAAGCAAGGTGCGCCCGCGCGTTGTCCGCGTCTCTCGCCATGCGCGCGATGCTGAAGAAGGAGTAGACGAATGAGCAGCTACGACATCCAGGCCATCGACGCGGTGGTCAATATCTGGACCCCCGAAGTGCGGGCGATCCGCCCCGACCGGGATGCCTTCTACGGCGGAAAAATGAAGGTTGGCGCGGAAACGCTCAAGGGCATTTCGCATGAAGACATGTTGCGGCGCATGGATGCGGCTGGTATCGAGCGCGCATTTCTGATCGCTGCCAAGAATGGCCCGCGTATGCACAAGGCGGCCTACCACATTCCGTACCAGATGGTGGCCGATGCCGTCAACCGTTACCCCGACCGCTTCCATGCCTTGGCCGGGCTGGACCCGACCGAGGGCATGGACGGCGTGCGCCAGCTCGAAAGCGCCGTGCGGGACCATGGATTCATCGGGGCCCACTTTTACCCGCACTGGTTCGAGCTGGCGCCGGACCACGCGCGCTGGTACCCCTTCTACGCCAAGTGCGTGGAGCTGAATGTGCCGGTTCAGTTGCAGGTGGGCCAGTCGATGCTCTACGACCCGAACTACCGGATACGCAGTGTCGGCCGGCCGATCACGCTCGATGCAGTGGCCTGCGACTTCCCGGAGTTGAAGCTCATCGGCATACACGTCGGTATACCCTGGACCGACGAGATGATCGCGATGGCCTGGAAGCACCCCAACGTCTATATTGGAACGGATGCGCACAGCCCGAAGTACTGGCCCGAGGCATTCGTGAAATATATCAACACCTACGGACAGGACAAGGTGATCTTCGGCACCGACTTTCCGGTTCTCGATTTCGTCCGCACGCGCGACGAGATCGAATCGCTGCAGTTGCGTCCAGTTCCGAAGCGCAAGCTGTTGCGAGACAACGTGTTGCGGATCTACGGCCTGCAGCCTGGCAACTGAGCCGATGCAGGCGCCACGCATCGCCAACATCGCCGACCAGCTGACCCTGCACGGCAAGCAGCGGCCGACCCAGCTCGCCATCGTGCATGGTGAAAGAACGCTCGACTACCGCGCGCTGGACTTCGAAGTCAACCGGCGTGCCGCACGCCTGCAAGACCTCGGGGTGACACCTGGTGCGGTCGTCGGTATCGCGCTGCAGGACTCCATCGAACATCTGCTGATGCTCTACGGAGTTGCCCGGGTGGGTGGCGTGATCTTGCCGCTGGACTGCCGCTGGATGGATTTCGAGAAGCGGCGCGTGACCGAGCACTTCGAGCCAGCGCTTGTGCTGGTCGAGCCCGGCGCGGCGATCGATGGCGTGCGGTGCATCGAAAGCGGCGCGGACTGGCTCGCGCAGCTGGGACGCGCCGAGGAGCAGCGCCAGTATCTGGATGGCGATCGCGCTCTGGTGATGTCCCTGTCCTCAGGCACCACCGGCCGGCCCAAAGGCCCGGTGTTGTCGCACACGCAACTCGTCCGCCGCTTCCATATGCACTGGGTCGACCTGGGTTTTTCCAGCAGCGCGCGGTATTTCAATGCCACGCCGCTGTATTTCGGTGGCGGGCGGACTTTCTGCATTTCCACGCTGTACGCGGGGGGTACCGTGGTGCTGTGCCCGCCACCCTTCGCACCGGCGCAACTTGCCGCCGAAGTAGCGCGCACGGCCGCGACGATCACCTTTCTGGTGCCCACCCTGTTGCGCCGGTTGCTGGAATGTGATGCCACGACGCTGGCGCCCCTGCGCGGCTTGAAGACATTGATCTGCTCCGGTTCGGCATTGACGGCGCAGGAGCGGCAGCAGATCAGGGAACGTATCTGCCCCAACTTTCTCGAGTACTACGCATCCACCGAAGGTGGCGGTGTCTCCGCGTTGCCGCCCGCGGATCAGCTGCGATTCGGCGAGTCTGTGGGACGCCCCGCGTTCAGTGTCGAAGTCCACGTGGTGGATGATCGGGATCGCCCCGTGCCACCGGGCGTGGTGGGCCGTATCCGGTACCGGGGTCCGGCCGTGGCGGACGGATTTTTCGGTGACCCTGACGCCAGCAAGGAAAGCTTCCGCGACGGATGGTTCTATCCGGGCGACCTTGGAATGCTCAACGACGAGGGTTATTTGTTCCTGAAGGGCCGCTCGAAAGACATGATCATCCGTGGCGGCATCAACATCTACCCCCTGGAGATCGAGGTCACGTTGATGGGCCATGCCGCCGTGTTGGAGGCGGCCGTCGTTGGTTGGCCCTCGCGCGAGTTCAACGAGGAAATCGCGGCCTTTGTGATCCGCCGTGGGGCCGTCGAAGAATCAGAGCTTGTAGCATTGTGTCGCACGAGCCTTGCGCCGTACAAGGTGCCGCGCCGCGTCTTCTTCGTCGACGAATTGCCGCGAACTTCGCTGGGGAAGGTCTTGAAGGCGGCGCTGACTGCCAGGCTCGACCCGCTGTAGGCGCCAGGGAGGCGCAGTTGCGCCTGACCATCGTTTGCGCGGCGTCCGGACCGCGCCGCCGATGGCGTTGCGCAGGACCGGAGGGCCCGGCTGGGCCCGCCACCCCGCGTGGACCATGCCGCGACGCGCGGGTCAGCGGGCAGGCGTTGGTCGGTCCGGGTGCTGGTGATGGAGATGTGACTTGGGAGCCGTATATGCTGGATTTCGAGATTGAGGAAGAAGACCGCGCCCTGCTCGATTCGATCGACCGCATGATGGCGCGCGAATTTCCGCCCGAGGCCTACCGCCAGGCGGATCGCCTGCACGAGACGCCGTGGCAGTTGCTGCCGCGGATGGGTGCACTCGGCTTGCTCGCGCTGCCCTTCCCGAAAGAGTACGGTGGATGGGGCAAGGACTGGCGCAGCGTGGCGCTGGTGAACGAGCGTCTGGCCTACCACGCGGGAATTGCGGCGACACTTTTCGGCACCACGGTCACGTTCGGCGGCATGTCCTTGCTGAGCTACGGAACCGAAGCTCAGAAGAGCGAGATCCTGCCGCGCCTGATGGAGGGAAAGGCGCGCTTTGCGCTGGCGTTGACCGAATCAGCCGCGGGCAGCGACGCCGCAGCCATCACCACCAGCGCGCGTCGGATCGACGGCGGCTGGCGCATCAATGGCCGCAAGACATGGATCAGCAACGCCGACGCGGTGGACTACATCGTGGTGGCGTGCCGCACCGAGGCGCGCAGTATCGGTTCCAAGGGCATATCGATGCTGCTCGTCCCGCGCAAGACGGCCGGAATCGCCATGACGGGGCTGGACAAGCTGGGCCACAACTGCATGCCCTCCTGGGATATTGGTTTCGATGACGTCGAGGTCAGCGATGGGGCCCTCATGGGGGAGGTCGGTCAGGGATTCAGGCACGTGATGTCGACGCTGCACTACAGCCGAGCCGGCCAGGCAGCCAACTCGATCGGGCAGGCCCAAAGAGCCGTCGACCTGGCAGTTGCGCATGCGCGCCAACGACGGCAGTTTGGCCAGTCGATCGGATCGTTTCAGGCGGTACAGCACAAGCTGGCCGACATGCAGGTCCGCGTCAATCAGGCGCGGCTGGCGCTCTACCATCTGGCCTGGTTGATTGCGACCGGTCGTCCGTGCCGGCTCGAGGGCGCGCAGGCCAAGCTCGTCGCGAGCGAGACGTTCCAGTACGTCACGCGCGAAGGCATGCAAGTGATGGCAAGTGCCGGGTACGCCATGGAGAGCGACATGCAGCGCATGTGGCGGGACGCCGGCCTGTTCACGTTTGGCGAGGGCACCAGCGAGCTTCAGCGCAACATCATTGCCAGGGAAATGGGCCTTTGATCCATGAACGATCCCTATCGCATGCCCGCCCGCCCATCACCCGCTGTCGCCGCGGACGCCACCGTGGTCCGGCGTGGCTTCGTTCAGATCGAAGAAGGGCAGGTTCACTATCGCGAGGCGGGCGTGCCGGTTGCAGGCCAGCCGCCGCTGGTGCTGCTGCACGCTTCTCCCGGCTCGTCCAGGACGCTGGCGCCGCTGCTGCGCGCCTTCGCCGCCCATCGCCATGTGGTCGCGCTCGACACACCCGGCAATGGCGATTCCTGTGCACCGGTCAGCGACATTGCCGAACTTCCCTATTTCGCCGATGCGCTCCTTCGCGCCATCACGGCGATGGGAATGGACCGCTTCGATCTGTATGGAACGCATACCGGCGCCAACATCGCCTGTGAGATCGCCATCGGCCATCCGGCACGGGTCCGCGCGCTGATCGTCGACGGCATCGCCTTGTACAGCGCGCAGGAGCAGGCCGAGTTGCTGGCCCACCATGTACCGAACGTCTCGATCGACCGCAACGGCAGCCAGTTGAACCTCATCTGGCATTTTGTCCGCGACGCGTATCTCTTCTGGCCCTGGTACCGGAGTGACGCGGAGCACCGGCGGGTGACGGGTTTGCCCGACGCCAATGAACTTCACGACAAGGTGGTCGACGTCCTGAAGGCAGCGCGCACGTTTCACATACCCTACCGCGCCGCATTGGGCTACCAGAAGGAGCGCCGTCTGCCGCTGGTGCGGGTTCCGACCCTGGTCGCATGCGCGAAGACGGACATGTTGTTCGCGTACTTCGACCGCGTGTGCAGGCTGATGCCGCACGCCCGCTCCGCCGCCACGCGCGGAGTCGGCTCCCCCGAGGCCGTTGTCGAGACCGCAGGCGTTTTCGAGCGCTTCTACAGCGACCCGGGTTGACGCCCGGTCGCGAGCGCGCGAGCCAATCAGACCAAAGATGCCCTGCTGCTCCAGATAATCCTTCAAAACGTTCCAGGCCAGCTCATGGGTGAATTCAAAGGCGTGGATCAGGCCCTGCTGCTCCAGCTTGGACAGCGGGCGTTCGCCAGCCAGCGCCACCGCCTCTAACAGGCTCTGCAGCGCCTTGGTGTAAGCGGGCCCAGCAACGATCCCAGGGACATTGCACCAAGTCATTGGCAATCGGCAGCCTCAGTCCAAGTGACGTCGACGTCGACACGCCATCGATTTGAATCGGTCATCCGCGAGCAGTTGCCAGCGCGACCGCTACCGTCGACAACGGAAGCAGGAGGGTCAAGGGGGCATCTTGCATCGCCACGGCACCATGGCCCGCATACGACAGCGCCACCTTCTCATTCTTGGCGTCGATCACGATGGCGACTCCGCCGACTTCTGCTGCTGCCATGAGGCAGCGCCGACCGGCTGCGAGCAGCAACTGGCCACCCAGACCTTGGCCTTGCATCTGCTGGTTAACAGCGAGTCTTGCAAGCCGAAAACCCGGTATGTCATGGCGGTCCAGGCCACGCCGGATGACCTCCGGTGTCCGATCGCAATCAACTGACGCAGGGCTCAGGCTATAGAAGCCCAGGATCGTTGTGTTGTCGGCATCGTCGATTGCAAGAAAGGTTTTTGCGCCACCGGCCTCATGGCTCTTTCGCGCATAGCGGCGCAGGAAGTCATTCAGCGCATGGTCGCCACAATCGAACACGTGGAGATCATGCTTCTTGCTGATCGGCTCTTCATGCCACCCAGGCACAGTCATGTTGGCATTGGCGGCAAGACTTTTGCGGCTGCCAACAGCATGGCCTTTTGTGCCGGCTGAATGCGCAGGTTCATCCGTTGGTTGTCATCGACGGCTGCTCGGGGCATGACGATTTCCTTGTTTGTACTGTTTAAAAGAGCACAACATGCCACCATCTGGGTCAACCTTGGTATGCATTGATTGTGTACATGTTGGCGCTATCGCGAATTTGAGCCAGGTGCCGACTTTTGACTGACCCACCGTCGGCGGCGGCCATCCGGTGCCAATCGACGATTCCAGGGGCATCGCACCGGGTCGTTGGAAATCGGCAGTCTCGGTCAATCTGACGCCGGCCTCGACAGTCCAATATCCAGTACTCACCGAGTGGCAACCCGCATGGAAACTTGGTCCGATTTGCGAAAATTCGCCAATAGTATTGGACAGTTCACGGCCGGAAGTGAGCAACCATGCGGCCTCCCAGCCTGACCGTCCTGCCGCCTGTTAATCCGTTGGTCCCTGGTTCGAGCCCAGGTCGAGGAGCCAAGAATAAGTCCAAATAAATCAAGCACTTAGCGTTCCGGCACCAAGTGCTTTTTTCTTGCCTATTAGACAGTTTATTAGACACTGGCTAATATTCAGTGGTTCAACGGCAGACGACATCGGCGTGCCAGTCTGATGGTCAGGCCAACACTTTGAGGCCGTACTTTTCGACAACGGCGCTCAGCTTCAGGGCCATGCCGTACGGTCGCTTGGTGCCAGCCTCCCACTTTTGCACCGTTGACTCGCTGGCGTTCGGGAGTCGGGTCTCGCTTGATCCGGCTCGGTGATCGCCCAGCTGGCTGGGGCGGCCCTGGCGCGCCAGCCCATCGTCTCAGACGCATGACTTGATCACAAGTAATGTGCATATTAAACTCTCCGGGTGGCACTCACCCAATCAGACCGCATCCTCGAACTCGCCCAGCGCCAGCGGCTGCTGAGCGCGGCCGACGTGCGCGCGCAGGGCTGGTCACCGCAATTGCTCGTCAAGCTCGAACATGGCGGCAAGCTTCAGCGTGTCACCCGCGGCCTCTATTGCCTGCCGGACAGCCAGGTCAGCGAGCACCAGAGCCTCATCGAAGTCTGCCGACGCGTTCCCAAGGCAGTCGTCTGCCTGCTGTCTGCACTTCAATTCCATGACATCGGCACCCAGCTCCCATTCGAGGTCTGGATCGCACTGCCAGAAGCGACGCAGACGCCCGCCCTTGAGCATCCGATTCTGCGCATCTCGCGCCTGAGAGGCGAGGCCTACAGCGAAGGCATCGAAACCGTCGTCGAACATGGCTCGCCGATCCGCGTCTACAGCGTGGCCAAGACGATCACCGACTGCTTCAAGTTCCGTCACAAGGTCGGCCTCGATGTGGCCCTCGAAGCGCTCAAGGATGCCTGGCGACAGCGCAAGCTCGATATAAATCAGGTCACGAACTTCGCCAGGATCAACCGCGTCGAGAAAGTCATGCAGCCCTACCTCGAAACCGTGGTCGCATGAAAGCGAACCTCAGCGCCTCGATCCGGTTCTGTCGCAATAGTGGACTCTGGCCGAAAAGAGTTGCGCCGCTGATCTGGTGATCAAACTGCGAGGCTGTAGAACTGGTTGGCTGCAGACATGGTTTTGCTCTCGGGGCAGTCCATCTGCCCCTTGCGGATCATGTGCATGGTTTCGATGCCGGCGATGATGATTCGTGCACTCCAAAATGATTTGAAGCCCAGCATTGGACGAGTGATCCGTTTGATGGCCCGGTGGTCTTGTTCAACGATGTTGTTCAGGTATTTGCATTGACGCATCAGGATATCGACGCAGGCGTCAGCCTTGACACTTTCAATGGCTGCGGTGTTGGCGCCACTCTTGTCGATAGTGATCTTCTCTGGCACATCGTGCAGGTTGATGGCACGTTCCAGAAATCGCCGGGCAGCAGCCAGATCACGCTTGGCAGTCAGCAGGAAGTCCACCGTATCGCCAGCGCGGTCAACGGCCCTATACAGATATTTCCATTCACCAGCCACCTTGATATAGGTTTCATCCATCCGCCAACTCTTGCCAACGGGGTGCTTGCGCCGACGAAATACGGCGGCCAACACCGGCACCATCTTGATTGCCCAGCGATGCACAGTGGCGTGGTC
>CAMAWD010000067.1 GCA_945861785.1 Rhodoferax sp. OV413 | reverse complement strand
CCCTGGGGGTGAAAAAAAACGACTACGCCACGGTCGACCAGCTGGTGGCCGAGGGCCTTTCGCCGGACTACATCACGATCGACATTGCCCACGGCCACGCAGATACCGTGCACAAGATGATCACCTACCTGAAGGAAAAACTCCCCGTGTCCTTCGTCATCGCCGGCAACGTGGGCACCCCCGAGGCGGTGATCGACCTGGAAAACTGGGGCGCTGACGCCACCAAGGTCGGCATCGGCCCGGGCAAGGTGTGTATCACCAAACTCAAAACCGGTTTTGGCACCGGTGGCTGGCAACTCTCAGCGCTCAAGTGGTGCGCCCGCGTGGCCACCAAACCGATCATTGCCGATGGCGGCATCCGCGAACACGGCGACATCGCCAAGAGCGTCCGCTTCGGGGCCACGATGGTGATGATCGGATCGATGCTGGCCGGCCACGAAGAAAGCCCCGGCCAGACCGTCGAGGTGGACGGTCGGCTGTACAAGGAATACTACGGCTCGGCCAGCGATTTCAACAAGGGCGAATACAAACACGTCGAAGGCAAACGCATCCTCGAACCCATCAAGGGCAAGCTGTCGGAGACGATGGTCGAGATGGAACAGGATATCCAGAGCTCCATCAGTTATTCGGGCGGCAAGAAGCTGATGGACATCCGCAAGGTCAACTACGTGACCCTGGGCGGCGACAACGCCGGCGAACACCTGCTGATGTAGCGGGCCGCGGTCAGGTCAGTCGAAACCCAGCAGCGCCCGCGCGAGATCGTGCAGGCGGGTGTTGGGCTCGACCAGTGCATCCAGGATGGTGAAGTGGTTCAGCTCCGGCAGGGCCTCGCACACCGCCACCACCCCCGAACCCCAGCTGGTCTGGATGAGTTTGTTCTGCCGCTGGAACTCGAAACTCTCGGCCCCACCCACCACTGCCGTCAGGCGGCCGCTCTTCGGGCGCACGTGCCAGGCCGGGCTGACCTTGCGCACCTGCGCCGGATTGAGTTGCAGGCTGACCTGCAGAAACGGTGTGCGCATGATCGAATCCAGCTCGTACAGGCCGGAGATCGACAGGGCATTGTGCACCAGGCCAGGGGGCAGTTCCTTGTCGTGCGATTGCCAGTTGCAGGCCAGCATCATGGCCGCCAGGTGGCCGCCAGCCGAGTGCCCGGCGACGGTGATACGCGCTGGGTTGCCGCCGTACTGGGCGATGTTGCGCCAGATCCAGGCCAGCGCACGTACCGTCTGCAGCACAATCTGCGGCACCGTGACCGGCTGGTCCTGCGTGCCCGGGCACAGATCGTAGTTCGGCACCACGACACAGGCACCGGCCTTCACGAACGGCGGCGCGATGAAGGAATGGTCGGATTTGTCCAGGGCGCGCCAATAACCACCATGCAGGAACACCAGCACCGGTGCGTTGGCGCCAGCCGCCGGGAAAATGTCAAGCCGGTCGCCGGGCTCCTCGCCGTAGGCCACGTCCAGGCTGCATTTTTCGGTCTGGCGAACAGTTGCCGACCGTTCAGCCCACTGGGCGAGGTGCGCCTTGGCCTCGGGCACCCGGGCCTGGTTGTTGTACATGCTGTCGTACCACTGGGGTTCGCGTGTCGACGCCATAAGACTGCCCTGAATAGCAAAAAGGATCCATTGTCACCCAGGCAGGTGGTCAGCAGCGCATGCGTCAGCGTGAATTTCGCCCGTGTCCAGGCGCACGATATCAATCTCCCCGCCACCTCGGGCGTCAAGCGCTCGCTGGCGAGACAAACTTGACCAGGCTGCGGGAGCCTTCCATGCGTTCGCCCAGCGAGGAACTGCGTCTGCGGGCATCGGCCGGGCTATGCCGTAACCCTGGGCCAACTCGCAACCCATCTGCAGCAGGAAGCTGCCGTGGGGCACGGTTTCAACTCCCTCGGCGACTACCTGGCACTTGAACGCTCGCGCCAGCCCGATGACACCTTCCAGGATCGGTCGGTCATCGGGGTCATCGAGCATGCCAATTACGAAACTCTGGTCAATCTTCAACGTCGCCACACGCAGACTTTTGAGGTAGGTGAGCGACGAATAACCGGTGCCAAAGTCGTCCAAGGCGAATTCGACGCCAATTTGCGCACAGTCCGCAATCACCTGGGACACCTGTGCAAGATCAGCCAGCGCGCTGGTCTCCAACACTTCCAGCTCCAGGTAACTTGCCGCCACCTCCGGATGGGCTGCAAGGCTGGCCCTCAGTCTTTCACAAAAGTCTGGATGCTGCAGTTGACGGGCTCCAATATTGACACTGACCGGCAAGTCAAGCCCGGCCACCCGCCAGCGCTCAACCTGGGTCAATGCGTTGTCGATCACCCATTCGCCGATATTGACTGACAAGGGGTGGTCTTCGACCAACGGCAAGAATTCGGCCGGGGCCAGAAGCCCGCGTTCCGGGTGTTGCCAGCGGATAAGCGCCTCGGCACCGATGACCTGGCCGGTCCGCATGTTGACCTTCGGCTGGTAGTGAAGCACGAACTCGCGCTGCTCCAGGGCCAGTCGGATGCGATCGACGCCTTGATGGTGACTGCGCGCGGTGCTGTCTTGCTCCGAATCAAAGACGTGGAAGCGGTTCTTACCCGCCAACTTGGCCTGGTACATGGCGTGATCCGCCTGGCGCAGCAATTGATCGGCATCCACGGTGGGGCCTTGCGGGTAAATGGCAACGCCCAGGCTGGCCGAGACCTGGACAGTGACACTCCCAACGGCCACGGGTTTGGCAGCAGCAGCCAGCAACCGGCCAAGAAGAGGTTCTGGCGCTTGTGCATCCGGCAAGTCGATCAGCACCGCGACGAACTCATCCCCGCCGATGCGCGCCAGCGTGTCACCGTCGCGCAGCGCCTGTTTCATCCCGGCCGCCAAGGTGATCAGCAACTCGTCGCCCACGTGGTGCCCGTGCAGGTCGTTGACGGCCTTGAATCCATCAAGGTCCAGAAACACGACCGCCACCTTTTTGTCGCGGCGCTGCGACTGCGCCATCGCCTGTTGCAGGCGGTCTGCCAACAACACACGGTTGGGCAAATTGGTCAAGGCGTCAAAATGCACGATGCGCTCCAGCTGGGACTGGTGTTCCTTGAGGACGGTGATGTCAGAAAACAGCGCCACGTATTGCACCGTCCTGCCCAGGGCATCACGCACGGCGCTGATTGTCTGCATCTCGGCGAACAACGCGCCATTCTGGCGCCGGTTCCAGACCTCGCCACTCCAGTGGCCATCGGCGAGCAGACTGCGCCACATCTCCGCATAGAACGTCGCGTCATGTCGCCCGGATCTGAAAATGCGGGGCGTCCGGCCCAGCACGTCATCGCGGCAATAACCAGTAATCCGGGCAAAAGCATCGTTGACGTCTACGATCTTGCCAGTCGGGTCGGTGATCATGATCCCTTCACGCGCAAAGGTGAAGACACTGGCGGCCAGCTTGAGTTGCGCTTCGGATTGTTTGCGCTCGGTGATGTCGCGGGTGACCGCAAGCTGCACGTTCTGATCGCGGCCCGCCATTGGTGCAGCATGGGTCTCCAACCAGCGCCGCCGACCCTTGAGCCCGATCACCTCGAACTCCAGTTGCGCCGACTCCCCGACCAGGACCCGCTGGTGCATCGCTGCAAAGGCCGCACGATATTCGGGGGCAAGCAGCGTTGAGAGGTGGCGCCCGACCACGTCCGACGGCGCGTCAGCCTGGAACATGGCCAATCCGGCAGGATTCATCTGCACCACCCGGCCTTGTGCGTCAACGATATGGATACACTCCGGCTCCGCCTCGATGACGGCGCGCAAGTGCGATTCGGATTGCGCCAATTCTGCCGTACGCTCGCGCACCTTGGCTTCCAAGTCAGTGGTGAGCACCTGCAACTCCCCTGTCATTGCATTGATGGATCGCGCAAGCTCCGAAAACTCGTCGTTCCCATCGGTGTCGATACGGTGCCCCAGATCACCTCGCGCCACCAGGCCGGCACCGCCATGCAGCGCAAGCAGCCGCCGGCTGATCAATCGGGTGATCTGCAGCGCATTGAGCACAATGACAAGCGCCAGAATCAGCGCCAGCAGGCCAGACGTCAGGGCAAGACGTCGATAGGCCAGTTCGACCCTCTTTGCGGCCGAGTCTTCCAGCTCCGAGATCGCCCGGCGGGCACTGGTGGCCTTCAACAACATCTGGCTGTAAAGCCGCTTGTCGAATTCCTGAAACACCGCCAGGCTACCGGATGCCGATTTCAGGTTCTCCGTGTTGTTGACGATGCGGCCAAAAACACTGTCGGCCCCCTCGATCGCAATTTCGAGACGTTCCAATGCCTGCTTTTCGCGCTCGCCATCAAGCCGGATTCTGACCGTCTGAAACATTTGACCTGACGCCTTCTTGCTGTCTTCCCACAACAAGCGCACACGTTCTTCCCGATACAGAAAGTACTGGTCTTTCAACGAGATGCGCTCCACGAAATTCAGCTTGATGGCCACAAACAAATCGGCATCACTCTTTGCGCTGTTGAAATCCAGAAAAGCCCAGTACAGCACCGGCACAACGGTCACGAGAGCAGCCGCCGTGGCAGCCGCGCTGATCCTGAGTCGGGCTGCGATGCGCACGGTTGCTTATCGGTTGATCCTGATGGCTTCAGGTTTGACGGCCCTCAGGCTGTCCACGTGGATGAAGTTGGCATACGCCGGCATGGCCGTTTGATCCGTCTGCTTGTTCTTCATGGCCCATCTGGTTTCATCCTCCAGCGTGATGAGCAGCGTCTGGTCCAGTGCCACCTGGTAATTGAATGCGCTCCAAACCTCGCGAACCAAGGCCTTGTCCACCTTGATCGCGTCAGCCATGAGGTCTTGCGCCTGTTCCGGGTGTTTGGTCACAAAATTTTCCGCCTGGACCAATGCACGCAAGAAGCGCTTGACGGTCTCCGGGTTTTTGTGGACGTAATCCTGCATTGCCGCAATGTTGAAGGTTTCGGTATAGATCTGCGAGTCGAAAAAAACGAGCGCATTGGCTCCAAGCTGCCGACTGATCAGAGTCAGTGGATAGTTCCAGGTCGAAATGGCATCGACCTTTTTTTGGGCCATGGCATCGGCCATTTCATCGGGCTTGAGCGCGACCGGCCGTATCTCCTGGCGCGTCAAACCTTGGGCCGTCAAAAACGAATCCAGAAAGAAGTCAGACGTCGTGCCTGGCGTAAAACCGACGGCCTTGCCTTTCAGATCAAGCGGACTGGCGATCCCCGCGTCCTTGCGCGCAAGGATTGCATTGTTGGTGCTGCTGGACTCAATGTTGGCAACCACAAAAATCCGGTCACCCTTGAGCACGCTGAACACCAGCGGCGTCTCTGCCACCGTGGCAAAGTCTGCCTTGCCATCAAGAAGGGACTCGAGCGCCGCCTTTCCGAAGCTGTGCATCAATGCTTGCACATCGAGCCCCTGGTCTGAAAAATAGCCTTTGGCGAACGCGACATGCACCAGTGTGCTTTGGGGCTGCGTGGTGAATGCCACCGTGATCTTCTGGCGCACCTGCGAACTGTCACGGGCCGGCGAATCGATCAAGGCCTTTTCGCAACCCGACATGGCAAAAACGCACAAAATGGCAAGCAGCAGTCGAAACACAGGCCATCTCCTTGATAGTGACCATTGGCGAACGCCAAACCGGTCGGCGACGGCACCCGAGCCCGCTGGTGCAGCCGGCCAGAAATTCCTGGGGGCAGTCTGTCGAACACTGTCGCCATGGCACAGCCCCAAATTTAGCGCCGCACCGGACGAATGAAAATCAGGTAGATACCTGAACCGTGCAGGTAATTAACCTGAGGCACCGATGCCACGCCGACGCGGCATGGCGGCCGCGCTGTGTCAAATGGAATCGGAAACACGTGGCTGCGGAACATGACAATTCACAACACAAACCGGTGTACCGTGGGTAGAATTTTCAATCAGTGGGGGGGTAGCTCAGCTGGGAGAGCGCTGCGTTCGCAATGCAGAGGTCGGGAGTTCGATCCTCCTCCTCTCCACCAAATTTTCTCAAGTCCTTGATTTTAAAGTGTTTTTTCGCTTCAGACGCGGTCGGCGTGGAAGTGGCCCATCGAAGTGGACCAACTCACAAAAACGCCATGCATAAGGCCGCGCGCCATCTGTATCGCTCAAGTCACGGGATCTGGTACGTCCGTATTGTCGTTCCCAGTGACCTCCGGAGCCGGTATCCAGAGCTCCCGACAGAACTCAAAAGATCCACGCAAACATCCCAACTACGAGCGGCACGGCGGTTCGCCCAGCAGTTGCTGGGACAATGGATGATGGGGATATCCCTCGCGAGATTGGACCGCACGATGTCATCTGACAAGGACCACCGCCTTGAGGGCATTTTTCGATCGATGAAGGTGCCGGGTTTTGATAAACCGAAGGCGCCGTCCGCCGACCCGAGACTGCTTGCGCCGATGGTCGTGGCAGTGGATCTTCTGACAAACCGGATCAAAAAGGTCGAGACCCAGGAACACGACTCACCGGAACATGTCAAGCAGATGCGTCATAGGCGCATCCGGCGTCGCGAACGCCTGTGCGACGTACGTCGTTTCTGAACGGAATTCATGCTGTCGTTCCGAGTATTACAATGAAAATTCCTGTAATACAAAGGAATCATGCCATGCCAACGACACTCACCAGCAAGGGGCAGGTCACCATCCCCAAGCAAATTCGCGATGCGCTCAATCTAGCGCCAGGCTGCTCAGTTGATTTTGCCGTCAATGGCGAGGGGGATGTCGTGATTCACAAGGTCAGTGCACGACCGAGCCGCAAGCCCGACCGTTTCGAGTCTGCCCGTGGCAGGGCCGACATCAAATGGCGGACGGATGACCTGATGGCGTTGCTGCGTGGTGAGGTCTGATGCTGCTGGTTGACACCAACGTGCTGGTCGATGTTCTGGAGAACGATCCGGAGTGGTCGAATTGGTCCATTGGTCAACTGCGTGCCCAATCGAAAGTGCATCGCCTGGCCATTAACCCGGTGATCTACTCCGAACTTTCGCTGACGTTCTCGACCGTTGAGGCACTGGACCAGACCATCGAAGATCTGGGATTGGTGCTGATCGAGTTGCCACGCCCGGCCTTGTTCCTCGCCGGCAAGGCTTTTGTGCGTTACCGTCGACAAGGCGGAACGAAGAGCAATGTCCTCGGCGATTTTTTCATCGGTGCGCACGCGGCGGTGTCGGGTCATCCAGTACTGACCCGGGATACACGGCGCTATGCCGCATATTTTCCAGGCGTGACGCTCATCTCGCCAATTGCTTCCAAGCGAGCAGATTGAAGACCGTCGAGATAGGTGGAGTCAACGTTGCAGGCAGGGGACCAACCCATAATCCGCGTGTGGCAACCCAAAACGAACTTAGAACCTACTCGACAACTGGATCGAGCAGACAGACCGGCGGCCCGACCCGCATCCAACCGCCACAAACCCGCACACGCCCTCACCTGCTGAATTAGCCGGCTTTTCGATTGTCAACCACACACCACCACTCGCATCAGGCCAGACTTGCTCTGTGCGACTTCAGGCGTCCGTTTGCAGCAACTGCCATCGATAGCTTCAATTCAAAACTGCAATTCATCGGTTAATTTACCTGTTAGAGAGCCCAACAAACGCCAGAAAGATGGTGCTTGGCCGGCCGATTCGATCAGTCAAAATGGCGCTTTCTCTGGGATCTATGGCATCTAATCCGTCGGTGACACCATGAAGGGAGCCTCAGCAAGCCACCCAAAGCGGCCCGAACGGGCAGTAGCCATTTGAAGTGCGAAGGGCAGCACTGGATAAAGTCATACAGCGATCAAGCTTGACATTCGTACATCACTGGTTAGCATCACGTCATGACTGGACATGGTAATTTCACAGATGCCACTCACGCACTTGGTCAGGACAGCCAATGGGAAAAACGGAGGGATTGGATTCTCAGTTTTGATGGGGTGATCTGGCTGTACAAGGGTGGGTACGCGGCAAAAATGGAGGTCCGTTTGTTGCCGAGTGGCCCCTCTGTTGGTCAGCCTGAGGGTTTTGAATATTGTTTTACGTTTCATGAACCGGGGATTGATGGAGGATTGGGCAAGCGGATCTATGGTTTGGACAATTCGCACTCTCCAGACAAAAAACCTCCGAATGACCATGAGCATAAAACTGTCTGGCCAAAGAGTCCGCCTGGTGCTCGACCTCGAGAAAGCATCGGGAGACGGGTCGACGAACTATCGCTTTCGAAGGCATTTGATTTGTTCCCCAAGAGGGTTGATGAAATCCTGAAAAAGTTGAATCTTCCGGTTGAGGTTGTCGGTCAGAAACGAACTGCTGACGCAAAGGTTGAACTTCGCGATGTGCGTTCCGCGAAGAAAAGTTAGTTTTTGGGAGAAATCAGATGGAAAGAGTTAATGAATTTCAGATGGAACAGAATTCGCCAGTATTGAGCTTGGCCGATGCAATGAGAAAAATGAAGGCCGTGTTGGACGGAAAAGCGCCCATTCCCGCGAAATCCGAAATGCCCCTCTCCAAGACGTACTACAACGATCAAGAAGCTTTGAACTGGCATCGCGGTGCAATCGCGCGCAAGGCAGTCTTTGAAGTCCCCTCAATGTCGGACCGCGTATCTTTGCCGGTGATTGCCTCTGAGGAATTTTCCGCTTTTGCAAAGCTCTATGTGGACAACGGCGAATTGTTGAGAATCTTGGCCAATGAAGGGGCGGATTCAATTGCGAGTCTCGCTGCAAAGCTTGGTAAAGATGCTGGCAATGTAGCTCGTACGCTCAAGAAATTCGAGCATTTTGGTTTAGTTCACCTGGAGCCTGTGGGGCCTAAAACCAAGAAGCCGACGCTATCCGCAAGTGTCATGGACATGCAACTGGACTTTCGAACTGGGAGGATGCATGTCAGTGTTTAAATGCCAGCCGCCATGGGCATGTCGATTGCCTTCAACTTCAACGATGGGCTGATTCGCACCGGAGAGGCATCGTATGTCAAGCGCCATGTCTGTTGGAAATCCGGTGATAAATTCAACGTGCCGCTCGCATTGCGATCACGGGGCGCAGCGCCAGCATGGATCCGCTGGGGGCGTTTCTGGGAGCACTTTTTTGACACTCAATCGAAAATCCCAGATTTCATGCGGGTCTGCGGACATTGTTCGATAGCCCTCCTCACCATAATTTGAAATCCCAGCCCTTGTCGGTTGGGATTTTTTTCGCCCGCTCCCCCAGTGAAAACCGCAACGACTTACTTTCCGCAGGTCCAGTCGGTGATGTAGCGTGAATTTCCCGGTCAGGTCGTAGGTCTAGGCGCCCAGGGGAACGCCCAAGAGCGTAATGACTTGGCGCTGCAAATCACTCGAAGCCGAAGCGCCGCTTGGTAATCTTGCGGTAGGCGGTCTCGGGGCCGGGCCGGCCGCGACGGGCCTGGCGGTACTCGTGCTCCTCGCGCACGGTGCGTTTGACCACCAGGTAGCGCACGACGTGATGGCGCTCCAGGATGGAGGCGACCTGCAGGTCGATCTCGGCGGCGCCCCGCAGCCGTGCCTTGGCACCGGCCAGGCGCAGGCGAAGGTCCTGGAGTTCCTCGGTACAGCAGCAATCTCTGTTTGCGGAGGTCGCCATTCGCACCACCCACAGGATCCATGCGGGTTTCGGGGCGGTGGTTTGCGCTGAACATCGCATGCCAGTCGGGCAAAACGAACACTTTCCAACCTGCCGGCCCCTGCGGTACGATATCGTTATGCAAGTAGCAACCGGCACAGTCATCAATGGCAAAGTCGTCCTGGAGGGCGTGACTTTGCCCGAGGGCGCACTTGTCACCGTCTTGTCGAGCAACACGGAGGCTTCAGTCAGGCTGTCGCCCACCGAGGAAGCCGACCTGATGGCTGCGTTGGATGAGGCCGACCGCGAGGCCGGCACCGCTGCCGAGGTGGTTCTGGAACGCCTGCGTAAATTCGGTTGACCTTGACGCTGCAAGTCGTCGTCAAGCCGCGCGCCGTGCGGCAGATCGAGCAGGCGGCTGAATGGTGGGGTTCAAACCGGCCTGCGGCACCAGGCGCGATACGGGTGGACCTCGAGGGTGCGCTAAAGGTCTTGGCTGAGCACCCCGGGATCGGCACGAAGGTAGAGAACGGCCGAAACGTTGACGTGCGCCGCCTGTACCTCACTCGCGTCCGGTACTTCATTTATTACCGAGTCACCGGGAAAACCCTTGACGTCATCGCCTTCTGGCACGAGCGCAGAGGGTCCGAGCCGAGCCTGTAATCCGGCCCCGCCGCCGTAGTGAGCGGAGTCGGTGCCAAACCGTCACCGACTCGCTTCGCTCTTTACCCAGGGCCAATGAACTGGCTCCTGCCGCAGCAGACCAATTCGTCGGTAGATGCCGTGAATCTATTTCATTGCGTCTTCGGGCAGCTTTAACCGGCGTTAGCCGCGAGTCTCCCCCGATCAGTGATGTTCGATCTTCTCCTGCAGCCAAACCTTGATGAGCGACTGATAAGGAACATCGCGCGCGTTGGCTGCCGCCTTGATCGAATTGAGCAGGTGCTGAGGCAGGCGCAGCGAGATCGTTTTGGTCGAGGGCTTCAGGTTCGGCAGCACGACAAGCCGAGCCTTCGCCCAGTCCAGATACTCTGTCGAGTCGCTGCCTTTGGATTCCCAGAAGGCGCGTTCCTCCGCCTCATTCTTGAACTTAGGCAGAGGTTCAGTTTGCTTGCTCATAGATGGATCTTTCCTTCCTGTGCATGTCCCGAGCCGAGATCACACGAATCAGCGTATCGTCCTGGCGCAGGGTGAAAATGATGTGCAACCTCCGCCCGTCATGCGTCTTGCCCAGCGCATGAAATCGCAATTCCTGCCCGCCATGGCGTGCATCGTTCAGCAGCAGCAATGGCTGCCTGAAAAACACCTCCTCTGCATCGGACTGGCCGACGCCGTGCTTCTCATTCTTGCGGGCGTTACCGTCGTTCCAGTCAAAGCCGGCGAACAGGGACAGATCAATCATTCGCGTATATTTTCATAATATACAACTTCATGCAACCTTTCGCTTGCTTTCTGGCCTCCATGCATGAGGCAGAGGCATCGTATGCCAAGCGCCATGGCCGTTGGAAATCCGGTTATAAATTCAACGTGCCGCTCGCATTGCGATCACGGAGCGCAGCGTCAGCATGGATCCGCTGGGGGCATTTCTGGGGGCACTTTTTTGACACTCAATCGAAAATCCCAGATTTCATGCGGGCCCGCGGACATTGTTCGATAGCCCTCCTCCACACCAATTTACGGCAACTTCCGTGTAGTCCTTCGTCCCGGCGCCACCAGGGCGACCTCGCGGCGCGCAATCAGGTCAGGCCGATTCGCTCAGGGTGGACGCCTCACCACGCACCGTGACCCGGCGCATGTCGCGTGGATAGGCCTGGGTATCGAAGGGGCGACCGCGATGCATCGTGGCCCGGTTGTCCCATATCACCAGGTCGTGGCGGCTCCATACATGCTGGTAGACGAACTGGCGCTGCGTGGAAAATTCGGTCAGGTCGCTGATCAGCAGCAGTGCCTCCGGAGTCTGCCACCCCTGGATGCGGCCAATATGGGCAGATAAAAACAGGGAAAGACGGCCAGTCGATGCATGGCGGCGCACCAGCCGCTGAGAGACCGGCTCAGCTCGTTGGAGCTCCTGTGCGGAAAACGCCTCGAATCCAAGTCGGGTGCGCGAAAAGATGATGGAATGGTCACTCACCAGGTCACGCACTTTGCGCTGCAACTTCTGCGGCAACGCATCCCATGCCGCGCGCATGTCGGCGAACTCGGTTTCGCCGCCCTCGGGCGGAATCAGACGCGCGTGCAGCAGCGAATACTTGGCCGGCACCGCTTTGAAGCTGCTGTCGGAGTGCCACAACAGATTGGCCAGGCTGTACATCCGGCTGCGGTCATCGGCCGCCATGATGGCACCATCTGCGGCCAGGTTGGATATGTCGTTGATCTGCCGGTTCGCCAGGCGAGGGTTGCGATCCTTGACGCCAGAAGCCGCGTCCTCGATCGGCCCGAATCGGCTTGCGAAGGCAACTTGCTGCTCATCGTCGAGTTCCTGCTCGGGAAAGACCAGGACTGCATGGCGGTCCATCGCGGCATCGATGGCGTCGCGCAGCGCATCGGAGACGGGCCGGCAAAGGTCCAGCCCATACACGCGGGCGCCTATCGTTGGGTGCAGCGGCGTGATCTGCAGTTGGTCCACCATGGGTTGATTCCTTTCGAACGCCACCCGCACATTACTCGGGCTTGATGCCGCTATCGCTCGCGACTTTCTTCCAGTGGACAATTTCCGCGCGTATGTGTTCGCCCAGTTTCTCCGGCGTGCTGGTGGCCACCTCGATGCCAGCCTTGGTGAACTGGGCCTTGAGTTCCGGCGAAGACATGACCTTGATGGTGGCCCGGTTCAGCCGGTCGATGATGTCCCTGGGAGTGCCGCTGGGAACCACCAGCCCGTTCCAGATCGTGGCGGAATAGCCCGGAAAGCCCAGCTCCGCCACCGTGGGCAGTTCCGGCGCCAGCGAAGAGCGCGTGGCAGAGGTCACTGCCAGGCCACGGATCTTCTTGGCCAGCACCTGCGGATAAACCGTGCCAAGTGTCACTGGCATCACCTCGACCTGCCCCGCGATAAGCGCCGTCAGCCCGGGCCCGCCGCCCGCATAGGGGATCTCCTGCAGCTTCACCCCGGCAAGATGCAACAGATGCTGCAGCGGCAGCGACGCCGATGCGCCGGTGCCGGCGAAATTGAGTTGTCCCGGTTTCGACCTGGCAAGTGCGAACAGCTCCCCGAGCGAGGACACCGGCAGCGCCGGCGTCACCGCAATCAGCAAAGGCTGCATGGTGAGCAGCGACACGGGGGCGAAGCTGGTGATCGGGTCGTAGGGCAACTTGCTGAACATCGCCACGTTGGTGGCCATGACGGAGGTGGCCGCCAGGAAGATCGTGTACCCATCGGCCGGCGAATTCATGGCCACCTGAGCTCCGACCATTCCACTGGCGCCGCCACGGTTGTCCAGCACCACCGGCTGGCCCAGTTCGGCCGCCAGGCCGTTCCCCAGCGCTCGAGCCACCAGATCCGTGGCACCACCAGGCGGATTGGGGATGATGAATTTGATCGGTCGACTCGGGTACTCTTGGGCCTGCGCAGTTGCGACCTGCAGGAGCAGCAGCACGATGAAAACGATTTTCTTGAGCATTCGATCATCCGTCACAGTGGAGAGCCGGTGCCTTCACATCCGGAACGGTCAGGCAAAGGGTTATACAGCATACTGTCTGCGCATTGGCACAAAGGGACACCACCGTGATCGAAGAACTGCAGGATGTGCGCGAAGCCGCATTCTTGAACGGCTTGGCATTCGGGAGTTCCGGCCCCTATGTCCGGATCACCGGTCATGCGATTGGCAAGGTCGATGCCGCGCACCCCGCCAACCACTCGATTGCATTTTTGGACAAGGCCACCAGAAACGCGGCCGGTGACATCACCTATTGCACACCGTTCGACGTGCTCCGGCCGCTGCGACCCGAACACGGCAATGGGTGCCTGCTGTATGAGGCCACGAACCGCGGCAAGAAGATGGTCTTCCCCTACCTGTTCGACGCCCGGGTCCAAAGCAACGCCCTGGATCACATTGAGCACCTGGGCAACGCCATGCCGCTGCGCGCGGGGTTCACACTGGCCTGGTGTGGATGGGATGCTGGTGCGCCACGAGTGGCAGGTGGGCTGGCGCTCGATGCACCTGAGGCACGCGATGGCGGTCATCCGATAGTGCGCACCGTTCGCGAAGAGTTTGTGTCTGGCACGCGCCATGGGCTGCTGTCGCAGTTCCAGCTCTCGTATGACGCCGCCTCGCTGGACCCCAACCGGACCACCGTGACCCTGCGCCGCAACACCTGGGACACACCGCGTGTGCTGGACGCCGAAGCGTGGGCGTTCGTCGACGCGCGGCATATCGTGCTGCGGCCGGACCATGCCGAGCCGCAGCCGGGTTGGCTGTATGACGTGCACTATCCGGCGACGCGCCCGCCTGTCACGGCATTGGCTTATGCTGTGACACGCGATCTGGTCAGCTGGTTGCGCCGGGACCAGGCTGCGCAGCGCATCGTCGGCGCTCCCATCCGTCACACCCTGGCGGTTGGTGTTTCGCAGGCTGGGAGGTACCTGCGTGGATGGGTAGGCAAAGGTTTTAACCGCGATGAGCAGGGACGTCGCGTGATGGACGGCATGCTGGTGCATATTTCGGGCGTGGGCCGGGCCTTCGTGGAAGACCTGTTCGCACAGCCCTTTCGCACGCGCAGCCAGCACCAGGACCACGACTTTCCCGAGAACGTATTCCCCTTCTCTGCGGCGCCAACCACGGATCCTCTGTCCGGAGAGCGCCGGGCATTGTTGGCAGATCCGCAATGCGATCCGCTGTGGATGGAGACCAATACCTCGTCCGAATATTGGCTAAAAGGCGCCTCGCTCCTGCATACCGACCCCCTGGGCGAGCGTGACGTCGACCTGCCGGGGAACGCCCGCGTGTATCTGATTGCCGGCACCCAGCATGACGCGCGCCCCGGCCTCACCACGGACGCGGGCAATTGCGTCAATCCATGCAACCCGCACGACCCGTCGCCGGTCTTGCGCGCGCTGTTCCAGGCGCTGATGGAGTGGGTCCGGGACGGCAGGCTCCCTCCACCAAGCCGGGTGCCAACCCTTGCCGCCGGAACACTGCGCAGCGCCCGCGCCCTGCAATTTCCGCGCTGGGCCGGCATGCGGCTGGTGGACGATTGCAACGATATCGTGGCGGCTCACGATTGGATTCACCCTGGGCCGACGCGCTTCCGCTATCAACCACTGGTGTGCGCAGTGGATGGCGACGGCAATGAGGTGGACGGCGTCCGGATGCCTGACATCGCAGTGCCACTGGGCACCTTTACCGGGTGGAACTGCTTTCGCGCACCCTATCCCCAAGGGGTGCTGGCGGACCGCAAAGGCAGTTTTGTCCCCTTTGCGGCGTCGCTTGCCGAACGCAGCAGGCTTGCCGATCCACGCCCATCGATCGAGGAGCGGTACCCGAGCAGTGAACGGTATGTTGAGCATGTCCGGGCCGCCGCACAACAACTGGTGCAGATGCGTCTGCTGTTGCAGCACGATGCGGACTGGTACGTCCACAGGGCACAGGCATGGGCGATACGGCGCGCAGGCTGAACCTGCGCGGCTCTGGCGCTTGTGCGGCGAGGCACGCCCCGGCGACGGCTCTCCCAGCCGCGGGGCGCAGTGGCTACAGGCAACCCTGCAGCGACCGGGAGCCGATCCGCCATGACCGTCATGGTCCAGATCCCCCGATTCCCGCAAGGTCGGTTCAGGTGCTCCTCGGTGCTGTACAGACTGCATGGCGCCGTTTCGGGTATTCCAATGAAAATTCGTGTAATACAGGTAGCGTCATGCCATGCCTGCGGCACTCACCAGCAAGGGGCAGGTCACCATCCCCAAGCGGATTCGCGATGCTTTGAATCTGGCACCCGGCTGCTCGATTGATTTTGCCGTCAACGGCGAGGGGGACATCGTCATTCACAAGGTAGGTGCGCGGCCGAGTCGCAAGCCTGACCGTTTCGAGTCTGCCCGTGGCAAGGCCGACATCAAATGGCGGACCGATGACCTGATGGCGCTGCTGCGTGGCGAGGGCTGATGCTGCTGGTCGATGTTCTGGAGAACGATCCGGATTGGTCGGACTGGTCCATTGGTCAACTGCGTGCCCAATCGAAAGTGCATCGTCTGGCGATCAACCCGGTGATCTACTCCGAACTGTCGCTGACGTTCTCGACCGTTGAGGCGCTGGACCAGACCATCGAAGATTTGGGGTTGGTGCGGATTGAGTGCCAGCTGACCCGCATCCAACGGTCAAGCGCCCGCACACGCCCTCACCTGGTGAATTGGCCGGCTTTCCGGTTGTCAACCACACACCACCACGCGCATCAGGCCAGACTTGCTCTGGCCTATTTTTTGGGCCTGGGAGGCCCAGTGCTGGCGGGGCTTGCGGGGAAAAGCGAACCATTTCCTGCCCGAACCCCCTGCTGTACGATGCCAGCATGCAAGACGAAACCGGCATCGATGACTCCGGCATCCCCGAGGCAGACTGACTACGCGGCCGTCCACGCGGAGATCGTTGCACTTCTGGCAGCGGCCCGCCATGCCGCGGCGCGCAGCGTCAATACGGTGATGACGGCAAGTTATTGGGAAATCGGCCGGCGCATCGTCGAATTTGAACAAGCCGGCAAGGAACGTGCCGGGTACGGGCAGGCAGAAAGGTACTCGTGTTGACCGAACGCACCGAGCATCTCGAAGCGATCAAAGCCGCCCTGGACGGTCAGGTCCCGGCGCCATTCGTTCTGCACGGACGGATGTCCGCAGCCGTCTGATTGACCAACACGAGACCGTGCTGGCCTGCAACTTGCCAAATTTTGCCAAGGTGTCTATGCTTGAGTCATGAGCACCATGAACATTTCCCTGCCCGACACGCTCAAGTCCTTCGTGGACGAGCAGGTCAGCCAACGGGGCTATGGCACCAGCAGCGAGTATGTCCGCGAACTGATCCGCAAGGACCATGACCGGCTGCACTTGCGCAATCTGCTACTGAAGGGCGCGGGTTCCAAGGCTGCAGCGCCGGCAGACAAGGCCTACTTCGAGTCGCTGCGTGATCGCGTCCGGTCGGGCACAAAACCCAAAACCCGCGGGTGAAGTCCAAGCCCGTCATCCCGCGTGTGCTGGCCAACCGAGACGTCGCTGAGGCCATAAAGCATTGTCTGGACCAGGACGCCGAGGCGGCAGCACTGGGATTCATCGACGCCCTGGAGCAGGCCTGCGCCCATATCGGCAGGCACGCGGCCACCGGGTCACCCCGCTATGCCCACGAACTGAACCTGCCAGGCCTGCGCTTCTGGCCCCTGACGCGCTACCCGCACCGCGTTTTCTACATCGAGATGGACGACCACATCGACGTGTGGCGTGTCTTGCACGGCGAACGCGACATTCCCGTGTGGATGCACCAGCCGGACGAGGCCTGACAGGCCAGCGCAGGACAGATTCAAAGGGTGCGCACACTGTGCGTACCCTTTTGCCGTGACGGTCGTGGTGGTCGTGACGGTGCCCACCTATCGTTGCACTCGGCCGATCCCGGCACCGGCCTGACCGTCGTTACCATCACTGCGATGGGGTCACCCTGCGATGCGATAGACCCGATCGCCCTCCCCTTTGTCGGACACCAGAGCCAAGCCAAGCTTCTTCTTGAAGGCGCCCGCGAACGTTCCACGTACCGTGTGCGACAACCAGCCGGTCGCTGCCATGATTTGCGGGATGGTCGCACCCTCCGGTCGCTTGAGCGTCCCGGTGACCGTTGCCTGCTTGCTGTTGTCGCGGGAGCGTGAGCGTGAGCGTGCTGGACAACATCATGCTGGGTGGCCATAGCCGTTGTCGCAGTGGCTTCCTGTCCAATGCACTGCGCCTGCCTATTGTGCGCCGCGAAGAGGGTTGATGAAATCCTGAAAAAGTTGAACCTTCCGGTTGAGGTTGTCGGTCAGAAACCAACTGCTGACGCTATCCGCAAGTGTCATGGACATGCAACTGGACTTTCGAACCGGGAGGATGCAGGTCAGTGTTTAAATGCCAGCCGCCATGGGCATGTCGATTGCCTTCAACTTCAACGATGGGCTGATTCGCACCGGCGCCCGTGCATGACTCCTACAGTCGACTGCCTCCTTACAAAGGCCACGATGTTCTGTCGGTGTGACGGCATGGCCCGCTCCCCAAACAGTAGTCCGTCAGCACCATAATATTTGCGAAGAATTCCCGGTGGAAGCGAAAATTCAAACGTGCCGAGGGCGAATTAGCTAATAAATCATCGGCGCCAGGATTTCGAGGCAGAAAACCCCTGTTTTGAAAAAACTGCCGACCCCAAAATTTCAAGCCCGAGGTGGTTTTCTGGAATTGTCATGCTCGCAAGGGCTCGGGCGTGCATTTTCGCAGTCGCCATGCGCGATGTTGCCGCAGGATTGCTCCAATGCGGTGGACATTTCTTGCCACCACAGCCAGTGCAACATAGCGCTTGAAGCCGTTGATGCCGTGATCCGGGCAGCGGTCCAGGCCGTGCACTTCCAGCGCGTTGATCGCCGACTCGGCGCCTGAGTGCGCTCGCCTGGCCCGTGCGAAGGCGTCGGATCGTTCGAGGGCCTGTGCCTGCTCGCTCAACTTTCCCTTTCTGGGCAAAGCCACCAGGTCCAATTGCTCTTTCAATGCGATCTGATTTGCCGTCGAGTGAAAGCCCTTGTCGAAACTGCACGCGTTCAAATTGGGGAAGCGCCGCTTGGCCTGCACCACCATCTCCAGGGTCACCTGATTAGTTGGCGTCAACTATCCTGACCGACGCATGGATGAAGCAAGCCAGCGCCAAGCTGCTGCCCGGGCGCTTGCTGGACGCATCTGGACCGCCGCACGGCCGGCGGACGATGGGCACCCCTACCTGGCACGCAAAGGTGTTGCCCCTCCCACGGCCTGCGCAAAGTCAAGGGCGCCTTGGTCGTGCCGATCCTTGATGCGTCTGGCACGCTGCACAGCCTGCAGTTCATTGGCGCGGGGGGTACCAAGCGATTCCTGAAAGGCGGACGCATCGCCGCCCTGTACTTCCTGATCGGCAATGCCGGCCCGGTGGTCTGCGTCGCCGAGGGCCACGCCACTGGCGCTACATTCACGCCGCCACCGGTTACGCAGTCGCCGTTGCCTTCAATGCCGGTAACCCCGGGCCGATCGCCACCGCAATTCGCCAACGTCATCCCGATGCAAAGATCATCGTGTGTGCCCGTGACGACGCCAGCACGCCGGGCAATCCGGGGCTGATGCATGCGCGAGAGGCTGCCCGAGCAGCTGGTGCAGCTGTCGCATCCCCGGCGTCTGGCACGGACCGTCTTGCCGGAGCAACTGACTTCAATGATCCAGACGCCCATGGCGCTGGTGGCATGTTCTGCCCTGTCAACCCTTTCGCTCGCGGCGCAGGGCCTGGCCAACGTGCGCCACGACCACCAAGTTCGAAGCGGCCACGGTTGTGTTTGAAGCAAAGAAGGCCGGGATCGTGGAAGCCATCAAACACAAACGACGCCGGTCGCAAGACACCACCAGCGAAGAACTGGAACATGAGGCGCTGGTCGGTGATGCGCCGGTGGCACCACTCGTCCCGCGGCTGCTCTGTGCGGATGCCACCCCTGGCCGCTTTGGCCGCGCCTTTTTCTGTCATGGCCCGCTCACATCCCAATGGTGTAGCCACCGTTGGCCGACAGGTGCTGGCCGGTCACATAGGAGGCGGCGTCGGACGCAGGAAACACACGGGCCGCGCCACCTCGCGCGGCTCGGCCCAGCGGAATCTGCGCCAGGTAGGTGTCGCGGAATTTTTCGCTGCGGATGATTTCGGTCATCGGCGTTTCCACCACGCCGAAACCGACCGTGTTCACGCGCAAGCCCCACGGGCTGCAGGAAAAAGAACGAGCCCGACAGGTGCACATCGAGTACCCGCTGCCAAGACTCCTTGCTCATTTTTTCGATCATCGCGGGCCGCGTGATGCCGGCGTTGTTGACCAGGCCGTGCACGGCACCGAACTTTTCGGCCGCTTGCGCCACCACCTGCGTGGCAAAGTCGGCATCCGCCACACTGCCAGACATCGGCAGCAGCCGCTCATGACCCGCTTCGTCGGCGAATGCGTTCAAGGCCTCCGCGTTGAGGTCCACCGCCGTCACGGTGGCACCGAGGTCAAGTGCGAGCTGGGCAATCGCGCGGACGATGCCTTGCGCAGCACCAGTCACGACGATGCTCTTGCCGTTCAACGAGAAATTGTCGTCTTGCATGGTTCAAGTCTCTGGATCGTTATGAAGGGGTACGGGTGGTTCACAACGTGTCGCGCGTGCCGAGGATCGCCGTGGCTTGGCTGGACAACACGCCGCCGCTGCCATGCGCCAGCGCAAGGCGGGCGCCTGGCACCTGGCGTTCACCGGCCAGGCCCATGAGTTGTTGCGTGGCCTCGACAAGCGTGAACAGGCCGTACATGCCAGGATGCGCGCACGACAGGCCACCTCCGTTCGTGTTCACGGGCAGCTCGCCACCTGGCGCGATGCGGCCACCCTCCACAAAACGCCCGCCTTCACCCTTTGGACAAAAGCCCAGGTCTTCCAGGAACAGGATGGTGTTGATCGTGAATGCGTCGTAGAGCTGCACCACGTCCATGTCGCTCGGCGCATATCCGGCTTGCGCAAATGCGCGCGCACCGGAATCGGCCGCACCCGTGACCGTGAGGTCTGGCATGGCGGATATGTTGGCATGGGTCGTGGCAGCAGCGGCACCCAGCACGAACACAGGGTTGCGGTTGTGGTCCGGAGCGCGCTCGGAACGTGTCATCACGATGGCCGCGGCGCCGTCCGTCACCAGGCAGCAGTCGCGCACTGTCAGCGGATCGGCGACCATACGGGCGGCGAGCACGTCTTGGACACTCAGGTCACCGCGCATGAACGCCTCAGGATTTTTCTGAGCCCATTGGCGCGCGGACACAGCCACCGCGGCCAGTTGTTCGCGCGTGGTGCCGTACTGGTGCATGTGCCGCGACGCCGCCAGCGCATAACCCGCAATCGGCATGACCGGACGGTACGGCGCCTCAAAGTAGGGTTGCTTCATGGCACTGACCAGTTTGCCAGCCCCGGTACGCTGGTTGCTGCCATAGGTGACCAGGGCTACATTGCACTGGCCTGAGGCCAGCGCCAGTGCGGCCCAGAACACATGGGTCAGGAAAGCGGAACCGCCGGTGCGGTTGTTGTCCGTGAGTTTGGGATGGATGCCCAGATACTCCGACATGGACAGTCCGGACAGGAAATCCTGCGGCAGGCAAACGAACAGGCCGTCCACATCCTGCGGTGTCAGGCCAGCCTGAGCAAGTGCCTTCAGGCCTGCTTGCGCGGCGAGGTCGATGGATTCGAGGCCCGGTGCTTCGCCAATACCATAGGTGGCGGCACCGACGATGGCCGCCTTGCCGCGGGGAAATGTTGGGTACACGTGCGCTTGCTCCGAGGGAGGGGTGGTGAGACGATCGCCGCGGCAGTCCGCGAGTCATTCGGTGACAGGGTCGAACAGCACGATGGGCTGCTCGTCTACCTGTGCAATACGTGCCTTCACGCGCATGCCAATGGACACGGCATCTGGGGCCATACCCTCCACGCGGGCCATCATGCGCACGCCTTCCGCGAGATCGATCAACGCTACGTTGTAGTTGTCCGCAGGTGCACGCTGGCGCATGACACTGGTGGCATAAACGGTGCCCAGGCCCGAGGCCTCGACCCATTCAAGGTCCTGGGCACCGGTCAGAGGTTCGGCGATACGCGGATAGAAAACATAGCGGCCGCTGGAGCGGCTACGCTGGATCATCAGGCGCCCCTGGGAAAGAAAGTGCAGATACTCCTGCTCGGGGCGCAAGGCGGAATCGGTATTGGGTGGCATGGATTTGTGTTCTCGCATCAGGCGGCGATATGGCGGGAGAAATCTGCAATCAATGGCTCGCGGCTGTCCAGCAGGGCTTGCCCCAGCACGCGGTTCCAGCGCGCCTCCGGGCCGTGCGCCATGCGCCATTCGTGCAGGCGCCGCGTGTAGAGCCGCAAGTCGTTTTCGGCAGTAGTTCCGATAGCGCCGTGGATGGCATGCGCAAGAGATGCGACGAGTTGCGCCGCTTCACTCGTGCGCGACTTGGCCACCGCGCTGAGCTGGTGCTGGATGGCCTGGAACTTGCCAATGAATTTGCCGAACTGCACGCGGTCATTTCCGTACTGTAGCGTCATGACGAACGCCATGGTCAGGTGCTCGGACACCAGCGCGAACGGCACCCGGGCGCTGACGGCGCCACTGCCCGGCTGTTGCAGTGGTGCGGTCGAGAATTCGAGAAAGCCGTTGTCGGCGATCGCGCAACTGAGCACCGACGCTGCGTGGCGAGAAACGCCTTGACCTCGGTACCGAACCCATCCGTAGCGGATGGCAGCGCGGCGAGGCGGAAGTTGTCGAGCAAATCGGCCATGAACGAGGGTGTGATTTGCAGTCGCGCGACAGGCGGTAGCAGGGTATCGCAGGGGTGCGTACTAAAGCGACTCGGTCACCTGGCGTGTGCTGGCTGGCGCCGACGCCGCGGTTGCACGCGCCAATTCCCCCAACACTTCGGCTGTGTGTTCCCCGAGGCTCGGTGGATGCCGGTAAATGGAGGCAGGCGTCGCGCCGAATTTGATCGGCGGCGCAATCATGCGCAGCCTGCCTTCGGTCGGGTGGTCGATGGTCTGCAGCAACTCGACCGCGCGCAGATGCGGGTCGTCGATGAGGTCTTCCACACTGTGCGTGGGAGCCCACGGGATGTCGTGGCGTTCGAACGCGTCCTGCCATTCCCCCGTCGTTTTCGTCTTCATCTCCTTGGCGATGAACCGGTAGACCTCGTCGTAGCTGCGTGTGCGCGTGGCATGGTCGTGGAACATGGGCGACCCGTGGAACTCCTCGGGCCGGCCAATGAGTTCAAAGAACCTGCGCCAGTGTTCGTCCGTGTAGACGAGCGCGGAGATGAAGCCGTCACGGGTCTGGTAGGGCCGCCGGTCCGGCGACAGCAGGCGGTTGTACCCGGCTGGCCCGATGGGCGGATCGAAACACTGTCCGCCCATATGGTCGGTCAGCACGAACTGGCTCATGATTTCGAACATCGGAACTTCGACACTCTGGCCTGTGCCGGTGCGGCCTTTGTAGACAAGTGCGGCGAGGATGGCATGGGCCGCCGAAAGGCCCGCCACCTTGTCGGCCAACGTGATCGGGACGTACTGCGGATCGCCATGCTGTGTGCGTCCGATGAGCGACGGAATGGCCGTTATGCCCTGGATCAGGTCGTCATAGGCGGGTCTGTCCTTGTAGGGGCCATCCTGGCCATACCCTACCAGCGACACGTAGATGATGCCGGGGTTGACCGCCTTGACATCTTCGTAGCTCAGGTCCAGCCGCTTCATCGCCGCAGGACGGATATTGCTCACGAAGACCTCCGCATCGGCACATAACGCGAGTAGCGAGGCGCGCCCGGCGGCCATCTTGGCATCGAGCACCACGCTGCGCTTGTTGCGGTTGGTCTGCAGATAGAGCGAGCCCATGCCGGGGTTGCGCAAGGCACCGCCCAGGCGCAGCAGGTCGCCTTCCGCGCTTTCAATCTTGATCACGTCAGCGCCGTAGTCGGCGAGGATCTGGGTGGCAAAAGGCCCCATCAGCACCGACGTCATGTCCACGATTCGAATGCCCTGCAGAGGGCCGGTTACCTTTCGCATGGCAGGTAGTTCCTGGGTTCGTTGTCGTACTTCAGCCAGCGACCAACACCAGGGCGGCGTCCACCGAAATTTCGCGGTCTTCGCCCAGTAATACGGCGTAGGCCTCGCTTTCCCACGCGCCATCGGGTGGCGCCAGCGGGTCGATGGCTTCCACGCGCTGCTCCAGCACGAAACGGCTGATCAACAGCTTGCGCGGGTCGCCGCTCGGCTGCAACGACTCCCATGCCAGCACCACAGCGCTGGACGCGTTATAAAAGGCACTGGCCGCCTCGCGGGCTAGGTGCTCCGTGCTGGAGCCGCCATCGGCGACGCGGCTGACGAATCCAAAGCTCCTGTCGGCTGCCTGGCGCAGGCGCTGCGCGAAGGCCTGCGGCAATTGCGGCAACTGCTCGATCTTCTCCAGCAGCAATGCATGCAGCGCCTTGTGGGCGCCTGCCTTGGCCGCCGCACGGCGCACCACGTCGATGGCGTTGATGTTGCTCGTGCCCTCCCACAGTACGCCGATGTGTGCGTCGCGCACCATACGCGCGTTGACCCATTCCTCGATGTATCCATTGCCGCCGCGGGTTTCCATTGCGGCACGGGTGGCCGAGATGGCATCGCGACAGGCACGGAACTTCACGAGCGGCGTCAGGATGCGGATCAACTGCTGCGCTTTCTTGGATCCGGCACGCGCCTGATCCATGTAGCCAGCGGCGAGCATCGACATCGCGAGCGCCTGTTCCTGAGGAACCAGGATCTTCATGATCTGACGTCGCAGCAGCGGATGTTCGATGATCTTGGCGCCAAACGCATTGCGGTGCCGTGCCACCTGCATGGCTTCGTTGAAGCAACGCCGCATCATGCCAGCCGCGCGCACGCCGTGCGAGAGGCGCGACATGTTGACCTGCTCCATCATTTGCTTGATGCCTTCCCCGGCTTCGCCGACCAGGTAGGCCTCGGCGCCTTCGAGCACCAGTTCGCATGAAGCCAGTGACTTGGTGCCAAGCTTTTCCTTCAGGCGAACGATCCGGTAGTTGTTGCGCGAGCCGTCGGGCAAGTAACGCGGCAGCGCGAACAGACCCACGCCCTTGATTCCCGCAGGCGCGCCCTCGGGGCGCGCAAGAATCAGTGCGATGTGTGCGTCGGTGTGCGAGGCGAACCACTTGTCGCCATACAGGCGCCACACGCCGTTCTCGTTGCGTGCAACGGTCTCCAGCGTGCCGACATCCGATCCACCCGCGCGCTCAGTCATGAATTGCGTGCCCTTCCACAGATCCTTCAGCTTGGGCTCCATCATCTTGGGCAGCAGATAGGCCTTGAGCTCATCGCTGGCGTAGGTACGCAGAATATGGATCGTCGCGTCGGTGATGCTGAGCGGACACATCATGCCGAATTCGGACTGGCTGAACAGGTACTGGAACGCGTACTTGACCGATTGCGGCGCGGGACCACCCCAGCCCAACGCATCGGGCTGATGGCACATCGAGTGCATCTGGAAGTCTTCGAAACCGATCTTCTCCATCTCGTGATACGCGGGGTGGTAGACCAGCCGTGCAATGTCGCGCCCGAAGCGGTCGCGTTGTTCGAGTTGCGGCGGGTTGCGGTCGGTGATTCGGGCCAGGTAGTCCAACTGATCACCGGCCACGCCGCCGAGATTGCGAATATGGGGTTTGAAATGTTCGAACACCTTGGCATCCATGTTCACGGCCAGCGAGGCACGCAAGCTCGGGTCGATGTCGTAGAAGTTCAGGCCCGCGCAGTCCGGCGCGATGTGTCCTTGGTCCGGACGGGCTGCGGCGATGTCGGCCTTGTCGGTGACAGGCGCCGAAAAGTGGAGTTGCGTCGAAAGGTTGGACATGAATCTTCCTTGGAACATTGCGTGGTGTTTACTGCTTTTCCATCTTGGCGGCTTCCACCACCTTCGCCCAGCGCTTGGTGTCGGTCTCCGCGAACGCGGCAAGCTGTTCGGGGGTGGTCGGGAACGGCGTGGCACCCGTGGCGCCCATGAAAGTCGCAGTGGCAGGATCCTTCAGAATGCCGGTGAGCAGTGCATTGAGCCTTTGCACGGCCGCCTGAGGCGTTTTGACCGGCACGAATGCGGCGATCCACGCTGTCAGCTCAAAACCGGTCAAGCCGCTTTCGTCCAGCGTCGGGATGTTGGGCATGATGGAGGCGCGCTTGGCACTCGTGACGGCCAGCACCCGCAGGTCGCCCTTCTGCACCATGCCTGCTGCCGAGACCGGGTCCACGAACAAGGAGTCCACATGGCCACCCATCAGATCGGTCAAGGCCATCGGCGACCCGCGATAGGGAATGTGCGTCATCGCAAGCTTCTCGCGCTCCTTGAACAGTTCGCCAGCGCCACGCCCGGTCTGGCTGCCACTGCCGAAAGTAACAGGCTGCGGGCGCGTCTTGGTCAGTGCGATGAATTCGGAGATGGTTTTGGCCGGGAAGTCGGACCGCACAGCAAGCATCATCGGGATCGTGGCAATACCAGTGACCGGCGCAAAATCAGCCTTCGGATCGAACGGCAACGTCTTGAAGAGGTTCACGTTGGCGGCGTGCGTGGAGTTGGTCGTCACGAACACGGTGTAACCATCTGGGTCCGAACGCAACACATGCAGGGCCGCGATATTGCCATCTGCGCCGGGCTTGTTCTCGACAATCACTGGCACGTTGGAAATGCGGCTGAGTTCTCCTGCAAGGCGGCGCGCGGTACCGTCGGTGGCACTGCCGGCCGGAAAGGGGACGACCAGCGTGATTCGTTTGGACGGGAAGTCCTGTGCACCTGCCATGGCAGAAGCGGCGAGCAGAATGATCGCCAAGAGCGATCCGAATACGGAACGGAATGTCATGGGTGTCTCCAGTTTGCGGGTGGCGGGTGGCGGGTGGCGGATAAATGTTTGCATTGTTTGGGTTTGAAGTCGGAAAGTAAAATGAATTCTTCCACTTCTGTTATTCGCAACGCTACGAGCCACCGCCTATGTTCGATATCTCCACACGCGTCATGCGGGCGATGATCGCCCTGGATGAACTGCGCAATTTTTCGCTCGCGGCGGAACGTTGCTTTGTCACGCAGTCGGCGCTGAGTCAACTGGTTCGCAAGTTGGAGAGTGACGTCGGCCTGCAACTCGTGGACCGTGACCGCAGGCATGTCACGCTGACGCCCGAGGGCCTGCGATTCATCGCGACGGCACGGCGCGTCATGCACGAGGTGGGAGAGATAGAGCTGGACTTGAAGGAGCACGCCACGGCGCGCAAGGGGCGGGTCGCAATTGCTGCCCTGGCTTCGCTGGCGGCCCATTGGTTGCCAGAAATTGTGGCGCGTTACCGATTGAAGTTCCCTGGTATCGAGCTGGGAATTTTTGACGTGTCGCCGCCCGAGGCACTCGAACTCGTACGCACGCGGCAGGCCGATTTCGGTATCACCGCCGAGGGCCCCGGGCGTTCCGGCGTACAAGCGCGATTGCTGTTCAACGAAGGTTTTGTCGTGGTCTGCCACAAGGACCATCCGCTTGCCACGCGACGGCACCTCACACCCGGCGATCTGGGCGGCCATGCTTACATCCGCTTCACGCGCTCTGGCAGCCTGGCGCAGTATCTGAACTCATCCTTGCGCGGCGCCAAGCTGGTCGATAGTGGCCTGGAGGTCAACCACCTGCCTACCGTGGCGGGTCTGGTTGCCAGCAATCTGGGAATCAGCGTTGTGCCGCAACTCACTGTGCCCTACTTCGATCGAACCCACGTCGTCACGATACCGCTGTTTGCGCCAGAACTCCTGCGCCCGATCTACCTGGTGCAAGCGTCCGGCAAGCAACTCTCGAAGGCGGCTCAAGAGTTTGTCGGGCTTCTCGAAACCAGCAATCTGGAGAAGTGGCCGCGCAAGTCTGAACCACCCAACAAGCGAAAACCCCGGGCATAGGCCAATGACGGGGGTCGCTGGGGACATTCGCAGAATATTGTCTTGCAGCAAATTTTGCTTGTTGCTGTGAGACCATTCCTACGGACCGCTGCAAGTGGTGGCTTCAACGGCAAGCGCAGATAGCCGCGTGGGCGCGACTCAGGCTGTGAGTTGCTGGCCGTAGCTGCGAAACTTGACGGCCACGCGGGCAATTTCCTCGTCATCGAGCACGGGTGGCGTACCCAGTGTGAGGCTGAGCAGGTACTGTTGCGCCAGTTCCTCCACTGTGACGGCCAGCGCAAGGGCGCGCGGCAGGGAACTCTCCGCTGCAATCACGCCATGGTGTGCCAGCAGGCAGGCCTTACGGCCCTGCATGGCCTTGAGCGCGTTGTCCGACAAGGCCTGCTCACCAAAGGTCGCGTACTCGGCGCAGCGGATGTCCGGCCCGCCAGCCGCCGCAATGCGGTAGTGGATCGCCGGTATGCCGCGCGCGTGGATGGACAGTGCGGTGGCATACATCGAATGCGTGTGCACGATGGCATTGAACTCGCGGCGATGGAACAGGATGTCCCGATGGAAGCGCCACTCGCTCGAAGGCAGAGTATCGCCAGCAAAGGACCCGTCCCAGAGCACGGGCACAACCTGCTCGGGACGCATCTGGTCATATGCGATGCCCGTTGGCGAGATCAGGAAACCCTCACCGTTTCGAACGCCCACGTTGCCCGAGGTGCCCTTGGCTACCCCAAGCCGGTTCATGTCACGGCAGGTCTGGACCACCGCCTCGCGCAGCGCCTGTTCGTTGGCGCTCATGCTACGGCACTCTCTGCCTGCGCGAAACGCACGAGAAGTTGCATAACCCGCTCCATCGCCGCTTCGCGCGTTGCGCGCAATTCGGCGCGCGAGATGCCGTTGCGACTGTCGCCCAGCCCTGCGGCGTGATTGACGATCGGACACAGGGCAGCGTAGTCCAGACCCAACTCCCGCGCCAGGCCAGCTTCAGGCATCATTGTCTGACCCACCAGATCGCAACCGTCGCGCGCCAGCGCGCGAATTTCGGCGGCCGTCTCCAGTCGCGGCCCGTTGAAACACGCGTAGCAACCACCGTCATAGACCGCGACCTTCGCAACCAGTGCGGCACTCAGGAGAGTTTGCCGCAGCGACGCGGTGAACGGGATCGTGAAATCGACATGCACCACCGGCTCTTCGGACAGCCCATCCGACAGCGTGTGCTCGCGGCCGTATGTGTAGTCGATGATCTGGTCCGGACACACGATGGTCCCAGGACCAAATCGGTCGGCCAGGCCACCGGAAGTGCAGATGGCAACAACGCTGGTGACCCCCAGTTTGCGCAAGGCCCACAGGTTGGCACGGTAGTTGATCTTGTGCGGCGGCAGCATATGCGGGTTGCCGTGCCGGGGCAGGAATGCAAACTCGCGCCCGCCGATCGATCCAATGGAGACGGCCCCTGAAGGTGCGCCGTACGGTGTCTCCACCACCTCCGAACGAATTCCTTCCAGCACCGGAAGGGTCATGGTCTGGGTTCCGCCAATGATTGCGTGCATACAGTGCTCCGTGTCTGAAAAGTGAGGTGGAAATGCGGGGCCGGTCCGGGCTGCCAACACTAAAAGCATACTCCCGACGCCGGCGTGAAAACCATCCGGCTTATTTTCAATTCATATGAATGGATAAAAAAAACCTACTTGCCCAATGAATTCCCGGGGCGCAGCATTCAGCCACGGTCTGGCCGCATTCTGCGGTGGACGCAAGCCCGGCGTGATATCCTTTATCGATCACCTGAACCCCATGTCCATCCCCGAAACTCCACTGCCAACACTGTTGACCGAGAGCGTGATGCTCGAACCCGACAGGGTCGGATCCTGGACCGGCGTGTGTTTCCGTTTCAAAAGAGCTTCGTCGACTGCCGCAGCTACGAGGAAGTCGCCCGGGCGATCGAGGACATGGTCACGCAGAGCAATGGACCCTTCTTCGCGTCCAGCGCTGGCTTGGTGCTGGCGGCGCGCGCCTTGCATGGCGAAGCCGATGCCGAAGAACGCCGCAGGCAGATGGCCGTGGCGGGCGCGCGGCTGATCGCCACGCGCGCCACGAACAACAACATCGCCACGGCGGTGGGCCGTATCCTGCAGGAATCCGCCGCGCTGAGCGTGGGCGGTTCGGACTTTTCCAACGCGGTCGAAGCCCAGGTGCGGCGCCTGTGGGATGAGCGGCGCGCCATTTCGCGAGGCATCGGCGTTCGCGCCGCCACGCTGCTGCATGATGGCGATCACGTGCTAACGCATTGCTGGGCCGACGCGGCTTTCATCGAGACCCTGGCGGCGGCGGGGCGCAGTGGCAAACGTCTTGAAGTTACCTGCACCGAAACCCGTCCTTACCTGCAGGGCGCCCGATTGACGGCCCACAGCGTGGCCGAGTTGGGTCTGCCGGTTACTGTGATAACCGATGGCATGGCGGCTTGGGCCATGGACCGTGGACGCGTCAACGTGTTCATCACCGCAGCCGACCGGGTGACGATGTCCGGCCATGTGGTCAACAAGATCGGCACCTTGCAACTGGCCATCGCCGCGAACGCCTACAAGTTGCCCTACTACGTCACGGTGAGCCAGCCCGACTCCAAAGCGCCGACGCCGCAGGACGTGCCTATCGAGGAGCGCGACCCCCAGGAAAGCCTGTTTTGCCTCGGTAACCGCACCGCCACACCGCTGGCCCGCGGCTGGTACCCGAGTTTCGATATCACACCGCCCGCGCTGGTATCGGCGATCGTGTGCCGGCAGGGCATATTCCCAGCCACTACATTGCAGGCAAGCCTTGCCGCCAATCCCTGAGCACCAGGCGAAGTCCCGCCAGTTTTCCTGAGCCACCTTCCTCCCCCCCCCCACACCAGGAGATTTCATGAACCACAACGATGCACCCGGCCCTTCGCGGACCCGTGCCCTGACACGCCGCGGCACGCTGCAACGCTTCGGCGCAACCGCCCTGGCAGCGGCCCTACCCCTGCATTTTTCTGGTCGAGTGCATGCGCAGGCGCGGCCTGCAACCATCACGACATCCCTGTCCTGGATTCCCAACCACCAGTTCGCCGGCATGTGGGTGGCGATGGACAAAGGGTATTTCACTGACGCAGGCCTGCGCGTGGATTGGCGCCCGGGCGGCCCGAACACGCCGAACCCGGCAGAACGCGTGTCAAGTGGCGAAGTCGGCCTGGGTCAGATCTCGGGATTCCGAGGCTTGCTCGATGCCATCAACAAGGGAAATGACCTGGTCGTGATCGCGAGCCGCTTCCAGCGTGGGCCCGGTGGCCTGATGTCGCTGGCCAAGGCGCCGATCCGCGAGCCCAAGGATATCCTGGGCAAACGGCTGATCCTGCCGTCACCCGTCGATGTACGCACGATCGAGACAGTTCTGAAAATGAACAAGCTGTCCGCTGCGCCCAACTCCTTCACCTATGTGCCCGGCGGCTTCGATCCGGCGCCCTTGCTCGGCGGGCAGGGCGACGCCATGCTGGTGTTCGAAACCAACCAGCCGCTTGCCCTGGAAGACAAGGGCATGGTCAAGAACAAGGATTTCTTCTTCCGCTCGTTCGACGACCTGGGTTTCCCTTCCTACAGCAACGTGCTGTTCGGAACACGCAAGTGGGTTGCCGATAATCGTGACGCGCTGGTGCGTTACTTGCGTGCCGAAATCCGCGGCTGGACCGACAACGAGGCCAATCCCGCTTATGGCGCAAAGCTGGCAGTGGACAAGTACGGTGCCGAGTTCAATCTCGACCTCAAGCGCGAGACCCGCTCGAACCTGCTGCAGGTGCCGTATCTGCACAGCGAAGACACCAAGGCCAATGGCCTGTTCTGGGTGAGCAACAACCGAATCAACGGGCCGATCTACGACGCCCTGCGCGCTGGCGGCATGGACAAGCTCCCGGAAGTCGAGAAGTACGTCGACATGTCGCTGTTGCGCGACGCGTACAAGCGCTGATTGCGGAGTCGGCCATCACTGAAACAAAGCGGGCCAGCGGCCCCGTCTATGTCGATGTTTCCGGCGTCAGCAAGACCTTTGCGCTGAACCGTCGGCAAAACCTGCTGGCACTGGAGGACTTGCGCTTCGGCATCCAGCGAGGCGAGTTGGTCGCGGTCGTGGGGCCCAGTGGCTGCGGCAAATCAACACTCTTGCGAATCATCGCCGGACTGGAGACACCTGACACCGGCGCGGTGCGCATAGGAGGTGAAACGCCGGTCACGTTGACACGCCAGCATCGGCTGGGCGTGGCGTTTCAGGACCATGCCCTGTTGCCCTGGCTCAGCGTCGGCGAGAACATCGCCCTGCCCTACCGCCTGTCGGGCATGCCAGTGGACAAGGGCCGCATCGCATCGCTCGCTGCCATGGTGGGACTGTCGGATTTCCTTGGCAGCGTGCCGCGCCAACTCTCGGGCGGAATGCGTCAACGGGTGTCGATTGCCCGCGCAATCGTGCTCGACCCGGTGCTATTGTTGCTCGATGAGCCGTTCGGTGCGCTCGACCTGGTGACCCGGCGCGCCTTGAACCGCGAGATGCAGAACCTGTGGGCCACGCTGGGGACCACCACCTTGCTGATAACACACTCGGTGGAAGAAGCCGTTCAACTGGCCGACCGGGTCATCATCATGGCGGCACGGCCAGGCCGCATCCATGCCGAATTTCCCATCGACCTGCCACGACCGCGCGATCGCGGGGTGACCGACTCCATGGCCTTTCTGCAACTGGTTCAAGCGGTCTCGGCGAGCCTGGACGATGCATCGGCTGCCTCGGGCCACAGCCTGGAGTCCGGCGCGTGAGTCGCCCGGTGAATCAACGCCATTTCGACTGGGGACCGGTGTTCCGGGTGCTCGGACTGATCGTGCTCCTTGCGGCGTGGGAGTGGATCGGGCGCAGCGGACTCTGGGGTGACTCGTTTCCGGCGTTGTCGGCCATGCTGGACGCCTACGACACCCCGGCCCGGCGGGAAATCCTCGGACGGGCCCTGCTGCGCACCGCCACGTCGGCCGCTCTCGGGCTGGGCATCGGCGCCTGCGCCAGCCTGCTGCTGGTGTGTGTCGGCCACCTGCTCAAGCCGCTGCACGAGGGGATCGAGTCTTTCGCCACCACCATCCATGCGATTCCCACGATCGCCTTCGGGCCGGTGCTGATTCTGGTCGCAGGTCCCGAATCGACTCCGGTGGTCCTGAGCGCTCTGGCCGCGTACTTTCCGATCATGGTCGCACTCGACTCGGCGCTCAAGTTCGCGCCGCGCGCCCCGCACGACCTCGCTGCCGTGCTGGGCGCGTCGACGACACGGGCCTTTGTCCGGATCCATTTCCCTGCGGCCGTGCCGGGATTTGTCGATGGCCTGCGCATGGGCGCCCCGGGTGCCGTGATCGGTGCCGCGCTTGGCGAGTGGTTCGGCGCCCCGCGCGGCCTGGGCGTGCTCATCATCAGTTCGCTGCAGAACGTGCGTATTCCGCAGTTGTGGGCGGCTGCGCTGCTGTGTGTGGCGTGTTCGCTGATTGCCTACACGGCACTGTCCCTCTTGCACCGGTGGGCGCAGCGGCGGTACACGTGGTGAGGCTTGGTCGCATGCTGCTGTCGATGATGCGTCGCTGGTGGTGGCTTGCCGTTCTGTTGCTGGCCTGGGACTTTTATGTCGGGTACAAGGGATTCAACGTCATCGTGCTGCCTGACCCCTGGACGGTCGCGCGTGCGCTGGTCGCCGACTGGCCCACGCTGGCCGCCAAACTGCTGCTGACCCTGAGGGCCGCCGTCGCCGGCCTGCTCGCCGGCGCGCTTCTCGGCACAATCGTCGCCGTACTCGCCTGGAGCTCGCGCCTGCTCTCTGGCATTGTCGCGCCGCTTGCCTTGCTGGTGCGCTCCGTACCCTTCATCGTTTTCATCCCGATACTGTCGCGCATGATGGGCTACAACACCTCGATGGAAATTTTCGTGGTCACGGTGTTCTCCTTCTTCCCGAGCTTCGTGCTGGTTTCTTCCGGGCTCGCCGGCCTGCCTGCTGCAGCCTCGGATCTGTGCCTGGTATTTGGTGCCACGCGCTGGCGCAAGCTGGTACTGATCGCCCTCCCGGCGGCGATGCCCCAACTGTTCGCCTCGATCCGCATCTCAGCTTCCTTTGCCGTGCTGGCCGCCATGGTTGCCGAGTTCCTTACCGGAATCGACGGCCTGGGGCGGCTCTTCCTGCTGGCTCGTGGCGACCTGGAGGCCGATCGCGCCCTGGCCGCCAGCGTGGTTGCCGCGGCCAGCTCGCTGATCCTTTTCAACCTCGCCAAGAAGGCCGAAGACGCAGTGAATAAGCGCATGGCCTGAGTGCACTCCCTCAGTGCTCGCGCGCCACATCCTTCAGGCAGTTCAGCAGGCTGTTGGCAGCAGGGCTCAGGTCACGGTCGCGCGGCAGGAACACACAGAAGCGGCGCACCATCTTGGGGTTCACGATCGGCCGCATCGCCAGACCGAACGAAGCGGCCAGCTTGTGCACGTGGCGCGGACACGCGGTCACCCCCAGTCCGCTGCTGACCAGGGCCAGCGCGGTCGTGAGGTAGGTGACTTCATGGACGGGACTGAGTTTGAGCTCCTGCGACCATTTGTGCAGGTCGAGATCGATCAGCGCGCGGTATGCGCCGTGTTGTGCGATGAACGGCTGCGCCACCACGTCGCTCCACGTGACCCGGCGTGCCGTCGCCAGTGGATGGCGCTTGGGACACACGAGCATCACAGGCAACTTCATCAACAGGAGGGTCTCGACCTCCGGCCCAACCGCGCGCTCCGGCCCCACGCCCAGGTCTGCTTCGCCGCTGGCCACCTTGGCCTCGACTTCCTCCATCAGGCACTCGACGATGCGCACATCCACGCCAGGAAAGCGGGACCGGTGCGCTGCCAGCACCGCCGGGACCAGGGTCACCGACATCAGCTGCGGCGCTGCGATGCGCGCCACGCCACGCTTGAGGTCGCGCAGGTCGGCGATGCTGTGGATCGCATGCTCCAGGTCCTGCAGGACGCGCATGACCTGCGGCAGGAAAGCCTGCCCCACCTCCGAAACACGCACAATGCGCGTCGTCCTGTCGAGCAGGCGCACGCCCAGGTCGTCTTCGAGGTCCTTCATGAGCACGCTCAGGGCCGACTGCGAGACATGCAACTGCTTGGCCGCGGTCGTGAAACTTCCTGCCCTGGCAATGGCGGCAAAGGCGCGCAGGTGGCGCAGCGATACGTTCATGGAACCTGCACCTGCAAGAGCAGCGGATCAGGCACGACGCTTCCAGAATCCCGCGTGCACCGCATGCGCCTCGTGTCCCAGTTCGGCACAAGGCCCCTCGACCTGTGTCGGGCGCCCGGCGCGCGCGAACACCTCACGGCAGGGTATGACCAATTGCCCAGCGGATTGGCCGATGAGCGCGTATAGATCCGTCTCTGCCAGGGCATATACGACGCGTCCGATACCGGCCCAGAACACGGCACCTGCGCACATCGCGCATGGCTCGGTACTCGCATAGAGCGTGCACTGTGTGAGCTGCTCCGCGGACAGGTCGTGCGTCGCCAGCCGCACCAGATTGAGCTCCGCATGACCGGTGACATCGCGCTCGGTGCTGACGGTGTTCTCCGCAATCAACAAGCGCAAACCGTCCGCGTTCGCCAATACCGCACCAAACGGATGGTTGCCGCGCTCACGCGCCTTCCACGCCAGTTCAATCGAGGTGCGCAGATGCATCAAGTCGGTTTCGTTCATGGGGTTCGGGTGGTTGGCGAGGGCAGTTACAACATGTCGTTGGGCGCATCGTAGGTGATGCTGATCATATCGGCACGGTTGCGCGACGCCGTCAGGTCGTCCACCAGCTCTGGTTTGCGCGCTGTTCAACTCCGCGTAGAGCAGGAGCGCGTCGTCCCGCCCCGTCGTGATTTTCACGGTCAATTTCTTAGACATGCTCAATCAGTCGTATTTTTGATGTCTAATTTTTCATAGAAGTCGCCAAATTGAGTGATTGGCATAGGAAATTCAAACGGCTGATGCACCATACATTGATAGCCTATGCGCTATCATAAAAAAATGCCCATCGTGGTTCTTGACACCAATATCCTGGTCGCGGCTTTGCTGCGCAGTGGGGGTAGCGCGCGTGCAGTGCTTCGAGCTTGCAGTGGCAGCACAAGCCGGGGCTATCGTCACCCGCAATCTGCGCGATGTATCGCACGGAGAATTGAAGTTTCCCTCGCTCAGCGTGTTGTCACCCGAGCATTGCCTGGAGGTGTTCCCATGTCTACCTTGACGATCCGACTGCCCGACGACAAGCACGAGCGCCTGAAGGCGCTCGCGCGATCCAACGCGATCAGTGTCAACAAGCTGATGGACGAACTGGCCACCGTCGCGCTGGCCAACTTCGATGCGAGGGTGCGCTTTGAAACGCGCGCGGCGCGTGGCAACCCGAAACGGGCACTGAAGCTGCTCGACAAATTGGATCATGCGGATTGACTGCCGGCCGATCGGGGGAGAACCTGGCGGACAAGGCTTTTGCCCGCTGCGTGGCAAAGGGCATGCGCTCGCGTGTCGTGGCGAAGACGCGCTGGGCACCTTTTTCGTAGCCGGGGTAGTGCTGCTTGAGCCGGTGCATAACCTCGTCACGGTGGAGCGATGCCTGGACGTCCGCATAGTGCAGCAACAGCCATAACTCAAAACTTGGCACCGAGGCGATGGCCCTGAAGCGAATGAACTGCTTGGCATCGTTCTTCAACTTGCCGTCCAGCGATTCGGCCAACCGCAATGCATCAAAATAGCTGTCATGGTCATCGCGGTCGAACACGGCATAGACCTGCTCAAATGCACGGGGTTGGATGTGCTTGTGCTGACCCCCATTTTCAAAAAGCTCCCGCGCGTACTGCACCACCTGGATGGGGGCGGTCCCCAGTTCACTGGCCCGAACTTCGACGTTGGCCGTATGCAGGCGATAGGCAGCGCGAATCTCACTGAAGTAGTTGGGCTCGGTCGTGCTACCCTCTGCGACTATCAGGATGCGGTCGTAGCTGGCACGCCGTCCCAGTTTGCGTTCAAGCTGCTTCCGCTGGCGTTCCCACGGGGGGTTGTCGCGCGCCATCAGTGTTCGAGTCCTAAAGTGCGCTCGAGAAACGGCACAGCAC
>CAMAWD010000066.1 GCA_945861785.1 Rhodoferax sp. OV413 | reverse complement strand
GCCAAACTTCCCTCCAATGCAACGGCAACCACACTGCGGCACTCAACCATCACAGACCTCATTGCAATGCACCGTCTTGACACGATGACTGTCGCCGTCCTCAGCGGCACCAGCATCGCAATGATCGAGAAGCACTATGGGCACCTGCTGCGCGACCACGCAGCGAAGGCGCTGGCATCCCTTACGCTGTAGACGGCGGGCGTTGCCCGCTGGCATAGTGAAAAGGCAGCGAGGCGATGCCGCTGTATCTGTTGACGATGTTTGCCAAAGATGAGCGCGCTGACCGGCATGGCCAAGGCCGGTATCGTCGGCATGGTCAAGGGCCTGGCGCGCGAGAACGTGCCGCGCGTGCGCGTAAACGCCGTGGCGCGGGCCTCACCAACACCGCCTTCCTGACCAGCGGCACCGGGCGCGAACAGATCTTCGACGGCATCCCCGAAGCGGTCTAGGCCAAACGCGTGCCCATGAAACGCATGGCGCGCTCGCAGGACATGGCGGGGCCTATCCTGTTCCTGCTGGGCGCGGCATCGGCTACGACGCGCTGAGTCGCATGTTCACCAAGACGGTGCTCACCAATGGAAAAACTTTGTCGTCACCTGCACATGGGGTGACGCGGGCAGTGCCCGGGGGCAAGGTTACTGCGGCCATCGTTTCGCATCGTCCATATGCGAAATGCCTGCGATCACCGTCTGCACGGCTGCGCACGCTGGCGTAGAAGTGCTGTCACTCGACTACGGGCGCGGTTGATTGACCTGTTGCATCGAGCCGCTCAACGACGTCTCGCGCAGTGACGATGGCAATGCCGCGATGGCTGCCGATGGGCAGAAGGTGCTTACGGTCGCCGGTGGCGATCAGCTCGGCCCTGGCGGCCACGGCGGCCGCGATCACATGATCGTCGTCGGCATCGCCCGCCACCACGCGCAGCACGCTGGTCGGGACAATCAGGCTCACGACCGCGGCGTACTGCGCGATCAGCGCGATCAGCGCCGCGATGCTGGTTCCAAAACCCTCGATGCGCGCTGCGAATTTTGAGTAGCCCAGCGTATGTGCCAGCTCGACCAATTCGCCATCGATGGCAAGCGCGATCAAGCGCCGAGGCGGCCCGTTCCAAAGCAGACCAGCGATAAGGACATTCGTGTCCAGCACCGGGCGCAGCGGCTGGTACGCTGACCCAGCCATCAACTCGCCGCGCGCAGCCGCCGCTCAGCGCGCACCTTGCGCACCTCCTGGGTGATTTCCTGCTCGGTCTCGGGGGTGAGTTCTTCCTGTGGCGAGCGCCGCCACATCGATTCCAGCGCTTCGCCGGCATTGCGGCGCAGCTGCTCGCGCAGCATCGCCTCGATAGCCTCGGCCGACAGTAGCCCTGTGCTTGCGGCCTTCTGTGCGAGGTCATCCGGCAATTCGATCTGCAATGTGGTCATGCTCGGTCCTCCGGGATCGGGCCGCGTCTGGCGGCAAGTAGAGATCGCTTCATTGCTGTTCAAGATGCTACTCTAACCGGGTGCGGCAGAATGTGGCGTCCGCCTTGATCAACCCCCTGCCCGCTTGCAGGTGCCGCCTTCATCTTCGCCTCACGACTCGCTGACCATTCCTACGACGGTTTCATCGCCGTGTTTGCCTGCCTGTGGGGCGTGAACGGGCTCAAGAAGATGCTCGGAGGGAGGCTTTTCGAAGCTTGCCGGCATGTCGCGCTACGAGTGGTTGGTGACACGAATCTGCTGGTGCAATGCGGACCCTGGTTCAAACTCGCTCTTGCTGTGAACGGGTGAGTCCTGCTGCGGGTGTTTGTCCCCCGTTTACGGAGGTTGTCCGTTTCGAATTGTAAAAACCTAATGCGCGACTCCCAAGAATACTGCCAAGCACCTGCCGACCTCAAGCAGTTCCGAATCACTGGCGACGCCAAACGCTGTGCCTATCTTGTCTCGTTTCACGGTCATTGCCTTGTCGACCATCACTTGGGATGGTTTTTGAAAACCGTTGGCGTCACTGGGGCGGATGATTACGCGCAGCAACGGCGCCTCAACCAATTTGCTGGAAACCAGTAAAACGGTCACAGTGGCATGTTCGTTGAATTTGTCAGACTGAATCACCAACGCGGGCCTTGGCTTGCCAAAATCGCCCTGCATGGCAATGGTCACGAATTCGCCTCGGCTCATGCTGCCGATTCGTCCAGATCGGACAATGCATCGTCCATGAAACTCAGCATGTCTGCGTCGGCTATGTCAGCTTGCGAGGCTAGGCTGGATTGCCTCTTGCACTCTGCCGCAAAGTTTGGCCGTCCCGTATCGGGAACCCAGATTTGCACCGGGCGAAGCCCGGCCATGCACAGCGCTGTACGGTGCTTTTGGACCCGCTCAGCAACAGGGGTAGCCATAGCAACCCTCCTTCGATTTCGTTACATGTATCAGCTCAGCACAAATGCATCACATGCAACTTTTGTCAAGCGATGCCACGATGAATCCCCGCAAAACTGGGGAGCCCTGCCGTTGCCGCCGCCTTCGCAAGGTCTGCATCGAGCGTCGCCAGGGGAAGTCCCATCCGCAGGGCGAGTTCCAAATAGGCGGCATCGTAGGCCGAGAGTCTGTAGCGCCTGGCAAGGTTTAATGTGTCGTCCAAGGCATGCAACATTGTCTCCACATCGGTTGCGATGTCGAGCTGCCCCAGCAAAGTAATGAACCGTTGGGACTCCGCCTCCGACACGATACCCTTGCCTTCGATTTTGGCGACGACGTTGGCGGTTTCCAGCGCGAAAAGCGATGGCACCACAGCCTGCGAGTCCTTGAGCGCGAGCAGTACCGAGTCAGCGTACGCCACGCCTGCAGGATTGGTCTGAGGAACCAGCCACAGGAGCGCCACGGAGGCGTCCAGGACAAAGTTCACGCACGCCCCTCGTCGATGAGCGCCTTGAGGTCGACGCCTGAGACGGGTTTGCGCGAGCGCATGAAGGCCCGCATATTTTCTGCAGCAGATTCGGCGTCCAGGTGTTTATGGCGCTGTGGTGGCACCAGATCTGCGACCGCTTCGCCCCGCAGGGTGATGGTGTAGTGCTTGCCGCTTTGCACGCCCCGCAGCAATTCCGGCAGCTTTGTCTTGGCTTCGTAAGACCCAACTTCGATATTCATTGTGCTCCCCAGTAGCTTGGTTAGACTAGTATACAGACCAGTCCATATTTTCGATGGGGATAGGATTTTCAAACGGCAAGGATCTTCTCGATCACCGGCCAGTCCAGGAAGACATCGGCCGGGACACCATCACGATTCACAGCGGCAACACCAAGACAAGGCGCACACGGGTGATCCCGATCGCGCCAGGTCTGCGCCAATGGCTCAAGCACGTGCCCCTGCCCTACAAGGACTACGAAGGCCTCAAGAGCAGCTACCAGCGTGCCAGGATCAAGGCAGAGATGCCCTGGGTGAATTTCCATGACCTTCGCCACAGTTGCGCCTCGATCCTGATGGCCAAGGGCGCAGACCTGAAGTTGAGCCAGCAGCCGGACGCACTGAAAAGGGCTTTTGGGTAATTTTTACACCGGAATTTACACAGGCGTTGCGCCTTGTTATGGTGTTTGTAGCGTGAAACCTGGTGTTTACGCTGGTGGGCGGTGGAGGCTTCGAACCTCCGACCCCAGCAGTGTGAATGCAAAAAGTGCGGTAATTCACTTGTTCTCCGATGTCCGTCAACGTATATAAATCAACGACTTACGAAAACACTTGTTCGCCATTGTCCGCTAGAATGCGCCTAGGTTTTCCGTACTATTTCCGTACTGGAGGTAAATCATGGCGACGAAGATTGATTCTGTTGGTGCGCGCAACGTCCTGAAGATTCGACGCGAACCGTACTGGCACCGCGTATCGAAAGGTGCGTTTCTCGGCTACCGCAAGATGATCCCTGGGCCAGGTGGATCATGGGTGGCGCGGATGCTGGACGAGACAACCGGCGGCCAGAAATACAGCGCCCTGGGCGACTTCTCCGACATGCCCGACAACGAGCGTTTCGACGCAGCCAAGAAAGCCGCGCAAACATGGTTTGATCACCGTGAAGCGGGTGGATCGGCAATCGGGATCACCGTGGGCGAAGCATGTGCACGGTACGCTCAAAAGCAGCGTGACGCCGGCAATGAAGTTGTCGCCAATGATTACGAGGTTCGGTTCCGGCGCTGGATGTTCGGCGACCGCAAGCTCAGCAACACGCCCATCCAAAAATTGACAACAGGCCAAGTGAACGATTGGCGCGTCAAGCTGGCCAAGGCACCGGCGCTCAAGCAAGACAAGACCAAGCCGGGCACACGGCCGCGTGCGGCCAGCACCATCAATCGGGAGATGGCGATATTCAAGGCTGCGCTCAATCTTGCTATGCGCGACGGTTACGCCACCAGCGACGGCGCATGGAAATACAAACTCACGCCGATCAAGGACGCCACGGGCCGGCGCGACTGCTATCTGGACACCAACCAACGCCGCGCCCTAATCGAAGCCGCACCGGCTGATCTAGCCGCGCTGCTGAAGGCGTTGTCGCTGCTGCCCCTGCGGCCGGGCGCGGTGGCCGCGCTGACTGCTGGCAACTTCGACAAACGCTTGGGAGTTGTGACCATCGGCAAGGACAAGTCTGGCAAGGACCGCAAGATCGGGCTACCACCGCAGACTGCGGCATTCTTCGCCGAGCAGGCCAAGGACAAGCTCCCCGGCGCTGCGCTGTTCGCCCGAGCGGATGGGCAATTCTGGAACAAGGACTCATGGAAGTATCCGTTCAAGGACGCGGTGATCGTCGCGAAGCTGCCACCGGCCGCGACCGCCTACGCGCTGCGCCACAGCACAATCACGGACCTGCTGGCGCTGCACCGGCTGGATACCCTGACGGTGGCAAAATTGAGCGGCACCAGCCTGGCCATGATCGAAAAGCACTACGGGCATTTGCTCGGCGACCATGCCGCCAATGCCCTGGCGTTGTTGGCGCTGTGACGCAGGGCGGCAACATGAATTCGCTCCCTCCAATGGATACCAACAAACCGTTTGACCCGTTCACCGCGAAAGCTGAGGAGGCGCAGGCCCAGCCGGATGCATACGCCGTTCAAGGTGCGGTGCTGCGCTGGGGTGCCGCGCAAATCATCAACACTCAGCGGGCGCAGTTGGAGGCCAACCCTATCGATGGAATCGCCCAATGTGTCGCCGCGAAGTTGTCGGTGCCTGACTGGCTTGCCACAGCTTTTCTGGCGCAATACTGGCTTGCCAAACATGGCACGGTGCGCACATGGGACGAAGCATTCGGGCCAGCGAACCCTGCCCGCGCGCACTTATCCATTCAGCGGGTAAAGCATCAAAACCCCTGGGCCGCGCACTTCGTCACTGCCACGCCCGCCGCAAGGGCCGAGGTCGGCCGCATCTTGGGGCTGACGCCCAAACAGGCCCGAGACGCATTCCCCACGGGTCGAAAGAACACACCCGGCCACAAGCCCTACGGTGACAAAGCGGAATCAAACGGGGCTGCGAACGCGAACGACCCATTCAATATCGCGCCTAGGAAAGTGCCCAAAAAATAGAATTTTGGGCAGTTTGAAGGATCAACCACAGGCAGGAAAAATCGCGTCCAAGGTGATTCGCTGAATAGTTCAGCGGACACCAAACCTTCAAAGGTTGGACGCCATGTTAGCTTTCACGGTCGCAGAGTTTGAACAGTATTTTCGGGTCGGCCATACGAAGGCTGCAGAAATAATCAAGACGGGCGAACTGCCCTCTTACAAGTTGGGTCGCCGTCGCTATATCAGCAAACACGCGGCCGAAGAATGGCAACGCAACCTTGAGGCCGCAACAGCGCAGGATCACCCAAGCGCCGCCAAAACCACCGAGGCCGCCTAATGCGCGCCCCACAAATGCAAACGCCAGGTGGGGGCCTGGCGAGTGCGGATACGAAATCAACCAACACCACGATTATCGGCGACGACCTGGCCGCCGACAAGCACTTCAAAACCTTGCAGGCGCAGTTCGCACTGAAGGGGCACACGTTGTGCCGCACCGACGCCAGCGACGGCCCTGTGAGCCTTTTTGTGGGCAAGTGGGGCATGGTGCGCTACCTGCCTACCCTGGACGCTGCTGAATCGTTTTTGCGGCAAATTGGCGGTGCGGTATGAGCGCCCTTGAAATCACATGCACATGCCGCGAATGGTGGGGCGACCGGTGGGCCGATTCCCGCCCATTCGTTGTCGACACGGCAGTTCAACCCAACACACACGGGCTACCCAACGCACCAGTGACGATTTACGTTCTGACCCATAACGCGATGGAGGCCGCACAACTGCTGCGCCTTGCTGCTGACCATTTGGAGCGTGAGCCCGGCCTATTGCTGCCGCTTGAGCTTGAGCGCGAACCGCTGCGCCACAAGGGGGGGCCGTTTTAATGAACGACACCGCATCCTTCGACTGGAGCGCCCACCAGACCGGCGACCACCGCATCACCTGCCCGAGTTGCGGGCGCGGGGGCCGCGACAAGACGGCCGGCCTGAAGGTGGAGCACGACCGCGGTGTGGTCCACTGCTTTCGGTGCAGCTACATCGAGTCATTCAGGACCGATGCCACGACCGTACACCGTGCGCCTACCGTCAAGCCAAAACACCAAGGCGAAAAGCATGTGCGCCTGAGCGATTGGGGCCGTGCGCTGTGGAACACGACGCAAGAACTCGACGGTGTGGCGCTTCTCTACCTTGAGGCGCGCCGCTGCTGGATACCGCCTGCCTATGGTGATCTTCGGTGGCATCCGGCTTTGAAGCACCCGAGCGGGTACGTAGGGCCGGCGTTGGTGGCGCTGATCACCGATGCCCATACGCGGGAGCCGCTGAGTCTGCATCGGACCTGGATCACCGCAACGGGAAAAGCAGAGGTAGACCCGCCGCGCCTGCATCTTGCCAACCACTCGATCAAGAACGGGGTAATCCGGCTGACGCCCGACGATGACGTAAGCACCCTGCTGGGCATCGCAGAAGGCATTGAGACCGCTCTATCGCTGGCCTGGGCACCGCTGCCAGTGTGGGCGCTGATCGACGCCGGGCACATGGCGCAATTCCCTGTGCTTGGCGGCATATCGACGCTGGTGATATCGCAGGACATGGACCCAGCCGGCATGTCTGCTGCGTCCATATGCGCCCGGCGCTGGGCCGAGGCCGGCCGGGATGTGCGCGTTACCAGGCAGACCGCAAACGACTTGAACGACTTGCTCAGGGGGGCGACATGAAAGATGAAACCAAGATCATCCGGGAGGTGATGGCGCAGGCCGAGCGTTACATGCTGCCCGATACCGCGCAGACATTTGATGTTGAGCCACCACCTGATGCCACCTCGGCCGGGCTGCGTGACTTCTACGCCTATATGCCCGGCCACCAATACATTTATGTCCCGACGCGCGACCTGTGGCCGGCGTCCAGTGTCGACGGACGCATCCAGCCGTGGCCAATGTGCGGTGACAAGGCCATGCGGCCATCGGCGTGGCTGGATCAAAACCGCCCGGTCGAACAGATGGTTTGGGATCCCAGCGAGCCACTATTGATCTGCGACCGAATCATGCAGGAGGCGGGCTACGTGCGTCATCCTGGTGCGAGTGTTTTCAACCTGTTCAGACCGGCAGAGTTACCGGCAGGCAACGCATCGGCCGCTGGGCCGTGGATCGAGCATGTTCGCAAGGTCTACCCCGAGGACGCCGACCACATCTTCAATTACCTGGCATTCAAGCTGCAACATCCCGGCGTCAAGATCAACCATGCGCTGGTGCTCGGTGGCGGCATGGGCATTGGCAAGGACACGCTGCTCGAACCCATCAAGATCGGCGTGGGTCCGTGGAACTGGCGGGAGGTGTCACCGACGCAGATGCTGGGCCGCTTCAATGGCTGGATCAAGAGCGTGATGCTGCGGATAAGCGAGGCGCGCGACCTCGGCGACGTTGACCGCTTCGCCTTCTACGACCACAGCAAGACGTTTCTCGCAGCACCGCCCGATGTGATCCGCGTCGATGAAAAGAATCTGCGTGAGCATGATGTTGTCAATGTGGCCGGCGTGGTGATCACCACCAACCACAAGACCGACGGCCTGTATCTGCCAGCCGACGATCGCCGCCACTACGTCGCGTGGAGCGATGCCACACGCGAAGAGTTTGAGCCTCAATACTGGAACACGATCTACGGCTGGTACGCGGCTGGCGGCACCGGCCACGTTGTCGCCTATCTGCGGGCCATGGATCTGACCGGGTTTGACGCGAAAGCGCCACCGACCAAGACATCGGCATTCTGGGCCATGGTGCAGGCCGGGGAAGCACCGGAGTCTGGCGAACTGCGGGATGTGATCGACGCGCTCAACACACCGATGGCGCTGACGCTGAACATGCTGATCGACAAGGCCGGTTACTTGGTGCTGCATGGCCTGGCCGACGAACTGAAGGACCGCAAAGGCCGCCGCGCCATACCGCACAAGCTCGAGCGCGTGGGCTACGTGCCAGTGCGCAACCCGGACGCCGATGACGGCCTATTCAAAGTGGCAGGAAAACGCCAAGCAGTCTATGCCAAGACGCGGATGCTGTTGTCTGAACAGGTAAAAGCCGCTCGGCAAGTCAGTTGAGTCAGTCAAGTCAGTGAAAAACCATCTTGTTCTATTACCCCATCAATACCCATGAAAACCATCTTCGAGCATCAGGAAGCCCACACACGCGAGGAAATACGCCAATGGATGGAGATGCAAAACCACTGACTCCACTGACTCAACTGACCGCCAAGGGGAAATCACCATGAGCAAACACACCACCGTCTGCCTGGCGCGTGCTCGCGCAGGAGTACCACCACCACCACTTTCGGTGCCCGACATGCATCGCCGCATCACAGGGCCGGGGGCTGCGCTGCGGCACCGGCGCTGCACTGTGGTGTGCGTACAGCCACGGCGCATCTGACGGCACACAAGGTTCTGAGAATCTAAAAGGAGCATCAACATGACCTCATGGCGCAAGGGCAAATCCACTTCCGAGCGCGGCTACGGTGGTCGATGGCAAAAGGCCCGCATTGCCTACCTTCGCCTGAATCCTCTGTGCGTCTTGTGCCAGGCTCGAGGCGAGGTAACTCTCGCTCAGGTGGTAGACCACAAGACGCCACATCGGGGAGACCCGGCGCTGTTCTGGGATTCTTCAAACTGGCAAGCTTTGTGCGCAACACATCACAACGTCGACAAGGCAATGCTGGAGAAGTCAGGGCGCATCAAGCCGACCTTTGGCATTGATGGCTGGCCCACCACCTAGGGAGGCGGGTGAAATCTTCACAGCCTTCGACTCTCTGACCGAGCCCCTTCCCTCACTTTTCAATGTGACCTTCAACCCTAAAGGACTTTTCATGGCCGCAATCACCAAAGGCAAGCACATAACGGGAGCGCCACGGCTGGCACCGCCCGACACACTCTCACCAACTGCGAAGCGGGTGTTTGAGCACATCGTGACGAGCGTTGACCCCTCGCACTTTTCGCCGGTGGACATACCGCTGCTGGAGGGCTACGCGCAAAGCGCCGCCCTGGCGACACAAGCCGCGCAAATGCTCGACAAGGATGGTGCCGTGGTTGATGGCAAGGCATCGCCCTGGGTGAACGTTTCAGCGACAGCACAAAAACAACTGGTGGCGCTGTCGGCCCGCCTGCGCATCTGCCCACAAAGCCGGTTCGATCGCCTGGGCGCTGGTTCTAACTCACGCCCGCAGCCAGACGCGCCGAAGGGCCAGCCGTGGGATGACCTGATCGCCCGCTGATCCGTTGCACCAGACCATCAAACAACCCAATCATCAACCCGGACCACGCCATGACACACGAAACAAAATCAGTAATCGACGCAGGCAAGGCCGTCGTCAACGCAGGCCACGCGCTTTGCGAGGAAATATTTTCCTGCATACCGCCAGGCCGACGTGCCGAGTGGCAGGCCCACACGGCTGCCGGCAGCGAGATGATCGTGACGGTCAAGTGGGCCTTGGGCCGGCACATCGAGGTGCGTGTGGGCCTGCTGGTCGATGACCCGGAGGTGCCGCAACTGGTGTGGGGCCGCGACTTCGACCCGCTGGATCTGTCGCTTCAGGGCGGCCCGTCTGCAGGTTGATTTGATTGACAGCTATCGTTTTAGTAGCATATGATTGCCACATCGCGCGCGAGTCAATCGCGGCGAATGCCGGGCCCGCTGCTCGGGCGCAACACCTTCCGACCCTGGCCGCACTGCGCCCAGGAGCGCCGGGAAAGCGCAGAGCAGCAACGGGACGCTCCGGCATTCGCCAACAGGTTCCCATGGGAAGGTGACTCGCGCGCGTAGATCGAGCTTGCTGCTCTATCGCGACGGCCTCCCGGTCGTGGCCGCCAGTCGCCCACGAACGCAGGGCTGATGCGATGGCCCCAGCGCCCAATGTTTGATCGGTCCATGCCGCGCCATCAATGGTTGTGGCGACTATTAACGGGCGCTGGGTTTTGAATCTCCAGCGCCGAGATTTGAAAGCAGAAAATGGAAAAACTGAATGAATTGCGCGATACCCTTCGCGGCATCCGTGGCCTCATCGATCAGATCAAGAACGACCAACGTTCGATCATGGGTCGGGCCGAAGCCGAACACCGTGATCTGAACCTGAGCGAACAGCGCAAGCTGGACGCCCTTGCATCGAAGTTTGAGGCGTATTTGCAGGAGGCTGCTGCCGTCACGGCTGACATCAAGGAGGCGGAGGATGAGGAATACCTGAGCCGGCCGCAGAAGCGCATCGTGCCCCCCATGCCCATCGTGAGCGGCCCCTACCACGCCCAGGGGCACCAGGCGCCCTCCAGCCCGGCAGGCGGCCCGCGCTTTGCCAACATGTTCCCCGGATCGGACCGCGCCAGCTCGCGCGAGTTCTCTGACCTGGGTGACTTCGCCAAGGCCGTGCTGCATCGTGATCCCCGACTGTTCAATGCCGCATCCGGCATGGGCGAGTCGGTTGGTGCTGACGGCGGCTTCTGCGTGCCGGCCGGCTTCTACGCCGGGTTGATGGACGCCAGCCTGCAGGCCGAAGCGATCCGCCCGGGCGCGACGATCATCCCGATGACGACCGCCAGCATCACCATCCCCATGTTCAACCTGGCCAACCGCTCGACCGGCATCGCCACGCTGGAGGGCAAGGCGACCGGCGAGGGCACCACCGGCACCACGCAGAAGGCTGCAATCCGCCAAATAACGCTGACCGCCCGCAAGGTCAGTGTGCTGGTGCCGACCACACAAGAACTGCTGATGGACGCTCCACAACTGTTCGGCCAGATGCTCAAGGACGCGATGACCGATGCGCTAGGCCAGACGCTCGACACTTGGTTCATCAGCGGCACAGGTGCGGGTGTACCGATGGGCATTCTGAATGCGCCCTGCACTGTGTCGGTCGCAAAAGACGCGAGCCAGGTGGCGGCAACGCTCACACCGACCAACATCAGCGGCATGGTGGCGCGCCTGGCTGCAGGAAGTTGGGCACGCGCGCAATGGCTGTGCAGCCCGAGCGCCCTCGCGCAACTGTTCGTGATGGCCACGATCACAAAGAACGTTGCCGGGACCGAGAACGTTTCAGGCCACGCGCCTGAGTTCTTCCAAGTACTGCCTGATGGCAAGTTCTCCCTGCTCGGGCGGCCGGTGATCGTGTCTGACCGCTGCGCCGCACTTGGCACGGTTGGCGACATCATGCTGGTCGACCTGAAGAACTACCTGGTCGGCATCCGGCAGAACGCGGAACTGCTGGTGGACACGTCCATCGGGTTCAAGGAAAGCGAGATCTGGTTCCGCTTGAACTGCCGCATCGATGGCCAGCCTGCACTGGCGAGCGCCATCACCCCGCGTGTCGGGTCCGCCACGCTGAGCCCGTTCGTGACGTTGGCGACACGAGCTTAATGTGAACCCGGGGGCATGCTTCCTCGGAGCTAGCATGCCATCGATCACCCCGGACGCGCGAGGGTTGCTCCAAAAAAGCGCGGCTACGTGGTCGAACTAATTCCGAAGCCCGCTGCGTGCGGGCTTTCTGCTTTCTGGCGCTGGCCGGTGGTGCCGGCCGAGGCTGCACATCCGGGACGCGGGGCTTTACAAAGCCAAGTACGGGACGTTTGAAAACTACCTCGAAACACGGTGGGAGTTGTCAGACAGGCATGGGCGGCGCATGGTTGCGGGTGTCGAATTTGTCCAGAAGCTGGAGTTTTGCACTCAAATTGATAGCGGAAAAACCGGACCAATTGGTCCGGTTTCATCCGCTGTTTTTCCCGCCAACGAAGGGCAAATTCGCCCCCTGCTAACCGGCCTAAACCACGACGGCGAGCGCATCAAGGTTTGGGCCGATGTGGTGCAGGACGGCGAAAAAATTACGCATTGCATCGAAAATGATAGCGGCAAAACTGAACCAATTGGTTCAGTTTCTGCGCCCGTTTTACCCACTAACGAAGGCCAAATTCGCCCCAGTGCCCGCAAGCCATAGCAGGCTGGCAACACCGACGCGGAGCGCAAGGTTTGCGGCATTCGGCTTCGCGCAGAGAGTCGCGTAGGGGAACTGCTGAAGGAGTTGGATAAGGCAGACGCGCCGAACCCACAGGGGGCCGGGGGAAAGTCCGGGAAGGTTGTTACTCCCCGCGATGGGGAGCAACAAAGCCCCTATGCGAAAGCTCTTGCCGACAACAACATCAGTACGCACGACGGGACTCGCTACCAAGCACTTGCCAACGTGCCGCCTGGCGCATTACCGTGACGTAACGGATAAGCCTGCCGCCTGGCCACGGCCGCCACAAGTTCCGTCCACTTCCTCAGCGAGATAACTGACCCGGCGCTTGAAAAGCGTCTGTCGCGCGCCTGCGCGGCGCTAGTGTTTTGAGAAATTGGCGGGCAAGGAGCTGCGCCCAGTCAAGCGCCATCTCAGGGCGCAGAAACACGTGCCGAAAAATCCCCACCTCGGCCAGCGCGTCGGCGCGTCTTTGAAACACCTCGTAGTCCTTCTTGACTTATGCAGTGGCACCGGTGCGGCAGGCCGGGCACAAATGCAAATATGCGTCACTTTGCGGCCGCAAAACAGCGCTGCGCCGGACCCTCTGTTTCCGTACTATTTCCGTACTGGCGAAAAAAAGGACTTGGCAGTATGCGCAAGTCCTTGATTTTTAACGGGTTTTTGGTGGGCGGTGGAGGCTTCGAACCTCCGACCCCAGCAGTGTGAATGCTGTGCTCTACCCCTGAGCTAACCGCCCTGTATTCCGTCCGGTGTCCGCCCGGAAACAGGGGTGGATTATGCCACAGGCTTACGGGCTGGCTGGCTGCCAGACGGTCTTTCCAGCGCTGGCTTTGTCGAGCTGGCGCAACACGTCGGCGTGGGCGTCGAGCTCCTGTGGGTTTGCATGGAGCACAGGAAGGTGGAACGTCCGCAGATCGACCGCCACGGCCCCGACCTCGTGGCTCTGCGCGGCGCCGGAGTCCATCAGCAGTGCCTCCTGGCCCCGGGTCAGGTTGATATAGACGTCGGCCAGCAATTCGGCGTCCAGCAGCGCACCGTGCAGCGTGCGCCCGGAGTTGTCCACGCCCAGACGGTCGCACAAGGCATCGAGCGAGTTGCGCTTGCCAGGGAACATTTCCTTGGCCATGACCAGTGTGTCGGTCACGCTCGCCACGAACTGCCGGAACGCTGGGCGCCCGATCTGCGCCAGCTCATGGTTCAGGAACCCGAGGTCAAAAGCGGCATTGTGGATGATGATCTCGGCGCCCGCGACATACTCGAGCAGCGCGTCGGCCACTGCAGCGAATACCGGCTTGTCGCGCAGGAATTCGTTGCTGATGCCGTGCACCTTGAGCGCTTCCTCGTGGCTGTCGCGCCCGGGATTCAGGTAGAAGTGCAGATGGCTGCCGGTGAGCTTGCGGTTGAGCAGCTCCACGCAGCCGATCTCGATGATGCGGTCACCCTGCTCTGCCGACAGGCCGGTGGTCTCGGTGTCCAGGAATATCTGTCGCATGGCTGGCGCTCAGTGGTTTTCCTTGGCGTGGTTGATGGAGTAGCGCGGGATCTCCACCACCAGGTCCTGTTGCGCGAGGATCGCCTGGCAGCTCAGGCGCGACTGGGGTTCGAGGCCCCAGGCGCGGTCCAGCAGGTCCTCCTCGTTCTCGTCGAGTTCGTTGAGCGACTCGAAACCCTTGCGCACGATCACGTGGCAGGTGGTGCAGGCGCAGCTCAGGTCGCAGGCGTGTTCAATGTTGATGTGGTGGTCGAGCAGGGCCTCGCAGATCGAGGTGCCCGCCGGTACGGAAACCTCCGCGCCCTGGGGACAGTACTCGGCATGGGGAAGGATCTTGATGATGGGCATGGTGGGAGTGCGGTGTCCGTCCTAGACGGTCTCGATGTTCTTGCCGGCCAGGGCTTGCTGGATTCCGTGGTTCATGCGCATGGCGGCAAAGGACTGCGTGCCGTCCGACAGATTCTTGGTGATAGCCTCGATGGCCGCGGGATCGTCCAGCTGGCCGCTGGCGCGCACATCGGCCATCAGCTGCCCGATCTGCTCGTACTCGGCACGGTCAAGCAGCGCAGCGTCGGCATCGAGGGCGGTCTGGGTTGCCAGCAGCAAGCGGTCGGCATCCAGCCTTGCCTCTGCCAGTGCGCGGGCACGGATGTCGGATTGCGCGGTGCTGAAGCTCTCCTTGAGCATGCGGGCGATCTCCTGGTCGTCCAGGCCGTAACTTGGTTTGACGTCGATGCTTGCCTCGACCCCGCTATTTTGCTCGCGGGCAGCCACATGCAGCAGGCCATCGGCGTCGACGGTGAAGGTCACGCGGATGCGCGCAGCACCGGCCACCATGGCCGGGAAACCGCGCAGCTCGAATCGCGCCAGGCTGCGGCAATCAGCCACCATGTCGCGTTCACCCTGGACCACGTGCAGCGCCATTGCAGTCTGCCCGTCCTTGTAGGTGGTGAAGTCCTGCGCCATGGCGGTGGGAATGCTCTGGTTGCGCGGCACGATGCGCTCGACCAGACCACCCATGGTCTCGATGCCCAGCGACAGCGGGATCACGTCGAGCAGGAGCAGGTCACCCGACGGGTTGTTCCCCGCGAGCTGGTTGGCCTGGATGGCGGCGCCCAGTGCCACCACCTCGTCCGGGTTCAGGTTGTTGAGTGGCGCACGCCTGAAGAAGGCCGCAACCGCCTGCTGCACCTGCGGCATGCGCGTCGAGCCGCCAACCATGACCACACCCTGGATGTCTTCCACCGCCAGACGCGCGTCGCGCAGGGCCTTGCGGGCCGCGGCGATGGTGCGCGCGGTCAGGCCACCGGTGACAGCGTCGAACTGGGCGCGGGTGACGGACAGATGCAACTCGGCGTAGCCCAGCGACGCGTCGAACTTGACGCTGTCGTGGCCAGAAAGCGCCTCCTTGCACGCCCGGGCCGCCTGGGTGACAAGCACCTTGTCGGCCGCCGAGACTGCGGCAATGCCGGTCTGCTCCAGCACCCACTGCGCCAGCGCGTGGTCGTAGTCGTCACCACCCAGCGCGGAGTCGCCGCCGGTGGCGATGACCTCGAACACACCCTGGGTCAGGCGCAGGATGGAAACATCGAAGGTGCCGCCACCCAGGTCGTAGATGGCGTAGACACCTTCGCTGGCGTTGTCCAGGCCGTACGCAATTGCCGCGGCGGTGGGTTCGTTGATCAGCCGCAACACGTTCAGGCCTGCGAGTTGCGCCGCATCCTTGGTGGCCTGGCGCTGCGCATCGTCGAAATAGGCCGGCACGGTGATCACCGCGCCATACAGTTCGTCGTCAAAACTGTCCTGGGCGCGGTAACGCAGCGTGGCCAGGATGTCGGCACTGACCTCCACCGGTGATTTTTCGCCATCGGCCGTTGCCAGGGCCAACATGCCGGGCTTGTCGACAAACCGGTACGGCAGGCGGCTGCTGTCGACCACGTCCTTCAGGTTGCGACCCATGAACCGCTTGACCGAGGCAATGGTGTTCTGGGGATCTTGCGCGGCACCGGCCACGGCGTCGAAACCGATCTGGCGCCTGCCGCCTTCCAGATAACGCACCACCGACGGCAGGATCACCCGCCCCTGCTCATCGGGCAGGCATTCGGCCACCCCGTGGCGCATGGTGGCCACCAGGGAATGTGTCGTCCCCAGGTCGATACCGACTGCCAGACGTCGTTCGTGCGGGTTGGGTGTCTGTCCGGGTTCGGATATCTGTAGCAATGCCATGGAGCGTGGTGGGGTTAACCTGAACTGGCCGACGCGCTCGCCGGTGTTGTCGTGGGCGAGGTAGCGGTATCTGCCAACTGGTCACAGCGTTTGTCGATGTCGGCACTGAAACGCCCGATGAACATGAGCGAGCGCACCAGCGCCACGGCGCGCACCAGGTCGCGCTGCACATCCAGGGCCTGTTCCAGCTGTCCGAGGAGGTCGCGCCGGACGGCAATCAGTTCGCCGTTCAGGGCGTCCACGTCCTGCGCCGTGCGCGCTTCGTCCAGGGACTCGCGCCACTCGATCTGCTGCATCAGGAACTCGGGTGGCATGGCGGTGTTGTTTTCGGCGTTGATCGCTGCTCCACCGAGTTCGCACAGGTAGGCTGCCCGCTTGAGCGGGTCTTTCAGCCGTTGGTAGGCTTCGTTGATCCGCACCGACCACTGCAAAGCCTGGCGCTGGAGCGCCGCGACCTGGCCGGCGAACCGGTCAGGATGGGCTTCGCGTTGGAGGTCTTTCCAGCGCGCGTCGAGTACCGCACGGTCCTGGGAAAACTGCAACGGGACGCCAAACAACTCGAAATCGCTGGATGCCAGGGAAAGCTGCGGATCAGCCACGAAACAGCCCTTCACCAACTGCCAGCCCGGTGTTCAAACGCGAAACGACTCGCCGCATCCGCACTTGTCGCGCTCGTTCGGGTTGTTGAACCGAAAGCCCTCGTTGAGACCCTCGCGGACGTAATCGAGGGTCGTCCCGTCGATGTAGGCCAGACTTTTCGGATCGACCAGCACCTTGACGCCGTGCTCTTCGAACACCACATCTTCGGTGGCGAGTGCGTCGACATACTCCAGCGTATAGGCCAGGCCGGAGCAACCGGTGGTCCTGACGCCCAGACGAACTCCCACGCCCTTGCCGCGTTTGGAGAGGTAGCGGCTCACGTGCCGGGCGGCGGCTTCAGACAAAGTGACGGACATGGGGATTTCAGTGCGAGTGCTTCTTTTTGTAGTCGTCGACCGCCGCCTTGATGGCATCTTCGGCCAGGATGGAGCAGTGGATCTTGACCGGTGGCAAGGACAGTTCTTCGGCGATCTGGCTGTTCTTGAGGGCCGCGGCCTGGTCCAGCGTCTTGCCCTTGACCCATTCGGTCACAAGCGACGAGGACGCAATCGCCGAGCCGCAACCGTAGGTCTTGAAACGGGCATCCTCGATCACCCCGGTTTGCGGGTTGACCTTGATCTGCAGCTTCATCACGTCGCCACAGGCGGGCGCGCCGACCATGCCGGTACCTACCGACTCGTCGCCCTTGTCGAAGGAGCCAACATTGCGCGGGTTCTCGTAGTGGTCTACCACTTTTTCGGAATATGCCATGGGATTACCTCTTTCTGGATTCGGATGCGGATGTCAGTGGGCAGCCCACTGGATGGTGCTGATGTCGACGCCGTCCTGGTACATCTCCCACAGCGGGCTCAGGTCACGCAGCTTGGCCACGTTCTGCTTGATGGTGGCAATGGCGTAGTCGATTTCTTCTTCGGTGGTGTAGCGCCCGATCGTCATGCGCAGGCTGCTGTGCGCGAGTTCGTCGCTGCGGCCCAGCGCACGCAACACGTAGCTGGGCTCCAGGCTGGCCGACGTGCACGCCGACCCGCTCGACACCGCCAGGCCCTTGATGCCCATGATGAGCGACTCGCCTTCGACATAGTTGAAACTCATGTTGAGGTTGTGCGGCACGCGCTTGTCGACGTGACCATTGATGAACACCTGCTCGACGTCCTTCAGGCCGGCAAGCATGCGGTCGTGCAGCGCGCGGATGCGGGTGTTTTCGGCGCCCATCTCGGCCCGGGCGATGCGGTAGGCCTCTCCCATTCCGACGATCTGGTGGGTCGGCAAGGTACCCGAACGCATGCCGCGCTCATGCCCACCTCCATGCATCTGCGCCTCTATGCGTATGCGCGGCTTGCGGCGCACGAACAAAGCGCCAATGCCTTTGGGACCGTAGGTCTTGTGTGCCGTAAGGCTCATGAGGTCGACCGGCAGCCCCGCCAGGTCGATGTCGACGCGTCCGGTCGCCTGCGCTGCATCCACATGGAACACCACGTTGCGGGCGCGGCAAACCGCGCCAATGGCCGCGATGTCCTGGATGACGCCGATCTCGTTGTTGACGTACATCACGCTGGCCAGGATGGTGTCGGGACGGATCGCCGCCTTGAAAACCTCGAGGTCGAGCAGGCCGTCGGTTTGCACATCGAGGTAGGTGACTTCGAAGCCCTGGCGCTCCAGTTCACGGCAGGTGTCGAGCACGGCCTTGTGCTCGGTTTTCACCGTGATGATGTGTTTGCCACGGGTCTTGTAGAAACCGGCCGCGCCCTTGAGCGCCAGGTTGTTGGACTCGGTGGCGCCGGACGTCCAGACGATTTCGCGCGGGTCGGCGCCGATCAGGTCGGCGACCTGCACCCGCGCCTTTTCGACGGCTTCTTCGGCCTCCCAACCCCAGGCGTGGCTGCGTGATGCCGGATTGCCGAAGTGCTGGCGCAACCAGGGCACCATCGCATCCACCACCCGCTCGTCGCACGGATTGGTGGCGCTGTAGTCCATGTAGATGGGAAAGTGCGGTGTGGTGTCCATGGGAATGCTCAGGATTTCACGAATGCGTTGCCCAACGCAAAAACAGAATTGGGGGCGTTGATGCGGATCGGTTTGGAGACCGGCATGGCCGAGATGGCACGTTTCACGTGCGGTTTGTCTTCGACCTGCAGGCCCTTGGCAAGTTGTTCATCGACCAGTTTCTGCAGCGTGACGGAATCCAGGAATTCGACCATGCGCACGTTGAGCGAAGCCCACAGGTCGTGTGTCATGCAGCGGGCGCCTTCACCCAGGCAGTTTTCCTTGCCGGCGCATTGGGTTGCGTCGATCGGTTCGTCCACCGACACTATGATGTCTGCCACCGTGATGTCCGAGGCCTTGCGGGCCAGGGTGTAACCGCCACCCGGGCCGCGGGTGGACTCCACCAGTTCATGCCGTCGAAGCTTGCCAAAGAGCTGCTCGAGGTAGGACAGGGAAATTTGCTGGCGCTGGCTGATCGCGGCCAGGGTGACCGGGCCGTTGCTCTGGCGCAGGCCCAGGTCGATCATGGCAGTTACGGCGAACCGGCCTTTGGTAGTGAGTCGCATCGCAAGTTCCTTCAGTTGATGGGGTTGGTAGGCATACTGCCCGCGCGATCTTGTGGACCGGCGGCCTCCGGTGTACAAGCCGGGCCTGTTGCCCTTCGCTTGAGAATTCGACCAGTTGTTGACTAATTGGTTCAAGTATAACCAGAAGCCGACCATTTTGCTCGGGTAAGTAGACTGCGCAGTCACAATTTGCGAATTGAATCCGCAGCCGTGATGGCAATCACATTGTCGGTTCCGGGCGCACCGAAGGCCCGCTGCTTCAGAATCGCCAACTGGTCGCGCACCTTGGCGGCTTGCTCGAACGCCAGATTGCGGGCGTGCTCAAGCATCTGTTTCTCCAGCCGCTTGATCTCGCGCCCGACATCTTTCTCGCTCATGTCCTCGACCTTGGCCCGCTGCATGGCGTCTTGTTCGAGCTTTTCCATCTCACGACCGGCCTTCTCACTGTAGACGCCGTCGATCAGGTCGCGCACGCCCTTGATGATGCTGCGTGGCGTAATGCCGTGCGCCAGGTTGTGCGCCACCTGGCGCTCGCGGCGCCGGCGCGTCTCCCCGATGGCGCGCTCCATGGAGTCGGTCATTCTGTCGGCATACAGAATCGCGCGCCCACCAAGGTTGCGCGCGGCACGCCCGATGGTCTGGATCAAGCTGCGTTCGGAGCGCAGAAAACCCTCCTTGTCGGCATCGAGAATAGCCACCAGCGACACCTCGGGGATGTCCAGCCCTTCGCGCAGAAGGTTAATGCCCACCAGCACGTCAAAAACCCCAAGGCGCAGGTCGCGCAGAATCTCGACCCGCTCGACGGTGTCGACATCACTGTGCAGGTAGCGCACCTTGACGCCGTTGTCGGTGAGGTAGTCGGTCAGTTGTTCCGCCATGCGCTTGGTCAGCGTGGTAATCAACACCCGCTCATGGAGTTCGACGCGGATCCTGATCTCCTGCAAGACGTCGTCCACCTGGTGTGTTGCCGGACGCACCTCCACCTCGGGATCGACCAGACCGGTCGGGCGCACGAGCTGCTCGACCACTTGCCCGGCATGGTCCTTTTCCCATTGGGCCGGTGTGGCTGACACGAAGATCGCCTGGCGCATGCGGGTCTGAAACTCTTCGAACTTGAGCGGCCGGTTGTCCAGCGCGCTGGGCAGGCGAAAGCCGTATTCCACCAGGGTGGTCTTGCGCGAACGGTCCCCGTTGTACATGCCGCCGAACTGACCGATCAGCACGTGGGACTCGTCCAGGAACATGATCGAGTCCTTGGGGAGGTAGTCGGTCAACGTGGCCGGGGGGTCACCCGGCGCGGCGCCCGAAAGATGGCGGGTGTAGTTCTCGATGCCCTTGCAGTGACCGACTTCGCTGAGCATCTCGAGGTCGAAACGCGTGCGTTGTTCCAGACGCTGCGCCTCGACCAGCTTGCCGGCGTCAACCAGCTGTTGGGAGCGCTCGACCAGCTCGACCTTGATGGTCTCCACTGCCGCCAGCACACGGTCGCGCGGCGTCACGTAGTGGCTGCTCGGATAGACCGTGAAGCGTGGAATTTTCTGGCGCACGCGCCCGGTCAGGGGGTCGAACAGCTGCAGCGATTCGATCTCGTCGTCGAACAGTTCGATGCGGATCGCCATCTCGCTGTGTTCGGCCGGGAAAACATCGATGGTGTCCCCGCGCACGCGGAACTTGCCGCGCGCGAAATCCTCCTCGTTGCGCTGGTACTGCATGCGAACCAGCTGGGCGATCACGTCCCGCTGGCCCGCCTTGTCGCCCACGCGCAAGGTCATCACCATCTGGTGGTAAGCCTCGGGCTGGCCAATGCCGTAAATCGCCGACACCGTCGCCACGATCACCACGTCGCGCCGCTCCAGCACGCTCTTGGTGCAGGACAAGCGCATCTGCTCGATATGCTCGTTGATGGCGGAGTCCTTTTCGATGAAAAGGTCGCGCTGGGGCACGTAGGCCTCGGGCTGGTAGTAGTCGTAATAACTCACGAAATACTCGACCGCGTTGCGCGGAAAAAACTCGCGGAACTCGCTGTACAACTGGGCCGCCAGTGTCTTGTTCGGTGCAAAGACGATGGCTGGCCGGCCCAGACGCGCGATCACGTTGGCCATGGTGAATGTCTTGCCCGAGCCGGTCACGCCGAGCAGGGTCTGGAACACCTCGCCGTCCAGTACGCCTTCGACCAGTTTGTCTATGGCCGCTGGCTGGTCGCCGGCTGGCGGGTAAGGCATGAAAAGCTCGAACGGCGAACCAGGGAAACTGACGAAGCGCCCCTCCGCCGCCGGCGCAAGCGCCAACGCATCGATGGCGGGCGCACTGTCGACAAGAAGTTCGGCGGGTTCGGTCATGGTGGGGGCGGCATGCGGGTATGGGCGGCGGGTAAAATTCCGGACAACCAATAAGCGTACCGCAGATCGTGCCCCGCTGTGCCTCAGATGGCGCCCTGATTGGTTTTTCCAAGACCCGCCACCGAGAGAACCTCACCATGTCCTTGTTCAGCGCCGTAGAAATGGCCCCGCGTGACCCGATCCTGGGTTTGAGTGATCAATTCAATGCCGACACCAACCCGTCCAAGGTCAACCTTGGCGTCGGTGTCTATTACGACGACAACGGCAAGCTGCCATTGCTGCAGTGCGTCCAGGCCGCAGAAAAGGCAATGATGCAGGCGCCCAAGGCGCGGGGTTATCTGCCGATTGACGGCATTGCGGCGTACGACGCCGCCGTCAAGTCGCTGGTTTTCGGTGCCGGCTCCGAGCCGGTCACGTCGGGCCGGGTGGCCACGGTGCAGGCGATCGGTGGCACCGGCGGCCTGAAGGTCGGCGCAGATTTTCTCAAGCGACTCAACCCCGGCGCGAAGGTGATGATCAGCGACCCCAGTTGGGAGAACCACCTGGCCCTGTTCACCCACGCAGGCTTCAAGGTCGAGGCCTACCCCTACTACGATGCCGCCACGCGCAGCGTGAACTTCGCTGGCATGCTGGGCGCACTCCAGGCGGCGCCTGCCGGGACGATCGTGGTCCTGCATGCCTGCTGCCACAACCCAACCGGTTATGACATCACGCCAGAACAGTGGGACCAGGTGGTTGCGGCCTGCAAGGCCGGTGCCCTCACACCCTTTCTCGACATGGCCTACCAGGGATTCGGCTACGGCATCACGCAGGACGGTGCAGCGGTGCAGAAATTCGTGGCAGCGGGCATGGATTTCCTGGTCTCCACCAGCTTCAGCAAGAGCTTCAGCCTGTACGGTGAGCGTGTGGGCGCGCTCAGCGTATTGTGCAAAGACAAGGACGAGTCGGCACGTGTGCTCAGCCAGCTCAAGATCGTGATCCGCACCAATTACAGCACCCCCCCGACTCACGGTGGCGCGGTGGTGGCAGCAGTCATGGCCGATCCTGCTTTGCGCGCCATGTGGGAAAAAGAGCTCGGTGACATGCGGGTGCGCATCAAGGCCATGCGCCAGAAACTTGTCGACGGCCTGAAGGCTGCCGGCATCACCCAGGACATGGGCTTTATCACCCGTCAGATCGGCATGTTCAGCTATTCAGGCCTGCGCAAGGACCAGATGGTGCGCCTGCGCAACGAATTCGGCGTCTATGGCACAGACACCGGACGCATGTGCGTGGCGGCGCTCAACAGCAAGAACATCGACTACGTGTGCGCCTCGATTGCCAAGGTGATTTGAGTCGGGGCCTGCCGCACGCGTGGCTGGTTGCGGGCGACCAATCAGCGCACCAGCTGGTTCAGCTGGATGATCGGTAACAACACCGCAAGCACGATCAGCATCACGACCAGGCCCATGACCACGATCAGTGCCGGCTCCAGAATGGTGGCGAGTTGCAACGCGCGCCGTTGCACTTCGTTCCCCAGTTGCGCAGCAGCGCGCTGCAGCATCAGCGGCAGCTGGCCGGTTTGCTCGCCCAAGCGGGAGAACATCGCAAGCAGGCCCGGGAAACGCTTGTGCTGCGCCAGCGCCGACGCCAACGGAGCGCCCTCTCGCACCAGTACCAGGGCCGCCAGTGCATCGGCGCGCATGGCCCGGTTGTTCAGGGTTTCGGCTGCGGCCTGCAAGGCCTTGAGGATCGGTACGCCAGCCCCCGCCAACATGGCCAGTGTGTTGGCGAAACGCGCGGCGTTGTAACCCCGCGCCAGCCGGCCAATCAGGGGCAGACGCAGGAAAGCCGCGTCAAATCGAAGCCGCAGCGCCTCGCCCCTCAATGCAAACCGGCCCAGCACCAGCGCCAAGGCAAGGGCCAGCAAAAAGAAAACTCCGTAACTGCGCACCAAAGCGCTGATCGACAACATGGCAACAGTGAGCCAGGGCAAGGCCTTCTTGGTGCCCGCAAACACGTTGGCCACCTGCGGCACGACATACCCCACCAGGAACATCACGATCACGAACGCCACCACCGTGACGATCGCCGGGTAAAGGGCCGCACCCAGCAACCTGCCCTTGAGCGCCTGCTGTTCGGCCAGATCGTCGGCCAGCCGCTCCAGCACCACGCCCAGGTTGCCGCTTTGCTCACCCGCTCCGATCACGCCCACATAGATCGGCGAAAACTCGCGAGGGTGCTGTGCCAGGGCCCTGGCGAAACTGCTGCCCGCATTGACCTCGGCACGCAGCCCCGCCACGAGGTTGCGCTGGCGCGGGGTTTCCGCCTCGTCGCACAAGGCCGTCAGGGCCCGCTCCAGCGGCAGGCTGGCCGACACCAGGCCAGCCAGTTGCCGCGTCCACACACACAACGCGGAAGGGTCGAATACCCGCCCGGCAAAAAAGCCGGCGCCTCTGCCCTGGGCGGAAGACAAGTCACGCCCGTCCGTGCCAGCGGCGGCGGCGCCAACCAGCTCGACCTGAAGCGGCACCAGCCCCTGACCACGCAGTGTCGTGCGCGCCGCACGCGCAGTCTCCGCCTCCAGGACACCGCGGCGCGGACGGCCCTGTGCATCGATCGATTCGAAGGAATAGGCTGGCATCGGCGTGTGTCAGCTAGTCGCGGGTGACACGCACGAGTTCTTCGCGCGCCGTGACGCCCGCCTGGACCAGCCGCTCGCCGTCTTCGCGCATCAGGGTCATGCCGCCGGCGATCGCGGCCGCGCGGATTTCTGCTTCGGACGCGGTGTTGTGAATCTGCGCGCGGATCGCGTCATCGGCCACCAGCAACTCGTAGACACCGGTGCGACCGGCATAACCGGTGTGGCCGCAGCGCGCGCAACCGGCGCCCTGGCAAGCGGTGCACCATTTGCGCACCAGGCGCTGCGCGAGCACACCCAACAAGGATGAACTGAGAAGGAAGGGTTCGACCCCCATGTCGATCAGCCGGGTCACGGCACTCGCCGCATCGTTGGTGTGCAAGGTGGCCAACACCAGGTGGCCGGTGAGTGAGGCCTGGATCGCGATCTGGGCGGTCTCGAAATCGCGGATTTCGCCGATCATGATGACGTCCGGGTCCTGGCGCAGGATGGCGCGCAACGCAAGGGCAAAATCCAGGTCGATCTTCGGGTTGACCTGGGTCTGGCCGATACCCGCCAGCTCGTATTCGATCGGATCCTCGACGGTCATGATGTTGCTGCTGTGGGCGTCCAGGCGGCTCAGCGCCGCATACAGCGTCGTGGTCTTGCCAGAGCCGGTCGGGCCGGTCACCAGGATGATGCCGTGGGGCTGCGCAACCAGATGCTCGAACCGGCGCAGGGTATTGCCCTCCATGCCGACGGCCTCCAGGCTGAGCTTGGAGCCGGTCTTGTCCAAAAGGCGCAGCACGGCCCGTTCGCCATGGGCACTGGGCAGGGTGCTGACCCGCACGTCGACCGCACGGGTGCCGATGCGCAGGCTGATCCGGCCGTCCTGTGGCAGGCGCTTTTCTGAAATGTCGAGCTCGGCCATGATCTTCAGTCGCGAGATCAGTGCCGCGTGCAGTGCACGGTTCGGCTGGACCACCTCACGCAGCGTGCCGTCGACCCGAAACCGCACGCTGCTATGGCGCTCATAGGGTTCGATGTGGATGTCGCTGGCGCCGTCACGCGCGGCCTGTGTCAGCAGCGCATTGAGCAAGCGGATGATCGGCGCGTCATCGGCGGCTTCGAGCAGGTCTTCGACCGCCGGCAACTCCTGCATCATTCGGCCCAGGTCGGCGTCGGACTCGACTTCGCTCGCCACCAGCGCAGCGCTCGACTCGCCCTGCGAATAGGCAGCACTGATGCGTTGGACCAGGCCGTCCGCTGCCACCGAGACGACCGACCCCACCGTGAACTTGCGCAGCACCTCACCCACCGCATCCCGGGCCGATTGAGGATGCAGCACCAGCGTCAGGGTGTCGCCGTCGTCCTCCAGCAGCAACTGGTTCTCGCGCGCGAACCCGTACGGGAGTGGATACTTCATGCCCGCCTAGCGCCCGATAAACGGTGTCGGCTCTAGCGGAAAGGCCTTGCCTCTGGGCGCAGGGGTTGCCGGCAAAACCGGCACCTTGTCGATCGGCAGCAAGGGGGTTGGTGGCGGCTGCTGCGCGTTCTGGCCGGCCCGCATCTGGTCGTAACGGTCGTTCGACAGGGCTTCGACCGCTGCCGCATCGCGGACCACCACCGGGCGCAGAAAGACCATCAGGTTGGTCTTTTTCCGGCTGCGGCTTTCGTTCTTGAAGAGATTGCCAAAAAATGGCACATCACCGAGCCCGGGAACCTTGTCCTGGTTGCCGGAGTATTCGTCCTGCAACAGACCACCCAGCACGACGATTGCGCCATCTTCGACCAGCACGTTCGACTCGATCGAGCGCTTGTTGGTGATCAGGCCGGTGCTCGAGTTGATGGAGGACGCCTGCACACTGGAGACCTCCTGGAATATCGCCAGCTTGACCGTGCCGTTCTCGCTGATCTGGGGTCGGACCCGAAGCGTCAGGCCTACGTCCTTGCGCTCGATGGTCTGAAACGGATTGACCGTGCCACCGTTGCCTGCGGCGCTGTTGGTGAACGAACCAGTCACGAAGGGCACGTTCTGGCCGATCACGATCTTCGCCTCTTCGTTGTCCAGGGTCAGCAGATTGGGGGTGGACAGGATGTTGCCGTCACCGGTCTGCTGCAGGAAGCGTGCAAGGAAACCCAGCACGTACACCCCGTTGGTCCGGTTGGCAACCCCGAGGTTCAAGCCGGTGCCGGGCGCAACGCCGCCGCCCCCGGCAGCCAGGCTGATGATGTTGTTGCCGCCGGTTCCGAAGTTCGTCCCCAGCAGCCCGATGCTGCCGTCGCCGTTCTTGCCCAAGGCGCCTTGCCACTGGATGCCAAACTCGGCCGCCTTGTCGGCATTGACTTCGGCGATCAGCGATTCGACGAACACCTGGGCACGCCGGCCGTCGAGCTGGTCGATGACGGCACGCAACTGGCGGTATTGGGGCTCGGATGCAGTGATGACCAGCGAGTTGGTGGCCGGATCAGCCTGGATCTGCCCGCCGGTCGACGGTTGCGCGGCGGCCGCAGCCGCCGCCGCGGCGGCGGCCGCCCCACCCGCGGGCGCCGCAGCGGCCACGGTGGTGGCCGTGGTGGGCGCGGCCGACAACGCGGCACGCAAGGTCGCCGCCAGCTTCACTGCGTCTGCGTTCTTGAGATAGACCACATGGATATTGCCCGCTGCATCTGCCGACGAGGGTGTGTCAAGGCGCTCTACCAGGGACCTGACCAGCGCAACCCGCGCCGGGTTGGCGGCCCGCACGATGAGGCTGTTGCTGCGGGGTTCGGCGATCACCACGGTGCGAAACGAGTTGTCCACCAGGCCCTGCCCGCCCTGCCCGCCACCTGGAGCCGCTGTCAGCCGGGTGACCAGCACGGCCAGGTCCACCGCCACGGCATGTTTGAGCGGGATGACCTCGACGTCGGCGGCGTTGGGCAAGTCCATCGCCGCAATGATCCGCGCCAGCCGCTGCAGGTTGTCCGCGTAGTCGGTGATAACCAGCGCGTTGCTACCCGGGTTCACGTTGATGGTGTTGTTGGGGCTGATCAGCGGACGCAGCAGCGGGATCAGGTTGTTGGGTGTTTCATGGTCCAACCGGAAGATCCGCGTGACGATCTCGTTGCCAACGGCAGCACGCTCGGGCGCGATGGACACCGCACCACCCTGCAACTTGCCCTCGGCCTCCGGTACCACCTTGGAGATACCTGACGAATCGACAACCGTGAAGCCCTGAAGGCGCAAGGCGGCCAGAAATTGGTTGTAGGCAGCGGCCGGTGAGATCAGCTTCTCGCTCGACAGATTGATGGTGCCCTTGACGCGCGGGTCCACCACCATCGTACGACCGGTGATCACACCCATGGTGCGGGCCACAGCTTCGATATCGGCCGCGACAAAATTCAGGGTGATCGGCTCACCGGCCCTCTGGGCCCAGGCCCCGGATCCCCCAACCAAAAGACATCCGGCACCGAGGACGGCCGGAACAAACAGCCGGGAAAACATTTTCATACCTGAGCCCAATTCATCAAAACCTGTGGCAACCGCGCCATGGTGTCAGCCCAACGACAGAAGAGACTTGTTGCCTTGCCTGCGCCCCAGCATGTTGAGCAGATTGCCCAAAGCGGATTCGCTGGCGGGTTCCGCACTGGCCTCGCCCGAAAATCCCCAGCCTGTCTCCTTCCACTCGCCACGGCCCTCCAAACGCAGCGGCCCCTCGAGCGTCTGAAGGTTCACTGTGGGTGGCGACAGTCCGGAGCCACCAGCCAGCGTGAGTCGGTAGCTGCCTACCGGACGCAGGGTGGACAGCCGTGAGGCCATGCCCAGGCCATCGACCACGATCTGCCCCGCCAACCGGGCGCGACCGTCCGACCATTCTACGGACACGCCCCGGGTCTGCACGCGCAGCGCACCCTCCACCTGCACAGTGTTCCAGGGTGCACCAAGGGCCGATAACACGGCGGCCGGCCATTGCGAGCTGCCATCCGACAGGCTGGCAGAAGAAACCCCCCAGCCAGGGACCCAACGCACGTGCTGGGCCACCAGCATGCAGCATTCGACACGCAAGGCCAACTGCGGTGCACCATCGCTCCAGCCCAGGCTCCAGGTGACGCGACCGGGCAAGGCGCGGGCGTCCGGGCTGCGCGCGCCCTCCCCCACCACGAGCCGAGCGTCGCCTTGCCACAAAGTGCCCCGGGCATCGACGAGTTGCACCCGGGTGCCAGGTACGGTGGCAAGCACGCCGGCGACCCAGGTGGCCGGTGCATGCGCCGCAACCGCGATCGTGGCGCCAATCAATGCCCCCAACGCGGCCCAGAACTTCATCATGGGGGCGAAGGAAGACTGAACACCAGTGTGCCGGCCCATCCGCCCGCGGTGCGTGTCAGGTTTGCCTGCGTTGCCACCACGCGGGCCTTCAGGCGCACCTGGCTCAGCCAGGGTGCGATCAACTGGGGCGCTGCGTCTTTCAGTACCACGGTGACGCGGTCTCCGGTGGTGTTCATCAGGGCGGCTCCACCAAGACGCTGGCGCACCGACAGTTCCAGCTCACGCAGCGCTTCGTCCCGTGCGGGGGGCGAGCGTCCTTGCATAACCCGCGCCTGCACGGCCAGTGCCTGCATGGATTGCCACTGCGCCTCGAGGACTTCGATCTGGGCTGGCGCCGTGCGCAGGGTGCGCAAGGCCGGCGCCACGCCGGCAAACCACACCACGGCCGCCAGCACGACGAGCAGCATGATCGTCACAAGCTGCTGCTCCCTGGCGGCCATTCGGCCCCACCAGGCACCGGGCGCCGCGCGCAGGTTCATGGCCGCCCTCCCGCTCGCACAACCATGCGCTCACCCTCGTAACGCATGGTGTACCCCAGCGCCGACAGCTTGCCCGATGCGAGCTCCACGTTGGCGGGAGTCAGGGCCAGACCACCCAATGTCAGTTGCCCGGCAGAAAACTCCAGGCCTGCAGGCGCCGCGCCCTGCACAACAGCGGTGCCCGCTGCGGACAACATGGCTTCCAGGTCGCGCGCCGACAAGGCACCGCTGGACAGGCGAAGCAGCGCGAGCTCGCGTTCCATCTGCAAGGGTGCATCGACAACGGTCTTGACGTTGGGGAAGGTATGGGTCAGCACCTGGCGCACCTGTGTGCGTTTGCTTGCCAGGTTGGCATCCAGCCTCCAGGCCCACGCATTGAGGCCGGCGAGGTTGGCAAACAGCGCAGCCACCAAGCCCCAGCGCGCGGCGCGCCAGCGCGGCGCTCGCGCCAACTGGTTCCACGCCTGAGCCCAGCGCCGCGCCATGCGCCCGCGCCCGGATACTGCCAGATCGAACTGCGCCAGTTCCCACAGCGATTGGCCGCTTGCCAGCAAGGCCTGGGCTGCCGAACGTACCGTCGCCGTGCGCCCCAGCACGCGTTCGGCTTTTTCTGCCACGGCTGGTTCGGCCAGCAGTTCCACGCCTTCGCTGGTCAATCCGTCGCCGGGCACTACCTGCCGTGCCTGCAACAGTGGCACGCACAAGACGGCGTGGGTGTCTACCAGCGCCAGCCAGGGCTCGTCGTCGGAGCCAAAAGCCACGAGTGCAAACGGCCCGGGGTCGGCATCGGCACGCGGGCTCAATGCCGGAACGACACGATTTGCCGGACGGCCGCCTTGCTCAAACAGCGCCAGCACGCCAGCCAGCCAGGAGCGGTCGCAGGCTGCCACCAGGGTGCTTCCGTCCGGGCGGCGCTGCGGCGACACGGCGAGGGCCAGTGTGGCCGGGTCATCCAGCAAACGGTCTTCCAGCATGCCTTCCAGAGCCGCCCGCAGACGGCTGGCAGCCACCGGGGGCAGCTTGAGCGCATGCCATGACAACGCGCGCGCCGGCACCACCAGCACCAGCGCATCGGCGCGCGGCAACACAGCCAGGGCCGAAGACCCCTGCGCGGCAATCGTCTGCCCGTCCTCACTCAACACGTAACTGAACTCCGTGCCGGCGCTTGGCCGGGCAAGGGGCAGGGCAAGTGTCATCGTGATCATCGCCGCATTGTACGAATCGGATGGTCTTGCCCTGGGCCGGGGGTCAGCGGTCCGACGTTGCCATCAGCGGATTGCGGCCGGCACGAGCGCCGTGTCACCAGTGGCCCGTTCCCGCCACAAGGTGATGACTTCCATGCCATTTCGAAACACGAGCGAGCGCTCATCCACAACCAGCTGATCGATGCGCAGCCTTCCATGCACCTCGAAGTACCGCGTGGCCACGCTGAACTGGGTCGCCGCAGGCGCAGCGGTATCGGCGGGCAGGGCTTTGGCGACATCGGCCATTGTGCGAAACGCGGCGCGTTCACGCGCCGCGACCAAGCGCTTGGCATCGGTCAGGTCCAGCCCGGGCATGCTGGCGGCGATTGCGTCGGGGCCGGCTGTATTCAGGTTCAGGGCGGTTCGCACGGGCAACATGCTGATATGGGGCGACAAAGCGAGCAGGCTGTGCTCGGACAATCCAAGCCAGCGCAACTGGTCCAGGCGCCGGGGCAGCAAGGGGACCGGAGCGTCGTTGCCCGCGTCGAACACAGGTTTCAGAGCCAGCACCAGATTGGCCGCCACGACGTCGACCTCGGACGGCTCCAGCCCCAGTTGCTCGAACAGCCGGCTGAACGCCTGCTGGTCCGGCTCCGAGATCTTCCCGTCGGCCACCAGGTTGCGGACATTCATGCGCGCCTGGGCGTCGGTGATCTGGCCCGAGAGAAAGACCTGGTCAGTATCGTCGGTATGGTCCTTGTCGATGGCGACAAAAGCCGACAGTCGCGACTCCTGCAGTGGCACGCTCCACGGTTCGCCGAGGTGGTCCGGGCCACCGGCGCGCGCGTCTTCGCGCAGGATCAGCCGCGCCCAGTCGAGCGCGCCGCCGAGTATCCAGCTGGCCTGCATGCGGCTGCGTTCACTGGTTTCGACCTCGACGTTGCGCCACTGCCGCCACAAGGCGGCCGAAGCCAGCGTTGCCACCAGGGCCACGGTCAGCATGGCAATCAGCAAGGCGGCACCCCGTTCGTGGCGGCGACAGACGCGGGTTGGCAGCGGGCGCCTCATGAACGTGCCGCCCCCAGGGTTGGGCGGGCCCAGTCGTGCTGCAGCCGACCGCTGAGCACCTGGCCATCGGAGAGCATGAGGATCAGGCGGACCCCGTCCGGCAGGGCGGTCTGGGCGGGAAGGCCCGCAGCGCTCGTGCCGGCCGCACTCGACAACGGGCTGCTCCAGCTGTCGTTGCGGAAATAAAACACCTGCCAATCGTCCAGGCCGGCAATCGCGACCTCATGGCGCCGGAGTTCCTCGGTCGGGTTCTGGCCCCATTGCGCCGCCTGCAGCCAGGCCAGTTGGAGTTCAGCGCGGGTGCGCACGGCAGCAGATTGCCAGCGCAACCACTGCCGACGGCCGTCGACCTGGCGCGCGCCCCAGGCCACGACGCGGATACCGCTGTCCGGCGCAGCCGACGCCAGGGCATCCGGCCCTGCGGCAGCCGGGAAGTCACCACTGACAGCGTAGCGTGTGATGCGCAGCACCCGGCCATCGAAGTCGACGCCGCCCACCGCCAGCGGCTGTGTCATGGCATCGAGGTCGGCGCGCCACTGCGACAGACCGGCCTGCAGCGCCAGCACGTCCTCGCTGCGCTCACGGGTGCGGGTCTGCGCGCTGCCCATGGCGTCGATCCCGCTCCAGGCCATCACCGACAGCAAGGCCATCGCTGCCACCGCCACCAGCACTTCGACCAGGGTGAACCCGCGGGTGCGGATTGGGCGACCCGTCACTGCAGGCTTCCGATGACTGTGGCGACACGCAGCACGACATGGTCGTCGTCCAGCACCTGGGCATCCACACGGCGAAAATTCGGGTTCGGCGTGGCGGCTACCGACAGCCGGCCGCTGAAGCTGCGCCCGGCCTGTTCGCAGGCGAAATTTGCATCGCCGATCGGGGGCATCAACCGTGACAGTCGGACCCGCACCAACTCGTTTTCCGCGCACAACTGGGCCAGCAGTACATCCGACTGCCGCTGTGCGTGGTTGGTCAGTGCAATCGTGGCCTGCAATCCGGCGACCAGCGCAATACCCACAATGCCCAGCGCCACCAGCACTTCGATCAGGGTGAAGCCACGGGTTCGCGGAGTCATGGAGGGTCTTTTGCAGGGGAATCGGCCGACTCCACGGAAAACGGCCGCAAGCCGTCAGTGCCGATGCGCAGGCTTTGGTCGCCCAGCACCAGTTCGATCTGCTGGCGCTCGATGATGGGCTCAGGCCCCAACACCAGGGCCTTGGCGTCGCGCACGGTGGTGCCAGGCGCCATCCAGGCTGTCGGCTCCTGCTGCGCCGGTTGCAGCCCTGCAAACGAAAAGCCGGCTGCGTCAGGCCGCCACACCACCGCCACGCCAGTTGCACGGGACTGCGCCCGTGCCGCGTCGAGCATCGCCACCAGGCGCTGGGCTTCGCGCGCAAGCTGCTGCTCGCCGGTCGTACGCATCGACATCACCACGCCTGCGCCAGCCATGGCCATGAGGGCCACCACCAGCAGCAGCTCAAGCAGGGTGAAGCCAGCTGCGGTGGCGCTACAGGCGGCCCGACGGCTACTGCCAGGAGCCGACATCGGCGTCCTTGCCCTCGCCCCCGGCCTGTCCGTCGGCACCAAACGACAACACGTCGATGTCACCCTTGATGCCCGGATTCAGGTACTGGTAGGGGTTGTTCCAGGGGTCGTTGGGCAGTTTGTCCAGGTAGGGTTTCCAGTTGGGCGGGATCGGGCCCGAGGCCGGCTTGACGACCAACGCCACCAGACCCTGTTCAGCCGAGGGATAACGCTGGTTGTCGAGCTTGTAGAGCTTGAGCGCCTGCATCAGGTTGTTCACATCGGTCTTGGCGGCCATGCTCCGCGCATCGTCGGCGCGCTCCAGCACATTGGGAACAATCAGCGCCGCCAGTACGCCGATGATCACCAGCACCACCATCAACTCGATCAGGGTGAAACCCCGCGCCACGGCGCGCCGCCAAGCCGGCCGGCGCAGATGCAAATTTTCTGTCATGGTTGGTCCCTGATTGAAGGCAGGACGCCGGGCGCCCGCGATCGCTGAATCATAATCGGGCATGGCTTTGACATGGTTACCACGGATGCTGACGCTGGCGATATGGGCGCTTGCCGCCTGGTCGGCCGGGGTCTGGGTGTTGAAGTTCGTTGGCGCAGCGCCATCAGCCGCGCCGCCAGCCACCGTGTCGACCGCATCGCCAACCAGCGAACCTGGCAATGTCGCGCGGGTTTTCGGGCCGGCCATCGAAAAACCCGGCGAGGCCGCCAGTGCACCGGCCGTGGCGGATCCAAGTACACGTTTTGCGTTGGTCGGTGTGGTTGCCAACCGCGCCAGCATGGGCGTCGCATTGTTGTCCGTCGACGGCAAACCGGCCAGGCCCTACCGGGTTGGCAGCACCATCGATGACGGCTTCACCCTCAAGAGCGTATCGGTTCGGTCCGCGGCCATCGCGGCACCAGGGAACGACACCAGCTTCACGGTCAACCTGTCGGTCATTGCTGGCGGTGCCGGCGTCGCCAACGCGCCAGCGCCCGCTGGCGCGCCCGGGCGGCCTTCGAGACCTGCCCCGTTGTTCAGCCCGGCGCCGGCAAATGCCGCGTCGGCCGCCCGACCGCAATCCTGATTCGCCATGCCGTCGTGACCGGCGGTGCGCCGGGGCTAGAGCGCCTTGGCAGCGCGCAGGGCTTCGATGGCAGCACGCGCGTCCGCCCGAGGACTGCGCAGAAGGTAGAAAACCATCGCGTACCGTGACGCAAACACCAGCGGCTGGCCCGACTTGAGGATTTGTGCGTAGGTCGGCCCGAGTTCCCAACGGTCCCAGCCGGCCAGTTCGGAGGCGGCGAAGCCCGCCATGGCCGGGTTCCCGGATGCGAGTCGGGTGTATGCAGCAACCACCCGGTCCCGCGGCACCCGCACCCCGTCGCTGCCGTGCACACCAAGCGCAAGTACCGCCGCCTGCACCTGGAACTCGTCCCGACCGGGCCGGCTGAAGAACTCCTGCGCTATCCATGCCACACACGACGGGCCCTCAACCTCGACACAGGCCGCCAGCGCAGCCGACAGGGCCGGCGCGGATGCGTCCTTGACTGCGCGGTCCGCGCGTACACGCAAGTCTGCGGCAGCATCGGCACCACCGGCAATTCCTGCCAGCAACAGGTACAGCGGACGCCGCGCGGCAAGGGCCGGGTCGTCGAGCCAGCGCAGGATGCGCTCTCGCACGAGGCGCGGCTGCACTGACCGCATGGCCGGATAGGGCGCCACCGAAACCTCCTCGTAGGCGGTCCGGGCGACCAGCGGCTCCGCATCCTCCAGGTCACCGATGAAGGTCAGCAGTCGCGCGGGCCAGTCGGTTTCTGCAGCCACACCCACCGGCCGCATCGCCACCATTCGCTTCAACCACGCTGCGCGCTGATGGCCCAGCGTTCCAAGCGCACGCCAGGTGCCGGCGGCGGCGCTGTAAAGCAATACCACCGGCGCTGCTGGCGCCACAGGCGCGGGCGACAAAACCCACTGCACCGCCCCGATCGGACCGGCCGGCGCCGGGCCCTTGACCTGCGCCAGCACAACATAACCCGCGCCCTGCGGCTGCACAGTGGCCAATACCACCGCATCGGCTGCATACAACTGGTACAGAAATGTGTTCTGGCCATCGGCCGGCGCACAGATCGCACAGGCCAGCGCCTGCAGGCCATGGGCAACCAGCAAAAAGAAGAAAGCGACATCCCGCAGGGGCTTGCACATGCCATGATTCTGCCCGCAAAGGAACCCGGCCAGAAGCCGGGTTGGTTATGATGCCGCCACAGCGCCGGTGCCGGTCTTTGCACAGCGCATGAACCGCAGGACGCAATCCATGAAGCCCCACTCCTTGCTGCTGGCCAGCTTGTTTGCAATCACCTGCCACCCGGCCTGGGGCTGGAGCAACCATGCACTGGTGTCCTACCGCGCCCTGGAGAAGATGCCGGAGGTCGCAAGCGCCGCACCGGTGGCGGTCGAACCACTGGAAGTGTTCCTGAAGGCCGAGGAGAAAGCGATCGAACGCCTGCTCGCCGAGCAGGAAAGCTGGGCCCGCGCCAACATCACTTCCTACGCGCCGCGGCCCGACGCGCTGGCCTTCACGGCGAGCCCCGGGCGGCCGGACGATGCGCGCCGCCTCGCGTTCCTGATGGCGCTGCGGGTTTCGCCGAACAGCAAACTCGCGCTGTTCATCCAGCCCGATCCGCGCGTGCCCGCCGACCCGTCCCGGCTGGTGCCGTTCGGCAGCGTGAACTTCTTGCCCGAACAAGCCAACTCGACCTACCGGTTCGCAGGACTCAAGCCCGGCGAGATGGTGGCACCGCTGGCCGTGGTTGCGTCCGCATCGGACGAACCCGACTACGGGCTGGACATCAACCTGTGGGAGGACAGCCCCTCGGACTGGGGCAAGGTCTACGGGTTCGGCAAACTGCCGTTCGGCAACCCGGCGCTGTATTTTTCGACGCAGGCGCCGTTCCACATGGGTTTCTACCACCAGGACTGGATCCTCTACCAGGCGGCGCCGTTCATCAAGCGCACCTTGCCCCTGTTGCGCACGCACCAGTACAGCAGTCTGGCTGCGCTGGCCTTTCGCACCGGCCATCCGTATTGGGGCTGGCGCTTCACAGGCCTGACGCTGCATTACGTGCAGGACCTCACCCAGCCCTACCATGCCAACCTCGCTCCAGGTGACTCGACCGTGCGCATGATCAGCGCCAATCTGCTGGCCATGGCCGGCATGCCCAAACAACGCGACGACCTGATCGTGTTGCTGTCCAACCGGCACCTGGCACTGGAGAAGTACCAGAACCAGTTGCTGATGGCCGCCGCAGTCGCCAGGCAGGACACCGCGCTCGAAGTTGCCCTGCGCAAGGTCGACCGGGAAAGTGCCCAGCCCGCGTGGTCCGACCTGTACCCACGCGACGTGGTTGCGCGGGAGTCCTACGCCGCTGGCGAAAGAGTCGCAAGGGCCATCGTGGCAGCCATGCCGGCGACGTTCGTGGCCGACCCGGCATTTGATTTCGGCGTCAAGGAGGCCGGTATCGATCTTGCGGCAGCCATGGCAAAACAGGATGCAGCCAAGCGCGCGGAACTCGACCGCATGGTGGCGGAATTGCTGGAGAACTTCGGCATCCACACCCGCAACACCATCCGCGGAATCCTCAAGGCCGGCGCCAGGCCCTGAGCCGGCGCCAGCCGGGCGTCAGCCCCAATAGATCAGGGCGTCCCGGCCTTCGACGAGCAGATCGACCGGCGCCCCGAACGGCAGGATCACCTTCGTGGGGACATGCCCCATGGGCAGGTTCAGAAGCACCGGAACCCGGGTCTTGCTGCGCAGCCATGCCACGGCGGTGTTCAGGGTGTAGCCCTTGTCATTGGGTGCCAGTGTGTAGCGGGTGAACTGGCCCAGCACGATGGCCTTTTGCCGCCCCAGCACACCCGCATGCAGCAGCTGCGTCAGCATGCGTTCGACCCGGTACGGGTGCTCGGCGATGTCCTCCAGCACCAGCACGCCGCCTTTGACCTCCGGGAAATACGGGGTGCCCACGAGTGAGGTCAACACGGCCAGGTTGCCGCCCCACAAAATGGCCTTGCGGACCGGCCTGGGCAGGGCGGGCGCCGATTCCACCGGCGAGCCTCCGACCCGCACACGCGGCGTCTGCCAGCCAGCCCCCTCCCCTTGCCCACGCAGCAGGTCGTCC
>CAMAWD010000065.1 GCA_945861785.1 Rhodoferax sp. OV413 | reverse complement strand
GCTACGCACGCCGACCCAGTCAGCAGGCGGGTCGCACGGGGACAGGGGTCACGGGGACAGGGGTCAGGGACAGGGGTCAGGTCTTGTATTGCAATATCGCAACGCAAGACCTGACCCCCGCCCCTGCCCACGTGAATCTGTCTTTGGATGCAGGCTGAGATCTGTTGGGCGTTGATAGCCCAGCCGAAAAGCGTCCTTCTCGGGCATCATCTACGGGTTGCCCCCTTGCCGTCGGGCCACATCCATCGGCCCCGAAAACCCTCGCGCGCAGCCGATCCCAGTAGCCCTGCTCTGCGGCCCACGTGAACGATGATGAATCGGAATCGGCAGGCCCCTTGCAGCGCCTGGCGACGGGCCGGCACCCGGGGCGGCGGCCGAGCCTGCAATCCCAGGTGCGTGAGGAACTTCTCAATCACTGGCTGCTAAAGGATCGCGGCCATGATCTCGAGTTGACAGCGCGCCTTTACGATCTACGCCTGCTATGGAGCAGGCAGATAGAAAAGTCGTGTGACCGGACCCAGTCTTTTTGCAGCCACTGAATCTACCAATCTCAGATGACAGCCCCTGCCCGATGCCGCCAACCAGCGGTTGCTCAATTCGGCCCGCCTTTTGCATAGCGACGAAACCTGACGAGTCATCGCCTGCGCGGCAACAACGCCGCCACCACACCCAGCAGCGGCAGCCACGCAATCGACCGGTACACAAACTCGATACTCGTGCGGTCCGCCAGCATCCCCAGCAGCGCCGCCCCCAAGCCGCCCATGCCGAACGCGAAACCGAAGAACAGCCCCGACACCGTGCCCACCCGGCCCGGCATCAGTTCCTGCGCGTAGACCAGGATCGCCGAAAACGCCGACGACAGGATCAGGCCGATGGCGATGGTGAGGGTGGTGGTCCAGAAAAGGTTGGCGTGCGGCAGCAGCAGCGCAAACGGTGCCACACCGAGGATCGAGAACCAGATCACCGGCTTGCGCCCGATGCGGTCGCCGATGGGCCCGCCGAGCAGCGTGCCCAGGGCCGATGCGAGCAGAAAGACGAACAGGTGCACCTGCGCGCCTTGAACCGAAAGGCCGAACTTCTCGATCAGGTAGAAGGTGTAGAAACTGCTCAGTCCCGCCACATAAAAATACTTGGAGAAGATCAGCACCAGCAGCACGATGATGGCACCCGCCACCACCTTGGGTGGGTACGGCGCGGCAGCCTTGCTGTCTTTGGCGTGGCCGCCACCGGCACCGGTGGCGGCCACCATGACCCGACGCTGTGCCACGTACCAGCGGCTGACCTGCAGCAGCAACACGATGCCCAGCAGCGCCGCCAGGCCGAACCAGGCCACGCTGCGCTGGCCGAAGGGCACCACCACGGCTGCGGCGATCAGCGGGCCGACCGCGCTGCCCATATTGCCACCGACCTGGAACACCGATTGCGCCAGCCCGTGTTTGCCACCCGACGCCAGGCGCGCGATGCGCGAAGACTCGGGGTGGAAGATGGCCGACCCCAGGCCCACCAGCGCGGCGGCCACCAGCACGGTGGCGTAGTCCGTTGCGAAGGCCAGCAGCAGCAGCCCGCAGAGTGTGGAGCACATGCCAAAAGGCAGCGAATACGGCTGGGGCCGCTTGTCGGTGTACAGCCCGATCAGCGGTTGGAGCAGCGAGGCGGTGAGTTGGAAAGTCAGCGTGATCAACCCGATCTGGCCGAAACTCAGATGAAAATCACCCTTGAGGATGGGGTACATCGCCAGGATCAGCGACTGCATCATGTCGTTGATCATGTGCGAGGTGCTGATGGCGCTGAGAACCCCGATGGATACCTTGGGGCCCAGGGCCGGCGCGGGTGCGAGGGTGGCTGCAGATGGTGGCATGGTGTCGGGCATTATCCGGCGGCGCTGTCAGCGGTCCGGCGCCCGGTACCAGTCCTGTTAGGCTAACGGGTTACGCCGTCCCGCTCCAGACCCCGATGACCGCCCCCACCACCGAACGCGCCAAGGCGCAGAACCCCCGCTCCCTTTCGGGCCTGCTGCCCTTCCTGCGCCCGTACCGCCTGCGGATCGCATTGGCGATCCTGTTCCTTGTTCTGGCCGCTGTCAGCACGCTGGTGTTTCCGATCGCACTGCGAAGCCTGATCGACGGCGGGCTGGTCAGCGGCCCTGCCACTGCGGCCGTGGCCGACAAAGGCGGCCAGGTCATGGCCCTGCGCTCGCACTTCATGGAACTGTTTGCCGTGGCGGTTGCGCTGGGGCTGTTTTCGGCGTTCCGTTTCTACATGGTCAGCTGGCTCGGTGAGCGTGTGACCGCCGACCTGCGCAACGCGGTGTATGCGCATGTGATGCGCCAAAGCCCCGAATTTTTCGAGACCACCCAGACCGGCGAGGTGCTGAGCCGCCTGACGGTCGACACCACGCTGGTGCAAACCGTGGTGGGCTCCTCCCTGAGCATGGGTCTGCGCAACACCGTGATGGGCATCGGTGCCTTGGCCATGCTGGTCTGGACCAACCCGTACGTGATGCTGCAGGTGCTTTTGGTGCTGGTGCTGATCGTGGTGCCCAGCCTGTGGTTCGGGCGGCGCGTGCGCAAGTTGTCGCGTGCCAGCCAGGACCGCGTGGCCGACTCCAGCGCGATTGCGGCCGAGGTGCTCAACGCCATTCCTGTGGTCCAGAGTTACACGGCCGAAGCCCGCGAGGCGCGGCGATTCGACGAATCCACCTCCAATGCGTTCAATGTCGCGATCCGGCGCACCCGGGCACGCTCGATGCTGGTCGGTTTCATCATCATCGCCACGTCGGCGGCGCTGTTGTGGGGCCTGTACCAGGGCACGCAGGCGGTGATGGCCGGGCGCATCACGGCCGGGCATCTGGGGCAGACCGTGGTGTACGTGATCATCCTGGCCGGCGCGTTCGCGGTGCTGGGCGAGGTCTATGGCGATCTGCTGCGCGCAGCCGGCGCAACCGAACGGCTGATGGAGTTGCTCGATACCCAGTCACCCATCCGCTCGCCGCAAAAACCGGCGCGCGCCAGCCAGCCGACAGCCGGAACGGCCGTGCGTTTCGAGGGCGTCACCTTCCACTATCCGTCGCGGCCGTTGCAAGACGCGCTGCTGGACTTCAACCTGCAGGTGGCCGCCGGAGAAACTGTGGCCCTGGTCGGTGCCAGCGGCGCGGGCAAGAGCACCGTGTTTCAGCTCATGCTGCGGTTCTACGACCCGCAGCAGGGCACGATCAGGCTGGGCGATGCGTCCATCCGCGACCTGGCATTGGACGACCTGCGCCACCAGATCGGCATCGTGCCGCAGGATGCAGTGATCTTCTCCACCAGCGCACTGGAAAACATCCGCTACGGCAAACCCGACGCCACCGATGAGCAGGTGCGGGCGGCGGCGCAGGCGGCTTTTGCCGACGAGTTCATCGGCCGGCTGCCCGAGGGTTACAACACCTTTCTGGGCGAACGCGGGGTGCGTCTGAGTGGCGGCCAGCGCCAGCGCATCGCGATCGCGCGGGCGATGCTGAAGAACCCGCCGCTGCTGCTGCTGGACGAAGCCACCAGCGCGCTGGATGCGGAGAGCGAGCGCATGGTGCAGGCGGCGCTGGAGTCGGCGATGCGCAACCGCACCACGCTGGTGATTGCACACCGCCTGGCCACGGTCCAGAAGGCAGACCGCATCATCGTGCTGGACCAGGCCAGGATCGTGGAGCAGGGGACCCATGCCTCGCTGGTCGCCCAGGGCGGGGTGTACGCGCGGCTGGCCGCGCTGCAGTTCACCAGCTGAGGCGCCGCCCCCGCCAGGCGCCCTACTGCAACTGGCCCTTGAGCGCGTCGGGCAGGGGCAGTTGCATCACGGAAATGCCTTCGTCCAGCAAGGATTCGGTTTCTGCGGCGGAGGCCTTGCCACGGATGCCACGCTGTGGCGTTTCGCCGTAATGGATACGGCGCGCCTCTTCGGCAAAGCGGGCGCCGACATCCTCGGTGTTTGCCAGCACGCGGCGTGCCATTGCCATCCAGGCCAGCTGCACTTGCGTCTCGGGGTTCGTATTGGTGTTGGTGGCCACCCCATCGTGCGCTGGCGCTTCGGGCGCGCGCGCATGCCCGAGGTTGAGTCGTGGCGCGCTGAGCTTCTTGGTGACCTGGGTGTCGGCGCACATGGGGCATGCCACCAGGCCGCGCGCCAACTGGCTGGCGAAGTCGTCCTCGGAGCCGAACCAGCCCTCGAACACGTGCAAACCGCTGCATTGAAGATCCAGCACTTTCATGGGCCGATTATCCTGCAGCGGCGCGCTTTGTGGTGGTCTTCCAGTCGAGGGACCAGGCGCCGGACAGCAGGTTCTGCAGCCAGAGCGTTCCCGCCAGCGTCTTGCCATCGGTGATCGTGCCGTCGCGGCACCATTGCAGGATCTCGGCCGGGCTGGCAGTGATCACATCAAGGAACTCTCCTTCATCGAGCGCCCGGTCACCGGCGGTCAGGCCGCGCGCGAACCAGATGTCGATGAATTCAGTGGAATAGGCCACCAGCGGGTGCATCCGCCCGGCATGGGCCCACTCGGCGGCACGGTAACCGGTTTCTTCGCGCAATTCACGCTGCGCACACACCCACAGGTCTTCACCAGGATCGAGCTTGCCCGCGGGGAACTCGGTGATCACATGGCCGATCGGATAGCGGAACTGCCGCTCCATGACCACCCGCAACGGCGCGCCAGCTTCGGCCTGCAAAAGCGGGATGACCATGACGGCGCCGGGGTGCACAACGTATTCGCGCGTTGCCAGCCGGGCGTCAGGAAGGTGGACCGTGTCGCGGCGCACCTGCAAAAACTTGCCCTTGAGTATTTCCTCGCGCGACGCGAGGCGCTCGACCAGGTGTGCATCTTCCACGGGATAAAGCGTCGCGGCGGTACCTGGGCAGCCCGGGCTGGTCAGGCGGCCATCATGCTGGCCACAGCACGGGCGCACAGGGCCATCAGGCCCCCGGGGAACAGGCCGATCAACAGCACCAGCGCCCCGTTGATCGACAGGACCACACGAATGTCCGCAGGGGCATGGATGGCATCGGTATGCACCGGCTCGTCGAAATACATCACCTTGACGACCCGCAGGTAATAAAACGCACCCACCAGCGACATCATGACCGCGAACACCGCCAGGCCGATGTGCATCGCCTGCCCGGATGAAATCAGGGCCTGCAGCACCGACAACTTGGCGTAGAAACCGACCATTGGCGGTATGCCTGCCAGCGAGAACAGGCAGACGGCCATCACCGCCGCATACAGCGGGCTGCGCTGGTTGAGGCCGGCGAAATCGGTGATCTCCTCGCTCTCGAAACCCTTGCGCGACAGCAGCAGGATCACGCCGAACGCGGCCAGCGTGGTCAGCACGTAGGTGAGGATGTAGAACATCGAGGAGCCATACGCATCCGCCGATGAGATCGAGTTGCCGTTGATCACACCCGACATCATGCCCAGCAGCACAAAACCCATCTGCGAGATGGTCGAGAACGCCAGCATGCGCTTGAGGTTGGTCTGCGCGATGGCCGCCAGGTTTCCAATCAGCAGCGAGCCGATGGACAGCAGCATGAGCATCTGCTGCCAGTCCAGCGCCAGGGGCAGCAGGCCCTCGACCAGCATGCGGATGACGATTCCAAAGGCGGCCAGCTTGGGTGCGCCGGCGATCAGCAGCGTGACGCTGGTGGGTGCACCCTGGTAGACATCCGGAATCCACATGTGGAACGGGACCACGCCCAGCTTGAACGCGAGGCCCGCCACCACAAACACCAGGCCGAACACCAGCACCTGGTGGTTGACCCGGCCCGAGGCAATCTTGAGCGCGACTTCGTTGACATCCAGCGTGCCGGTGGCGCCATACAACATGGACATGCCGTACAGCAGGAAGCCCGAGGCCATGGCGCCCAGCACAAAATACTTCATGGCCGCTTCGGTGGCGATGGCGCTGTCGCGCCGCAAAGCCACCAGCGCATAACTTGACAGTGTCAACAGTTCCAGGCCCATGTAGATGACAAGGAAGTTGTTGCCACCGATCATGAAGAACATGCCCAGCAGGCCGAACAGCGACAGCGTGAACAACTCGCCACCACGCAGCATGTCGCGCGCACCGGCATAGGGCCGGCCATAGACCAGTGTCACAAGCACCGCCAGCGCAGCGAAACACTTGAGCCAGTTGCCCATCTGGTCACTGACGACCAGTTTGCCAAAACCATACTGGTTCAATCCGCTGATGGCGTATTCGGCCTGCATCGCGGCCACCAGCGCCAGCGTGGCGATGGTCAGCACGTAGGTCGTGGTCCGCCCGGCACTCTTGACGCCCAGATCAACCAGCGTGATCACGCAGGCCAGCACCAACAAGACGATCTCGGGGTAGACCGTGATCCAACTGTAGTTGTCAATCATTGTCCGTGTCTCTCAATTCAACTTGGTTAACGCCACGTGCTTGAGCAACTCGGCAACCGAACTGTTCATGACGTCGGTGAACGGCTTGGGGTACACGCCCATGTAAAGCACCGGGATGGCCAGCAGGGCCATGGTCAGGAACTCGCGCGGGTTGATGTCTTTCAGGGCCTTGACATCGTCATTGGCAACTGCGCCCAGGTAGACGCGCTTGAACATCCACAAGGTGTAGGCGGCGCCGAATATCAGGGCCGTGGCGGCCGCAAAACCAAGCCAGAAATTGGCCTTCACCGCGGCCAGGATGACCATCCACTCGCCGACGAAACCTGCGGTGCCAGGCAGGCCGCAATTGGCCATGGCGAACAGCAGCGCGAAGGCCGTGAACTTGGGCATGGTATTGACCACGCCTCCGTAGGATGCGATTTCGCGCGAATGCACGCGGTCGTAGAGGACGCCGATGGACAGGAACATGGCCGCCGACACGAAACCGTGGGCGATCATCTGGACAATGCCGCCCGACACTCCCAGGTCGCTGAACACAAAGAAGCCCAGCGTGACAAAACCCATGTGCGCCACCGACGAATAGGCCACCAGTTTCTTCATGTCCTTCTGGACCATGGCCACCAGGCCGACATACACCACCGCGATCAGTGACAGCGTGACCATCAGCCCGGCCCACTCGCGGGAGGCGTCGGGCGCGATCGGCAGGGAAAAGCGCAGGAAACCATAGGCACCGAGCTTGAGCATGATGGCCGCCAGCACAGCAGAACCACCGGTGGGCGCCTCGACGTGCACGTCCGGCAACCAGGTATGCACCGGCCACATCGGCACCTTGACAGCAAACGCCGCCAGGAAGGCGAAGAAAAGCAGGGTCTGGGTGGCGCCGCCCAGGGGCAGCTTGTGCCAGGTTGCCAGGTCGAAACTGCCGCCCGACTTGGTATAGAGGAAGATCAGCGCAACCAGCATGAGCAAAGAGCCCAACAGGGTGTACAGAAAGAACTTGAAGGCCGCATAGATCTTGTTCGGCCCGCCCCAGATGCCGATGATGAGGTACATCGGGATCAGTGTGGCCTCGAAGAACACATAGAACAACAGACCGTCCAGCGCACTGAACACGCCGATCATCAGGCCGCTGAGGATCAGGAAGGCGGCCATGTACTGGTTGACCTTGCGCTGAATCACCTCCCAGCCGGCGATCACAACCACCAGGTTGATGAAGGCAGTGAGCAGCACGAACCACAACGAGATGCCGTCCAGCCCGACATGGTAGAAAACGTTGAACCGCCCGATCCAGGGCGTACGCTCCACGAACTGCATGGCCGCGGTGCCGAGCTGGAAGTCGACGTACAACGGCAGCGTGACCAGGAACGACGCAAGCGCACCGATCAGCGCCACCCAGCGCACGACGCCGGCGTGTTCATCCCGACCGATGGCCAGCAAGACGACACCAAAGGCAATTGGCATCCAGATAGCCAGGCTCAACAATCCCATTTTTGTTCTTCTCCTAGCGCCAGACGAAATACGTCATCAACACAAACACGCCCAGAATCATCGTCAGCGCATAGTGGTACAGGTAACCCGACTGGAAGTGGCGCACAACGGCAGACACCAGGCCCACCAGTTTCCAGGAGCCGTTGACCAGTGCACCATCGATGATGGCCTGGTCGCCGCCTTTCCACAGGCCGGTTCCCAGGGCGCGTGCGCCACGGGCCAGCACGTTTTCGTTGAACCAGTCCAGGTAGTACTTGTTCTCGAGCAGGGTATAGACCGGTTGCACCCGCGCCTTGATGGCAGCGGGCAGCGCCGGGTTCACCATGTACATGTAGTACGAACACGCCACGCCGGCAACGGCCAGCCAGAACGGCGCGGTGGTCAGGGCATGGGTGGCCATCTGGACCGGGCCGTGGAAGAGCTTGCCGAGTTCCTGCATGGCAGGGTGGGCCGTCGCGTTCACAAAGATGGCGCCCTTGAAGAAGTCACCGAACAACATCGGACCGATGGTCATGAAACCGATCACCACCGACGGAATCGCCAACAACACCAGCGGCACTGTCACCACCCAGGGGGATTCGTGCGGCGCGTGGTGGGTGTCGCCATGGCCATGGTGCGCACCGTGGTGTGCATCCGGGTTCTGGTCGAAACGCTCCTTGCCGTGGAACACCAGGAAGTACATGCGGAATGAATAGAAGGCGGTGACAAACACCCCTGCCAGGACGGCAAAATGCGCAAACCCGGCCCCGGGCAAGTGGCTGAAATGGACCGCCTCGATGATGCTGTCCTTGGAGTAGAAACCGGCGAAGAACGGTGTGCCGATCAGGGCCAGCGAGCCCACAAGCGCTGTGATCCAGGTGATCGGCATGTACTTGCGCAGGCCGCCCATCCAGCGGATGTCCTGGTTGTGGTGCACCCCCATGATGACCGAGCCGGCGGCCAGGAACAACAGGGCCTTGAAGAACGCATGGGTCATCAGGTGGAAAACAGCCACTGAATATGCTGATGCGCCCAGCGCCACCGTCATGTAGCCGAGTTGCGACAGCGTCGAATACGCAACCACCCGCTTGATGTCGTTCTGGATGATGCCCAGGAAACCCATGAACAACGCGGTGATGGCGCCGATCACGAGAACGAAGTTCAGCGCGGTGTCGCTCAATTCGAACAGCGGCGACATGCGCGCCACCATGAAGATGCCAGCCGTGACCATGGTTGCCGCATGGATCAGCGCAGAGATGGGGGTGGGGCCTTCCATCGAGTCGGGCAACCAGACATGCAGCGGGAACTGCGCCGACTTGCCCATTGCGCCAATGAACAGGCAGATGCAGACCACGGTAACCAGCATCCAGTCGGTGCCGGGGAATCCGAGCTTGGCCAGTTCGGGCGCCTTGGCGAACACCTCGGCGTAGTTGAGCGTGCCAGCAAAAGCCACCACCAGGCCGATGCCCAGGATGAATCCGAAGTCGCCGACCCGGTTGACCAGGAAGGCCTTCATGTTGGCGAAGATGGCCGTGGGCCGGTTGAACCAGAAACCGATCAGCAGGTAGGAAACCAGGCCCACCGCCTCCCAGCCGAAGAACAACTGCAGCATGTTGTTGCTCATGACGAGCATCAGCATGGAAAACGTGAACAAGGAGATGTAGGCGAAGAACCGGTTGTAACCGTCATCGTCGTGCATGTAGCCGATGGTGTAGATGTGCACCATGAGCGAGACAAAGGTGACCACGCACATCATCATCGCGGTGAGGCCGTCCACGAGGAACCCGATTTCCATCTTGAGGCCGCCCACCACCATCCAGGTGTAGATGGTCTCGTTGAAGCGGGCGCCGTCCATGGCCACGCTCTGCAGGGTCTGGGCCGACAGGATGAAGGCCAGCAACACGCCGCCAATGGTGAGGCTGTGGCTGAGCCCGCGACCGATGCGGTTGCCGCCGAACGCGGTTCCGAATACGCCGGTGACGACAGCACCCACCAGTGGCGCCAGCGCAACTGTCAGCAGGGTGGAAGCGGAGAGGGTTTGGCTCATCTTGTTGTTCAGCCCTTGAGCGTGTTGAGTTCATCCACATTGATGGTCGACTTGTTGCGGAACAACTGCACCAGGATGGCTAGACCGATGGCTGATTCGGCAGCCGCCACCGTGAGGATGAAGAACACGAAGATCTGGCCGTGCATGTCGCCCAGGTAATAAGAGAAAGCAACGAAGTTCATGTTCACCGCCAGCAACATCAGTTCGATGGCCATCAGCAGGATGATCAGGTTCTTGCGGTTCAGGAAGATGCCGATGACCGACAGCGCGAACAACATCGCGCCCAGGGAAAGAAAGTGGCCGAGTGTCAGGGTCATGCTTTTGTCTCCGGGCTCGCGCCGGCTTCGGGCAGAGGTTCGGCCGGCTTGGTCGGTGCCTGCTGGACCATCCGCAAGCGGTCTGCGGGGCGCACGCTGATCTGCGCGCTGGCTCCAATGTGTTTGCTGTCCTTGCGGCCGCGCAGCGTGAGTGCGATGGCGGCGATGATCGCCACCAGCAGAATCACCGCAGCAATCTGCACCGGCAGCACGTATTCGGAATACAGCAGGACACCAAGGTCGCGGGTGTTCGATGCCTGCCCTGCGGCCTGCGCCAGAACGACGATAGGCTTGGGCGCTTCACTTGCGCGGAAACCTCCCATCAAAACCGCCGCCATCTCGAGGGCAATCAGGGCGCCGATCGTACCCGCCAGCGGAAAGTGGCGCCAAAAGCCGTGCCGCATGCTGTCGATGTTGATGTCCAGCATCATCACGACGAACAGGAACAGCACCATCACGGCCCCCACGTACACGAGCACCAACGCGATGGCGAGGAATTCGGCCTTCAGCAGCATCCAGATCATTGCCGCCTGGAAAAAAGCCAGCACCAGGTACAAGGCCGCGTGCACAGGGTTGCGGGCGGTCACCACCCGGAATGCGGCGAACAGCAGCAATGCCGAAAAAACGTAGAACAGACCGGCTTTGAAATCCATGGTTCTCTTTTTTTGGAGTTACCGCATCAGCGGTATTTGGCGTCGGCCGCCCTGCGCGCGGCGATTTCGCCTTCGTAGCGGTCACCCACGGCCAGCAGCATTTCCTTGGTGAAATACAGGTCACCGCGCTTCTCGCCGTGGTATTCGAAGATGTGGGTCTCGACGATGGAGTCGACCGGGCAGCTCTCTTCACAGAAACCGCAGAAGATGCATTTGGTCAGGTCGATGTCGTACCGCGTGGTGCGCCGCGAACCGTCATCGCGCACTTCGGACTCGATCGTGATGGCCATCGCCGGACAAACCGCCTCGCACAACTTGCACGCAATGCAACGCTCTTCGCCGTTCTCGTAGCGGCGCAGGGCGTGCAAACCACGAAAACGCGGACTGGCCGGTGTTTTTTCTTCCGGGAACTGAACCGTGATCTTGCGCCGGAACATGTAACGCCCGGTCACCGCCATGCCCTTGAAAAGTTCCAGCAGCATGAAGCTGGACAGGAAATCCTTGAGGGAGAAAGGCGCCGAGACAGGCGCATCGGAGGAGGCAACTGCAGCCATGGTCTTAGTTCCAGATATTGAAAGGGGTCTGCATCCAGATGCCAACGACCACCAGCCACACGAGCGTGACGGGAATGAAGATCTTCCAGCCCAGACGCATGATCTGGTCATACCGATAGCGGGGGAACGTGGCACGGACCCAGAGGAACATGGTGACGACGACGAAGGTCTTGATCGCCAGCCAGATCCAGCCGGGAATCCAGTCAAGGAACGCAAACGGCGACAACCAGCCCCCCAGGAACAACAGCGAACACAGGGTCGACACCAGGATCATGTTGGCGTATTCGGCCAGGAAGAACATGGCAAACGACATGCCGGAGTATTCGACCATGTGGCCGGCCACGATTTCGGATTCGCCCTCGACCACGTCGAACGGGTGGCGGTTGGTTTCGGCCAGCCCGGCGATGAAATACACCACAAAGATCGGCAACAGCGGCAGCCAGTTCCAGGACAGGATGCCGGCGCCATGTGACGCAAACAGGCCCTTGCCCTGCCCCATCACGATATCGGTGAGGTTCATGCTGGCCGACACCATCAGCACAACGACCAGGCAAAAACCCATCGCGATCTCGTAACTCACCATCTGGGCCGACGCGCGCAGTGCGCCCAGGAACGCATATTTCGAGTTGGACGCCCAGCCGGCGATGATCACGCCGTAGACCTCCAGCGAGGTGATGGCCATCAGGAACAGCAGGCCGGCATTGACGTTGGCGAGGGCAACTTCAGGCCCGAAAGGAATCACGGCCCAGGCCGCGAGCGCCGGCATGATGGTCATGACCGGGCCCAGCAGGAACAGGCCCTTGCTGGCCGCTGACGGCATGATGATTTCCTTGGTCATCAGCTTCAGGGCGTCGGCAATCGGCGTCAGCAGGCCCCGAGGACCCACGCGGTTCGGTCCGTTGCGCAGCTGGGTGAAGGCGATCGCCTTGCGCTCCCACAGCGTGAGGTAGGCCACGCAACCCATGAGTGGCGCCAGCACCACGACGATCTTGATCAGGCTCCACAGGACCGGCCAAAGAAGCGTGGTCCACCAGGGGGAGGCCATCAGCCCGAGGCCGCCTGCATAGAACTGGTCGATCATGCGCTTGCCTCCTGACGGGCATCCTGCCGGGTACCAGAGCTGGTGCGTGCATCGGCGGTGAGTTGCAGGGCCGGGGCGCGGCGCACGATGGAATCAAGTTGGTAGATTGACGCCACGACCGGGTCTGTGGCGGCGGGGGACAAGTCGATGGCCGCACTGGTCTGGTTGCCAAGGCGACCTGCAGCCACCAGGCCGGTATCCGCCAGGCCGGCATGCGCAAGCACGTCGGGCGAGGACTCGAAGTCGAAACCGGTCAGGCCGAGCGTGTTCGCCAGAACCCGCAGCACCTTCCAGCCGGGCCGCGCGTCGCCCGCTGGCTTGACCACCGCGTGGAAACCCTGCAGGCGACCCTCGGCATTGACAAAACTGCCGGACGTCTCGGTGAACGGCGCGATCGGCAACAACACGTCGCTGATGTCCATGTTCGCCTTGAATGGGCTCAGACTGACCACCATCTGGGCCTTTGACAAGGCACCGGCACCACCGGCCGCATCGAATGCAGGCTCGTTGTTGAACAACAGCACGGCCTTGAGGCCACCGGCCAGCATCTGCCCGGCATGCAGGCCACCGGCGCCCGGCAATGCACCAACCAGTTGCGCGCCGACGGTATTGGCTGCTTCAGTGAGGTAACCCACCGTGGCGCCAGTCTCGGCGGCGATCCAGTTCGCCAGTGCGAGCAGGCTTGCGGCGCGGGCATGGTGGGCGGCAGCATTGCCCAGCAGCACGGCCTTGCGTTCACCACCCAGCAGTGACTTGGCGATCGCCGCCGCTGCGGCATCAACGGCGCCGGAGGCAGGTGCGGGAATACCTTTTTCGGCCGCAATCGCGCAGGCCACATTGGCCAGCGCGCGCGCCCATTCGGCGGCAGGGGTGATCAGTGCATTGGCGACCGGGAGCGCCCAATCCTGGGTTTGCGCATTGACAACGTTCACGGCACATCCCTTGCTGGCGGCCTGGCGGATGCGTTGTGCAAACAGCGGGTGGTCCTTGCGCAGGTTCGATCCGACGACCAGAACCCGCTGCAACTCCGACAATGACGCGATCGGGGCGCCCAGGAAACGCGCTGCGTGCGGGGCCGTGAAATCTGCATTGCGCAGGCGGTAGTCGATGTTTTCGCTGCCCAGGCCACGAACCAGCGCGCCAGCCAGGAACAACTCCTCCACCGTGCTGTGCGGACTGACCAGCGCACCAATGCTGGCGGCACCATGGTCTGCCTTGATCTGCTTCAGGCCATTGGCAACGTATTCAAGCGCTGTCTGCCAGTCGACCTCGCGCCATTGGCCACCCTGCTTGAGCATCGGTTTGGTCAGGCGTTCGGCGCTGTTGAGGGCTTCGTAGGAGAAACGGTCGCGGTCGGCGATCCAGCACTCGTTGACGTCTTCGTTTTCAAGCGGCACAACCCGCATGACCTTGTGGTTCTTGACCTGCACCACCAGGTTCGCGCCGGTCGAATCGTGCGGGCTGACCGACTTGCGCCGTGACAACTCCCAGGTGCGGGCGCTGTAACGAAATGGCTTGCTCGTGAGCGCGCCCACCGGGCAGATGTCGATCATGTTGCCGGACAGTTCGGAGTCGATCGACTGGCCCAGGAAGGTTTCGATCTCCGCGTGTTCACCACGGTGCGACATGCCGAGTTCCATCACGCCGGCCACCTCCTGGCCAAAACGCACGCAACGGGTGCAGTGGATACAGCGGCTCATCTCCTCCATGGAGACCAGCGGACCGACATCCTTGTGGGCGACGACGCGTTTTTCTTCCTCGTAACGTGACGACGAGCCCCCGTAACCGACCGCCAGATCCTGCAACTGGCACTCACCGCCCTGGTCACAGATCGGACAATCGAGCGGGTGGTTGATCAGCAGGAACTCCATCACCGACTGCTGGGCCTTGATCGCCTTGTCGCTCTTGGTGCGAACGATCATGCCCTGCGTGACCGGCGTGGCGCACGCAGGCATGGGCTTGGGCATCTTCTCGACGTCAACCAGGCACATGCGGCAATTGGCGGCGATGCTGAGCTTCTTGTGGTAACAGAAATGCGGGATGTAGGTGCCGGCCACCTCGGCAGCATGCATGATCATGCTGCCTTCGCCGATGCCCACCTTCTTGCCGTCGAGTTCGATTTCTACCATGTTGCGATGCCCGTTCAGACGTAGGCCGGGACCATGCAGGTCTTGTGTTCTACGTGGTACTCAAATTCGTGGCGGAAGTGCTTGATCATGGCGCGCACCGGCATGGCCGCTGCATCGCCCAGCGCACAGATGGTGCGTCCCTGGATGTTGTCCGCCACCGAATTCAGGAGGTCCAAGTCACTGGCTCGGCCATGGCCGTTCTCGACCCGGTCGACCATGCGTGACAACCAGCCTGTTCCCTCGCGGCACGGCGTACATTGGCCGCAGGACTCGTGCATGTAAAAGTAGCTCAGGCGCTGCAGCGACTTGACCATGCAGCGGCTGTCGTCCAGCACGATCACGGCGCCGGAACCGAGCATCGAACCCGCCTTGGCGATGGAGTCGTAATCCATCGTGCACTCCATCATGATGGAGGCCGGCAGGATCGGCGCCGAAGAACCACCCGGGATCACCGCCTTGAGTTTTCTGCCACTGCGAACACCGCCGGCGAGTTCCAGCAGCCTGGCAAAGGGCGTACCCAGCGGAACCTCGTAATTGCCCGGCAGTTCCACGTCGCCACTGACCGAATAAATCTTGGTGCCGCCGTTGTTGGGTTTGCCGCAGGCCAGATAGGCAGCGCCTCCGTTGCGGATGATCCAGGGAACGGCCGCAAAGGTTTCGGTGTTGTTGATCGTTGTCGGTTTGCCATACAAGCCGAAACTGGCCGGAAACGGTGGCTTGAATCTGGGCTGGCCCTTTTTGCCTTCGAGGGATTCGAGCAGGGCCGTCTCCTCGCCGCAAATGTAGGCGCCGAAACCGTGCGTAGCATGCAACTGGAAGCTGTACTTGCTGCCCAGGATGTTGTCGCCGAGCAGGCCCGCCGCGCGCGCTTCTTCGAGGGCTTCCTCGAAGCGGTCGTAGGACTTGAAGATCTCGCCGTGGATGTAGTTGTAACCGACCGCGATGCCCATCGCATACGCAGCAATGACCATCCCTTCGATGACGATGTGGGGATTGAACTGCAGGATGTCGCGGTCCTTGCAGGTACCCGGCTCGCCTTCGTCGGAGTTGCAGACCAGGTACTTCTGGCCGGGGAACTGGCGCGGCATGAAGCTCCACTTCAGGCCGGTCGGAAAACCGGCGCCGCCGCGTCCACGCAGGCCGGACTCCTTGACCGTGGCAATGACCTGGTCCTGGGTGAGACCCTCGCCGCCATCGGCCGCGAGGATCTTGCGCAGCGCCTGGTAGCCACCGCGCGCCGCGTAGTCCTTGAGGCGCCAGTTCGAGCCGTTGAGACCGGCATAAATCTGGGGTTCGATGTGGCGGTCGTGGAAACAGGTCTCGACACCCGTGGCCTGAAACTGCGCCAGCACCTGATCGGAAGTCATCATGGGGCCTCCGCCGCGCGCAACGCGTCGACCAGTTGGTCGATCTTTTCGTGGCTCATGAAACTGCACATCGTGCGGTCGTTGACCAGCATGACCGGGGAATCGGCGCATGCGCCGAGGCATTCGCTTTGCTGCAAGGTGAACATGCCGTCCTTTGTGGTCTCGCCCATGCCGATACCCAGCTTTTTCTCGAGGTGGTGCAGGGCACTGGCCCCGTCGCGCAACTGGCACGGCAGGTTGGTGCACACATTGAGCTTGTACCTGCCCACCGGCTTCTGGTTGTACATGTTGTAGAACGTGGTGACCTCGCGCACGGCGATCGGGGCCATGCCCAGGTAGTCGGCCACGACTTTTTCACTGTCGGCGCTGACGTTCCCCAACTCCTGTTGCACGATGGCCAGACAAGCCATCACGGCCGACTGTTTCTGGTCCGCCGGGTACTTCGCCACTTCTTTGGCAAAGCGCGCAATTGCCGCTTCAGAGATCATCGGTCAATCTCCCCAAACACGATGTCCATGGTTCCGATGATCGCCACTGCGTCGGCGATCATGTGGCCGCGCGTCAGCTCGTCCATGCCCGCCAGATGGACGAAGCCCGGCGGCCGGATCTTGAGCCGGTAAGGCTTGTTGGCGCCGTCGCTGACGATGTAGATGCCGAACTCGCCCTTCGGGTGCTCCACCGCGGCATAGGCCTCGCCCGGGGGAACGTGAAAACCTTCGGTGAACAGCTTGAAGTGGTGAATCAGCTCCTCCATGTTCGACTTCATGGATTCACGCGACGGCGGTGCCACCTTGTGGTCGTCGGTGATCACCGGGCCCGGGTTGGCACGCAGCCAGTCCACACACTGCTTCATGATGCGGTTGGATTGGCGCATTTCCGCCACGCGCACCAGGTAGCGGTCGTAGCAGTCGCCCGTCTTGCCAACAGGAATATCAAAATCCACCAGGCCATAAGCGTCATAGGGCTGCTTCTTGCGCAAATCCCAGGCAATGCCCGAGCCGCGCAGCATCGGGCCGCTGAACCCCAGGTTCAAGGCGCGTTCCGGTGACACCACCGCGATGCCGACGGTGCGCTGCTTCCAGATGCGGTTGTTCGTGAGCAAGGTCTCGTATTCGTCGACCTGTCCGGGGAAATTTTTGCAGAAGTCGTCGATGAAATCGAGCAGGCTGCCCTGGCGGTTTTCGTTGAGCTGGGCAATTGCCTTGGCGTTCCTGATCTTGCTGACCTGGTACTGCGGCATGGTGTCTGGCAGGTCGCGGTAGACACCACCAGGACGGAAATAGGCCGCATGCATGCGCGCGCCCGACACCGCCTCGTACATGTCGAACAGCGCCTCGCGTTCGCGGAAGCAATAGATCAGGATGTTCATCGCGCCGCAATCGAACCCGTGCGCGCCCAGCCACAACAGGTGGTTGAGCAGGCGGGTGATCTCGGCAAACAGCACACGGATGTACTGGGCACGCAGCGGGACGTCGACCTGCAGCAGCTTTTCGATCGCCAGGCAGTAGGCTTGCTCGTTGGCCATCATCGACACGTAGTCGAGGCGGTCCATGTAGGGCAGCGACTGGATGTAGGTCTTGCTCTCGGCCAGTTTTTCCGTGGCGCGATGGAGCAGGCCGATATGCGGATCTGCCCGCTGGACGACTTCGCCGTCGAGTTCGAGCACCAGGCGCAACACGCCGTGGGCAGCAGGATGCTGCGGCCCGAAGTTCAGGGTGTAGTTCTTGATCTCAGCCATGAAATTGTGGTTCTGTGGTGCAGGCCGGAGCCCGGCAGCTCAATGCCGTCCCCCGTAGTTGTCTTCCCGGACAATGCGTGGTGTGATCTCGCGCGGCTCGATCGTGACGCCCTGGTAGATCACGCGTTTTGCTTCAGCGTCGTAACGCATCTCGACATGGCCCGTGGTTGGGAAGTCTTTCCTGAACGGGTGGCCGATGAACCCGTAATCGGTCAGGATGCGGCGCAGGTCGTTGTGGCCTTCGAACACAATTCCGAACAGATCGAATGCCTCACGCTCGAACCAGTTGGCCGAATCCCAGGTGCCACACAGCGACATCACCACGGGCACATCGTCATCGGTTGCAAACACCTTGAGCCGGACACGCTGGTTCAGGCTGATGGACAGCAGGTGGGACACCACGCAGTAACGCCCCGCGTCGGCCCCGCCGCCGTGGTACTCCGAGTAGTCCACGCCGCACAGGTCAATCAATTGCTCGAACTTGCATCCAGGAGCGTCGCGCAACAAGGTGGCGGCAGCCAGGTAGTCGGCCGCCCGGACGACGACCGTCACCTCCCCGAATTGAACCGTCAGGCGCAGCGCCTTGTCGCCAAGCGCGGACGCGACCGCAGCCTTGATCGTCTCGGGATGAACAGCAAAATCGGTCATGGCGACCTCTCTACGCGCGGGCGATGGTGTTGGTGCGGCGGATCTTTTGCTGCAACTGGATGATGCCGTACAACAAGGCTTCGGCGGTCGGCGGGCAACCCGGCACGTAGACGTCGACCGGCACGATCCGGTCGCAACCGCGAACCACCGAATAACTGTAATGGTAGTAACCGCCCCCGTTGGCACAGGACCCCATCGACAAGACCCAGCGCGGCTCGCTCATCTGGTCGTAGACCTTGCGCAGCGCGGGCGCCATCTTGTTGCACAGGGTGCCGGCCACGATCATCAGGTCGGACTGGCGCGGACTGGGTCGAAACAACATGCCGAACCGGTCGATGTCGTAGCGTGCCGCGCCTGCATGCATCATCTCGATCGCACAACAGGCCAGACCGAATGTCATGGGCCACAACGATCCGGTCTTGGCCCAATTCACGACCGAGTCGTAACTGGTGGTGGCAAAACCTTCCTTGAATACGCCTTCGATCATCGTGTTACTCCCAATCCAGGGCCCCCTTCTTCCACTCGTAGGCAAAACCCACCACGAGGATTCCAAGGAAAACCATCATCGACCAGAAACCTACCGCACCGATCTCCTTGAGCGACACGGCCCAGGGAAAGAGAAAAGCGATTTCAAGGTCGAACAAAATGAAGAGGATCGCCACCAGGTAGTAACGAACATCGAACTTCATGCGGGCATCTTCGAAGGCCTCGAAACCGCACTCGTAAGGAGAATTTTTTGCCGCGTCGGGCCGGTTCGGCCCGAGGATGTAGCCAAGCACCTGCGGTACGACGCCAACACCAACACCGACCAGGATAAACAACAGGACGGGAAGGTACTGGTCGAGGTTCATGGGGAGCTTCGATAAACGATTTCCGACAATCTGGAACAGGCAGGGTCGGTCAATATTATTCTGGTGCCGTCGGCGAGACTCGAACTCGCACAGCTTTCGCCACTACCCCCTCAAGATCGCGTGTCTACCAATTTCACCACGACGGCTTTCAAACACCCGGTTTGCATGAGGAACCTTGCGGTTTTTGCTCCCCGAACGGGTTAGAGTTTACCCTGATTTTGCAACCACTCCCGCGCCAGACAGGCAATTCGAACGCTGCTTATTTCGACGGTATCAACGCCGCGCCCGAAGCCGGCGCGGCTGGTGCCGACGCGATGGCTGCCGGCGCTGTCGCTGCCGCACCTTCGAGCACGCTGCCACTGGAGCCGCTGCTGCCGCGGATGTTGCCGAAATAAGCCAGGCCCAATGTGCACACGAAAAACACGGTTGCCAGAACCGCTGTAGTGCGCGACAGGAAATTGGCGCTGCCACTGGCCCCGAAGAGGCTGCCCGAGGTGCCGCTGCCGAACGCCGCGCCCATGTCGGCCCCCTTGCCATGCTGCACCAGGATCAAGCCGATCATGCCCAGCGCGGACAGCATCTGTACCACCAGGACCAGCGTTAACACGATATTCATCAGAACTCCTAGACTTGTTGCAATTCGGTCAAGCCACCAGGCGGCTTGCGGCGGCGATGATCGCCAGAAAATCTGCGGCCTTCAGCGAGGCGCCGCCAATCAGGCCACCATCGATGTCAGGCTGGCCCAGCAGTTCGGCCGCATTCGCCGCATTCATGCTGCCGCCGTACAGGATCTGCATGCGCGCGGCCTGCGGAGTCGCCGCCTTGAGCTGCGCGCGCAGCACAGCATGCACCTGCTGGGCCTGTGCCGGCGTGGCCGTACGGCCCGTGCCGATGGCCCACACCGGCTCGTAGGCCACCACGATTTCGCTGATGCAGTGGCCATTCGCATGGATCACCGCAGCCAGTTGGCGCTTCACGACTTCTTCGGTTTGATTGCCTTCGCGCTGCCCCAGGGTTTCGCCCACACACACGATCGGGGTGATGCCGCAAGCCAATGCCAACCGTGCCTTTTCAGCCACCACGGCATCGGTCTCTGCGTGGTACTGGCGTCGCTCGGAATGGCCCACGATGGCATAACGTACCCCGAACTCCCGCAACATGGTCGCCGACACTTCACCCGTGAACGCACCGGCCTCATGGGCGCTGACATCCTGCGCGCCCAAGTCGATCGGGCTGCCCTGAACCAAGCCGCCGATTTGCGCGAGATAGGGCGCCGGCACGCAAACCGCAATGCTGCAGGCCGGCGCGCTGAGCCCCGCGCGCAAAGCTTCGACCAGAGATGCGTTGAAGGCCAGGCTGCCGTTCAACTTCCAGTTGCCGGTTATGAGTTTGCGGCTCATTTTGACCCCCAGGTCAGAACAATCTTGCCAATGTGCAGATTCGATTCCATCAACGCGTGGGCAAGGGCCGCACCGCTGCGTCCCTGGGCGGGAGCAGCCTCGAAGACACTGTGGATCACCGGCTTGATGGCCCCGCTCTCCATCAGCGGCCAGACATGCTTGAGGCAGTTTCGCGCGATCGCCTGCTTGAACTCCACCGAACGGGGCCGCAGCGTAGAGCCTGTGATCGTCAAGCGCTTGCGCAGCAACATGCCGGCGTTGAATTCGCTCTTGACGCCGCCCTGCACGGCGATGATCGCCAGCCGGCCGTCTTCGGCCAGGCAATCGATTTCACGCGCCACGTAGTCACCTGCCACCATGTCGAGCACCACGTCGACGCCGCGCCCACCCGTCAGGCGCTTGACCTCCTGGACAAAGTCGCTGGCCCGGTAGTTGATGGCGTGGTGGGCGCCCAGCGCCAGGCAGGCAGCGCATTTGTCATCACTGCCAGCTGTCACAATAACAGTACACCCCATGGCACGTGCCAACTGGATGGCGGTCACGCCAATGCCGCTGGAGCCGCCTTGCACCAGAAGCGTCTCGCCCGCCTGCAGCCTGGCACGGTCGAACACATTGCTCCAGACGGTGAACACGGTTTCGGGCAAGGACGCAGCTTCGAGATCGGTCCAACCACGCGGCACTGGCAGGCATTGGCCAACGGGCGCCACGCAAACCTCGGCGTACCCTCCGCCCGCCACCAGGGCGCAAACCCGATCACCCAACTTCAGTCCGGCCTGCGCCATTGCAGTTTCGTCACCCATGTCGACAACGCCCGCGACCTCCAGGCCGGGGATGTCCGAGGCGCCAGGCGGCACCGGGTAGTTCCCGGTGCGCTGCAGCACGTCCGGTCGGTTGACACCACTCGCCGCCACGCGGATACGCAACTCGCCCGGCCCTGGCACAGGCAGTGGACGCTCCCCCACCTGCAACACATCGGGTGGGCCGTACGAGGCGATCTCAATGACTTTCATGGTCGTTCTCCCATTGCCGGCTGGGGCGCCCTCTCGCCACACGAGAGAGCGTCACACCCAGCGTGTGTGGATCAGGACTGGTCGGGCCCGTTGCCGCCGCCCTGGGGCGCACGGTCCTGCGACGGACGGTCCAGCAAGGCCTTCATCGACAGCTTGACACGGCCTTTTTCATCGGTCTCCAGGACCTTGACCTTGACGATCTGGCCTTCGCTGAGGTAGTCCGTCACCCTTTCGACGCGTTCATGCGCGATCTGGCTGATGTGCAGCAGACCGTCCTTGCCAGGCAGCAGGTTGATCAGGGCGCCGAAGTCGAGGATCTTGACGACCGGGCCTTCGTACACCTTGCCGATTTCCACTTCCGCGGTGATCTGCTGGATGCGGCGCTTGGCTTCCTCGGCCTTGGCCGGGTCGGTGGACGCGATGGTGATGGTGCCGTCTTCGTCGATATTGATCTGGGTGCCGGTTTCTTCCGTCAGGGCACGAATGACCGAGCCCCCCTTGCCGATCACGTCGCGGATCTTGTCCGGGTTGATCTTCATGGTAAAAAGACGCGGGGCGAAATTCGACACTTCGGTCTTGGCTTCGGACATGGCTTCCTGCATCTTGCCCAGGATGTGCATGCGCGCTTCCTTGGCCTGTGCCAGCGCCACTTGCATGATTTCCTTGGTGATGCCCTGGATCTTGATGTCCATCTGGAGCGCCGTGATGCCGTTGGTGGTGCCGGCCACCTTGAAGTCCATGTCGCCAAGGTGATCTTCGTCACCAAGGATGTCGGTCAGAACCGCAAAACGGTTGCCGTCCTTGATCAGGCCCATCGCGATGCCGGCCACGTGGGCCTTCATTGGCACACCGGCGTCCATCAGGCTCAGGCAGCCACCGCAGACCGAAGCCATGCTCGACGAGCCGTTGGATTCGGTGATCTCGCTGACCACGCGCATCGTGTAGGGGAAATCTTCCTTGGACGGCAGCACGGCGATCAGCGCGCGCTTGGCCAGGCGGCCGTGGCCGATTTCGCGGCGCTTCGGGCTGCCCACGCGGCCGGTCTCGCCGGTGGCGAACGGAGGCATGTTGTAGTGCAGCATGAAGCGGTCTTCGTAGTCGCCAGACAATGCATCGATGCGTTGTGCGTCGCGCTCGGTTCCGAGCGTGGTGACCACCAGGGCCTGCGTCTCGCCGCGGGTGAACAGCGCCGAACCGTGGGTGCGTGGCAACACACCGTTGCGGATCTCGATTGCGCGCACTGTGCGCGTGTCACGGCCGTCGATGCGGGGCTCGCCCGCGAGGATCTGGCTGCGCACCAGGCCGGCTTCGATGTCAAACAACATGCCCTCGACCTTCACCGAGTCGAACGCGGCGCCTTCAGCCTTCAGGGCTGCCATCACGTCGGAGTAAGCCGAGCGGCACGCCTGGGTGCGGGCCTGCTTGTTGCGGATCTGGTAGGCGGCGCGCAGCTTGTCGCCTGCCAGGGCCTGAACCTTGGCGATCAGGGCTTCGTCCTTCACAGGCGCCTTCCAGTCCCACGCCGGCTTGCCGGCATCGCGGACCAGTTCATGAATGGCGTTGATGGCAATGTTGCCCTGCTCGTGGCCAAAGACCACGGCGCCCAGCATGATGTCTTCGGACAACTGCTGCGCTTCGGATTCCACCATCAGGACGGCGGCTTCGGTACCGGCGACGACCAGGTCGAGTGTCGAATCCTTGCGGGCGGTCTGGCCAGGGTTGAGCACGTAAGCGCCGTTGACGTAACCCACGCGTGCGGCACCGATCGGACCACTGAACGGGATACCACTGATAGACAGGGCGGCGCTGGTTGCGATGAGGGCTGCGATGTCGGCGTCGACTTCAGGGTTCAGCGACAGGGTGTGGATCACGACTTGCACTTCGTTGAAGAAACCGTCCGGGAACAGCGGGCGGATCGGGCGGTCGATCAGGCGGCTGGTGAGGGTTTCGAACTCGCTGGGGCGGCCTTCACGCTTGAAGAAGCTGCCCGGGATCTTGCCGGCCGCATAGGCCTTTTCAAGGTAGTCGACGGTCAGCGGGAAAAAGTCCTGGCCGGCCTTGCCTTCGGTCTTGGCGACCACCGTGGCGAGCACCACCGTGCCGTCCATGTCCAGCATGACAGCGCCGCCAGATTGACGCGCGACTTCGCCGGTTTCCATGGTGACGGTGTTGGAACCCCACTGGAAGGTCTTGGTAACTTTGTTGAACATGCTCATGGCATTTATCTCCTGGTCAAAAGTGGGAGGTGTGGGCCACCTCGCCAAAGCCCGGAGTCAACATGGCAGAACACGATGCCATTCCAGCGACATTCGCCACCTCGGCGCAAATCCCCCTGGAATGACACAGCTTCGCTCTGCCTCTGTAGTCCCCGCTTTACCTGCAAACAACGAAGCGCCTGAGCCAGCAATACCAACTCAGGCGCCTGTTGTCATGCGTGTCTTGGGTTACTTGCGCAGGCCAAGCTTGGCGATCAATGCGGTGTAACGGGCTGCGTCCTTGGAACGCAGGTAGTCGAGCAGCTTGCGGCGGCGGCTGACCATGCGCAGCAGGCCGCGCCGACCATGGTGGTCCTTGGCATGCGTCTTGAAGTGGGGAGTGAGCTCGTTGATGCGGGCGGTGAGAAGCGCGACTTGCACTTCCGGGCTACCGGTATCACCGGCTTGGCGCGCGTTGTCCTTGACGACAGCGGCCTTGATGCTGGATGCGATCATTTCATTCTTCCTGAGGATGGGACGGCAGGAAAACCTGCGTGCGCCCCGGTGGTACAACTTGCGCAGGGCGCTGGAACGGCCCCCTGCGTGCGCCGGCGAGAACCGCCAAGCCCGGCGATTATAGCCCGGGCCAATCCCGGGCGGTCATTGCTTCATTGCTGCCGCAACCAGGCCTCGAGCCGCGCAACGCCCTGTACCAGGCGCTGCGGGTCGCGCGACGCAAAACACCAGCGCAGCCAGCTCCCGGGCGCCTCTCCCGTCTCGTCGGCAGCGCCAAAGGCGGCACCCGGCGCCAGCCCCAGGCCGGCTTCACGCACCAACCGCTTGGCGGTTTCCAGCGAGTCACCCGAGCCCGGCAGCCGAAAAAACGCGTACATGCCGCCACGCGCCGGCGACAACGCAACGCCGGGGATGGCCTGCAGCAACGGGACCAGCGTGTCACGGCACAGGCGCATGTGCGCCGCGATCCGGGGTGTCACTTCGGCCGTGCGCTGCAGCGCCACAATTGCCGCCCGCTGCACAAACACCGGGGCACAGGAGGTGTTGAACTCCAGCAGTTTGGCGATCTGTGGCGTCATTGCCGGGGGCATCACCATCCAGCCCAGTCGCCAGCCGGTCATCAGGAAACTCTTTGAGAAACTGTGGACGACCACCAAGCGGTCATCCGGCTGCGCCAGATCCAGAAAGCTCGGCGCGCAGGCGTCCAGCATGCCAGCGTCGAAGTACAGCCGTTCATACACTTCGTCGGCCAGGATCCATGTGCCGGTCGCGCGGCAATGCGCAAGGATCTGCTGCTGCTCGGTGCGTGTCAGCGTCCAGCCGGTGGGGTTGTTGGGTGCGTTGACGATCAGCACACGCGTGTTCGCTGTGACGGCCGACAACAACGCTTGCATGTCCAGCGTCCAGGCACCGTCAACGGGCTTGAGCGACACACACCGCACCCGCGCTCCCATGATCGCGGGTTGCGCGGTCAGGTTCGGCCAGACCGGCGTCACCGCCACCACTTCATCGCCGGCGTCCACCAAGGCCTGGATCGCCAGCATCAGCGCATTGACGCCGCCCGAGGTGACTGCCAGACGGTCGCTCGACACCCGGCCATGCAAGCCCGACATGTAGGCCGCAAGCGCGTCGCGCAATTCCGGCAGGCCCAGGTTGTGCGAGTAGAAGGTCTCGCCGCGCTGCAGGGATGCGATCGCCGCATCCCGGATGAACTCCGGCGTGACTTCGTCGCTTTCTCCAAACCAGAACGCAAGCACATCCGCGCGGCCCAGGCCGGCGTTGGCGACTTCGCGTATCCGGGATTCCTGCAGGTTTTCGATCGTGGTGCGCATGGGGTTTTCCAATCGGGGTTCGGGACAGGCCCTGCCGGTTGCGGGTGGCAGCCAATTTTGCAGGCCGTACCTCCAGCGATCGCGGGTCCAGATAACACCAGCCAGAAGAATTTCAAGCCCGTGGCGGCAAGAATAAACATGCCGGAGGTTGCCTTGAAAAGGACACGACCACACACAGATTCGATGCATGCGGCAATCAAGGTAGAGCGCCGCGCAGTGTACTAGGAGTCACACCATGTTTTTCGCCACCACCGCCCCCAGCCTCATGGGCCGCAATGCGTTTCGCCCTTCGGGCCGTTCGTTCGAGCGTTTTCTGGACCAAACCTTGCAAGCCAACCGCTACCACGCGCGCAGCGTGGAGCAGGACGAGAAGTCCTACACGTTGTCATTCGATGTGCCGGGCATCACGCGGGAACAACTCACCATCGGTATCGAGGGCAACGTCGTGCGCATCCAGACCCGGGACGATGCCCCGCGCAAGTACAAGGTGGCATACGAACTGCCAACCGACCTTGACGTGCAGGGCAGCCAGGCCAAATTGGAGAATGGTGTGCTGGTGCTGCAACTGGCCAAGCTGGCACCGATGCGCAAGGTCACGGAACTCGCCATCAATTGACGCTTTCGGCGCACACCGCGCTCTGGTGCAAAGCACACCGGCGCAGCCGTGCGGTCCTCACAGCTGGTCCAGTGGCCAGCGCGGTTTGACGTCGAAGGCGTAGGCCATGCTGGGCTGTTGCTGGCCGGCCTGCAGGCGCATGGCCGCAGCCAGCGCGATCATCGCGCCGTTGTCGGTGCAAAGATGCAATTCAGGGTAGTGGACCCGAATGCCCATCTTGTCGCAAGCGCGGTTGAGGTCTTCGCGCAACAAGCGGTTGGCCCCGACACCACCAGCGACGACGAGCCGCCGCAAACCGGTATGGCGTATGGCCGCGAGCGACTTCAAAACCAGCACCTCGACGATTGCCGCTTCGGTTGAAGCGGCGAGGTCGGCCTGTGTGGTCGGGTCCAGGTCCGCGAATGCAAGCGCACCGGCCCCAACCGCCGGGCCGGGGCCGGCCTGCAGCAGGCGCTTGGCCTGAACCATGACGGCGGTCTTCAGGCCGGCAAACGAAAAATCAAGGTCGCCGCTGTGCAACAAGGGCCGTGGCAGCTTGTACGCCTTCGGGTTGCCATTCTCTGCCAACGTGGACAGCGCTGCGCCGCCAGGGTACGGCAGGCCCATGAGTTTGGCCGACTTGTCGAAGGCCTCCCCCGCAGCATCGTCGATGGTCTCGCCGAGCAACACGTAACGGCCGACCCCATCGACACGCATCAGCTGCGTGTGGCCACCCGACACCAGCAGCGCGACAAACGGGAACTCTGGCGGGTCAGCGCTCAGGAAGGGGGACAACAAGTGGCCCTCCAGATGGTGCACACCCATGACCGGCTTGCCAAGCGCTGCGCCCAGCGCGCACGCCACGCCGGCCCCCACCAGCAAGGCTCCGGCCAGGCCAGGCCCCCGGGTATAGGCCACCACATCGACCTGCGGCAGTGTGCGTTTCGCCTCCTGCAGCACACGTTGCGCCAAGGGCAGGACCCGACGGATATGGTCGCGGCTGGCCAACTCCGGCACCACACCACCATAAGGCTGGTGCATCACGATCTGGCTGTGCAGCGCGTGCGCCAACAGGGCGGGCACCCCATGACCGATTCCCTGCACAAGTGCCACGCCCGTTTCGTCGCACGAGGATTCAATGCCCAGGACGAGCGCGGCAGTCTGATCGTATTTCATCTGGACCAAGTTTAGGTGACACCCCTGTCGCCTCGTTGCCGATGGCGCATTTCTTGCGGCATGCGGTGGATGGACAGCGGAGCCAACTGCGGCTCCTGCCTACCCGAAATCCAGCGTCTTGTGCGCGCTGACCCACAGCGGCGCAAAACGCCGCATAAGCTCATAGCCCGGTGTCATCAGACATCCAGCAGAATCGCTCGATGCCGATCGCCAAGTACATCAAGGAAATCGGGCGCGGCAAGGATGGCGCCCGCGCCCTCACGCGCGATCAGGCGGCTGACCTGTTCGGCCAGGTGCTCGATGGCACGGTGGGCGACCTCGAAATCGGCGCCTTCTGCCTGGCGATGCGCATCAAGGGCGAAACACCTGAAGAAATGGCCGGCTTTCTGGACGCCGCGAGTCTGCGTCTGCACAAGCTGCCGGCATCCAGCCGTCCACTGCTTGTGATACCAAGTTACAACGGAGCACGCAAGTTGCCGGTGCTCACACCGCTGTTGGCGCTGCTGCTGGCCCGCGAGGGACTGCCAGTTCTGATCCATGGGACAGCCACCGAATCAACCCGGGTGTTCACCTCCAGCGTGCTGGCGGCACTGGGCATCGCGCCAATGGAAGTTTTGCTTTCACCTGAAGCTGGGGCGGTTGCCTTTGCTCCCACGGCCCTGTTGTGCCCGGGGCTGCAACGGCTGCTGGATGTACGCCGGGTCGTAGGGCTTCGCAATCCGGCGCACAGCCTGGTCAAGCTCATGAACCCGTGCGCAGGCCAGAGCCTGGTGGTGAGCAGCTACACCCACCCCGAATACGCGCTGTCAATGGCCGCTACATTCGAACTGATGGGTTCCAACGCGCTGCTGCTGCGTGGGACTGAAGGCGAACCCGTGGCCGACCCGAGGCGCACACCACGCATGCAGGGTTTCATAGGCGGCCGCTCTGTTTTTCTGGAAGAGGCCCAAGCGGGCAGTCTGGCTTCGCTGCCTGATCTGCCTTGCGGCACCGACCCCGTACCGACAGCGCACTACATTCGCCAGGTGCTGGCTGGCACCTCGCCAACGCCAGTGCCGATCGCCCGCCAGGTCGCCCTTGTCCTGCAACTGGTCACCCAACTATGAACCACGGCAAAGTCACACTGGTCGGCGCCGGCCCCGGAGACCCGGAACTTCTCACGCTCAAGGCCGTGCGGGCCATCCAGAGTGCAACCGTGCTGCTGGTCGACGACCTCGTCAGCGACGAGGTCGTGGCGTTGGCCACGCCGCAGGCGCGCATCGTCTACGTTGGCAAGCGTGGCGGCTGCAAGTCCACGCCCCAGGCCTTCATCCTCAAACTGATGGTTGCGTCGGCGCTGGAGGGCCACCACGTAGTGCGTCTCAAGGGCGGCGACCCCTTCATCTTCGGCCGCGGAGGCGAAGAGCTCGAGCATCTGCGCGCTGCGGGCATCGACACTGCGGTCGTCAATGGAATCACCTCCGGCCTGGCGGCCGCGAATGCACTGGGCGTTCCCCTGACCCACCGCGACCACGCGCAGGGCGTGATCCTGGTGACCGGGCATGGAAAGCAGGCCGGGCTGTCGACCGATTGGCGCGCGTTGGCCGCAACCGCCCACAGCGCCCGGTTGACACTTGTGATCTACATGGGGGTGACAGGTGTCCAGCAGCTCCAGTCCGAACTGCTGACAGGCTTGCCCCCTGGCACCCCGGTCGCCGTGGTGCAGGACGCATCTCTGCCGACACAGCGGTTTGTCAAAACATCCCTGGACCAGCTGGCAGCATCCGTGTCACGCGAGAAAATCACCAGCCCCGCGATCATCGTGGTTGGCGAAGTCACCCGTGCCGCTGCCCAGTCGGCGGGCCTGCCGGATATTGCGGTCGATGTGGTCGTGCCCCGGCGCAGACATCGCTGACCTGGGCCACGGCGTCACGGCCGCCTACACTGGCGGCAATGGAACGTTTTGATGTCGTCGTGCTGGGAGCGGGTGCCGCCGGCCTGTTCTGCGCTGGAGTAGCCGGCCAACTGGGCCTGCGAGTATTGCTGGTCGACCACAGTGAGAAACTGGCCGAAAAAATTCGAATTTCGGGTGGAGGCCGGTGCAATTTCACCAACCTGTACACCAGCCCCGCCAACTTCCTGAGCGACAACCCGCACTTCTGTCGCTCGGCGCTGTCGCGCTACACACCCAAGGACTTTGTCGACCTGGTGCAAGGCCATGGCATCACCCACCATGAGAAACACAAGGGCCAGCTGTTTTGCGACCGGTCGGCCCAGGACCTGATTGCCATGCTCCAGGCAGAGTGTGGTACCGGCAAGGTCACCCACTGGCAAGGCTGCGCGGTCCATGGTGTGCGGGCGCTGACCCACGACATCGACCGTTACGCCCTGGACTCCGTGCGGGGCGAAATCCACTGCCGGTCGCTGGTCGTGGCCACTGGCGGCCTGTCGATTCCGAAGATCGGCGCCACCGACTTTGGTTACCGCATCGCGCGCCAGTTCGACCTGCCGATTGTCGAAACGCGGCCGGCTTTGGTGCCGCTCGTATTCGAGCCCGGCATGTGGGCGCGCTGGGCGCAACTGTCCGGCCTGTCGCTGCCGGTCGTGGTGCAAACCGGCAACAAACGCGAGCGGGCGAGTTTCTCAGAAGACCTGCTGTTCACCCACCGTGGCCTGAGCGGCCCTGCAGGACTGCAAATTTCGAGTTATTGGCGCCCAGGCAGCAGCATCCGCCTGGACCTGCACCCGGAAGGTCAGCTGTTGTCCAGGTTGCAGGATGCCAAGGGCCATTCTCGCAAGTTGCTTGTCAACGAATTGGCGGGTCTGGTACCCAGTCGGTTGGCAGAGGCCTGGGTCTCCCATGACGCGTCCTGGCGGGCACAGTGGCAGCGCCCGATGGATGCAGTGACGGACAAGGCGCTGGTGGCACTTGCCGATCAGCTTTCAAATTGGTCCTTGCAGCCCTCTGGAACGGAAGGTTATGCCAAGGCCGAGGTGACGGCGGGCGGGGTGGACACCCGCGCACTTTCAAGCCAGACGATGGAGTCGCGCCAGGCGGGGCTCTACTTCATTGGCGAGGTGGTGGATGTGACCGGATGGCTCGGGGGCTACAACTTTCAGTGGGCATGGGCGAGCGGTTTCGCCTGCGCACAAGGCCTGGCAGCCAACAACTTGAGCGGGTCAACAATCGCACTATAATCCGGGGCTTTGCTGGCAAAACCCTGCTGCCAACTGTCAATTGCAGGGATCGAGAAACACAGTTTTTCAGCCCGGGCGCCCGATCTCGCCTTGGCGCATTTTCAGAAAACATTGAGCCAATGACCACCATCCGTGTAAAAGAAAACGAACCATTCGACGTGGCTCTGCGCCGTTTCAAGCGCACCATCGAGAAGCTGGGACTGCTCACCGACTTGCGCGCACGCGAGTTCTATGAAAAGCCCACCGCCGAGCGCAAACGCAAGAAAGCTGCTGCAGTAAAACGCAATTACAAGCGTATCCGCTCCATGCAGTTGCCCAAGAAGCTCTACTGATTTTTTGTTCGCCAGGCACGCTGCCTGGCACCTGTCAGTTCCCACAACCCGCCCCGGTTACCCGTGTGCGGGTTTCGCATTTTCTACCAGGAGAAAACCATGGCGCTCAAGGACCAGATCACCGAAGACATGAAATCCGCGATGCGCGCCAAGGACGCCATGCGCCTGGGCGCCATTCGCTTGCTGCTGGCAGCTTGTAAACAGAAGGAAGTCGACGAGCGCGTCATGCTGGACGATATCGCGGTGCTGGCCATCATCGACAAACTGGTCAAGCAGCGCAAGGACTCGATTGCCGCGTTCACCACCGCCCAACGCCAGGACCTGGTGGACAAGGAAGCCGCTGAGTTGGTGGTGCTGGAAGCCTACCTGCCGCAACGCATGGACGGTGCGCAGATTCAGGCCGAGATCCAGGCCATCGTCAGCGCACTGGCCGCAGAACTCGGCCGCAAAGTGGGCGCGGCCGATATGGGCAAGGTCATGGGGCAGGTGAAAATCCGCCTTGCCGGCAAGGCCGATATGGGTCAGGTGTCGGGCGCGGTCAAGGCCGCATTGGCAGGCTGACCCCCCTCCCGCGCTGCACACACTGGCGCGCGCCGTCAGGGCACGCGGAGCGTCGCCGTCACGGTTTGCGCAAGCGATCTTGACGGGTTGGTGTTGTCCAGCAGGTCGAGTTTCAGCAGGTACTTGCCCGCCGGGGGCGACAACCACACCTCGGTTTGCCCGTTGACGAACTCCATCACCACCTCGGCGCCTTTGCCCAGCGGAACTGCCGTGAGACGGAAATGGCCGGTGTCTTTCTGCTTTTGTGCCAGATGCCCGACGTTCAGTCCGGAAGCATGGAACTGAACGCGAATCGGGGCCTTCGTTTCTCCGGCTTGCACCGTCACGCTGAGCCCCTGCTTGACCACCACGTTCGGATCGACCGGGTTCTTTTTCACAACCGTCACGGAAGCTGGTTTGCCATAGACAAAATGGGGCAGGTGGCGCTCATCGGCCAACAGCAAGCGCAGGCTGTACGTGCCAGGAGCCAGGTTCAGCACGGTTTCCATCTGACCCTTGCCGAAGTGAATGTACTGCTCGTTGAAAGGCAGGGGCTTCTTGAAATCCAGCGGCAGGTCACGGTTGACCCTGCGGCGATGGCGCGATGGGCGCAATAGCATCCTGCGCCAGGGCGGAGCCCAGGCAGACCGACAACACCAAGCACAGGGCCATGAATGGCATGCGCCGCTTCAGGTGTGAACGTTCCAGACTTCGGATGGTTTCAATTCGCACGCCCTGTCTCCGCGATCTCCGCCTTGGGCGGTATTTCCCCCCTGGTTCAACACCACAGGTCGGTACAACCAGATCAGTTGCCAGCCACCTTCATCTTGCCAACCAGCACCGACCCGACAGACTTGGCGCCATAGTTGTAGGTGTCGGCGCCGACGGCCTCGATATCCCGCAGCATGTTTTTCATGTTGCCGGCAATCGTGATTTCTTCGACCGGATAGGCAATGCGCCCATTTTCGACCCAGAAGCCGCTGGCGCCGCGCGAGTAATCGCCGGTCACGTAGTTCACGCCCTGCCCCATCAACTCGGTGACAAGCAATCCGCTGCCCATGTTCCGGATCATGGCGTCCAGGTCATCCTCCGGACGGGTCAGGCGCGAGCGCAGCACCAGGTTGTGCGATCCGCCCGCGTTGCCAGTGGTGGGCATGCCCAGCTTGCGCGCCGTGTAGCTGCTCAGGAAATACCCGCGCACCCTGCCGGCCTCGATCACCTGGCGCGCGGCGACCCGCACGCCCTCGTCGTCGAAAGGAGAACTGCCTTTGCCGCGTTTGACAAACGGGTCCTCGAACAGGTCGATGTGTTTGGGCAGAACCTGCTTGCCAAGGGAATTCATCAGGAAAGAGCTCTGGCGATACAGCGCCCCGCCGCTGATCGCCTGGACCAGCGAGCCCAGCAGACCCGCCGCCAGTGGTGACTCGAACAGAACCGGGCACTTGCGGGTCGAGATCTTGCGCGCGCCAAGGCGGCTCAGCGCCCGCTCGGCAGCGTACCTGCCGACAGCCTGCGGGCTTGCCATGTCCTTGGCACTGAGCATCGAACTGTACCAGGCGTCACGTTGCATCGCGTCGCCGCTGCCCGCAATCGGCGAGACGGAGATGGAATGGCGCGAACTTGCGAAACCACCCCGAAAACCGTGCGTGTGGGCACTGAAAAAATGCGACTGCTGTGCCGAGACCCCTGCACCTTCGCTGTTCTGGATACGCGCATCGGTGGCAAAGGCCGCCTCTTCGCAACGCAAGGCGAGTTGGGCCGCCTGCTCGCTCGTCACATCCCAGGGGTGGAACAGATCGAGGTCGGTCGCGCTGGCGCCAGGGTCGGCAATGTCTGCCACATCCGGCAGGCCGGCCATGGGGTCTTCGGCTGTGAAACGCGCAATGTCGTAGGCCGCTTGCACGGTCTGGGCGATGGCCGCCGGCGAGAAATCAGAAGTGCTGGCATTGCCACGCCGCTGCCCCACGTAGACCGTGACGGACAGCCCCTTGTCACGGTTGCGCTCGACGTTCTCGAGTTCACCCTTGCGCACTGAAACACTCAGGCCGCACCCCTCTGAAGCCTCGGCCGCCGCATCGGTGGCGCCGAGTTTGGTGGCATGTGCCAGGGCCATGTCCACGAGACCTTCGAAAAATGGGCGGCTGTAACTGAAGCCACTGTCGGCGCGGATCTTGTGTGATTTCATCGTGATTGCGGTTAGTGGGCCGCTATGATACTTGGCTGCATGACACGCAAACTCAAAAAAGGCTATTTCGTATCCGGGCACTTTGTTGCCGAGGGCAGCGAACTCGATCTGGAACTCAAGCGTGAGCTCAAGGGCGGCGACGCGCCAAGCCGCACCGAGCTCAAGCACGAAAGCACTGAACTCCAGAAGCTCGGCACAGAATTGCTGGGCCTCGGCGGTGAGGCCCTCGGACACCTGGCACTGCCCGACAAGCTCCATGAGGCACTTGCCGAGGCAAAACGAATCACCAATTTCGAAGGCAAGCGCCGGCAAATGCAGTTTGTCGGCAAACTGATGCGCCAGCTGGATCCGCCTGAACTCGAACGTGTGCGCGCCGCGCTGGCCGAACAACACAGCGGCTCCGCCAGCCAGACCCTGGAGTTGCATCTGGCCGAACAGTGGCGCGATCGGCTCGTCGGCAAAGAGGACGCCTTCGGTACCTGGATCATCCAGTATCCGACCACCGATGGCCAACAACTGCGCGCCCTGATCCGTCAGGCCCGCAAGGATGCCCTGCCGTCAAAAGCCGGTGCAACACCACGCCACGGCAAGGCCTACCGCGAGTTGTTCCAGATCGTGCGCGAGCAGATGACCCGCATCCCCGACAACGACGACACCCCCACCCATGTCCGCCCCGCATCCCTCACCTGACACCATCCGTATCGGCATCGTGTCGATCAGTGACCGCGCCTCCAGCGGCGTCTACGAGGACAAAGGCCTGCCCGCACTGCAGGAGTGGCTGTCGCGCGCATTGCGCAATCCGCTGCAATTCGAATCGCGCCTGATCCCCGACGAGCAGGACCGCATCAGCGCCACCCTGGTCGAACTGGTGGATGCCGGCTGCTCACTGGTGCTCACCACCGGTGGCACCGGGCCGGCCCTGCGCGACGTGACGCCCGAAGCCACACGCGCCGTGGCCGACAAGGAAATGCCAGGATTTGGGGAGCAGATGCGCCAGATCAGCCTGAAGTTCGTCCCCACCGCCATCCTGTCACGCCAAGTAGCTGTAGTGCGTGGAAAAAGCCTGATCATCAACCTGCCTGGCCAGCCCAAGGCAATTGCCGAGACCCTGGAAGGGCTGCGAGGCGCGAGCGGCGAATCCTTGGTTCCAGGCATCTTCGCTGCCGTGCCCTACTGCGTTGACCTGATCGGCGGGCCCTACATCGAAACGGTGGACACCGTGTGCAAGGCATTCCGGCCCAAATCGGCCCAACGCCCAAGCAGACCGGATTGAAGCCCGAGGGCCCTGGTCGCAGGCGGTCAGCGATCGACCAGCTGGTTCAACTTGGCGGCCTCGAAACTCGCGTCGCGGGCAGCATCTGGCGGTACGCAACTCTCCCCCCCGGAGGCGCGCTCCTCCGACAAGGTGGCCACCGCTTGCCACAACAGGGCGATCTGGTGCTCCTGTGACGACGCGTTGTCGATCAGGCCGCGCATGGCAAGGCTGAGCGGGTCGTCATTCTGGGTCACACCGTACGCGGAAAACCCCATCTTGGAAGCCGCATCTTCACGCTTGGCATCACCGTCAGCCTGGATGATCCGCGCCGGGTTGCCGACCGCTGTCGCACCCGCAGGCACCGGTTTTGTCACCACTGCGTTCGACCCGACCTTGGCACCGTCACCGACCGTAAAACCGCCCAGCACCTTGGCTCCGGCCCCGACAACCACGTCCCGTCCCAGCGTCGGATGGCGCTTGGCACCTTTGTAGAGCGAGGTGCCTCCCAGGGTGACACCCTGGTAAATGGTGCATCCGTCGCCGATTTCGGCCGTTTCACCCACCACCACGCCCATGGCGTGGTCGAAAAACACGCGCTCACCGAGCTTGGCGCCAGGATGAATCTCGATGCCAGTGAGCCAGCGCGCGATGTGCGACACGAAACGGCCGGACCATTTGAAACCGTGCGTCCAGAACCAGTGCGCACGCCGGTGCAGGACGACCGCATGCAGGCCCGGGTAACAGGTCAGCACCTCCCATGTGCTGCGGGCAGCCGGGTCACGGTCGAGGATGCATTGAACGTCGGAGCGCAGGCGCGAGAACATGGGAGAAGTTTAGCCTTTTGGCCGCTCGGCCGCCTGCAGCATGGCCTTGGCGACACCTCTGAGGATATGGACTTCCTCCTGGTTGACGCCGGCACGGTTGAACAGCTGGTTCAGGCGTGGCATCAGTTTTTTGGGCGACTCAGGGTCAAGGTAACCAATCGCCACCAGCGCCTGCTCCCAGTGCGCCAGCATCCCGGCAACCTGCTGGGCATCGGCAGCTTGGGTTGGACTGGTGGCTGGCGACACGTCGAACCCACCCAGCGCCACGCGCCATTCGTACGCAATAACCTGCAGCGCGGCGCCAAGGTTCAGCGATCCGAAGGCCGGGTTGGACGGGATACTGAGCGCCACGTGGCAGCGGTAGACATCCTCGTTGCGCATGCCGAACCGCTCCGAACCGAAAAGGAAACCGACGCCCTGCGGGTGGCTCGGGCCCGGTACCCACTGCGCAAAACAGTCGCGCGGGCTCAAGGTCGGCGGCCCGAAATCACGCGGCGTCATGGCTGTGGCGCACAACGTGTCAATACCCTCCAGCGCTTCGTCGAGCGTGCCCACGATACGTGCCTTGTCGAGCACGTCGAGCGCGCCGCTCGCGCGCTGGATGGTTTCTTCACGCCGCAGCACGTTGGGCCAGCGCGGCGCCACCAGCACCAGGTCATCGAAGCCCATGACCTTCATCGCACGAGCCGCTGCACCCACGTTGCCCGCATGGCTGGTGTGGATCAGGATAAACCTTGTTTTCATGCTGCTATTGTCTGCGCCGGCTTGCCACTGCCAGCCCGCTCCGGATTCGTGGGAAAATCCTGCGCTTCGGCCGTCATCGCATGGCCACCAACCGCTCCTGCCCCCCACAATCCATGCCGTCTCCCAACTACCATCCGATGATCAACGTGGCCATCAAGGCCGCACGCGCAGCCGGCGCCATCATCAACCGCGCGGCACTCGACGTCGAGGCAGTGCGTATCTCGCAAAAGCAGGTCAACGACTTCGTCACGGAGGTCGACCATGCAAGCGAGAAGATCATCATCGAGACGCTGCTGGCCGCGTATCCGGGGCACGGCATCCATGCCGAAGAGTCCGGCCAGGAGCATGGCGCCAAAGATTCCGAATTCGTCTGGATCATCGATCCGCTGGACGGCACCACCAATTTCATCCACGGTTTTCCGGTGTACTGCGTCAGCATCGCGCTGGCGGTGCGGGGCAAGATCGAGCAGGCCGTCGTCTACGACCCCAGCCGCAACGACCTGTTCACCGCCACCAAGGGCCGCGGGGCGTACCTCAACGACCGGCGCTTGCGCGTATCCAAACGTGTGCGCCTGACCGATTGCCTGATTTCCACTGGTTTTCCGTTTCGCCCTGGCGACAATTTTCCCAACTACCTGGCTATGCTGGGCGAACTGATGCCGCGTTGTGCCGGTCTGCGCCGTCCAGGCGCCGCCGCGCTCGACCTGGCCTACGTGGCAGCCGGCTTCACCGACGGTTTTTTCGAGACCGGGCTGCAATCCTGGGACGTCGCGGCGGGTTCGCTGCTCGTCACCGAGGCCGGCGGGCTGGTGGGCAACCTGACTGGGGAAGCCGATTTTCTGGACCAGAAAGAATGCCTGGCTGGCAACCCGAAGGTTTATGGCCAGCTGGTTTCGCTGTTCGGGAAATACAGCAAGTTCGCACCGGCCGGGCTGAAGGCGCAGGTCGCGATGCAGACCGCCGCTCGTGGGGTAATGCCCGCCACAGCCGCCGACGAACCCGCCGCCGATTAGCCGGCATTCGGGTTCGGTCCTGCGAGGTCGATTGGCTGCTTTCGGCCCTTTGCGGACGTTCGTTGCCTGGTCTGCGTTGGCGTTGGCGTTGGCGTTGGCATGGGCATGGGCATGGGTTTTGGCTTTGGCTTTGGCGTTGGCGTTGGCGTTGGCGTTGGCGTTGGCGTTGGCGCGCGTCGCGGCAGGCGCAGCCCGGCGGGGGCTCATACTGGAGCGGTCGGGCGCTGAACGCGCCGACTGCCCTGTGGTGCTCGCCCGAGGGTCGGGCCGCAGAACTCACTGCGTTCA
>CAMAWD010000064.1 GCA_945861785.1 Rhodoferax sp. OV413 | reverse complement strand
AAAAAGATCGAAATCTTCAATGGTCACGTCATACGTCCAAGCAAGATTGGGATTGGCTCCGTACACCTCACTCGTCCATAAATCGTATTTGTAACCAAACTGAGCCTCCCATGCGAGAAGCCGGCCCCCAAGATGGCTCCAAATCTGGCCGTATTCCGCTCTAGTTGGAAGAACCCATCCCGTCAGTCCTGTCGCAGCCAGCCCCGCCGATTTGGCTGCATATTGCGCAGAGCCTACTGCCGACGTCGCGCTCCAGAATCCCACTATGTTCTGGTCGTTCAAAATAGTGACGTCCAGTTCCCTGTAGTAGAACGTGGTGCACTTATTGGCACCCAAAACAGTGCATGTAGTGCTCGCTGCGAGGCTTGCGTCCCTACCTTCGAAGACTTGGCGGGCATTCACCGGCGTGGCAAGGATGAGTGCTACAAAAATGGTAGTCGCGAAAGCCTCTATGGAACTGAGCATGCTTCATTCTTCATTGGTCGTCATTGATTGCTTGGGAAAACCGCTTCGCATACCCCATCAATTGGTGTGAAGCAAGAAACCCGCCACCGCCGCATTGCGCGACTTTCTCCTGTGAAGTCAACGGTCTTGGTTTGTCAACTGTTCCGCCGAACACCGGCGTGTAAGGTATCCCGACGCAATCGGGCACCGCGCCGGGTTTGTCGGTGATTGTGGCGCTACATGGCCGCCACGGGCCTGCACACGCTCTGCCTATCGCCACCGACTGGCGCATTACCGTGATGTAACGGATAGGCGTGCTGACCGAGTTTGCCGATTCTGGCGCTGGCTACATGGTGGCTACACGGTACAAAACCCTGTACCGGTGGCTACGCTGTGGCTACACGGAGCCAAAAAGCAACACCAAGAAAAAAGCCTGCTAGCAATTACGTAGCAGGCTTTCTATACCCCATGCGGGTTTGACTTGGGGTGGCTGATGGGGCTCGAACCCACGACAACAGGAATCACAATCCTGGACTCTACCAACTGAGCTACAGCCACCGTAGAAAGAGAATTATATCGCTGCCTTATTACCGGTTGGCTACTGCATTTGAATTGGATGTCGCGGCGGGCACCTTGTCGACGTTGATCTTTACCTTGTAGCGCTCCTTCAGCACGCCGTAATAGGCCTGATTTTCAGCGGTTGCCCACAGTTGCGCGTATTGCGACCTGCCTTGCTTGGCTGCGGCATCATCAGGCGCAGTGCGGCTCAGGATTCGATTCACCTTGACAACAGCATAACCCTGGGCACCGAGGTCGACGCCGAGTACAGCAGGCAGCGCAGCCGGGTCGGCCTGAAGGCTCGCGTTAAGCACCGCCGGCGACAAAGACTGGGCCTGCTCACGAGACACAACCGTGACGGGCGCGGTCATGTCGCCAGGTTTGGCCTTCCAGGCGGCCAGACGGGATTGCCCCTCCTTGCGCGCTAGTTCCGCGGACCGGGTTGCGACCAGCTTCTCACGCACTGAGGCGCGAACCTCCGCAAACGGCAGCGTGCGGGCAGGGGCGTGCAGGGAAACGCGGCCCGATACCAATTGATTCGGCCCGGTCTCCACCGCCTCGGTGTTGCGCTTCTTTTGCACAGCATCATCGCCAAACAGCGCAGTGAGAAACTTGGCGTTGGCCAGCGGGCCGGTGGTGCCTTGCTGCGCCTGGCGCAATACGCCTTTCGCGGACCTGATTTCCAGCTTCAGCCGGTCTGCCACCGGCTTCAGTGTGTCCGCCTGTTCGTACACGCCGTTGGTGAACGCCTCGGCCGACTCGGCAAACTTGCGCTGAGCCTGCTGGGCCTTGAGCTCGGCCTCCAGTGCAGGGCGCATCTCTTCAAAGCTGCGCTGCTTGGGTGCCTTGACATCTGTGAGCTGGATGAGGTGGTAACCGAAGTCCGACTCCACGACGTCGCTGATGTCGCCTTTTTTCATCGAAAAAGCGGCGTCCTCGAAAGGCTTCACCATCGCACCGCGCGCAAAAAAATCGAGGTCGCCACCTGAAGGCGCGGAGCCCTTGTCCTGAGAGTTCTTGCGTGCCAGGTCGGCAAACAAGGTCGGCGACTTTCGGACCTGCGAAAGCAGCTCCTGTGCCCGGGCCTTGGCCTTTTCACGGTCCGCTGCGGGTGCGTCCTTCGGCGCATTGATCAAGATGTGGCTGGCACGGCGCTCTTCATTGCCACTCAGGCGCGCGGAATTCTGTTCGTAATAACTCTTCAAGTCGGCTTCGTTGAGCGTGATCGATTTCTTGATCGCGTCCAAGTCGAGCACCACGTAGTCGACATTGACCGACTCGGGCGCCTGGAATTCCGCAGCGTGGCTCTTGTAAAAGGCATCAAGCTCGGCGTCGGTCGGCTCGACCTTGGTTGCGAAGTCCTTCGCCAGCAAGGTCACCAACTGCACCTCCCGCTTTTCAAAGAATGCACCGAGTGCGACGTCCGCAATGGACTGCGCGGCCACGACCGTGCCCAACACACCGGCTTCGACCTGCCGCAGCGAAAGATCCCGGCGAACACGCGCCTCGAACCCCTCTGGTGTCAAACCCTGGCTGGCCACCAGCTGGCGATAACGCTCCACATCGAGGGTACCGTCAGGACGACGCAGCGCGGCAATGCTGGGGTCTTGCTGCAGTTCGCGTGCAAGCCGGGCGTCGCTCGCTCCGAGCCTCTGTTTGTCTGCGGCTTCGGCAAGCACCCGCTCGCGCACGAGGCGCTCCAGTGTGGCGTAACGCAATTGCGGCGAGTCGAGCAACTTGACGTCGATCGACGGTGAGCTGGCGCGAATGCGGTCCACTTCCGACTTGTGGGCGAAATCCCACTCGCCCTGCGTGATATCCCGCCCGCCGACCCTGGCGACTGCCTCGCCACCATCATTGAAGCGCTTGTAGCCATCAACTCCCACCAGCACAAATGCGGGAATGATCAGCAAGAACATCATGAACATCAAAATCTTGGTGTGCTTGCGGACTAAGTCGAACATGCGGGAACTCTCCATGAAAAAAACAAAAAGGCGAACACGGGTGTTCGCCTTTGTCTTGGTGGTGGTGGTGGTGGGTGCTGACGGGCTCGAACCGCCGACCTACGCCTTGTAAGGGCGCCGCTCTACCAACTGAGCTAAGCACCCCACCTAAACCGGAATTATCAGTTCAAGGCATCTTTCAATGCCTTGCCAGGACGAAACTTGGGAACCTTGGCAGACTTTATTTTAATCGCTACACCGGTGCGGGGATTGCGCCCGACACGGGCAGCCCTCTTGCCAACGGCAAAAGTGCCAAAGCCCACCAGTGAAACAGACCCGCCCTTCTTCAAGGTTGTCTTGACCGCACCCATGGTCGCGTCCAGGGCACGCGTGGCCGCAGCCTTTGAAATGTCCGCATGTTTTGCAATATGTTCAATAAGTTCGGTTTTATTCACAAATAACCTCTTGTAGGGAAGCAAAGTCAATCAAAAAATGTCGACTCGGAAATGTTGGCGCCGGCGCGCAGAAGCCGCAATGAACAAAATGACAGACGCAGGCGGGGGGATTCTATTCGTTTTTATCGTTTCGGCGGCATCGTGAATCTTCCGTCCCGATGCACCTGGGCAGTTCAGATCAGTTCGGCAATCGCCCGCCCCACGTCGATGGTGCGGGCTGCGCCACCGATGTCTGGTGTGCGCGGGGCGCCACTGCCCGGATCGAGCAATTTCTCGATCGCCGACAGCACTGCATCGTGCGCCTGGCGGTACCCCAAAAAATCGAGCATCATCGCGCCGCACCATATCTGGCCGATCGGGTTGGCAATCTGCTGCCCCGCAATGTCCGGCGCCGACCCATGCACCGGTTCGAAAAGGGACGGATAACGGCGGTCCGGGTTCAGGTTTGCACTGGGCGCAATGCCGATCGTGCCAGTACAGGCCGGCCCCAGGTCGCTCAGGATGTCACCGAACAGGTTGCTTGCCACGACCACATCGAAATAGTCCGGCCGTTGCACGAAATGGGCGGTCAGGATGTCGATATGGAACTTGTCGACACGCACGTCCGGGTAGTTCGCCGCCATCGCGGCGACACGTTCGTCCCAGTACGGCATGGTGATCGCGATGCCATTCGACTTGGTGGCGCTGGTCAGGTGCTTCTTGGGCCGCGAGCGCGCCAGTTCGAAGGCAAATTTCAGCACGCGGTCGACGCCGATGCGGGACATCACCGTTTCCTGCATCACTATCTCTCGCTCGGTGCCTGGGAACATCCGCCCCCCGATGCTCGAATACTCGCCCTCCGTGTTTTCCCGCACGATGAACATGTCGATTTCACCGGGTTCGCGGCGGCTGCCGTCCTTGCGAACCACAGGCGCAATGATGCCGGGCATCAAGCGAGCCGGGCGCAGGTTGACGTACTGGTCAAATTCGCGGCGAAACAACAACAGTGAGCCCCACAGGGACACGTGGTCGGGTATCTTGTCCGGCCAGCCAACGGCCCCGAAATAGATGGCGTCGTGGCTGCCAATCTGTTCCTTCCAGTTGTCGGGCAGCATCTTTCCATGCCGTTCACAGTAGTCCCAACTTGAAAAATCGAAGTGGTCGAACTGCAGGTCGATGCCAAACCGCAAAGCTGCTGCCTCAAGGACCCGCAGGCCCTCTGGCATCACTTCCTTGCCAATGCCATCTCCCGCTATGACCGCTATCCGTTTCTTGCCCATGTTTGCTTCTCCGTGCATCGTTTGTCAACACAATCGCGCAGGCAGGGGATGCCTGCGCAGATTCCTATTTTGCCGGGCGCAACACCAGGCTGACCGCGAAGGCGGTCATCGCTATACCGGCAAGCGTGGCGCCGGTGACAGGTTCGTCGAACAACAACCACGCCATCGCGGCAGTGCATGGCGGCACCATGTAGAGCAGGCTCGTCACCGCCGTCGCGGCCCCGCGCTGGATCAACAGGTACAGCAGCGAACTCCCACCCAGCGTCAGCGCCAGCACCGACCACGCCATGGCGCCGGCGAGTTCACCACCCCAGTGCATCGGCTCCGTCTCCATCAGCGCCAAGGGCAATGTGGCGCACAAGGCAGCCACGAGTTGCACCGCATTCGCCGAACGCACGTCACAGGCCGCAACATGGCGCTTCTGGTAGAGGGTGCCGACGGTCATCGACAGCAGTGCACCCACGATCAGCGCCATGTTGGCGAAATCCACATGGTCGGACGGGTTGCCCTGCCCGAACTTGCGCGACACCACCAGCACAAGCCCGGCGAACCCGAGCGACAGGCCCAGCCATTGCCGACGGCTCACCTGCCCGCCTGTCGAACTCAACCAGACAGCGGTCAGCACCGGCTGCAAACCCACGATCAGCGCAGACAGGCCGGAGCCCATGCCGGCCTTCACGGCGGCCCACACGCCCCCGAGGTAGCCGGCATGCATCAACACGCCGACAACGGAAAGGTGGAGCCACTGCTGCCGGCCAAGCGGCCAGCGCACGCGGGCAAGCCAGATCCAGGGCAGGAAACACAGGATGGACAGGGCATAACGCACGGCCAGGAAGCTGAAAGGCGGCGCATGGGGCATGCCGTACCTTGCGACGATGAAACCGGTGCTCCAGATCAGAACAAACACGATGGGCATCACGCGCACCCATACACCGTCGCCATCCACCTCGCTCATCGGCTTGCCTCCGCCCCAAACGCGGCGCAGTGACCACCGCCCGGCTGCCGGGCAACGCTCATTTCACCCGCGCCCGTATCTCCGGTATCGCCTTTTGCATGTAATAGACCATCGACGCGACGGTCAGGACAGCGGCGATCCAGATCAGCACAGTGCCCCAGACATGGGTGTCGACCAGCCCGAACAGCACACCGTCGTACAGCAGAAAAGGAATCGCCACCATCTGCCCGACCGTCTTGAGCTTGCCGATCATGTGCACCGCAACGCTGCGGGCGGCCCCGATCTGGGCCATCCATTCGCGCAAGGCCGAGATCGCGATCTCGCGGCCGATGATGATCAGGCCCACAAACACATCGGCGCGGTTCAGGTGCACCAGCACCAGCAGCGAGGCGCAAACCAGGAACTTGTCCGCAACCGGATCGAGGAAGGCGCCGAAAGAGGACGTCTGGTTGAGTTTGCGGGCCAGGTAGCCGTCAAGCCAGTCGGTCGCCGCAAACAGCACGAACATCACCGTGGCAATCAGGTTCTTGTCGGCCAAACGGGCGATGGAGTCCGGAAGGTAGAACACGCCGACGATCAGGGGGATCGCGACAATGCGCGTCCACGTCATGATGGTGGGGATGGTCAAGAACATCAAGGGATTGTGGCACGCCGCATTGGCCATGCAGTTGCCAAAACAGGCCTTATTGCATTAATGCAACGCCCGGTAGATGTCCTCCGCCAGTTCGCGCGATATGCCCTCGACCGTTGCCAGGTCGTCCGCACTCGCCAGCCCGACCCCGCGCACACCGCCAAAACGTTGCAGCAGGCGCGCGCGCCGCTTTGGGCCAACCCCGGGGATTTCCTCCAGTTGCCCGCCGCCAACCCGCACCCGCGCACGTTTGGCACGCATGCCCGTGATCGCAAAACGATGTGCCTCATCGCGGACCTGGGCCACCAGCATCAGCGCCGCCGAGTCCTTGCCCAGGTAGACCTTCTCACGCCCGTCGGCAAACACCAGTTCTTCCAGCCCTACCTTGCGCCCCTCGCCCTTCTCAACCCCCACGATCAGGGAAAGGTCGAGCCCGAGCGCAACAAACACCTCGCGCGCCATGGCCACCTGCCCCTTGCCGCCGTCGACGAGAACCAGGTCTGGCAGCCGTGCCGTGGCAATCGCCCTGCTGGCATCCCCGCCAGATTCACGCAGCGCCTCGGCCAGCTTGCTGTAACGCCGGGTCAGCACCTGCCGCATGGCTGCGTAGTCGTCGCCCGGCGTAATCCCCTCGATGGAGTAGCGGCGGTACTCCGCCGATTGCATGCGATGGTTTTGGAACACCACGCACGAGGCCTGCGTGGCCTCGCCGGCCGTGTGGGAAATATCGAAACACTCGACCCGCAATGCGTCCAGGTCGTCCACGGCCAGATCGAGCGCCTGCACCAGCGCCCGTGTGCGCGCCTGTTGGGAACCCTCTTCGGCCAGCAACCGCGCAAGCTGCAGGTCGGCGTTGGTCTGCGCCATTTCCAGCCAGATGCGGCGCTGTTCCCGCGGCTGGTGCACGACGCTGATCTTCACGCCGGTCTGGGCCGACAACGCATCCACCAGGCCGGCACGCACGGGGGCGCTGGTCACCAGCGAGGGCGGCACCGGCACGTCCAGGTAGTGCTGCGCGACAAAGGCCTCCAGCACACGCGCCTCGATCGACACCGGCTGCTCCACCGGTTCCTCGTCTTCGCCGATCACAGCCACGGCGTCTTCGACATGGGCCGGGAAATAGGGTCGGTCGCCAAGATGCCGACCCCCACGCACCATCGCAAGGTTCACGCAGGCCCGTCCGCCCTCCACCTTCACGGCCAGAATATCGACATCGCGATCGGACACGTTGTCGACCGACTGCTGGTGCAACACGTTCGACAAGGCAGCCACCTGGTCGCGGAGTTCTGCGGCCTGCTCGAACTCGAGCCGCTCGGCATGGGCGAGCATGCGCAACTCCAGCAGTTCGAGCACTTGCCCCGCGTCGCCGCGCAGGAACCGCTCGGCATTGGCGACGTCCTGGGCATACGCATCTTCTGACACATGGCCGACACACGGCGCGGAACAGCGCTTGATCTGGTACAGCAGGCACGGACGCGAGCGGTTGCTGAACACCGCGTCTTCACAGGTGCGCAGGCGGAAAAGCTTTTGCATCAGGAGGATCGCCTCCTTGACTGCCCAGGCACTCGGGTAGGGGCCGTAATAGCGGTGTTTCTTCTCGACCGCGCCGCGGTAATACGACACCCGCGGGAATCCGCCCGGCGCGGGGCGTGCCAGCGGTGCAGCTGGCGCCGGTATCAGGCCGCGCCGCGCCCGCTCGCCGCCCGCATCGGCGATGCCGGTGAGCTTGAGGTAGGGGTAACTCTTGTCGTCCCGAAACAGGATGTTGTATTTCGGGCCGAGGGTCTTGATCAGGTTGTTTTCCAGCAGCAGCGCTTCGGCCTCGGACCGAACCACGGTGGTCTGCATCGACGCGATCCGCCCGACCATGTGGCCGATACGGGTGCCGCCATGCTGGTTGCGGAAATAGCTGGCCACGCGTTTCTTCAGGCTGATCGCCTTGCCCACGTACAACACGGACCCTTGCGCGTCGAAAAACCGGTAGACACCGGGCAGGGGCGGCAACGCGGCCACTTCAGACAGCAATTGCGCAGAGTGGCCCGAAGCCTGGAGTGTCTCGGGCGCCAGCGCGGTCTCGGTGACGGCCCCGGGTGGTGCTTGCTGCCGGGCTGGATCTGATCGCGTTGTCATAGGCGCCTATTGTGGACAATCCCGATCGTGAAAACCAAGCGCTCCTGGGACATTTTCTGCAAGGTGATAGACAACTACGGCGACATCGGCGTCAGTTGGCGACTGGCCGTCGAGCTCGCGGCGCGTGGGCACGGGGTGCGCCTGTGGGTCGACGATACGCGTGCCCTTGCCTGGATGGCCCCCGGCGCTGGTTCCGGCGCCTTTCCCGGTATCCGGGTGTTGCCGTGGGCCATGTCGGCCAACGCCGCCGCGCTGGCCGACCTGCAACCAGCCGACGTCTGGATCGAAGGATTCGGTTGCGAACTGGAGCCGGCCTTTGTGGCCCGGCGTTTCGCCGCCGCGGCAAACACGGCCGGCGACCAGCCCCCACCGGCCTGGATCAACCTCGAATACCTGTCGGCCGAACCGTATGCCGCCAGGGCACACGGCCTGCCCTCGCCGATCCTGACAGGCCCGGCAAAAGGACACACCAGGTGGTTCTTCTACCCCGGGTTCACCGAATCCACCGGTGGCCTGATCCGGGAGGCCGGGCTGGAACAGCGCCGCGCCGCCTTCGATCGGGCCGACTGGTTCGCGCACCTGGGCGTCCCCTGGGCTGGGGAACACCTCGTGTCCCTGTTCTGCTACGAACCGCCGGCGCTGCCCGAATTGCTGGCGCACTACCAGCACAGCCAGACGCCCACGCTGATGCTGGTCACCCAGGGGCGCGCCGCTGCCGCAGTCAGGCGGCACTGGGCGCTGGAACTTTCGCCCCCCGACGGCATTGCCGTGCACCGCCGTGGCGCGCTCTCGGTGGTCCTGCTTGCTGCGCTGGCGCAGACTGGCTTCGACCGCCTGCTGTGGGCCTGCGACCTGAATTTCGTGCGGGGCGAGGATTCGCTGGTCCGGGCCTTGTGGGCAACGCGCCCGTTCGTGTGGCAGATCTACCCGCAACACGACGACGCGCACCACGCCAAGCTCCACGCCGTGCTGGACGCCCTGGACGCACCGCTGTCCTGGAGGCGCTTCCACCTGGCCTGGAACGGCATCGTCGGGGGGCCTCTGCCGCAGCCCGAACCGGGCCCATGGGGAGAGGCCGTCCGCCACGCGGCCGCAAAGCTGGCCACACAGCCCGACCTCACCACCCGCCTGGTCCAGTTTGTCGACAAGCTGTCCGCGCCGCTTCAAACAAGCCCGAAAGATCGCTAAAATCGAAAGCTTTGCGGAACCTTGCAGGCCAACGGGGCCGGCCCGCAGTGAACCACCGCAGGCACGGGCAACGGGCTGCGTTGAACCCGTCGACACAAGCCTGCGCTCCGCACCAACTGGAAACACCTTATGAAAATTGCTCAAGAAATCCGCGCCGGCAACGTGATCATGCACGGCAAGGACCCGATGGTCGTGCTCAAGACCGAATACAGCCGTGGCGGCCGCAACTCGGCCACCGTGCGCATGAAACTCAAGAGCCTGTTGAACAACTTCGGCACCGAAGTGGTTTTCAAGGCCGATGACAAGATGGACCAGGTCATCCTGGACAAGAAGGATTGCACCTACTCCTACTTTGCCGACCCGATGTACGTGTGCATGGACGAAGAGTTCAACCAGTACGAAGTCGAGTCCGAGAACATGGGCGACACCCTGAACTACCTCGAAGACGGCATGCCCCTGGAGGTTGTCTTCTACGACGGCAAGGCGATCTCGGTCGAGTTGCCCACCAGCGTGGAGCGCGAAATCACCTGGACCGAACCGGCCGTCAAGGGCGATACGTCCGGCAAGGTGCTCAAGCCGGCGAAAATTGCCACCGGTTTCGAGATCGGCGTGCCGATCTTCGTGGCGCAGGGCGACAAGGTCGAGATCGACACCCGCACCGGCGAGTACCGCCGGCGCGTCTGAGCGCCACGGGCGCATCGCGAAGGCTCCCTTGGGAGCCTTTTCTTTTCGTCCCGCTGTTTGCAAGGGCCTCTCCATGAATTTTGACTTCGCTCAAGTCAGCGTGCCGTTCCGCATGCGGCCCGGCCTGGTGCGGCTGGAGCCCGGCGCCCTGCACCTGACGCCCTTGCACCCCGGCAGCACCCTGCACGCCGAAAAGCTGGCCATCCACCGCCAGGGGGCCACGCGGCAAGTCCTTGCGGGGTTCGACCCGACCGACGCGCTGGCGGCAATCCGGGAACAGGCGCTCAAGGCGGGTGTCGACATGCCCCTGGCCGATACGCTGCCACTGGAGTTGCAGGTGGAGGAGGACCTGGTCGTGCTCGACACCGCCACCGGCCGCATTCCCTGGATGTGTGTCAGCGTCCCGAGCCGCTGGGCGCCGGAAGAAAAAATCGGACTTTCGCTGGCCAGTATCCACAGCCCGGTGGCCGACGGCGAGGCCCTCGCCGCCGCCCTGCCCCATTTGCTGCGCGTGTTGTCCAACGGCACGCACTGGGAGCGCTACGTCTGGACGCTGAGCCCCTCGCCGCGTTACGACCAGCACCCGCAACGCCAGCCCCTGCAGGCGTGGCCGGCCGCGGCTGACGCCACGGCACTGGCGCAGCAGTGCCACTTCCGTGCCGAGCGCCAGACCTTCATTCCGCTGTTCGATACACAGGGGCAGCCGCGTTCGCAGGTGGTGTTCACGATCCGCGTCATGGTCGCGCCATTGGCAACCGCCCTGCAGACACCCGCCGACGCACAGCGCCTGCACGATGCGATAAGCTCCATGAGCGAGGCAGTCGTGGACTACAAGAACCTCACGCCGGCCCGCGCCCGCCTGCTGGCATGGCTTCAGGAGCGTGCCGGCGGGCCACCCGCTTCACACCCCAACCCGGTGTAGGCTTCTCCCATGGACACTCCCGATACCGCCAGCACGCACCCACCGGCCACCAGCCTGGCGCTGCGACGCGTCGGCATCGACACCTACCGCGAAAACGTCGCCTACCTGCACCGCGACTGCGCGATCTACCGGGCCGAGGGTTTCCAGGCGCTCTCGAAGGTCGAGATCCATGCCAACGGCCGCCACATCCTGGCCACGCTGAATGTGGTGGACGACCCGCATATCGTCGACTGCAACGAGCTCGGCCTGTCGGAAGACGCGTTCGCCCGCCTGAATGTCAGCGACGGGCACCCGGCCACGGTGCAACAGGCCGAACCCCCGGCGTCGATCAGCGCCCTCGGCCGGAAGATCGCCGGCGAACGCCTGAACGCCGGTGAATTCCGGGTGATCGTCGACGACATTGCCCAGGGCCACTACTCGAAGATCGAACTGACCGCGTTTGTCATCGCGACCCACCGCGACGAACTCGACCGCGAAGAGGTGCTGTTCCTGACCGAGGCCATGGTTGCCAGCGGCCGGCGCCTGGACTGGCACGAACCGCAGGTCGTCGACAAGCACTGCATCGGCGGCATCCCCGGCAACCGCACCTCGATGCTGGTGGTGCCGATCGTCGCGGCACACGGCCTGTTGTGCCCCAAGACATCCTCGCGCGCGATCACCTCGCCGGCTGGCACAGCCGACACCATGGAGGTGCTCGCACAGGTCGAGCTGGGTGTCGAGCAACTGCAGGACATCGTTCGCCAGCACCGCGCGTGCCTGGCCTGGGGCGGCGCCGCCGAACTGTCGCCGGCCGACGACGTGCTCATTTCGGTCGAGCGCCCGCTCAACATCGATTCGCCCGGCCAGATGGTCGCCTCGATCCTGTCCAAGAAGATCGCCGCCGGCTCCACCCACCTGGTGCTCGACATCCCGATCGGGCCCACCGCCAAGGTGCGAACCATGGCGCAGGCGCAGCGCCTGCGGCGCCTGTTCGAATACGTGGCGAAACACATGCGGCTGTCCCTGGACGTGGTCATCACCGACGGCCGCCAGCCGATCGGCAACGGGATCGGCCCGGTGCTGGAGGCCCGCGACGTGATGCGCGTGCTGGAAAACGATCCCCGCGCCCCGATCGACCTGCGCCAGAAGGCCTTGCGCCTGGCGGGCCGGCTGATCGAGTGCGACCCCGACGTCCGGGGCGGCGATGGTTTTGCCATCGCGCGCGACATCCTCGACTCCGGCCGCGCCATGGCGCGCATGGGCGCGATCATCGCGGCGCAGGGGTCCCGCGGGTTCGACCACAACCAGCCGGCGCTCGGGCCCTTGAGCTTCGACGTTGCGGCAACTGGCACCGGCTTCATCACCGGCATTGACAACCTGCAGATCGCACGGATCGCGCGGCTTGCCGGGGCACCAAAAGTCAGGAACGCCGGCGTCGACCTGTTTTGCAAACTGGGACGGCCGGTTGCCCAGGCAGACCTGCTGTACCGTGTACATGCCTGTTACCCGGCCGACCTTGCGTTTGCGCGCGCGGCCTGCGCCCGCTCAACCGGGTACACCGTGGGCGACGCAGCCCAGGTGCCCCATGTGTTCGTGGAATTCTGAAGGAACCCTTTGCATGCTCTTGTACTTCGAGGACCAGCAAGACGCCGCGTCGCGCCTGGCCAGCGCCACAGGCATGGCATCCGCATGTATCGAGCGCCACCGCTTTCCGGACGGTGAACTCAGGTTGCGCCTGCCGCCAGACCTGCCGCAGCACGTGACGCTCTACCGCAGTCTGGACAACCCGAACGAAAAACTGGTCGAGCTTCTGATTGCGGCCCAGACCGCACGCTCACTCGGGGCCCGGCACCTTGCACTGGTGGCGCCGTACCTGGCCTACATGCGCCAGGACATGGAGTTCGTGCCGGGTGAAGCCGTCAGCCAACGTATCGTCGGGCGATTCCTGGCCAGCCAGTTCGATGCCATTGTCACCGTCGATCCGCACCTCCACCGCGTCGCCACGCTGCAAGAAGCGGCGCCCGTGGCCCATGCCACCGTGCTGACCGGCGCCGGCGTGCTGTCCGACCTGATCGTGCAACGGCGCAACCGGCCCCTGCTGGTCGGCCCGGACTCCGAGTCGGAGCAGTGGGTGGCATTCGCAGCCGCGCGCCACGGCCTCGAATTCACGGTCTGCAGCAAGGTGCGCAGTGGCGACCGCGAGGTCGACGTGGCCCTGCCTCCCGGGCTGGTGGAAGGCCGCCCGGTCGTGATCCTCGATGACATGGCAAGCACCGGGCATACCGTAGCGGCGGCAGCCAGGCTGCTGCGCGCGGCGGGAGCGGCCTCGATCGACGTCGCTGTCACCCACGCGCTGTTTTCGAACCAGGCCCTGGACATGCTGCGCGCCAATGGCATCGGCGAGGTCTGGAGCACCGATTGCGTCGCGCACCCGACCAACGCCGTCAGCATGGCGCCCGAACTGGCGCAGGCACTGCGCGACATCGCGCAGGCCGTCGCCCGCGCCTGACGACGCCGCCGGCCGGCCCTGCCTGCCAGGGGTTCACCACCGGCGCCAGGGCGGGCGGGCCTTGCGTTTGCTCAATCGCCGACGGTTAGGCACTCCTAAACTGCAAGCGCGTGGCGACACGCTGCCCACCAGCCCCAGATCCGCGAGGTTGCCATGCGCGAAGAAAACCTGTTGGCCCGGTTCCTGTCCGGTCTGCCGTTCCACCCCGATCTGGGTTTGCGGCTGGCGCTCTGGAATGGCATGGAGCGCGACCTCGGCCCCCACCCCAAGGTGACGGTCCGGCTGCAGAATGCCGGCGCCTTGCGTTACTTTCTGCCGCCCAGCATCGACAACCTGGCCGAAGGGTATGTCAACGGCCATTTCGACGTGCAAGGCCATGCGCACGATGTGGTCACGGCCGCAGCACGCCTTGCGCGCAGTTCATTGCCGATCGCGGGCCAGTTCGGCCGCTTGTTCAAGCCAAGAAACCGCGACAAGGAACAGGATGCACGCGCCATCCAGCACCACTACGATGTCTCCAACGACTTCTACCGCCTGTGGCTGGATCCGCAGATGGTCTATTCGTGTGCCTATTTCCATTCGCCGGAGCTCACACTCGAACAGGCCCAGACCGCCAAGATCGACCATATCCTGACCAAGGTGATGCTGCGTCCGCACGACCGCCTGCTCGACGTCGGATGCGGCTGGGGTGCGCTGGCGATGCGCGCGGCCCAGAAGTTCGGCGCCCGCGTCGTGGGCATCACGCTGTCGCACAAGCAGTTCGAGTTGGCGCGACAAAGGGTCGCGCAGGCCGGCCTGCAGGGCCGCGTGGAGATCCGCCTGCAGGACTACCGCGACGTGGACGGCCGCTTTGACCAGATCACCTCGGTCGGCATGTTCGAACACGTGGGCCTGAAGCACCTGCAGGGGTATTTCAGGTGCCTGCATGCACTGCTCGAGGACGGTGGCATGATGATGAACCACGGCATCACCACGACCGACCCGAACAGCGGGGGCGCGCCGCTGGGCGCCGGGGCCTTCATCGGCAAGTACGTGTTTCCGCACGGCGAACTGCCGCACCTGAGCCTGGCGCTGCGTGAGATGGAAGTCGCAGGCCTGGAGGTGCTCGATGTGGAGAACCTGCGGCGCCACTACGAACGCACGCTGACCCTGTGGGCCGGGAACTACGAGTCCCGCAGCCGGGAAATTCGCGGTGCGGTGGACGAAACCACCTACCGCGTCTGGCGCATCTACCTGGCCGGTTGCGCCCACGCCTTCGCACAGAACTGGGTGTCGCTGTACCAGGTGCTGGCGTGCAAGGCCGGCGAAGACCCGCGGCTGAACACCACGCCGTGGTCGCGCGCCTACATCTACCACTGAAAGCTCTGCAGCCAGCTGCGTTCGGCCACCAACCTGACCCGCGACAAAGCCCCCGGGCAAGCGGCAGGGGCACGCGCAGCCGGTGTATCCACCGGGACTCCAGGCTCATCCCTGCGCTGCCTCCAGCAACTGCAGTTCCATGCCCGGTCGCACCACCGCTGCCCCGAGCGCCTGCCCCACGTCGTCGAGAAAAACGAACTCCAGGCTCTCGCGCGCCGCCGCCGCCACATCCTCCAGGTCCTTGCGGTTGCGCGCCGGCAACATCACGCAGCGGATCCCCGCCGCCAGTGCAGCCAGGACCTTTTCCTTGATGCCGCCCACCGGCAGCACCAGACCGCGCAGGCTGATTTCACCGGTCATCGCGACGTCGTTGCGCACCGCGCAGTCCATGAACAACGAGGCCAGCGCGATGAACATCGCAACCCCCGCGCTGGGCCCATCCTTTGGGATGGCCCCGGCCGGCACATGCACATGCACATCGGTCTTCTCGAAGGCCGTGGCTTCGAGACCCAGCGCCGCCGACCTGGATTTCACCAATGTCAGTGCCGCCTGCGCGGACTCCTTCATGACGTCGCCGAGCTGCCCGGTCAGGATCAACCGGCCACGGCCCGGCGTGCGCGTGGCCTCGATGAACAGGATGTCGCCCCCCACCGGCGTCCACGCCAGCCCGGTGGCAACGCCCGGCATGCCGGCACGCAGCGCAATCTCGTTCTCGTACTTGGGCGGACCCAGCACATCGGCGAGGTCGGATGTTTCGACATGCACCGTATGCGCCTGCCCCTCGGCGATGCGAACGGCGGTACGGCGGCATACGGCGCCGATCTGGCGCTCCAGGTTGCGCACGCCGGCCTCGCGCGTGTACAGGCGGATGATGGCCGACAAGGCGCCGTCGGTGATCCCGAACTGCCCCGGCTGCAGGCCGCTGTCGGTGATCTGGCGTGCCACCAGGTATTTCCGGGCGATCTCGCGTTTTTCGTCCTGCGTGTAGCCTGAGAGCTGCAGCACCTCCATGCGGTCGCGCAGGGCGCCGGCGATCGGGTCCAGCATGTTGGCTGTGGCGATGAACAGCACCTGGGACAGGTCATAAGGAACCGCCAGGTAGTTGTCGCGGAAGTTGCAGTTCTGCTCCGGGTCCAGCACCTCCAGCAGCGCGGCCGACGGGTCGCCATGCACGCCGGTTCCGAGCTTGTCGATCTCGTCGAGCATCATCACGCAGGCACGCGTGCCGGCCTTCTTGACGGCCTGGATGATGTTGCCGGGCAGCGCCCCCACATAGGTGCGCCGATGCCCCCGGATCTCGGCCTCGTCATGCACCCCGCCCAGCGACACCCGGACGAACTTGCGGCCCAAGGCCCGCGCGATGGACTGCCCCAGCGATGTCTTGCCGACCCCGGGCGGGCCGACCAGGCACAGGATAGGCCCATGGCCGGAGGGGTTGAGCTTGCGCACCGCCAGGAACTCGACGATGCGCTTCTTGACCTGCTCGAGCCCGAAATGGTCGGCGTCCAGCACCCGGCGCGCCTGCGCCACATCGATCACGTCCGGCTCGGGCGCCTTCCAGGGCAATTCGACCAGCCATTCGAGATAGGTGCGCACCATCGAGTATTCGGCTGCCGCATCCGACATGCGCGCAAGGCGCTTGAGCTCCTTCTCAGCCTGTTGCTCCACCTCCTGCGGCATGCCCGCCTGGGCGATCAGCTTGCGCAGATCCTCGATCTCGGCGGCGTTACCCCCACCCTCCTCGCCGAGTTCCTTCTGGATCGACTTCATCTGCTCGCGCAACAGGTATTCGCGCTCGCGCATTCCCATGCTGGCCTTGGTGCGCTGGTCGATCTCGCGCGAGAGCTGCATCACCTGGATGCGGTGGCCCATGATCTCCAGCAGGCGGTCCAACCGGTTGCGCAGGTCGAACTGCGCCAGCAGCTCCTGCTTCTCGGCCGGTTTCATGTCCAGGTAGCCGGCCACCAGGTCGGCCAATGCACCCGGAGCCTCGATCGCCTGCACCGCATGCACCATCTCCTGCGACACCTGCGGAAACAATTGCAGCACTTCGACGGCGCGCTCCTTCAGGCGCAGGAAGCGGGCTTCGATTTCCTTGTCGCCGGCCACCGACGGCTCTTCGATGCGCTCGATCCGCGCCACCATGAACGGCTGGCCCGGCACGAAGTCCAGCACCCGGAAACGCTGCTGCCCCTGGCAGACGACATGGTGCGTGCCATCCGGCGTGCTGACGTAACGCAGCACCACAGCCACGGTGCCCACCCGCGACAGGTCGTCGGGACCGGGGCTGTCCGTCTCGGGATTGCGCTGCAACAAGATGCCGAGCGGGCGCTCCTGCTTCACCGCGTACTGCGCCGCGGCCACAGACCCCTCGCGCCCGATGGCGATCGGCACGATCAAACCCGGGAACAGGACCATGTTGCGCACCGGCACGATGGCCAGCATGTCGTCGTCCAGCACCGTGTCGTCCGGTTTCATGGTGTCAGCTCCAGTTGAATCCGCAGGCAGCCGTCTTCCATGCGCATTGCGACCACCTGGTAGATGCCGGCGGGAAGCTCGATCCGGCGCTCGAAACGGCCATAGGGGATTTCCAGTCTTACCACCGTGCCCGGCGCGATCCGGGAGCCGATGGCGCGATCGCCCCGCACCACGATCGCCTGCGACTCAATACGCACCTCGAAACAGCCCTGTGGCACGCCGGGAAGCGCCACCAGCAGCTCCATGCGCCGACCGTCGTCGACCATGTCCACCGGTGGCTCCCACATCGGGCCATCGAGCGCCTGCCCGATCCGGAAGAACTGCCGCTGCAGGCGTTGCGCTTGGGCCAGCCACTCCATCGCCTCGGACAACATCCAGGCCTGTGCGTCACCGGGTTGCATCACGTCACTTTCTCCCAGTACACCTTCCGCCACTGCGGCGGACCTTGCTCGTCCGACCATCGTAGGGACGCCCTCCATCGGCCGTTTGACAATCCGCAACACACACCATTGGGGGGGCAGACGCACTTGAGCACGCTCAACGGCGCGCACTCGGACGCTCACTAAACTTTTTTGCACTGCAGGCAGCGTCTGCCAGCAGGGGGAAGAATCCCATCCATCCACCCACAGGAGCCACCATGAACTCACTAGTTGCACGCCAGCGTTTCGACGACATGTTTCCCGATCTGTTTCGCCGCTTCATGCGCCCCTTGTCGACCGAGTTCGAGGTGCCCGGAGAGATCCGCGTCGACCTGACCGAGAACGACAAGGAGTACTTGGTGCGCGCCGAGGTGCCAGGTGTCAAGAAGGAAGACATCCAGGTCAGCATCGATGGCAACCGCGTCTCCATCAGCGCCGAGGTCAAGAGCGAAAAGGAGGAGAAGTCCGGCAACGGCAACCGCAGCCTGTGCAAGGAGATCTACTACGGAAGCGCATCACGCATGTTCACGCTCGGGCACGAGGTGGACGAAAAGGGCTCGGTCGCGAAATATGAAAACGGCGTCCTCAAGCTGACGCTGCCCAAACGCAAGGAGGCGGTGAGCAAGACCCTTCAGATCCAGTAGCCGGCAAGGGGTTCGGGCCCCGATTCACGCAAGGTCCGCAAATGGGGTCCGAGCAGTGATCGACGCGCGCAAGGAACACCGCTTCCACGGCCGTCTGGTGATGGTCGGGTTCGGCTGCATCGGGCGCGGCGCATTGCCCCTGCTGCTGCGCCATATCGAGTTGCAGTCGGCGCAGTTGCTGGTGATCACACCCGACGCGGCGGAAGTCGCTGCGGCGCGCGCGGCAGGGATGGCCGCCCTGCACATCGCATTGACGCGCGGCAACTACCGCGCCGTGCTCGGGCCATGCCTGGGCAAGGGTGATTTCCTTCTCAATCTCGCGGTCAACGTCAGCAGCGTGGCACTGGTTGCGCTGTGCCAGTCAGCCGGCGCGCTGTACCTGGACACCTGCATCGAACCTTGGTCGGGCGGTTACGTCGATACCGCGTTGGCACCCGCCCAGCGCACCAATTACGCGCTGCGCGAGGCCGCGCTCGCATTGCGGGCCGGGCATGCTGGCGGCCCGACGGCAGTCCTCACGCATGGCGCGAATCCGGGGCTGGTATCGCATCTGTTCAAGCAGGCGCTGGTCAACATCGCGCAGGACACCGGCGGATCGGCCGTATACCCGATCGACCGCACCACGTGGGCCGCGCTGGCGCAGCGGCTGCAGGTGCGCGTCGTGCATATCGCCGAGCGCGACACCCAGGTCGGGGCCGTCCGCAAGGCCGTGGGCGAGTTTGTCAACACCTGGTCCGTCGAGGCCTTCGTCGACGAGTCCAGCCAGCCGGCCGAACTGGGCTGGGGCAGCCATGAAAAGCGCCTTCCAGTCGACGCCGCGCGCCATGCAAAGGGGTCGCAGGCATCAATCTACCTCAACCGGCCCGGTGCCGCCACGCGGGTTCGCACCTGGACACCACTGGCAGGCGCGATCCACGGCTTCTTGGTCACCCATGCCGAATCGATCTCGATCGCAGACTACTTCACCATCGGTGAAGGGGGGCAGCCAGCGTACCGCCCGACCGTGCATTATGCCTACCACCCGTGCGACGACGCGGTGCTGTCCCTGCACGAACTCGCGGGCAACAACCTGCAGCTGCAACGGCACCAGCGGGTGCTCAAAGACGAGATCGTGTCGGGCATGGACGAACTCGGCGTACTGGTGATGGGCCACCCCCGGGGGGCCTACTGGTACGGCTCGCAATTGACGATCCAGCAGGCGCGCGCCTTGTGCTCCGACAACAGCGCCACCAGCCTGCAGGTCACCTCGGCGGTGATGGCCGGGGTGATCTGGGCAATGCGCAACCCGTCCTGCGGCGTGGTCGAGCCAGACCAGATGCCATTCGACGACATCCTGGCGCTGTGCCGGCCGTACCTGGGAAAAGTGCAGGGGTTCTACAGCGACTGGACGCCGCTGGTGGCGAGGAGCGCCCTCTTCGAAGAGGACATCGACCACGACGATCCGTGGCAGTTCGGAAACTTCCGTGTCTACTGACGGCGCAGGTGGTGCAGCGTGACCTCGGGCAGGCAGTTCAGGCGCACGTCGACGATCGACGATCCGCAACCGACCGACGTGTACCCGGCCATGCCGTGGTAGTTCCATGCGCCACGCGCAAACGCGCGCGGGGCGTCGGAGTCGGTGAGGATCGGCACGCCCCCGGGCAGGCAGATCTGCCCGCCGTGGGTGTGCCCGCACAACATCAGGCTGTAGTCGGCATGCGCCGCGTGCCGGTATGGCTCGGGGGTGTGCGACAGCAGGATCGCGCAGCCATCGTGCGGCACGTCCGCCGCCGCCTTGTGGAAATTGTGCGTGCGAAAGTAGTGCGCGTCGTCGATGCCCACCAGCGAGAGGCGGGAGTCGCCGCGCAGGATCGGCGCTGACTCGTTCATCAGCACCTGTATACCCAGCGCCTCCATGCCCGCAACCATGCGGATCGTGTCGTGGTTGCCCAGCACGGCAAACACCCGGTCGCCCAGATACGGCCGCAGGCGCGCCAGTGCATCCAGCGTCGGCTGGTAGGGGCCGAAGGACCGGAAGCGAAAATCACCCGTGAGCACACACGCGTCATGGCGCAGGCCCCGCACGCGCTCGACCAGGTGGTCGACAAAGCTCTCGTTCACGTCCAGGTGCAGGTCGCTCAGGTGCAACAAGGTAAACCCGTCGAACGCTGGCGGCAGTCGCGCCTGCCAGACCTCGTTGTCACGGCACTGGATGTTCCTGGTGTTTCGCAGCCCGCGCCCGCGCAAGCCGGCCAGGCTCAGGCCGGCGCGGATCAGGCCGTGTGTGGAGGTCCAGTTTTCAAGATGGAAGAAGTGCGTGCCGCGCCGCACCACGTGGCTTTCGTGTTCGCCCTCCAGGCCCAGCCGCTGGCGCACGTGGACGCGGCCGATGCGCTCCTCCAGCGTTGCAAGTTGACGTCGTTCGGTGGTGCTGCAGTCGGACAGTTTCATCAGCCCTCGATTGCAACAGAGTTCCGGGCCGTCTTCAACGCAAGGTGTAACCCCGCACGTCCATGCATGCGGCCACCGCCCGCTGGTAGACCGAGGCATCCTTCTTCGCCCCGGCCTGGGTATCGGCCCAGCGGTTGCACTCCCGTCGATCGGACTCGGTCTGCTCCGCAGTCTGCCCGTTGCGCGGGTAGACAACCGGTTCGGCTGGCAGGGTCAACACCGGCTGGGCGGCTTCGGCACCCGGTGGCGGCGCAGCCACCACATAACCCGCTCCGGGGCCTTGCGCGTAGTAGACGCCGTTCGCGTAGAAATACGGCAAGCCACCAACCCACACCGTGACATAGGCCGGTGGCAAGAACGGCACCACGATGCCGATCGGTGGCGCCACCACCACGAAGCGGCCAGCCGCCGGTCGGAACCATACGCCCCCATGGAAGAAGAAGTTGCCCTGCCCGAACACCAGGCCGATGCTGCCGCCCGGCAACACCGGAGTCACATGGCCGCGGGGCGGGTAGTAGTGGTCGTGGTGGTAACGCTGGTCGAGCCGCAGGTCCGGCACATGCGGTCCTGCGGAAGGTGGTTGCGGGTGGGCGCCCGGTGCCCGCGCCGGTGCGCCTGCGGGCCGTGCAGGACCGGTGTCGGCCTTGCGGTCACCGTGAAGCACCTGGCCCACTGCCGGCGAACCGGTGGCCACCAGCACCGCCAGTGCGAGCGCAATACGCAACACCCACGACGGCCGCGCACGGGTGTTCAGATGTTCGGCAGCAAGGTGGCAAGCACCCGGCGCACCGCAGGCGCGGGAAGCGACCGTCCAGCGGGCCTTGCCACCGGGCCCGGGCGCCATGCGATTGCCGTGTTGGAGGCCGCGCATCATCCGAGGCCCACCGGGACGAATATCCGCTCACCACCCCGGTCGATCAAAAGGGCCACGCTCTTGGGCCGTTTCTCCATGATGGCCCGCAACTGTTCGACCGACAGCACCGGCACCCCGTTGACGGACACCACGACATCGCCCGGCCGCACCCCGGCACGGGCCGCCGGCCCTGCCACCCCCTCCACCAGCAGGCCGCCCTCCAGTTGGACCCTGGCCTGCTCGTCACGCGTCAGCGGGCGTACCTGCAGCCCGATCTGGCCCGGTTGCGGTTCCGCGCCGCGGGCCTGCGCCTTGACGCTTCCGCCGTCCTCCGCCCGACCGAGACGGGCAGTGATTTCGCGCGCCCCGCGGTCACGCCAGATCTTCAGGCGCACCGATTCACCCGGCACCGCCATGCCGATGCGGCTGCTCAGGTCGCCCGAGCGCAGGATCGGTTCGCCATCCACTTCGGTGACCACGTCCCCCGCCCTGAGCCCGGCTGCCACAGCCGCGCTGTCCGGGAAGACAGTCACCACCAGCGCGCCGTCCGGGCGGCCCAGGCCGAACGAATCGGCCAGCGCTTGGTTCAGGTCCTGCACGGTCACCCCCAGCCGGGCATGTTGCGCCTTGCCGGTCGAGACGATCTGGTCCTTGACCTTCAGGGCCACGTTGATCGGGATCGCAAAGGCCAGCCCCTGGTAGCCGCCCGACTGCGAGTAGATCTGGGCATTGATGCCCACCACTGCGCCGCTGCCGTCGAACAGCGGCCCGCCCGAATTGCCGGGGTTGACGGCTGCATCGGTCTGGATGAACGGCACCGCGCCATCGCCCGGCAAGGAGCGGCCCTTGGCGCTGACGATGCCCTGGGTCGCCGTCTGTTCGAACCCAAACGGAGAACCAATCGCCAATACCGGGTCGCCGACCTGCAACTGCTGGGCGTCGCCCAGGCGGACGACTGGCAGGTTCCTGGCCTCGATGCGCAGCACAGCCACGTCGGTCACCACATCGGACCCGAGCACCTTGGCGGAGAACTCGCGCCGGTCGCCAAGCTTGACCGTCACTTCCTTGGCATCACGCACCACGTGCGCATTGGTCAGGATCAGGCCATCGCTGCTGATGATGAAGCCCGAACCCTGGCCGCGAAACGGCACGTCCCCGCGCGGCAGGCGCCCCTGCAGGCCGGGCAGGCCGCGAAAGAACTGGAGGAAGGGATCGTCCTCCATGCCTGGCGGCAAGCTGGCGCTCTCGCCCTTGTGGGTCCCGGCCACGGTGACACCGACCACCGCCGGGCCGGCCTGACGCACGATCGCCCGGTAGTTCGGCGCACTGCCGGCAGGCAGGGCCGCCACCGGCTCCGCAGGCGGCGCAACAGCCTGGGCTGCCGCCGGCGCCGTGCTGGCCGGTTTCTGCTTGTCTACGCCGAACCATTCCAGCGGATTCAGGTTCAGTGCCACAGCGGTTGCCGCCGCCGACAGCACCAAGGCCACCAGCGCCAGCCGTACCAACTGCACGCGTTTGCTTTTCGGCTGCACGGCCATGGCGCTATTCCACACGGACCTGGATGTCGTTGACAACGCTGGTGACGCCGGGGGCCGCCCACGCCGCGCCGAAAGCTGCTGCACGCTCAGCCCATGAATCGACCTTGCCGGTCAGGCACACCTCGCCCTCGCGCACTTCGACCCGGATGTGCTTGGCCTCGCGCTCGGCATGCCGCGTGAGCGCATCGCGAATGCGCTGGCTGACATTGGCGGGTGACGCCCTGGGCTTGAGCGTGATCGCGTTGCTGACCCCGACGACCCCCATCAGGGGCCGCACGGTCTGCTCGGCATTCTGGCGCTGGTAATCCCAGTCCAGTTCACCACTGAGCGTGACCCAGCCCTTCTCGACCTTGACGCGGATCCGGTCGTCCGGCACCAGCGAATGCCACAACAACGCCGATTCGATCGCCGCCGCGATCTCCGAGTCGCTGCGCTTGTGGCCTGGTTCCAGCTTCACGTCGAGTTCGATGGCAACCGCCTTCACGCCTTGCACGCGGCCGACCGCCCGCTCAATGGCGTGTTTCTCGGCAAAGGTGTCGACATGCCCGCTCAGGGTGACCACGCCATCGTTCACCGCCACCCCGACATGCGCCGAATCGATGGACGGTTCCCATTCCAACTCTGCGGATACATCCTTCTTGAGTTGTGCGTCGGTTTTCATGAGGTTCCCTTTCATCGGCGCCCATGGGTCTTGGCTGCTGGATGCAGGCGAGACGCGGCGGGCGCTGCAGCCAATGCCTCCGGTACCACTGCGAGCATAGAAAGGCCGCGCCGGTTGCCGGTTGAGCACGCGCAAAAAAGAGACAAATCGAGGGACGACAGCCTCGCCCGGCGCCGGAACCGGTCGGCGGCGCGATGGTCGTGCGCTGCCTAAAGCCAGACCATCAGCCCGACCTCGAACGGATGCGCCAGCGACACGTGCCGCGGGTAACAACGCACGCGGTAGTCGATCTTGCCGCACAATTCGGGCTCGAGTTGCAACACATAGCGGTGCTCGCCGGGGGAAATCGGCGCCGGGTCTGGCGACAACTCCATCGCCTTTTGCGTGCACGCGCCGGCGTCTTTCTCCGACTGCCCGAATACCACCTCGACCACCACGTCGTGCGGGTCCAGGCCATCCAGCGCCACGGCAACCTCCAACTGCATCGACTGGCCGAACATGATGCGCGACTGTGGCACGTCGAGCCGGCGCAGCCCGACGCCCGGCCACGCCTTTCGCACCCGCGCCTTCCAGGCGGCGAGCGCGCGCGCCTCCTGGAACCCGCCCTGCGCGAGCAGCCGACCCTGGTTGGAAGCACGCCGGTAGAACTTGTCGAGGTATTCACCCACCATGCGCGCGGCGTTGAACTGCGGCAGGATGGTGGCCATCGAATGCTTGGCGATGCGGACCCAGTTGGTGGAATACCCCAGGTTGCTGCGGTTGTAGTAGGTCGGGATCACCTGGTCCTGCAGCAACTCGTACAGGGTGCGCGCCTCGTCATGGTCGCGCAGCGCGCCGTCCGGGGCCTCCTTGACCGGCTTGATGGCCCAGCCGTTGCCGTGTTCGTAACCCTCCCCCCACCATCCATCGAGCACCGACAGGTTGATGACCCCATTCATGCCCGCCTTCATGCCCGAGGTGCCCGATGCCTCCAGCGGGTAGATGGGGTTGTTCAGCCAGACGTCCACGCCCGACACCAGACGGCGCGCCAGACGCAGGTCGTAGTTCTCGACGAACAGGATCTTGCCCTCGAACTCGGGCATGCGCGACACCTGCATGACGCGCTGGATCATGTCCTGGCCCGGGCCGTCGGCGGGGTGCGCCTTGCCGGCAAAGATGAACAACACCGGCCGCGCCGGGTCGCCCACGATCTGGCGCAACCAGTCGAGGTTCTCGAACAGCAGCGCGGCGCGCTTGTAGGTTGCAAAGCGCCGCCCGAAACCGATCGTGAGCACGTTGGGGTCCTGCGGGTCCGCATTGCGCAGCATGCGGTCCAGGTGCGCCTCGCTGCCATGGTTGCGAAAATGCTGCTCGCGCACACGGTAACGCACCAGGTGCAGCATGCGCGACTTCAGGTACTGGTGCAACGACCAGAAGATCTGCCCGGGCATCTGCTCGATGCGGTTCCACCAGGCACGGTCATGCAGGCTCTGCGTCCACCCGGCGCCCAGGAAACGTTCGAAGGAATCGACCCAGTCGGGCGACAGGAAAGTCGGTACATGCACCCCGTTGGTGACGTGCGCCACCGGATTCTCCCCGGGTTCGATCTGCGGCCAGTGTTCGCGCAGGATCTGCGATGACACGGCCCCGTGGATGCGCGAAACGCCGTTCTGGAAACGCGAGCCGCGCACGGCCAGCGCGGTCATGTTGAAGTCGGGGCTGGCGGACGTGCGGCCGATCGCCATCAGCGCAGCCAGGTCGATGCCGAGCTCACGGCAATAGGCCTCGAAATAGTGGCCGACCATCTGTTCCGGAAAGTGGTCATGCCCTGCCGGCACTGCGGTATGGGTCGTGAACACCGTGTTCGCTGCCACTGCCTCTGTGGCGGCGGAGAACTCCAGTCCCTGGCCGACCAGCCACCGGATGCGCTCCAGCACCAGAAAAGCCGCATGGCCCTCGTTGATATGCCAGACCGTTGGCGCCAGGTTCATGGCGGACAGCGCGCGCACGCCGGCAATGCCCAGCACGATCTCCTGCTCGATGCGCGTGGAGCGGTCTCCCCCGTAAAGCTGGTGCGTGATGCCCCGGTCGCGCGCGTTGTTGGCGGCCACATCGGCATCCAGCAGGTACAGCGTGATATGGCCCACCCGCGCCTGCCAAACCTTCAGGAACACCTTGCGCCCGGGCAGGTCGACATCGACGAGCAGCTCGGAACCGGCGTCGGTGCGCACTGGCTGAACTGGCAGGTCCTCGAAGTCGGAATCGAAGTAGGCGGCATCCTGGCGGCCCTGTGCATCGATGGTCTGGTGGAAATAACCCTGCCGGTACAGAAGGCCGACACCGACGAACGGCAGGCCCAGGTCGCTGGCAGCCTTGCAGTGGTCACCGGCCAGGATGCCCAGGCCACCCGAGTAGATCGGCAGGCTCTCGTGAAAACCGAACTCGGCGCAAAAATAGGCGACCAGGTCAGTGCCGCGGAATGCGGCCAGATCGTCGCGCCACACAGGCTCCTGGTGGTAGGTGTCGTAGGCCGACAAGGCCCGGTTGAAGTTGGCCAGGAACACCGGGTCTCCAGCGGCCTCGATCAGCTTGCCTTCGTCGACGCGTTTCAAAAACGCCTTCGGGTTGTGCCCCACTGCGGCCCACAACTGCGGGTTGAGCTGCGCGAACAGCTCCCGCGTCGGTCTCTCCCAGCTGTACGAAAGGTTGTTCACCAGCTCCTGCAGGCGGACCAGGCGCGCCGGAATGCGTGGATTGACTTCAAGGGTGTAGGTCTGTCCGGGTGGCATGGGCGGGGCTCCTTCTGGCGACGTGTTCTGATCCGGGCACGCGAGGCGTTGCCCACTGGCACCCAAGCGCAAAGTCTATGCACTCGCGACGGGTGGAGCTTGACTTACCGCAAGCTTGGCGGCCATACCGCCACCACCGTCCGCAGGCGGGCCAGCCCGAGCGCCGTCAGGCCCGACAGCAGCGCAGAACACAGCCGGCACAAATTGCCTTCGACGCGCCGGATTGACGACACTCAACGCCGCTTCCCGCAGCTGCCACTAATCTTGTCCTGTGCACGGCCGGACCGTCACAGACCCGGAATGCGGAGACCACTTTCTTTGGAGCAACGACATGAAACACCAGCAGGCCGCGGGCCACCACACGCATGACAAACCGGTGCCGAAATCGGCAAGCCATTCAAGCGCAAAAGGCAGGAAGTCGCCGGCACCCGATGGCGCCAACGGAGAAGGCAGTGGCCGCTACGAAATAATCCGCGAGACCGCCTACAGTTTCTATGTAGCGCGCGGCTGTGTCGCCGGCCACGAACTCGAAGACTGGCTGCAGGCCGAGGCCGTGGTCGACGGAACCCACACCGGCAGCTCCCAGGCATCGGAGTCTTCCCCGGTGCAGTCGCAGCCGACATAGGCGCGCACCACCATCGCGACCGGCACCGGCAATGCCGCGCTCGCGCTGGCCTTTGCCGCTACCGGTGCACCGAATGGCCAGGGCCGGCGACTTCATGCCAGCCGGTGCGCGCCATGACGAAGCGCGCGATGTTCCGGATTGCCGCCGCCGACTCAGGCAGAAAGGGTGCGACCTGGAACACATGCGGGGTCTCCGGCCACAGTTCGAGCTCGACGTCGACCCCATGGGCCTTGTGTGCGGTGCGCACCGCTTCATCGCGCAGGAGTTCGGAGTTGCCGGTCTGCAGCAGCAGCGGCGGAAAACCCTCGAAGTCCGCGAACAGGGGCGAGACCTCCGGGTGTGTGTACCACGACGCTCTGGTGCACCCGGACATGGCGCGCGTCGAGTACCTCGTAATACCTGCGCAGCGCGGCAAGGTCGGTGTCCTGCCGCAGCGGCTTGCGTGACGCCACGCGCAACATCGCCTTGAGCGCATGGTTGCGCCAGCTGCCGCGCCCTTCGATCATGCGCACACACATTGAATCCGAATTCATCGCCTACGCCTCCAAGCCCGGGGGTACTGCACGAACGCAATTACCCTTGTTCTGAACCGGCCGCTCCCGCGACATGCGTGAAGTATTCACCCAAGCCCGGCGGCTCCGTTGAGCCCAGTCAATCCAGCGCTGGCGCTGCATGCAACACTGCCGCCATGCACAGTGGGAGAGACGGGGCCGCTGCCAATTCAGGCGCGGGCCCCGGCAGATCCCGGGGGGCCACATGACCATCATCGGAATCGACCTGGGGACGTCCAACTCCGCCGCGGCGGTGCTGGGTGGCGGGCACCCGGTGCTGCTCCCAAGGGCGTAGGGCAGAACCTGAAAGGAGTGCACCATGAAACGCACCAGCAAGACCGCGCGCGGCAAGCGCCAGCAGCGGGCCGAGCCGACGCCATCGGGCGGTGGTGCCAGCGCCCCGGTCGTTGCGTTGCCGGACGAGCCCGACATGGCGGGCGCGGACCAGACGCAGCGTGTGGGTTCCGGCGCCGTCCGGGACCCGGCGCAAACCGACATCGAACGCGCCAACGAGCACAAGGCCGGCTCGGTCGAGGGCGTCCCGCATATGGACGCCGGCGCCGGCCTCGCGAGCTTCGCCGAACCGGCGGAAACCGGCCGGTCCGGCCGTGGCACGGCACCCAGTGTGCGTGAAGACTAGCCGGCATATTTCATTCGTTTCAAGTCAATTGGAGATCCCCATGTCCACGGTCGCACTCAATCTGGAGACCGATACGGTCGTCCTGCCCGAACCCGCCATGCCAGCCGCAGCCAGGCTGCAGCAGGCACTCAGCAAGCGCAGCAGCGCGCGCACTTTTCGCCCCGACTCCCTGTCGATGGGAACACTGTCGGCGCTGTTGTGGAGCGCGTATGGCATCAACCGGGCCGACACCTGCGGCCGCACCGCGCCGTCGGCCCACAACTGGCAGGAGATCGACGTGTTTGCCGTGCTGCCAGAAGGCGCCTACCGTTATGACGCCCGGGGCAACCGGCTGTTGCTGGTCAAAGCCGAAGATCTGCGGGCTGCCACCGGCACCCAGGACTTCGTCGCAAGCGCGCCGCTGAACCTCGTCTATGTGGCCGACTTCGCCCGCATGCACGATGCAAAACCCGACGAGCGTGCGTTTCTTGCCGGGGCGGACGCCGGCTGCATCGCCCAGAACGTGTACCTGTACTGCGCCTGCGCCGGCCTGGCCACCGTGGTGCGCGGCCTGATCGACCGCAGCCATCTGGCAGGCGTGTTAGGGCTGTCGAGCACCGAACGCGTCATCCTGGCCCAGAGCGTGGGCCTGGCAATCAGCACCTGAAGACCTGCACCGGAGACCCACCCATGACCGACATCATCCTGGACCCCCTGTTGCTCGAATCCGTGGAGGCCGGCCCCGACGCCTACATCGCCCAATGGCTGGTCTCGGAGGGTGACCACGTGCGCGCCGGGCAGGTGCTCGGGCGCGCGAGCCTGTTGCATGTGTTGCTCGACCTGCCGGCACCGCATGCCGGCATCATCGAGGAAATCACCGTCCCGGTCGGTGAGAAATTCAACCGGCGGGCCGTGCTGGCCCGCCTGGTCACCACCTGAGCAAAAGATCAGAAGGCGTAGTTCACCTGCGCCGTGAGGATCTTCGTGTTGCTCTTGTAGCTGCCGTTGAGCAAGCCGCCGGCAGCCGTTACGAGCGGGTCGCGTGTCGGATTGCTGTCGATGGTGGCCTTCTTCACAAACACATAGGCTGCCCCGAAGTCCACCGTCATTTTCGGATTGGGCCGGTACTGGACGCCCGCAGTCAGCCACGTGCGGTCGGCATCGGGAAGCCGCGCCGTGCGAAACGCTGTCTGCACCGGCGACCGGTCGAAAGCCAGACCGCCCTTGAACGTGAGAGCGTCGCTGTAGCGGTGGTTGGCCCCCACCGCGAGTTTCCAGGTGTTCTTGAAGTTCTCCGGCGTGCTTTGCAGCACCGTGCCATCGGCCCGCACGAAACTCAGCGTCTTGATGCTCGACCACCCCGTCCACTGCGCATCGGCCATCATGTCCCAGCGGTCATTGAGGGCACCGAACCATGAGAGGTTGACGACTGCCGGGATCTTGACGTCCGACGTGATGGCCGAGTCGAACAGCCGCCCCGCATTGACCGCGGCGCCCAGGCCGCCAATCAGCGGGCCCAGCAGGGGCGACAAGGCCGGGTTGGAGAACGAGGCATTGCCGTCCAGATGGTATTTCACGGGTGAACGGTAGTGCGCGCCGATACGCGATCCGGCACCGACGTCCCACAACGCACCGGCATTCCAGCCATACGCGTTGTCGGACCCCTTTACGCGCGCACCCGACTCCAGGCCCGGTGTGGCTGCGGCCACGGCAGCCTGCTGCAAAGGTGTGGCGCCACCAAGCACTGCGGCGCTGAGCAAAGCGCCCGAATAGTTCACCTGGTTGGTGAACTCGGCCGACATGTGCTGCAGGTTCAAGCCAAAACCCAGCGCAACACCACCGCTCGCCTTGTACGAAACACCGGGGTTGATGTTGATGGTCTTGATGCCGGACTTGATGGCCTGGAAACGGCCGGCCCACCCGGCGTCGTATTCGGTGACCAGGCCCCATGGCCCGGTCATGCCGATCCCGACGGCCAGGTTGGTGTCGATCGGCTTGACGACATACAGGTTCGGCACGAAATTCAGGCCACCGGCATCACCGCCGTTGCCCCCGAGCACCTGGTTGGTGGCCGCCACCGAACCACCGTCCCTGAACTTCAGCGACGGCTGCACCAGGTGCAGCGTGCCGACAACCTGGGTGCTTCGAATCCGCGACATGCCGGCCACGTTGGACCACATGGTGCTGGCGTCCTCGGCGATTGCGGCGCCACCCGCAAAGGCGCTGCCCAGCCCGGAGCCGGAGGTCTCGTTGAGCTGGAATCCGGCGGCGAACGCAGGCACGGCACCAACAGCAAAAAGCAGGCTAACCACCGCGCGGGCGCTTGGGGACAGGGTGAAGGACTTGGTCATGGCAATTCTCCTTGGCTGTGTGAATGATGGAAACGGGGCGGCCACGCGCTTCATTTTTCCTGGCCTCCCATAACTTCGAATTCATCCTAGACCTCAACTACCGGGCCAGGTTGAGTACGCTCAATCGGAATGCGGCGCACGGGCCCAGCATGGCTGCCTGGCATGACATGGCGCATGGTTTCCGAATAGAACAACGGGGGGCGCCCTGGCAGCACTGCCACCACCACCGACAGAGGAACGAACGTGAAGAATCTGCACCCATTTGCCCCCGGCCTCGCCCGACTGGCAAAGGCCGTTGTTGTTGTCGCCACCCTGCTGCTGCTGCACGCCTGCGCCAGTGCGCCCGACCGTTCGCCGGCAACCGACGGCAGGACCAACGGCCTGGTGATGCTGATCGAGTTCGAAGGTATCGACGGCATTCGCCACTGGGAGCGCGAACTGGACCGGCGCAAACTCACCGCGCTGGTGCAGGTGGAGGACAAGGTCCTGGCCCGCTGGCCCGATGACTTCCGCCGGCTGGTCGCCAAGGGCCATGTGATCTCCGGCATCCATGCCGAGACCGCATTCTGGGACGTTCCCTACCAGCAGCAGTACCGCACCATGCAGCAGGTGCAGCAGTCGGTGCTGCGCGCGACCGGCCGCCCCATGCGCGTCTTCGGCAGCCGCTATTTCGCCTACGACGCAAACACCCTCAAGGCCGCCGACGCGCTGGGCATCGCCTACGTGCTGGGCCGCGGCACGGCGGCGGAACGCGCCGTGGTGTACGCGCCGCGCGAGCACCGCGCCCGGGTCATATCCGTGTCCAACGTGCCATTCAAGGAGATGGGCGGCGGCTCCCTGTGCGACTACAGCCTGTGGGCACGCGGCTCCACCGACCAAGACTTTGCGCAGGTCGTCGAACGCGTCATCACGCTGCGCCCCTCGGACCTGATTCTGGTCTCGCACGCCTACCTGGGCGGCACCAAGGCCCGCTGGTGGCGCACCTACGAAGCCGCCCTGTCCAGGCCGGAAGTCGCCTGGCGCGGGTTCGACGCCTGGGTCGGCGCCCTCCAGCCCAAGGACCTTCCACTGGCGCAGGTTCCGGTCAACCGGGAGGTCAAGTACGAGGCGCCCAAACCTGCCGTGCCGCTGGAGCAACTCGAAGACATCGATGGTGTGCGCGGGGCGCCGGCCAGCGCCGCTGGCGCGACGGGCGTGTGCCAGTGAACCGTTTTTGGTGCCGGGAGTTCCGTGCGTCTTGACGTGCCTCAAGACGATTGCAGGCTGCCCGCCTAGTATGGCGGTGGCCGTTCAAGGCCGTCCCATGGAGTTCCCCGCATGACATCGACCCAGTTGCCCACTGGCCACGGCTCCAGCGCACTCTCCGGCACAGGGGTCGGTACGTCCCTCGTGGCACATCGCCTGGCAGTGGACGAACTCTCCCGGCGCTGCGACGCCGGCACGCTCGGGCTCGAAGACTTGCCGGGTGGCGCCATGCCCTCCGGCCCGGCGGCGATCGTCGGCCAGGAGCGCGCCCGCGCCGCCGTGGAGTTCGGCATTGGCATGCGCCACGCCGGTTACCACCTGTTCGTGATGGGGCCCAATGGATCGGGCAAACGCAGCCTGGCGCGGCGCGCCATCGACGCGCACCTGGCGCACAACGGCATTCACCGTTTCGACTGGGTCTACGTCAACAACTTCGAGCGTCCGCACCAGCCGATCGCGCTGCAACTTCCCTCCGGCCGCGGTGCCACCCTGCGCTCGGACATGCGCGCACTGGTCGACGAGCTGCGCACCACCATTCCGGCGGCCTTCGAGTCCGAGGAATACGCGGCAGAAATGGAGCGGCTCAACACCGCGTTCAAGGAGAGCGCGGAGCACGGGCTGCTGGCGGTCAGCGAAGAGGCTGACCGGCAGAGCCTGGTGATGGTGCGCACGCCCGTCGGGTTCACGTTCGCGCCCCGCAAGGGCGGCGAAGTCATGTCGACCCAGGACTTCGAGGCACTGCCGCTGGACGAACGCAAGCGCCTGGAGCAGGCGGTGGGCCAGTTGCAGGAGCGCCTGCTGCAGGTGCTGCGCGCCTCGATGCGCCTGCGCAAGGAACACGCCGACAAGCTGCGCACCCTGAACCGGGCCACCAGCAAACTGGCGGTCGACCACGCGGTGGACGACACCAAGGTGCGGTATGCCGACATGCCCGCTGTCTGCACCCACCTGGAAGCGGTGCGTGCGGCCGTGATCGAGAATGCCGACGCATTTCGGGCCCACGAAGAAGGCGAGCACGCCACCCAGGCCGCGGAGCTCTCCCGCTACGAGGTCAACCTGGTGGTCGACAGCAGCGGCGGAGACGGTGCACCGATCGTCGAGGCCGATTTCCCGAGTTACCAGAACCTTGTCGGCCGGGTCGACCACATGGCGCATTTCGGCATGCTGGTGACGGATTTCCGGCATATCAAGGCCGGTCTTCTGCACCGCGCCAACGGCGGTTATCTGCTGGTGGACGCGGTCAAGCTGCTGACCCAGCCGTTCGCCTGGGACGCGCTCAAACGCGCGCTGCTGCGCAGCCAGATCCGGATCGAATCGATGGCCGAGATGTACAGCCTGGTGTCAACCACGCAGCTCGAACCCCAGCCGATCGCACTCGACGTCAAGGTGGTGCTGGTGGGTGAACGCGCAATCTGCCAGTTGCTGCAGGCCTACGACCCGGAGTTCGACAAGCTGTTTCGCGTGGTCGCCGACCTCGACGACGACATGGCGCGCGAGCCCGCAACCCAGAGCGCACTGGCGCATACGCTGGCGGCCCAGATGCAGGGCAAGGGCGCGCTGGCACCATCCGCCGCCGCACTGGCGCGGGTGATCGACGAAGCGGCCCGGCGCAGCGGAGACGCCACGCGCATCAGCGCCGATGTGCGCCGCCTGCTCGACCTGCTGCTGGAGGCCGACCACCTGGCGCGGCGCGCGCAACGCCCGGGCATCGGGGCGGTGGACGTCGTGGCCGCCATCGCCGCGCGCCGCGACCGCGCCGCGCGGGTCGACCAGCGCCTGCGCGACGCCATGCTGCGCGACATCCTGGCCATCGCGACGAGCGGTGAACGCGTCGGGCAGGTCAACGGCCTGTCGGTCTACGAGACCGGCGGCGAGATGTTCGGCATGCCCGCACGCATCACCGCCACCACCCGCCTGGGCGACGGACAGGTGGTCGACATCCAGCGCGAGACGCGCATGGGCGGGCCGGTGCACGCCAAGGGGGTGCTGATCCTGTCCGCGTTCCTGGCCGCGCGCTACTCGCGCTTCCAGCCGCACGCCATCATCGGCAGCCTGGTGTTCGAGCAGACCTACGGGCTGGTCGAGGGCGACAGCGCCTCGCTGGCCGAACTGGTGGCGCTGCTGGCGTCTATCGGCGACGTGCCGGTGCGCCAGTGCCTGGCAGTGACCGGCTCGGTCGACCAGTTCGGCAATGTGCAGGCGGTTGGTGGCGTGAACGAGAAAGTGGAGGGATTTTTCGACCTGTGCGCGGCGCGCGGGCTTGACGGGAGCCATGGGGTGGTGGTGCCGGCCAGCATCGTGTCGCAACTGATGCTGCGCGAAGACGTCGTCCAGGCCGTCGCCGACGGCCGTTTCGCGCTGCATGCGGTGTGCACTGTCGACGATGCCGTGCAGTTGCTCACCGGCATGGCCCCGGGCGACGCCGCCGCGCCTGGCGACGACACCGTGAATGGGCGGATCGCCAAGCGGCTGCGTGAGTACACCCTGCTGCGCCGCGGCGAGCCGCGTTTTGCGCGGCGCAAGTCCACGCGCGGTGTGCGTGTGATGGTCCGCCGGGAGGGGCCATGAGCACGCCGCTGCAGGTCGTCGCGTTGCTCGACGACGCGGCCTCGGGCGGCGCCACGCTCGAACTGTCGTCGGCGCTGGCGCACAGCCTGCGGCGCGAACTGGCCGTGGTCTACATCGAGAGCACGCCGTCGCTCAGCGCCGCCGCACTTCCCTTCACGCGCGTGTTGGCCCATGCACAGGCGCAATGGCTGCCCTTTTCTCCGGACGACGTGGAGCGGGGCTTTCGCGCGCAGGCGGCCCGGCTGCGCGACCTGGCTGAACGCATCGCGCTGCGCCGCAGCGTGGTCTGGTCGCTGCGTGTCATGCGCGGCACGCTGGCCAGTGCCGCAGTCAGCGTGCGCGACCAGTCGGACCTGGTGCTGCTGGCGGGTCCGCCGCCGCTGCAACTGCCCAGCCCGCCTGGCGCGCACACACCGGTCCACCGCCCGCTGGTGACGGTCGCCACAAGCGGCGACCCAGGCGGTGCCCAGGCAGAGCAGGTTGCGGCCGAACTCGCCCGCACGCTCGGCGGCAGCCTGCAGACCGTGCGCCTGGAGCCGCAGTGGGCACTGCCGCGCGATCCGCGCTGGCTGGCGACGCTGGCGCGTTCCGACCTGCTGGTGCTGGCCCGCCCCGCGCTCGCACCCGGCATGCTGGCGGCCCTGCGTTGCCCGGTGTTGCTGGTCGGCCAGGCGCCTGCATAAAGCGCCCCGATGGCCATACGCAGGTTCAGGCGTCACGGCACAGCTGAAAGCTGTTGCCCCCAGCCCGCTTGACCCGGTACATGGCCGCATCGGCGCGGCCCAGCAGCACATGGCCATCATCGCCGTCCGCGGCACTCAGGCAGGCGCCCACACTCACCGAGACAGACAGGTCCGTGCCATCCACGACGACGCTCTTTGCAAAGGCGCGCACGACCTTGCGCAGCACACGTGAGGCGCTGCAGACGTCGACGGCGCCCTGCAGCGCCAGGCCAAACTCGTCGCCACCCAGGCGCGCCACCGTGTCCACCTCGCGCACGCATTCCAGCAGGCGCTGCGCAACCACCCTCAGAACCGCATCACCCGCCGCATGCCCGAGTGAATCGTTGACTGCCTTGAAATGATCGACGTCGAGCAAAGCCACGGCGAAATGCTGGCCGCTGCGGCGCGCGTGAAACACCGCCTGTTCCAGTCGGTCGAGGAACAAGGCGCGGTTTGGCAGGTCCGTCAGGTTGTCGTGGGTGGCCACGCGCGTCAGCCGCTGCATCTCGGCAATCCGGGTGCTGACGTCGCGCCCCGACGAAAGGAAATGCGAGATGCGGCCACGCGCGTCGAACAGCGGCCGGATGGTCTTTTCTTCGTGGTAGATCTCGCCATTTTTGCGGCGATTGACGAGCACGTCACAGAACTCACTGCCGGCAAGCAGGGTGCTCCACAGACGGCAATAAAACGCACGAGAATGCTGACCCGATTTCAGGATGGCCGGCGTCTGCCCGATCGCCTCATCACGGCCATGGCCGGTCACCGCCTGAAAGGCAGGATTGGCGTACTCGATCACTCCGTGCGGGTTGGTCAGAAGGGCTGTATCCAAGGAGCCTTCCAATAACCATGCAACCTGTTCGCGCCCGAGAACCGGGCCGGCATCGGCAAGATGCCACGGACTCACGCGCCCCATGGTGATCCCCCAGCACACACGGCGCAGGGTGCAGCGCAGGCGGCGGGTTCAGCATGGCTCATGCTGCCCGAGCTTATCGGCACCGGCCCGATGTCGTTTGACCCTGCGCAACTTTGCGTCGAACATGCGCCCGCCCGGCTATTGCCGGCCGCCCGAAACCGCTCCACACCAGGACCTCACGGCGGACACGGCTGGCCGCCTCGGCGGGCACCCAGCCCACCGGTGCCGGGTCCACGCGGCTGGGAAGGGCGATGTGGGTCACCACGCAGCCTCCGCCCGGCGTCGCACTGGCGTGCAGCAGGTACCAGTGCTGCGCGTCGGGCGAGTGGCACGGGTAGACACTGATGAACGTGGCCTGACTGCCTTCGAGCACCTGCTGCAGGCCGTGCAAGGCCTGCTTGGCGTGGTCGTCGTTCGCGGCGTCGCGCCGGCACACGTCCAGGTAGTTCACCCCCGGCCCAACGGCCTGAAGGCCCGGGTTGCCGTTGCTCTCGGCAAACGTCCGCCACGCCCGATTCACGCGCCGGATCACGCCATGGCGGTCCAGCATGGCAACGTTGCCAGGGATCGTGTCGACAACGCCCGGCGGCCGACCACTGTCGGTTGCGCCCAAGGCGTCCTGTTCGGTGTGCGCCGAATTGGCCGCTTCGGCCAGGGGCTGCGTGGCAGACAGGTACGACCCCTCCAGGGATTCATCTGCCGGCGCCCCGGCCAGCACCGACTGTGGCAGGGTCACCTCGACCGTGGTGCCGACGCCGGGTCGACTGTCGACGCGCAACCCACCGCCGATGGCGCGCACGCGCTCCCGCATTCCCATCAGGCCGAACGAGCCGGCCTTGCGCAGCCCGGGATCTGCCATTCCGCAACCGTCGTCTGTGATCCGCAACACCACCTGTCCGTCCGGCGCATGCGTGAGCCGGATCTCCACCCTGCCTGCCCGCGCGTGCTTGAGCACGTTGTTGAACGCCTCCTGGGTTACGCGGTACAGGCCGGTGGCGAGATCCGCACGTTCCGCCAGGACATCGTCGATATCGGCATCCGCGTCCAGTCGGCAGGCGATGCCGGTGTATTGCCCGAACTGCCCCGCCAGTGCTTCGACCGCCGGCACGAGGCCCAGGTCTTCCAGCATGTGCGGTCGAAGGTTGTTGACGATGCGCCGGGTGGAGCCGATGGCCCCCGACGCGAGATCGTCTATCTCCTCCAACAGCGCAGGCACAGCCTGCGGAGAGGCCAGAAGCCGGTCACCAATCGCCATCGCATTGAACTTGATCGCACCCAGGGTCTGTTGCAGGTCATCGTGCAATTCGCGCGCAATGCGCTTTCGCTCGTTCTCCTGCACCCGGTCCTGCGCCGCAATGAGTCGTCGCAGGTCCACCTGGGTCTGGCGCAACGCATGTTCAGCATGCCTTTACTCCGTGATGTCGCGCAGAATCACCGTGTACACACGGTCGCCACCGATGGCAACCTGCGATACCGACGCATCGATCAGAAATTCCTCGCCACCGGCACGCAAACCCCTGGCGTCCGGGATGCGGCCCATGTGCCGTGCGCTGCCAGCGGACGCGCCAAAAGCCTGCACGTCGCTTTGGTGCCGCTCCCGGTAGCGCGCGGGAATCAGGCGCTCCAGCGGCGCGCCAACAAGTTCGTCGACCCGGTAGCCGAACATCGTCGCGGCGGCCGAA
>CAMAWD010000063.1 GCA_945861785.1 Rhodoferax sp. OV413 | reverse complement strand
ACGTTTTGCGGCGTGTAGCCGATGGTGTTGAAGGCCATCACCACGCCCACTGAGGTCGCTGCCTTGACCGAGCTGTTGACCTCGGCCAGGATGAAGGCCACGCTTTCGGCGCTGACTGTCACGCTGCCGGTCATGGGCTCGGCGGCTTCGTCGGTAGTAGCTTCGTCGGTGGTGGCTTCGTCGGTGGTAGCAGCCTCTTCGGCCAGGGTCACCAGGGTGCTGTTGCGCATGACCGCATTGGCCCCACCCAGGATGGTGTTGGTGGCCACCACGACGTTGAAACCGGTGGTCTTGGCCTCGACCGTGCTGTTGTCTTGCGCCAAGATGATGGCCGACTCGGTGGCGGTGATGCTCACATCGCCAGTGACCTCCATCGCAAAACCATCGACCAGGGCGTCGACATCGCTGCGCACATCGTTGCGCACCACCAGGCCACCAAAGGCCGATGAGCCCGAATCGCCGCCGGTGACGCTGCCCTTGAGCGTGGCGGCGGCCTCCACCGCCGCAGCGGCCACATCGACCAGGCCGTCGAGGTCGATCGCCAGCCAGCGGCTGGAGTCGTTGAAGTCTTCGCTGCCCAGATCAAAGATTGAGGATGAACCCTTGAACACATAGGTGGTGTCGGCCGAGCCCTGCACCTGGCGCCACAGATCGGTGTCGCTGAAGTCGGTTTTGTCCAGGCGCGGCGCTTCCAGGTCTTCCTCGCCGATGTACTCGTACAGGTCGCCCGCCTGGCCGCCGCCCAAGCTTGACTTGAGCTCAATGCGGTCGCCGGCAGTCACCGCCTCAGGCCGGTCGAAGGTGGTGTAGGTCGGTCCGCCCACGCGCACCCGATCGCCAAAGATCACCCGCTGGGTGCCGGACATGTCGGTGTAAGTCACGCCAAAGAGATTGACGAAGGAGCGCATGGCCATCGTCAGCTCGCTCTCGTTGCCCGAAACCACCGACAGGTCGACTTTGGAGACGATGCGAGCATCGTCGGTAGCGCTCACACTCAGGCCGCCTGCGCCGACGGTGAGGTCGCGCATCGTCAATGGAGTTTTGGCCGCATCGTGCGTGATGGTCGCCAGCGCGGCGCTGCTGACCATGTTGCTGGCCAGCACAAAGCCGGCCGACACGCTCTTGGCGGGTGCGGCAGCGCCCGCAGCGCCAGTTGCTCCACCCGTGGCTCCACCGGCCGCACCACCCGGTGTATCGCCAGTGGCCGAATCGAGCGCGCTGGGCGGCTCGGGCAGAGCGGAGGCGACCTCGTTGCGGATCTGCGCCAGGATCTCGGCTTCGTTGGTGGCACTGACGGTGACCGCGCCCGCTGAATCGATGTCGGCGTTGTGAAGATAGGCTTTGACCTGGGCCTTTTCCTCGTCGCCGATCTCGCTGCCCACCAGGGCATCGATGGCGGCAAAGAGCACGTTTTGCGCCTGCCAGCCGATGGTGTTGAAGGCCAGCGTCACGCCCACGGACGTGCCGTCCGAACTGATCGAGCTGTTGTTGCTCGCGCTGATGCTGGCGGTGTTGCTGCCCTCGACGCTGACGCCATCTTCTTCGGTGGTGATGCTGCTGTCCGAAATGAAAGCCGCCGACTGGTTGAGGATGAGGTTGGTGGCAATCGCGCCGCCCACGGCCAGACCTTTGCCCGTGCCGCCGCTGGCCTCTGCCACCGCCTCCAGGCTGGCTTCTATGCTGGCTGCTTCCGACACGGCCACGCTGACCGAGCCGGCGGTGAACTGGGCAAAGCGGATATAGGCTTGGGCCACGGCGCGCACATCGTTGCGCACCACCAGGCCGCCCACAGCCATCGCGCCCTTGACCGGCTCAGCCGGCACGTCGGCCTCGGGCTCGGCCGGTGCTTCTTCGTCGGGGGTGAGCAAGGCTGTGCGCAGGCCCGAGGGGGTCAGGCCCTCGCTCGTCATGCCAAAGGACACTGTCCACTGGCCGGCCTGCTCGCCGGCCTCCACGGTGAGGGCCAAGCCCGCGGCACTGAGCTCCTCACCCTCTTCGGACTGCGCGCCCAGCAACTGCGTACGTACCTGGGATGCCGTCAGCTCGACGCCCAGCCCTTCAGCGGTGTAGACCACGCCATTGAGCTCGACCTGCGCATTGAACTCGGTCGTGCCCTCGGGCGCCTGCAAGTCGATCGCATAGCTGGCACCCACGCCGCGCTGGCCTTGCTGCTCGGTCTGGATGAAGCGGGCCGGGTCTGTGGTGGTGACCACGGTGAGCGCGTCCAGATTCTGGCCAGCCAGCGCACCGCCGAAGACAACCAGGTAGCTGCCTTCTGCGGGCGCGGTGACGGTGACGCTGCCCACCGTGCCCAAAGCACGGTTCAGGGCGGCCTGCACCAGTTGCTCGCTTGCGCCCAAATCCAGAGCGTCCGTGCTGTAGGTCTGGTCCTCGTGGTTCAAACTCAGAGTGAAAGTACCCGAGCCGCGGTGCGCGATGTCGACGCGCTGGCTCTCGTCGGTGCGGCTGGAGCCGGCCTGGGTGGAGATGAAGCTGTAGGACAGCTTCTCCGAGCTAATGCGCAGCGTCGGCACACTTTTGCCCGCCAGTTGGCCCACCAGCTCGACCAGGTAGCGGTTGCCTGTGCCCTTGTAGCTGGTGTCGCGCGTGACCTGGATGTCGTCGGCAGTGACGACCTTGCCCACGCCGAGGACCGCCTGAATATTCGCCTGCGGCGAGTTGAGCACCCGCACATACTCGGCCTGGAGGTCGCGAATGGTTTTGGCCGGGTTCTCGGCCCAGTTGAAATGCACCGGCGTGTCCGGCAAGTCCTTTTTGCCGCTCACATAGAGCTGAAAGCGCTGCTCGCCAAACTGCTTCTTGAAGGTGACGCTGTAGCCCTGGTTGGTGGCCACGCTGCTGCCCTCGCGCAGCGTGCTGACCTTGCCTTGAGCAAACGCAGCGGCGACCGCATCGGTGATGACGCGCATCTGCTCGACATTGGCATTGGCGTAGCGCCCGTTCATGGCCAGCAGGTAGCTGCCATCTTCGGCCACCGACACCGTGATCTGGCTCTCGCCAAAAGTCGTGTCGAGCGCGATCTGGATCAGCGCGGCCTGTTCCTCGCGGGTATAACCCGGGTTGCCCTGCGCCAGCGTCTGGGCGTTAAAGAGCAGGGTGTTGGGTGCCAGACTGGCACTGGCCACCGGCACCCGCTCGGCCGTGATCTGGGCAATGTCGAGCGCCGCCAGCGCACCGCTGAAACTGATGGTGAAGGTGCTGACGTTGCTGGAGGTGTCCCAGGTCACCGAGATGGGCCCGCCGGTCTTGGGCGCCGCGACCCCGAGCAGCCCCGCCACCGCCACCCGTATGGCTTCGGCGTCTTTGAGGGGGCTGTTGGCAAAGGTCAGCGGCGCCGAGGTCTTGTCGCCCAGCTTGAGCACAAAGCGCTTGTTGGCATTGGCTTGGGTGTTGATGATCTTGAGCACCTGCTGCTCATCGCTCGCCTCGCCCAGGCTGAGCAGCGCGATCGGGTCGGTGATCTTGGTCTTGCCCAGCGACAGGCTGAAGACAGAGTCGGGTCCGAGCGCCTCGGGGGCCACATTCAAATCGAGCACCTGCAGCTCGGAGACGCCCTCAACGCGGGCGACCATCTGCGTCGCATCGACCCACTCGAGCTCGGCGGGGGTGTCTGTGCCGGTGTCTGTGCCGGTATCGGTTCCTGTGTCGGTTCCTGTGCCCGTGTCCCCCTCGTCGACCGACGCCTCCTTCAATGTGGTCTGGATCTCGACCTCGGAGGTGCCGGCGGCAAAGGCCACCACCCACTGGCCCGACTCGCTGCCGAGCTTGACCGTGGGTTTCTGGGTGCCGTTTTCAAGCAGGGTCTTGCCCGCCTCGTCTGTCGCCGCGGCGAGCTTGGCCGCCAGCTGGCTGGCCGTCACACCAACGGCCACGTCTTCGAGCGTGTACTCGACGCCAGCGACCGTCAGCCGCAGATCGAACAGCGTCTGATCCGCCGGGGCCTGCAAATCGATAAGGTAGCTCGGACCAGTCCCCGCCTTGCCCTCGGTCTGGGTGGCGGTGCTGGCCTTGACGCCAGTGCTTGCCTCGCTCACTTGCAGCTGATCGAGGTTGGTGTGGGCATAACGGCCCGCCATGGTGAGCAGGTAGCGGCCCTGGGCGCCCGCGCTGACGGTGATCAGGTCCTTGCCAAAGGTCTTGTCGAGCGCGGCCTGGATCAGCGCAACCTGGCTTGCCGCGCTGCTCGCGGCGCTGCCGTCGCGCAGCGTGCTTGTTGCAAAGGCCAGCTTGCCGGCCGTGCTGGGCAGAACCACCTGCAACTTCGCCAAATTGGGCGAAGCCTTGTCCTCGGTGACATAGTCGATGGTGAAGGTGCGCCGGCTTTGCGCGTCGGTGCCGTAGCGCACCTTGGCGCTGGCGATGTCTGTGTGCTTGGCCAGCTCGTCTGCGATCTTTTTGGCGTCGAATTCGGGGTTGCCCGAGTAGATGATTTCTGACGAGGTCCAGGTACCGATCTTGAGCGCAAAGCGCTTGTTCACATCGGACTGCAGCACCGTGACCTGCTGCTGCTCGGCCGCTGCCGTGCCGCCCAGGGGCAGCACTTCAATCGCATCGGTGACTTTGCTCTTGCCTAAAGCGAGCTTGAAAGTGCGTTCGCTGCCCTGACCCAGGCTGGCGTCAATCGCCAGCGACAAGGTCTGCACCTCGTTGACCGCTTCGGCCGCCTCCAGCGCAGCCTCGGCCGTGGTCCAGGTCAGGCCGGTCCCAGCCTCGACCTCGGTCTCAGGCGGCGTCTCGTCCCCTGCGGCCTCGCCTGTTTCGGCCTCGGCCACCGGATCGCTGCTTTGCGGATCGAGGTTGATAAAGGGAAGTTTCAGACCCAACTTGTTGAGCAGGGCCGTGCCCAGCTTGACGTAGGGCACGTACTGCTGCATGCCCGCCGGTGTGAAGTCGCCCAGGTCGAGCTCGACGGCCCGCAACTCCATAGGCTTCTTGGGCTCTGGGGGGTCCTCGCCCTCCTCAGGCTCTTGGTCGTCGATGAGGTAGCCCAGAAGGTCCTGCAGCGTCTCGGGCAATTGGTCCATCACCTCGAGGATGCTGAACTCGATGTAGCTCTCGCTCGGGTCGTCCTCGTTGACCTCGAAGCTAAAGAGCTCGATGCCCAGTTCGTCGGCCACCAGTTGCACCACCTCGGTCAGCGGCAGGGTCTGCTCGATCGAAATGCCCAGCAAGGCGGCCGAGACCGTGGGGTTGAACAGCCGCACCTGGCTGGGCATGGTCTTGAGCAGGTCGACGAACTGCTCGACAAAGGGCACGCTTGGGCCGATGTCGGGCAGCTCGAGCTCCGGCAAAGTGATCAGCACCGGGGCTTCGTCAGCACCCATAGGACGAATGAAGGGCTCTATCAGCTGATACACGCTCTCAGACAGGATCTCTGACAGGCTGAATTCGACCAACTCGGGCGCCAAATCAATCAGCCTGATCTTTGATTCGATCTCGACGCCGAAAACAATGCCGCTGTAGGTCGGGTCGGCAATCGTGAAGCGCTCAGGGATGACCTGGATCAAGGTCTCAAAGGCGTCGTTGACCGATTCCAGATCGGTCAGGTCGATCTCGACCGCCTCATCGTCCGGTGTGTAGCGCAGATCCCGGATCGCCTGCGCGTCGAGCTCCTCGCCGGCCTCCAGCAGATCGATGGCCGCATCGAGGTCTATGCCCGTCAACCTGGCCTGGACCGGCGCGAGCGCCTCGTCGATGTAGTCGGCATACTCCTTGGGCGTTTCGTAGCGAAGCGTGGTGCCAAAACCAATGGCCAACTCCTTGCCCAGGATCGTCGCCTTGAATCTGGGCAAAGCGATGTCGAAATATTGGGGCAAAAAGGCCTTGATCTCGGGCAGGTCGTCGCGTTCGGGCAAGTCCACATACAGGCGCAAGTCGAGCTCGGGCACGGCTACCGAGAAGTCACCCTCGAGCCAGGCCTCCATGTCGACCAAATCGGTCAACTGCATGTCCTTCCAGCCCAGGGCCAGTTCCAACCCCCAATCGACCTCGGAAACCGGCAGGGTCTGGCCCGTCTGCTGCGCCTGTACATTGAGCTTGCCCAGGGCTTGCTGGTACTCCAGATACGGCAGATCGACTTCGGGCAGCATGAGCTCGATGTCCAGCGCCGGGCCCTGCAAGGTCAACGACCCTACGTCGAGCATGGGCACCGTGATGGCGATGCCGGGCGACTGAAAACGCACACCCATGTCCAGCGGCACGATGCCGCCAGGCACGGGGTCGGACAGCAGCATGCCGGCCAGCGTGGCGTCCTTCCAGCCGGCGCCGACCTTGATGCCAAACTCCAGCGGCTCGTCCTCGCTGCCCAGATCGATCGACTCCGACGCTTCAAGATACGGCAGGTCGCCAATGGCCGGGCCGACCACGCCCAGGTCCATCGTGGGCAACGCGAATTCGACGGTAGCGGACTTGGTATTGACGAAAGGCTCGATCAGTGTGTAGAGGCTTTCGGGCAGCACGTCTTCCAGGCTGAATTCGGTGAGCGTAAAACCCAGCCACTCGCCGGAGAAGTTGTCGATCGGCACGTCAAACTCGACCGGCATGCCAAAGACCAGGCCCTGGATCTTGGGCTGGGTGAATGCGTAATTGCCCGGAATGATCTGGATGGCTTCGAGTAAGGCGGCGTTGATCGCATCGGGTTGGGTGGCATCGACCAGCTGCTTGAGCTGCTCAGGACTGGGCACGAATTTCATCTCATCGAGGCTGACCTCGGTGCCGTTGAACAATGCGCCCAGCGCGATATCCAGATCCAACCCAGGCAGGCTGGCTTGGCCCCTAGGCAGACTCGCGTCAACGTAGGCCGCGTAGGCATCGGGCGTCTTGAAGGTGAAGGACGTGCCAAAACCGAGCGCCATCTCGGTGCCCAGCAAGCTGAGCTTGAAGGACGGCAGGGCCACATCAAAGTATTCGGGCAAGAAGGCCGCGATCGTGCCGGCCTCGGCGTCCTCGGGCAGATCGATATAGAGACGCAAATCGAGCTCGGGCAGCTTCGGATCGAATTCGCCCTCCAGCCAGGCCTCCATGTCGATCAGATCCAGCAGCAAGGTGTCTTGCCAACCAACGGCCAGTTCCAGACCCCAGTCGATCATCACCGGCTCGGCCACTTCGGTAGGCGCTTCTTCGCCTGCGGCGGGTTCCTCGGCCACCGGCGGGATCAAGGGCACCTCGCCCAGGGCGTAGCGGTATTCGTAGTACGGCAGCTCTGGGTTGGGCAGAATCAGCTCCAAATTGAGCTCGGGGCCTTGCACGTTGTAGCCCAGAATTTCGGTGGCACCGGCCTGGATCTTGATGCCCGTTTCCAGCGCGCTGATGCCCGCCGGCTTGGCCTCGCCGGTGAGCAGGTCCAGCAGCGTCGTGTCTTGCCAGCCGGCGCCGACCTTCAGGCCCACATCCCATTCCTGCCCGCCCATCTCCACCGTGGTGAAGATGAACTCTTCTTCAAAGTAAGGCAGCTCGGGGTTGCTGACATCGATGACCAGGGCGTCGTCCCAGTAATCGTCGGCCCGGTCCTCCAGGCCCTGCACCTTCATCAGCGCATCGAGGTCCATCATCGGGATTTCGACCACCAGCGGCTCGAGTTCGGGGTCGACGAATTCCTGCAAATAGTCGGGCGTGTCGATGAAGATCTTGCTGCTGTAGGTCAGCTCCACCGGTTTGCCCAGCACCGTCACGCGCACGGTGGGCAACTGCACCACGAACTGCGCCGGCAAGAAGGTCAGCGAGTCGATCTCGAGGTCGCCAAAGAAGACCGAGGCGGTGAACTCGGGCAGCAGCGGCTCAAAGCGGCCGTCGATCAGCGCGGGCAGGTTGATCAGGTCAAACAGCTTGGCGTCGGGCCAGCCGACCGCTGCGCGCACGCCCCAGTCGTGGGCCTCGCCGCCGTGATTGAGCGTGCCCAGCACCTTCTCGTAGCTGTAGTAGGGCAGCTCCGGATTGGGGAAGATCAACTCCAAGCTGAGCTCGGGTCCGGCACGGCCCAGGAGCGAGCCAGTCTCGAGCTTCACTCCCTGCTCGGTACCGGCGAAGCCGCCCTTGTTGTCGCCGTTGACGCCGCTGAGGAAGTCGCGAACGCTCAGATCGCCCCAACCGGCGCCGACCTTGAAGCCGACATCGCTTTGCACCCCGCCCATGGGAATGGTGGTCAGCACGATCTCGCGCTCGATCGAGGGCATGGGCGACTCGAGGAAGGCCAGCACATCGCCGACAAAGCCCTTGGGCGGCAGCAGTTCGTACCACAGGCCGCTGTGATCGTAGTTCTCCTCCATCAGGTCGAGCGCCTCGCCCTCGCCCATGTAGCGGTAAATGCGGCCGCTATTGCCGCCGGCCTCGTGACCGTCTTCCACCATCACCTGGTCGCCAAAGGCCAGCTCGACCTCGCCGTCGCCGCTGCGGTAATCGACCTGCAGGTAGTCGCCATCGCCCTCTTCCTCGCCGCCCTCGCCGCTGGAGGTGGCGGTGACCACGGTGTCGGCCACGATCGAAGGTGCGTCGTCGGCCTGCACTGTCACCGCACCGGCGACGTTCAAGGCGTAGTCCTCGCTGTCTTCAGGCTGCAGGATGAAGGCCTGCGCGTCGGTGCTGACCATGTTGGAGGTCAGCACGATGCTGGCGGCCGCGCCCGCACCTTCACTGCTGGCCTCGTTGCTGGTCGTGGCAGTGAGCGTGGCCTGCATGCTGGCCAGCACGTTGAGGTCGCCGCCGAGTTCGAGCTCGACCGTCTCGAGCTTGGCCAGCGCGACCAGGGGGTCTTCGTCACCGATCTCCGAGCCCACCAAGGCATCGACCGCCTTGAACAGCACGTTCTGCGATTCCCAGCCCATGGTGTTGAAGGCCAGGGTGGCGCCCACGGCGCTGCCACCGGAGCTCATGGTGGCGGTGTTTTCTGCGGTGATGTCGGCCACGTTGTCGGCCTGCACCGTCAGGCTGCCGTCGGCTTGCACCGCGCTGCGCGTGAGCAAGGCGCGGCTTGAGCCGAGCACGACGTTGTTGGCAATCAGGGCATTGATCGCCATGGGGCTGGCGGCTGCAGCGCCCGTACCGCCACCCGCAGCACCCGTCGCGCCGCCCGCATCTGCACCCGCGTCGGCTTCGGCTGCAGCTGCGTCAGGATCTTCGGGCGGGCTTTCCGTGCTACCCGAGAGCACCGAGCTCAGGCTTGAGGCCTCGGAGGCGGCGATGGTCACGTCGCCGGCCACGGTCAACTCAACCCGGTCAAGGCTGGCCAGCACCACACCGCGCAGGTCGTTCATGACCACCACGCCGCCGACCGCGGTGCCGCCGCCGCTGGTCGCGGCCATGGTCACTTCGGCTTCAATGGTGCCGGCATCGGTGGCCGTGACATCCATATTGCCGCCCACCAAAAGCGCCAGCGACTCGGCGAAAGCGCCCTCAATGGCTGCCTGCGCGGGGGTCAGCGGGCCGACCCAGGCCTGGCTGGTGGTGCTGATCTTGTTGCTGGCCAGCACAAAGCTGGCCGAGGCACTGGCACCGTTGGCCGTGCTTTCGTTGCTGATGGTCGCACTGATGGTCGAGCCCACCGGTGCGTCTTCTTCTTCGTCGAGCCCACCGGCCTGCACCGCCACATCGCCGCCGACGGTGAAGGTGGTGCCCAGCACCAGCGCGCTGACCACGGCAGGCTGCTCCTGGCCCAGTGCATCGGTGCCCAGCAGGGCATCGATCGCGTTGGCAAACAGGTTTTGCGGCTTCCAGCCGATGGTATTGAAAGCCAGGGTGACCCCGACGGCCGTACCGTCGGACTCCAGCGTGGCGCTGTTGTCGGCCGTGACGGTCGAGATGTTGTCGGCCTGCACCGCCAAATTGCCATCGACGCTGAGTTCGCTGTGCGTGATCCGGGCCTGGGCCGAACTGAGCACCAGGTTGGTGGCAATCAGGCCGTTGACGGCCAGCGGACTGCTTGCGGCCGCAGTGCCACCCGCATCAGCACCTGCATCAGCACCCGCATCGGCCCCTGCATCGGCCCCTGCATCGGCACCCGCGTCAGCTGCGGGATCAGCGGCCGGATCTTCGGCCGCCGCCAGGGACTTGGTTTCGCCACTGAGTGTGGCCTCGATGCTGGCCGACTCGAGCGCGAGCACGGTGAAGTCCCAGCCGGCCTCGCCCTGCACCTGATCGACCTCGGCAAACACATCGCTGCGCACATCGTTGCGCACCACCAAGCCGCCGACGGCTGCCGAGCCGCCGCTGCTGGTGACCATGCTCACATCGGCAGCCACGCCAGCTTCGTCGACCGCACTGACGGTGACGAAGCCGCCCGCGCTGAGGGTCACTTTTTCTTTGGCCTGCAACGCCGGGGCCACTGTGGCACGGGCGCGCGCACTCAGCAGGTTGCTTGCCAGCACCATGCCGGCGGCTACGCTCGCGCCCGAGGCATTGGCTTCGTTGACGATGGTGGCGGTGATCGTCTCCGCGGCCTGCGCCAGCACCGACAGATCGCCTCCGGCCGACAGATTGGAGCCCGAGACAGTGGCCAGGATCTGCGCCGGTTGCTCGTCGCCAATGCTGGTGCCCAGCAGCGCATCGAGCGCGTTGAACAGCACGTTTTGTGCCTTCCAGCCGATGGTGTTGAAGGCCAGGGTCACGCCCACGGCCGCACCGTCGGCATCGGCCTTGGCGGTGTTTTCGGCCTCGATGTGCGCCGCGTTGCGGGCGCGCGCAATCAGGTCACCGCCCGCGCTGATGTCGCTGTCCAGGACCGTGGCGCGCACATCGGAGAGCAGCAGATTGGTGGCAATCAGGCCTTTGAAGGCCATCGAGGCGCCAGCCGCCTCTTCAGCAGCCGCCTCTTCATCGGCGGCAATCAGCTCCTCAGATGTGGGCTCTTCTTCGGCCGCGACTTCTTGCTCGGCCGGCGCATCTTCGGCGACCGCTGCAGGATCGGCCCCCTCGTCGGCCACAGGCTCCTTGAGTTCAGGCAGTTCCTGGTCCGACAGCAAGGCGGTGATGCTGGCCGAGCCCCGCGCGAGCAAGGTCACATCGCCTTCGGCCTCGATGGCCGCGCTGTCGACCAGGGTGTTGACGGTGCTGCGCACATCGTTGCGCACCAACTGCGCGCCGAGCGCGGCCTTGCCCTCGCTGCCCGTGGCCGCGCCGATGCGCGCGACGATGCCCGAGGTGTCGCTGGCCTTGACCAGCACATTGCCACCGACCGCAAACACCGTGTCGTCAGGCAACTCCATCACGCCCGCTTCGGTCTTGGGCGTGAGCAGCACACGTGCGTCGGCACTGACCAGGTTGGAGGCCAGCGTCAGGCCCACCGCCACACCGCCGCTGGACTGGACGGTGTTTTCAATCGAGGCGTTGATCTGCGGCACCGTCACGGCCGTGAGCGTCAGGTCTTCGCCCACGTCGAGCGTGGTGTTGGTGATCTCGGCACTGGACTGGGCGCTGTCGGTCTGGCCCAGACCGTCGGTGCCGATCAGGGTGTCGATGGCGGCAGAAAAGATGTTCTGCGGCTTCCAGCCGATGGTGTTGAAAGCCAGCACCACGCCAGCGGCGGTGCCCGAGCTTTCGGTGCTGGCGGTGTTTTCGGCGTCGATGGTGGCGGTGTTTTCCGCCTCCACGCCCAGGCTGCCACTGACGGTGATAACGCTGTCGCGCAGCGAGGCGGCGGCATCGATCAGGATGCGGTTGGTAGCAATCAGGCCGTTGGCCGCCACCGAGGTGCCACCACCTCCGCCGGCATCGCCTGATTCGGTATCGGCCCCTGCATCGGCTGCCGGCTCTGCTGCGGCTTCATCGCCGCCCTCGGCCGCGCCCGCTTCTTCAGACGAGGCCACCACCTCACCACTGAGTACTGCGGAAATCTGCGCCGTCGCTGAGGCGGTGATCGAAGCGTCGCCGCCGACGGTGAGCGTCAGGCTCCAGACATCGGCTGCCACCTGCGAGCGCACATCGTTGAGAGAGAAGACGCCGCCCGCAGCCACCGTCGTGCCTGAGCCACCCGCCACATTGGACGACATGGATACTTCGGCGCTGATGCCGGCATCGTCAATGGCCGACACCGTGAGGCCGCCACCGACATCGAGCACTGACTGGTCGGCGCCAGCGAGCTGTTTTTTGCCGTCGACAAAGGCGCGGGTGTCAGAGCGCACCCGGTTGCTGGCCAGGATCATGGCCGCGCCCAACGACAGGCCGCCTCCGGCACCACCGCCGAGCACATCGGCCGAGTTGGAAATCAGGGCCTCAATGCCCATGGTGTTTTCGGCGCTCACGCTCGTTTCACCAGCGACCGTGAGGTCGCTGCCGCGCACATAGGCCTGGGTCAGCAGGGGCGAGGCGGTGGCGCCGATGTCGGTGCCCAAAATGCTGTTGAGACCGGCCGCGGCAATGTTGCCCATGTCCCAGCCGACCGCATTGAAAGCCAGTGAAGCGCCTGCCGCAGCACCGGTGCTGACGGCGGTACCGGCTTTGCTCTGGGCCTCGAGCGCCGCGCTGTTGACCGCCTGCACCGCCAAATCTCCGTCGGTGGTTTCAAGTGTGCTGTCTTCCACATAGGCCAGCACCTGGCCGTTGAACTGGTTCCAGGCAAAGGTGCCGCCAAAGGCCATTTGCATGCCCGAGCCGCCGCCTTCAGCCGGGGTTTCGGCCGCAGCCTCACCCTCTGGAGCCTCGCTGTCAAACACCGCCATGGACTCGATCGAGACGCTCAGGGTGCTGTCGTTGCTGGCCAGGACCGCCATGTCGCTGGCGCTGACCGTGCTGCTGAGCAGGTACGCAGAGACCTTGCGATTGACCGTGTTGGTGGTCGAGGCGATGCCCACCTTGAGGGTGTCGAGCTTCGGGATATCGGCCGAAAAGCCTTCGCTGGTGGCGCTGAACGTCGCCAAGTCCTGGGCGATGAGGGCGATCGCACCGGCGCTGCTCAGGTCGGCGCCTTCGATCCAGGCCTCGGTGTTGCCGTCCACCTTGTTGCGTGCGATCTTGCCATTGGCCAAGGCGCTGGTTTCGTTGAGCGCGTAGACATTGAGCGCGCCCACTTCCAGCGCGGAATTGACGACAAAGGCCTGCACATCGTGGTCGATGTTGCTGATGTGCAAGCCCACCAGGGACGACATCACCGAACCGTAGACGCCAGCGTTCTCGCCGTCTTCATTGCCCACACCGTCGAAACTGGCCGCTGAAATGTGCACCAGGCCATCGACACTGCTGATGCGGGTGGGCTTGGAGGTGCTCGCCTCGCTGCCCAGCCCCGCCACCGTCTGGCGCACCAGATCAATCTGCGTCCAGCCCAGCTCGAAGCCCTCGAGCGCCTGGCCGGCTTTGGTTTCCTTGCTCAGACCGGTGATCTCGCCATCGGCCATGTCGAGCACGACGGAGGCATCGGTCCAGTCGATGGCCTCGATCAGCAGGCCCACGCCCGGGTTGCCTTCGTCGTCGGCCATGGGCGCCACGCTGATGTCCACGCCGCCTTCGACCAGCGCTTCGGTGGTCTGGATCAGATCGAGCGCCAGGCGCCCACCGATCAGGCCGTCGTTGGCCGCCAGGGCCCAGCGCGACTCTGTGGTGGCGCTCAACGCGAGGCTCTGGGCGGTGATCTGCGCACCGTCGCTGATCCGCACGCGCGCCGTGGTGCTGCCATTGACCTCGTAGTAGCCGGTGAGCGTGACATCCTGCTCGAGCTCGACCGAAACCTGAGCCGCCAGCACCACATTGCCCACCACCTGCATGCTGCCGGCCACGTCGATGCTCGCACTGAGTTCGAGGTCGTCGGCACCGATGGTAAGTTGGCCCAGATCGCCGGCGAAGCTGTCACGCGCCATCAGCAGCACGTTGTTCTGTCCGGTCAGTGTGCTGGTGCTGGGAATGTCGATCAACTCGACGTCGACCGACAGGCTGGTCATGCCCAGGTCGACGTTGTCGATGATCAGGCGGTCGATGCCGCCTCCGCCGCGGATGCCCAAGATGCTGGTGGGCTTGGCAAAAACGAAGTCGTATGGGTTTTCGCCCTCCTTGGCTGCCTGGCCATCGAGGCGCGACAGCCTCAGCATGCCGTTGCCGTCATTGCTCAGGCTCATCTGGCTGGTGCCTTCGCCCAAATCCAGCACCAGGGCGGACAACTGAGAGTTGAGTTTGAGCAAGGACGAGGTCGAGCCAGTCCAGTTGAATTTGCTGTTTTGACCGGTTTGCGGCCGGGTCAGGTCGATCAAACTGGCAATGCTGGAAATGGTTGACAGGTCCAGCGGATCGACCAGCCTGGTCTGGGCGTTGTAGGCCAGGTTCTCCACCACCAGTGCTTGTTCGCTGTCGACGCGATTGAACTGCAACAGCGGTTCGGCCGACAGCAAGATGCGGTCTTCCAGGCGTTCGACCGTGCTGCGGCTGCGACGGAACGGGGGACGAATCGAAGCGGAATTCAAGCGATTTTTTTTGTACATTTTCAGTATTCCTGCAACGCTGCGCGCGTCGCGCTTCGAGTGACCACGGCCCGCATCAAAACGGCTCGGGTGTCGGCGCGGTTCAAGGCGCCATAAACTGTGAGATAGGGTCTGGCCCGAGCGTCCAGGCCGGCGTGCAGCCAGCCCAGTTCCTGGGTCGCCCGGACCGACAGCGGGCCCGACAGCGTCCCGGGATTCAAGCCCCAGGCAGCAAAAAGATTCGACAATGTATTGAGCACGGCGCTGGCGCGCAGTTCGCTGCCATAAAAGCGCACACTTACGCCACGGCGCCCGGTGTCTGGCTCGCGCACCACGAGCAGGCGATGGCCTTGCCAGCCGGGCGCGGCGCGCAAGGCATTTTCCAGGACCAGGGCCACAGCCGCATGGACCTCTTGCGCCGCCGGCGCCAGGTCACGCGTCTCGCGCAAAAGTGCCACGGTGGCCGCGCCATCGAGTCCTGACATACGCCAGTACTCGGTGTGACGGGCGGCCGGCGCTGGTGCATCGACGCGCCATTTGCACGACTCGATCTGCAAGGCCACCTGGCGCTGATTCGGCGCACGGGTTCGCAGGTCGGGCGCAGGCAGTGCGTGTTCGAAGTAGACCTTGGCGATTACCTGCGTGTCGGTTTGTTCGACCGCCAGGTAAATTTGGCGCGCGTGGCGCCACTGCGAGCGAAAGCGTTCAGCGCCCTCAGCAGGCATGGCCAGCCGTTCGGGCAAGCCCATCAGTCGCTCGGCAGATACGCCCGCCGGCGAGAAACCGGCGAGCCAGCGCCCGCCCTCGATAGCCCCGGGCGACAAGCGCACCGAGGCTTCGCCGCCCGTGATGGCCAGTCCTGCGAGTTCGCCCAGCATGGCCCGCAGTGCTTGCTCGGCCGGCTGACGCCAGACCGGCCAAAGCGCTGCGGGGCTGGGCATGTTTGGGCTCATACGCCAGTGCGCTGGGCAAACGGGAGCGCAGAAGCCATCCAGTCGTCGTTGCGCAAGACCGAGAAGCGGCGCTCGAACGCATCGCCTTCCGAGCGCGCTTGGGCCCAGGCAAATGCGCGCTGTGCCCAGACGGGCGCCGATTGCGGCGCGCGGGCAAGGAGGACGACCAACATGCTGCACGCCCAGGCCGGCAGATAGCGCAAGGCGAGGTTGTCTTCCAGGCACAGGTACAGCGACACGCTGCCCGGGTCGCCCTGGCGGCCACAACGACCCGCGAGCTGGCGGTCAATCCGGCCCGATTCGTTGACTTCGGCGATCACCACATGCAGGCCACCGTTGTGTTCAACCGCTTTGTGCAGCCGGATGTCGGTGCCACGCCCCGCCATGTTGGTGGCGATGGAGATGCGGGCGGGCTCTCCGGCCTGCGCCACGATGGACGCTTCTTCGGCATGGTGGACGGCGTTGAGCACGGCGACCTCGATGTTTTGCGCGCGCAGCAGGTCCGCCAGAATTTCGCTCGACTCCACACTGCGCACACCCACCAACACGGCGCGACCCTTCTTCTGCGCCTCGATCACTTCCCGGGCCACGGCTTGCCACTTGTCCGGTTTGCTCAGCATCACGCGAGCCGGCAAGGTGATGGTTTGACGCGGGCGGTGCGTGGGCACGCGTACCACGCGCAAGCGGTAGACCTGCCACAACTCACCCATTGCTTCCCAGAGCGTTCCAGAGCACCCGGACAAACGGGTGAAACCCCGAAAAAACGCCTGAAAACTCATCTGGCTGAGGGCCTCGTTAGGGTCGGTGATGGTCAGCCCTTCCTTGGCCTCCACCGCTTGATGCAGACCCGCGGTGAGGGTGCGGCCCGGGGTCATCCGGCCCGTGAATTCATCGAGCAGCACGATCTCGCCGTCGTCGACCAGGTACTGATGACCGGCACGAAAAAAACAATGGACTTGCAGCGCCTGGCGCAGCAGTTCTTCGCGCCTGGGCGCGGGGCGCCAGACCGGCGGGAGCGCGTGCGCGACCTGCGCCACCGCGGCGATGGCAGCTGCACGCAAACGCACGCTGCGGGTGCGGGTGATGCAGTCGTAGTCTTGGTCAGCGACCAAGGTCGGGGCCAATTGGGCGAGCAAAACCACCGCTTCGCTCAGACCACGGCTGGGTCGGCGTGCCGACAGGATGAGTGGCGTAACGGCCTCGTCGATCAGTACACTGTCGGCCTCATCGACGATGGCCGTGTGCAGTCCGCGCACCAGCAAGAACGGGGTTTCAGGCCTGGTCTCGCCCTGCCCCATCCAGCGCTGAAAGTTCTGCCACTGCGCGTCTTGGCCCGAGCCTGCCGCGAGTTGGTCACGCAGGTGGTCTGCCAGCAATTCCTTGGGCGTGACATAGACCACGTCGGCGCTGTAAAGCTGGGGCCGTTGTTCGGCCGCCACTTCGGCGTAGACCGATGCCAGACTCACGCCACAGGCATCAAACAAGCGGCGCATGGTTTCGGCGTCGCGCTCGGCCAGATAGTCGTTGGCGGTGATGACGTGGCAAGGACGGCCGCTCCACCCGGCCAGCACGGCGGCCAGCGCGACGGTGAGTGTCTTGCCTTCGCCGGTGGCCATTTCGGCCAGCCAGCCATGGTGCAGTGCCAGCGCCCCCATGAACTGCACCGGATACGGTTGCAGGCCCAGCTCGCGCTGCGCCACCTGCCCCACCAGGGCCAAGGCGTCGACCAAACAGCCCTTCGCATGCAGCGGGTCACGACGCAAATTTTCCGTCGCCAACAGCAGCGCTTGCTGCAAGGCCTCGGGAGCGAGCGCGCCATAACGTTGGCATTGCTCGGTGCAAAGCAGCGCCTGCTGCCACAGCGGCCGGGCCTGGCTGGGGCGGCGCTTGAACCAGCCCTGCGCCCGGTCGATCCAGGCGTCCAGGCCTTCGGGCAGTTTTTCAAGCGCCCGCAGTTTCTCCACCACGGCGCTGCTCATACGCGGAACTTCCGTTGCAGGAATTGGCGCACGCCGCGCTCCCACTGAAACAGCAACGGCGAGTTCGGCAAGCTGATGCGCATGGTGCCGAGGCGGCCATGCAGGCGGCGCAGGATGTCACCGTCGTTGCCTTGGGAGCTTTCGGCAGCCGGCAACTGCGCATGGATGCGAAAGAACGGTTCAGCCGCCGCCAGTCCCTTGGGGTCGGAAGACAGCACCGCGATCTCACCGCCACCGGCCATGCCAAGCGCCGGCGAAGGCAGCTGGCCCTGCTCGAAAGGCATGACTTCGGTCTTGGCCGATTGCAGGTTGAACTCTTGCTGGCCCCGGATGCGGATTTCAGCGCTCAGCACGCCCGCTTCGAACAAGTGCGTGCTGACCTGGGGCAGCACCGCGACAAAGCGCCAGTCGCGCTCGTCGACCACCGTGCCCAGACTACCGCCACGCGCAAGCCACTGGCCTCGGCTGGCGTCGAGTTCACTGGCACTCCAGATACCTTCGATGGGGGCCCGCAAGGTGAGGGCTTGCTGCTGGCGCAGCAGCTCGGTGAGTTTTTGCTCTATCGCCTGACGCTGGCGCCCCAGGGGTTCGAGGTCGGCCACGGTAGTGCTGATGGCCTGCAGTTCCTGCGCGAGCAACTGCTCGCGCTGTTGCCGGACCGACAGGATCTCGAACTCGAGTTCCGGATTTTCGAGTCGGGCCAGCACTTGGCCTGCCGCCACCCGTTCGCCAGGGCGCGCCAACAAATCCACCAAGGCGCCGCCGCTGTCGCTGTAGAGCTCGCGCGAATGCGTGGCCTGTATCACGCCTTTGACCCGAATCCGGTCGGGCATCGGCACCGCAGCCAACAGACCGAGGCCCACGACGGCAATGCCCACCGTGATGGCCAGCGTGCGAGAGCGCTGGTGTTGCAGTTTTGGACTGGCCAGCAGGTACTTGCCGAAGTCGAACATGGGCTTGACCACGATGCTGAAAAACATGATCCAGGCCAGAGCAACACCCAGGTCCAGGTACTGCTCGGCGATAAAGAAGATGATGCTGGACATCAGCACCACCCAATAGCCCAGGCTGATCACCCCATACAGGGGCAGCAGCAAGGCTTCATTGGCGGTGCGCGCCGCCGGTTGCGCGGTCTTGATGCCCAGCAGCCAGCGCTCACCAAGGTACTTGAGTTGGTCACGCGAGCGCTGAAAAAGATTGGGCACATCGAGGAAGTCGACCAGCATGTGGTAGCCGTCAAAGCGCATCAGCGGGTTGAGGTTGAACAAGACGGTGGACACGCTCGCCACAAAGATCACGTTGTAGGCCAGCGCATTGAGTACGCCTGGCGCGGTATGGGCCCACACCAGCGCCGCCACCGCCGCCACCGCCAACTCGGACAGCACGCCCGAGGCGCCGACCAGCATGCGCTGGGCGCGACTTCGAAAACCCCAGCTGGCGGTTGCGTCCATATAGGGCAGCGGCGCGAACATGAGCAGCATGACGCCCATCTTGTGCACCTCGCCGCCGTAGCGTTTGCAAGCTGCGGCGTGGCCAAATTCGTGCACCAGCTTGGCCAGCACCATGCCGAAGTACAACAAGCCCAAATTGGTGGGTGCGAGCAAGCCGGCGGACTGCGCAAACAAATGAGAAGACTCGTCCAGCAACGCTTTCAGACCCAGCAGCACGAGTACCGCATACAGCGCAGCGCCCACAGGGCCGAACAGAACACGAATCGCCGGCAAGGCGCGGTCCAGTGCACGATCGGGGTCGAGCAGGGGCAGCTTGATAGACAAGAAGCCCAGCAGCACGGCCTTGATCTCGCGACCGCGCCGCTGGCGGTGCCGCTCAAACAGGCTGGCCGCCGCCGCGCCACGGTCGAACTGCAAGAGGTTGGAGAGCTGCAGTTGGCCCAGCAGCTGCACCACTTCTTCCTGGGTGAGCGCGAGTTCGGGTTCGGCCTCGATCAACTCGCCCCAGACTTCGTCGATCGTACGTTGAGGATTCAAGCGGCTCAAAAAAGCATAGGCGTCCGCGGTGACGCGGAAGAACTCGCTGCCCAGGCTGTCGCGCAGCACGACCCACTTTTCGCCCCGGAAGGTCTGGCGGTGCGCGCGCACGCTGCTGCGCAAACACGCGCGCACACTGGAGACGCGGTGCCACGCATCGCTGTAGGTACGACCGCTGGCGTCGTCCAGACTCATAACCAGAACAACTCGCGCAAAAAGCGCACGGTGCGGTGCGTCAACACCCAGATGAGAGGGCGATCGCCCGCGTCAATGCGCGCCGTACCGCCCATGCCCGGACGCCACCAGACAGGAATGCCGGCCAGGACTTTGGCGCGCGCGAGGTACACATTGCGGCCTTCACGCAGCGTGGAGGCCGGATCGATCCGGTCGATCTGGGTGGCAAAGCGTTGGTCAGGGCGCCCCACGAGCGCGAACTCACCGCGCGAGCCCACCTTGACTTCGTGCACATCGACCTGGTCGATTTCGAGTTCGAGATAGGTGTCGTCGGTTTGGGCCAGTTTGAGCAGCAAGTCGCCCTTGCGCAGCGGCGCGCCCAGGTTTTTCTTGAGCTCGCCCTCGACCACCACGCCATCGCGCGGCGCCGTCACGGTGGCGTGGTGCAGCTGGTGACGGATCAAGGCAAGGCGCGAAGCTGATTGAACCCCGCGCGCCAGGTTGATCTGCATTTCGGCCAATTGGCGTGTGGCTTGGGATTTTTCGGATTCGCGGCTATAACGCAGCACATCGGCTTCAGCCATCGACTCTTCGAGCACCAGGTCACGCGTGTCGAGTTGCACCAGCACCTGGCCCGCTTGCACTTTGTCGCCAATTTCGACATGCACTTGGCGCAGGTAGCCATCAAAAGGCGCCGGCATGAACAGGAGGTCTTTGCTGCGCAGGGTCAAGGTGGCGTCGACGCGGTAGGCCCATGGCAGAAAAATCAGCATCAGCAAGGCCACCAAGCCGGCGATCCCGGCCAATTTCCAGCCGTTGTGGCGTGGGCTCAGAGCTTGGTCGGCCCAACGCCGAATGGATTCCCAGGCACGATCACCCCACCAGCGATCACGCGCTTGCAGGTTGGCCAGCGGTTGTACGGTGACCTGCGCAATGAGGCGCAGCTCCCAAAGTTCATCGTCGCTCCAGATGCCTTGACGTTTTTCCAGACAGAGCACGCCTTTTACCTCATTGCCATCGTGCAGGGGCACGCTGACGACGGCGGCCACGCCCTGCATCAAGGCATACGACTCGTGGGCACGATGGACATGGCGCGAGCCCGGCTGCGCGGGATAGACCAATGCACCGGACTGGTCGGCGGCTTCCTCCATCGCGCCTTCGAGGGCTCGGCTGACGGTCGATTGCGGGTCAAATTTTTCGACGTGGCTGATGGCCGTGAGGCGCACATAAGGGGAATGCACCCAGCCCAGCGACACGCGGTCGCAGTTGAAGCGCACGGCCAAGGCGTTGCAAAGCTCAAAGGCCATTTGCAGGAACCGCTCTTGCCGCGAGAGCTGGATGGAGAGCTGAAGGATTTGGTAGAGCCGCTCGGCATGGGGTTCATGCGCCATGGCGGCATCCGGGTCGGCCACTGCGGCGTGGGATGCGGCGCTGTCCCGGGCTGCGCTGCGTCTTGCGTGCAGCGCGGGCAGGGCCGAGACCTGGGTCGCCCACGCCAGCAACGCAGTGGCGGCGAGCCCGAAATATGCGGCGTGCAAAGCCACCACGGCGAGCACTTGGTTAGGCCCGACCGACGCCTGCGGCAAATGCATTGCCAGGACTTGACCGCCCTGAGGAAAGTCTTCAACCATGGGTTGCTCTGGCGCCACGCGCGAGATCAACTGCAAGATGCCCTCGCCATCACCCGCCAACTCTGGCGCGTTGGCAGGCCATTGGGCCAAGGCCTGCCAGGGTTGGCCGACGCCCGAGGCCAGCAACAGGACTCGGCGCGCATGCAGGCTTTGGCCTACGCTGCGGATATATTGTTCCCAGAACGACTGGGCAGGTCCGTCAAATGCGGCCAGTTCGGCCCAGGCCGCAGCATCGCCGCTTGCTACGGCGGCTTTTGCCATGTTTGCTTGTTTGGGCTCTGCTCCCATGTGTCACAGGCTCAAAGCAGCATGCGACCACTGATGCCGGGACGCACGGAGCCGTCGGCATTTTCAAACTCGGCGATGACCTCAATCAGCCCGCTCGATGGGTCGGTCACGGGCGAGACGAACACCACTCTGGCCAAACGGCTGCGCGGCTGGCCGTCTTGGACCAGCTCAATCTTGACCATCGCCCCCACGTGGAGCTTGGTTCCCGTGCGCGCGGGGATGGTACCCAGGAAGCGCACGCGGCTGGTGTCGACCACCGAAATCAAAGGCTCATGTGGGGCCACGCTCTCACCGACGCGCAAAGCGACTTTGGTAATGACGCCGTCGATGGGCGAACGCAGATGACGGCGCTCGTAGGTCTCTTGTGCCAGCGCGAGTTCCACCCGCTCACGCTGTTTGCTGGCCTCAAGTGCCTTGCGTTCTGCGATCACGGCGCCCAGCACCATTTCCTCGTCTTCGGCCTGCTTGCGCGAGACGCCACCGGTGGCCAGCAAGGGACGAAGGGACTCGACCTGCTGGATCAAGGTTTTTTCTTTTTGCTTGAGTTCTTCGAGTCTGGCCCGGTCCTCGACCAGCAAGCGGCGACGTTGCACTTCGAGCTCTTCGAGGGTGCGGTCCAGGTGCATGAGGAGCTGGCCCTGGCGCACACGGCTGCCTTCACGCACCAGCATGCCGTCGATGCGCCCGGCGACGGTGGTACTGAGCTTGACATCGCGCTGGGCCTGCGTCACGCCAGGCGCGCTGATCGCGGCGACCGACGCAGGTGCGGGAGTTTGCGCCAACACGCCCACCAACGAAAACAGCGACAGACCGGCGGCCCCAAAGTGGGGCAGGCAGTTCATGATGAAGGTCGATTTTTTCATGAAACCTAGCGTTGCAACAAGGTACCTTGCGCAGATTCAAGGATGACTTGTGCCTTGGCAAAAGCCACCTGTTGCTCAAGCACCATCAGACGGGAATTCACGGTTTTTTCTTCCCTCATCAAGATTTCGCGCATTTCGCTGCGCCCGGCCGAAAAGCGCTTGCGCTCAAGCTCGAGTTGCTGCTGCTCGCGACGCGCCACATCCTGCCAGTGGCTCCATCGCTCGGCGGCGCTGGCGCGCATTTTGAGGCTGGTGTCGATGTCGTTGGCGATTTGCACTTCCAGCGCCTTGATGGCAAGCAAGGCGTTTTCACGGCGCAAGTTGGCGGCTGCGATGTCGGCTCGCCCTTGGCGGTTTTCGCCCAGTGGAATTTGCATTTGCAGGCCCATGCTCCAGCCAGGGTAGCCGCGCATGGCGTCCGTGCTGAAGGCCGTGCTGGCCGAATAGGCCAGGCCATTGCGGCCGTAACTGGCCACCAGGTCGATGCGCGGCAGGGCCTGGTTTTGTGCGTAGACCAACTGGACACCTTCACGCTCGAGGAGCTTTTTTTGCATCAAGAAGTCATGCCGAGAATCCATGGCAAGTCGAACCGACTGCTCAGCGCCAATCCCTGGATCTTGTCTCGACACGACGGGCAGGGCATCGGACGCGCGCCAAGCTTGCAGCCCGCTACCGGTTGCAGTCATGACCAAGGTGTTCAAGCGATTCAGACGTTCGCGCTCCCCCTGTACGGCTTCGCTCAGTCCGGCTTGGAATCGGGACAACGAGTTTTCGACCTCCCACACATCAGACTCGGGCAAACGCCCCTGGCTCGACAATGCGCGCGCTTCGGTCAACAAAAGCCGGCCAGTACGAATTTTTTCCTGGGCAGCCAAAACACGGTGCTGCGCCAGCACCAATTCGTAATATGCCAGCGAGGTTTCGGCGACGACGCTGGACTCGGTCTCGCCCTGGGTGTGTTCGGCCACCGCCAGGTCCAACCCAGCCACCAGGGTGCGCGCCTTGGTCACGGCGAATCCGCCGTCTTTGGCCAGTGGCTGGGTCAAGGTCAAGCCCCAAAAAGCGCGGTTGTCCTTGGCTCCTTCGGGACGGCCCACCGCCATCTGGTTGATGTTGGTGATAAAACTCGACAGTGTGATTTTGGCTTCAAGTTTGGCCCCGGTGGGCAACAACTGACTGAGGCCAGCAGAATAGTCTTGGCCATCGCGCGAGTAGTAAGAAGATTGACCCCGGGTCAATGCTTCTTCGTAGGTGTTGGGCTGGCGGTTGCGGCCATCTGTGGCCGACAAGGTGGCCACCGGCTGGAATGCGGCAGCAGCTCGGTCGATGCCGGTTGCAGCAATGCCGATTTCCGCGCGCTTGCTGCGGATATCTTTGTTGGCCGCGAGCACTTGGGTCAACAGGTCTTTCAGGCTCAATGTCGCCACAGCGGCACTGGGCTGCACCACGGGCGCAGCAAGCTGTGCCCACGAACTGGCGCTGCTTGTGGTCAGTACCGTCAGCCAGCACCATCGCAGCGTGCGCCGGCCCCATGAATCAGAAAAATTGCCCACACTCCCCCCCATCTTTGGAAAACCCAACCCGCACCAGCAACCCCCTACGCTACTCCAATCGGGGCAGCCACAGGGGCTAATGATACTGACTTCGGTTGAAATGATAGCAACAATGATAAATACGTCAATATTCTGTGGCGGATCCCCTTGTTTGAGCTGCTCGAATCGCGCGGCTTCACTGTCCTTCTGGCCAACGCGCGCCAGGTCAAGAACGTTTCGGGCCGCAAGTCCGACGTGCTGGGCTGCCAATGGTTGCAGCAACTCATGAGGTACGGCCTGCTCAGCGGAGCATGTCGCCCGGCCGCCCAGGTGTGCGCCCTGCGATCGTTATGGCGCCAGCGTGCTACGTGGCGGCGCAGCCACCGGTGGTTATTTCTATTCCACAAGCGCTGCAGCTGGCGACTTCTTCATGCTGGCCAGACGCTCGATCTGGGACAGCGAGATGAGGTGCGCGTAGATGGCAGGCAGATAGCCTTTTTGGCGAATTTCGACGAACTTGGCATCGCTGAAGTTATTCAGGCGCTCTTCGTTGATGACATAACAACCGGTGATATTGCGCACCTTATTGGCGGCGTTCACACGCATGTTCAGAGGGGTCAGCAGGTTGTTGTGAACCAGGAAATTGCTGAACTCGTGGGTCATGGTGTCCATTTGCTGCAGTTCGCCAAGGTAGCGCTTGACATTCTCAATCACCTGGGTCGGGTTGCCTTGTTCGTCGAACATGGGCGCGCCTTCGGTGTCGCTGAGCAGGTCGCTGGCCTCATCCACACAGACGATATAGCGGTCCGCTTCAGCCGCCTTGGTCAGGGCGAATGGATAGCGGCGGATGATGGCGGGGATGTATGAACCAGTCCACTGCCCTTCGCTGTCGACAAACAGGTTTTCCCCTGCATCCAAGCCCATCAAGGCGACCGGACGAAAAGCATCATTGACTTTGTCTTCCAGGAAGACCAATGGGTAGATGGCGGCTGCGCGCGCAAACTCATGCACAGTGACATAAGCCACATGAAATTTCGATGCAAAATGAAAATCGTTGCTGGCGCGTACTTTCTTGCCGGCGTGACGTTCTTTGTTGACGGGTACCAATTGATCAAACACAGCAATTTTTCCTTAAATGATTCACATCGGCGCGGACGCCACCAAGCCTATCATTTTACCCGCACTTGTAGAAAGTAAAGTTTTTGCAGAATCCCCGCCATGGCGCCGGATTTGAAAGCTGGTCGAGAAATCGTTCGCGGCGTTTTTAAGCAAATTCCGGCTCTTCGTGGAATAGTGTGGGTAAATTTTGACCATTTCAGAGTTTCGGCAACATGCAAGTCAGGTTTATCAGTCGCAGATACTCTTCATGACGCAGGCCGTAGCTACGGCAGCCCGCAGAAGTTGGCCGGATTCAAAGATGGGAGTCGGCTTGGTTGGGGCACCGAAACACCTTCCATCATGTCGTCGCTGGCCTTCCTGTTGGAAAATTGGCCTCCACGCCAACGAACAGCCAAAAATTTCCCCATGCGAATCGAAATCGACGACCTCTCCCGCCCTGAAGTCCACGCACTCCTTGCCGAGCACCTGGCCCACATGTACGCGTTGAGTCCCCCGGAACAGGTGTTCGCCCTGGACCTGTCGAAGTTGAAGTCTGCCGACATCACCTTCTGGACCGTCTGGGACCACGACCAGTTGCTGGGATGTGGCGCACTGAAGGAGTTGACACCCGCGCACGGAGAGATCAAGTCCATGCGCACGCCAGCGAAGTTGCGTGGCCGCGGCGCCGGCCGTGCGGTTCTCGATCGGATCATCGAAACTGCAAAGCAACGCGGGTATGGCTTGCTCAGTCTGGAAACCGGAACGCATCCCGCGTTCTTGGCTGCGCAGCAGTTGTACAGGAGCGCCGGGTTCCAGGAGTCAGGCCCCTTCTCCAACTACCTGAAAAATCCACACAGCCTGTTCATGGCGCTTCGGCTTTCTTCGGGCGTGCCCTGAACATTGGACTTGTAAAACCTGTGGGCGACAAACGGAGGCAGTTGCAATGGGCATTCATGCACCTTTCGGCGCACGAGAACTGGCGCCCTGGCGTGCACCGGAGCCGACCGAACCGCACCCAACACCGATCGGGGATGCGCTGGGCTTGTCGGGCCTGATCGTGTCAGGGCGAGCGCTTGCGCAAGCGCCATGCTGTGCCGCACGCGTGCCCCCGATCTGCAGTCGCCGCAACGTGCTCGCTGGCACGGCAATGTTCGCGCTGTCATCTTCGTTTGCGCCCTTGTGCCGGCCCGGGTCATCAAGAACCAGGACCCTGACGCCCACGCCGAGCGCGAGGCCATCCGCGATGCACAACGTCGCCTTGGAAAAGCGGATCTGACCGGCGCGGTACTGTATTCGACATCGCGCCCGTGCAGCCGGTGCGAGGCGGCAGCGGCCCGGGCCAAGCTGTCCCGCATGTTCTTTGGCGCCCATCTCGCCGACGCCGGGGCTCCGCGCGCAGCGCAGGAACAACGGCAAGCCAGGTGAACTGCAGTGGTGCAACAGACGGGCGCGTCGATCCGACGGAACCCATGAAGATTGGGTCGCGGCCCAATCGACCCTCCAGTGAATCTGCTGCGCCACCTGCCGGATGTCGGGCCCGAGCAACGGCTGCATCACCGCCAGCACGCGCGGGTCGCGCCGGATGCGCTCGAACAGCGGGCTGATCCAGGCCACCCAGTGCGCCTGCAGCATATAACGCTGGCCGGCGAAGGACTCCGGCAGGATCTCGCAGAGCAGGTTCTGATGGCGCCAGGTGGCGTGGTGGCTTCAGGCCTTGGCCGGCTGTTTCAGGATCGCCGGGTCGAACGGTTTGCGGCTGAAAACCTCGCGCAGCATGGGCTCGAAATGCGACAGCGGCTGGGTCGGCGTGGCCGGGTCGAATGCCGCCTGGTCGTAACGCTCGCAAAAGCGCCAGCAGCTGGCATACCAGGGGTGGTCCTTGTAGGCGAGGTGGCCATGCGGGTCGCGGCCGTAGAAGTGCGCGTAGTACTTCATCTGGAACAGGCCATGCATCTCGATGATCCAGGTGACTTCGGCCCGCACGTAGGGGCGGACGATGGCCGCAGCCAGCTGCGAGTGGTTGTCGGGGGCGAGTTCGTCACCCAGGTCGTGCACCAGTGTTGCAACGATGGTCTCGATGTCGGCGCCATCGGCCTCGGCCAGCGACGCGCTTTGCAGCGAATGGTGCAGGCGGCTCACCTTGTACCCCTGGATCGAGTCGCCCAGGCGCTCCAGCGCCAGCAACAGGCGCTCTGGCAGGGCCCGGATGTAGTCGTTCTCCAGCACATGCAGGAACTGGTAGTCCTGCGCGGTGCCGTCCTTCATCTGCACGAAATCAACTGTCTGCATGGCTCAACTCCGGTGTGGGGGCGGTGGCGGATGCGGGCGGGCTGGCCAACCGGCGCTTGAGCACGCGGTACAGGCTGCGCGGACCATCGCGGTCAATATAACAGCCCTGCAGCTGGCGGTGGCCCTCGGACGGGTCGAACGACGTGCGACCATGCAGCACGCGGTTGTTGTCGAAGATCATCAGCTGGCCGGGTTCGAGCTTGAAGCGCAACTCGAAAGCCGGGTCTTCGAACAGCAGGCCCAGGCGCTTGCGCGCGCGGTGGTAACGGCGTGTGTCGGTATCCGACATCAGCGGGATGTCGTCCAGCCGCGGGCTGTAGTGCACACCCGTCATCTGGCCGGCGGCGTCGACCTCGATCATCGGTTTGACCGACACCAGCTGGGTGTCGGCGTCACGGTACTCGAAACGCACCGGCACCTCGCACAGCAGCTCAAAACCGCGCGGGTCTTCGCGCACCAGCTGCGCGGCCACGGCCAGGCTGTCGACCAGGGTGGAGAAGCCGCCCGAAGTCTCGTTCTGCAGGCAATGCAGCAGTTGCAGCCCCGGCACCGGCGTGCGGTACGGGTTGTCGGTGTGGGGCCCCAGCGCAATCGGCCGGTAGGCCAGGTCGGTCGAGTCCGGGCGCGAATAGACCTCGAAATAGTTGCCGAAATTGGTGTCGCGGACGTAGCCGAAACGCCGCGCGATCGTCAGAATCGAGTCGGCCCGGGTCGGCGTGCCGTGCACCAGCACAAAACCGAGTTCGATCAGGTCGGTCACGGCGCGGTAGAGCACCGCGTCGTCTGCCAGGTCTGGCCATTGGTAAACGGGTTTGGGCGCCAGGTCGGACTTCCAGGGCCTGGCGGCTGGGCAACCCTCGTGCAGCACGGCGCCGGCGATCAGTTCCTGCGGGTCGTACAGGCAACGAAAGCCGTCGCTGAAGGACAGGTCCAGCATGTTGCCCGCATACAGCGCGCCGGTCAGTTCGAGGTCTTCCGGCAACAGGTGCGGGTTCACCAGGCGCTGGCCCGTGACGCGGTCACGCTCCGAAGGGTCAGGGCTGCGGGCACGCAGCCACAAAGCCGGCAGCGGGGTGTCGCCACGCTGATCCCGCAGAACCGCGATGGGTGCTCTCACACCGTCCAGAATCCGAATCTCAGGCATCACCCGCACTCCTGTCCAGTTTTGAAAACCTTGGTCAGCCACTTGGCCGGAAGGAGTGTCGTGTGCTCCGCACCACGGGACAAGCGAAGAATTCCGCGTCACAAAAGTAGTCAAACTTATGGATGCATGATGGGATTTCAATGCCACAAAGTCGGTCAAATTGCCACACTCAAGCCTTACATTGAATGCATCCAATCGCTAGAATTCGCCGAATTGACTGTGGCATGGACACCCCGCTGTCCCATGGTCTGCCAGGAGCCACATGCCTTCCACGCCCCCAGCCACTGCCGGCAGCACCCCCCGCTACCTCGCCATTGCCACCGAACTCGGGCAGGCGATCCTGAGCGGGCAACTGGCTCCGGGTGAAAAGCTCGCGCCCCACCGGGTGATGGCGAAACGCCTCGGCGTGACCACAGGAACGGTCAGCCGTGCCTACGCCCACCTGGAGCGTAAGGGGCTGGCAAGTGCCCGAGTGGGCGACGGCACCTATGTGCGCAACCTCGACACCAGCGCCGAAGATGCCGGCGCCGGCCCGGCGGCAACGCAGATCGACCTGGCGCACAACATCGCCATCCCCACCGACGAAGTCAATGCGCTGCAACGCGCCATGGCGGCCCTGGGCCAGGACCCGCAACACATGGCCCGGGTGCTGAAGTACCAACCCGAGACCGGCGCCACCCACCACCGCATGGCTGGTGCGGCCTGGCTCCGGCGCTTCGGCACCAGCGGTGCCTGGGAGCGGGTGATGGTCACCCACGGGGCGCAACACGCCCTGGCCGGCGTGTTGCGCACCATCGCCCACCCCGGCGACACGCTGCTCACCGAACCACTGAGTTACCCCGGCATGCTGGCGCTGGCGCGCTCCCTGCGCCTGCAGGTGGTGGGCCTGGAGATGGATACACAGGGCATCGTTCCGGATTCGCTGGACCGCGCGGCGCAGACCTACAACACCAAGCTGCTGTTCTGTTCACCCACCCTGCACAACCCCACCACCAGCACCATGTCCTCGGAGCGGCGCGAAGCGATTGCCGCTGTCGTGCGCCGGCGTGGCCTGTTGCTGCTGGAAGACGTGGTTCATGCGGCCGCACTTGAACGTCCCCCGCCTGCGATATCCACGCTGGTGCCGAACCAGTCTTTCCTGATGTCGAGTTTCAGCAAGGTGATGGCGCCGGGTCTGCGGGTGGGCTACCTCGAAGCGTCGGCGCAGTGGCTGGACAAGGTGGCCGGCAGCATCCGTACCGATTGCTGGATGGTGGCACCCCTGATGCCGGAGATCGCCACACGCTGGCTGGAGACCGGTGAGGCCGACACGCTGATCGCACTGCAACGCCAGCACATCACTGAGCGCCTGGCGATTGCGCGGCGCAGCCTGAGCGGCATCACATTGCGCTGGGCCGCCGACTACCCGCACATCTGGCTGCCACTGCCCGAACCCTGGCGCGCCGGCCAGTACGCCGCCACGCTGCGCCAGGCCGGCGTGCTGGTGCGCACCATGGACCACTTTGCCGTCGGACGCAGCCCGGCGCCACACGCGGTGCGGATCAGCCTGAACGCGGTGGCGTCGCTGGAGCAATTGCGCAGCGGCCTGCAGACGGTGGTGGCGGTGCTGAACAATCCGCCGGCGGCGGTGATGGACCCTTGATACGCAGGAAGCCATCGTGCCGCTGATGGCGCAGTGCCAGCACCACGATGCGATCGACATGCGGCAAGAACCGATAGAGCGCCAGATACCCAGTTCGTCCCCGGGAAATGACCAACTCGCGCTGCCCGAAGTGGACTTTGCGGCCGATTTCGGGGTGATGCACCAGAATCTCGAGTCCGTCAAAAATCAGGACGGCCGTACTTTTCGCTGCTTGCGGGTCGGTCTGCAGCAAGAAGTCGCTGAGCCGCTCCAGGTCGATCAGTGCTTGCTCGGTGTAAACCAGTTCAGTCATCCGATGCGGCAGACGGCTTGGCCGCGTCCAGCCGCTGCGCCTGCGGCCGACTCGGCTTGCCCCCCGTTGCGCGAGCCAGGACATAGGCTTTGACATCTGCACCGCCAAAGACTGCGTTGGTGCGCAAAGTGTCCCTGTACGACGCCTCACCATCGGCATGAAACTGTTGGCGTGCCAGCGCATCTTCCATGGCGACCTGCAAAGTGTCGACCATCAGCGCATGGGCGGTTTTACCCTCAAACGCGGCGACTTTGGCAATGGAGGCCTTCAAAGCATCTGGCAGTTTCAGTGAAGTGGTGGAAGACATCAGACCCCCAAAAAAGGTGCCATGATAGTAACACCGCAAACTGTCGAGAACAGCCGTTCGGTCCAATCCGCCTACAGCACCAGCTTGGGCACCACCGGCCGCATCGCCTCGCGCGGCAGGCGCACCGGAAACTTCGCCCGGATCGCTTCATCAACCGCGGTCGGGATATGGCTGGGGAAGTGCGTGGCCAAAATGGTGTCGACCTTGCGCGCCGCGCGGTCGACGATATCGGGCATGCCGGCCTCGACCCACTGGTTGGGGCTGGTGCGGTCGCCCACGGTCGGGTAGAGGTAGTCCTTCTGCATCAGCTTGAGGGTCTGGTCGGAGCCCAGGTAATGGCCGGGGCCCTCCAGGCACACCTTGCGCATGGTGTCGAGAGAGATCGATTCGTCGTCGACCTCGATGCCGCGGATGGTGCGCTGCACGGCGCCGATGATGTCGTTGTCGATCATCAGGCTCTCGAGCGAGAAACCCATCAGGCTGGCCATCATGCCGGCCGACTCGTAGATCAGGTTGGCGCCGCTGTTGCCCACCAGGGCGTGGTTGTAGGCGCGCTCCGAGCCGCACTGGGCGTCCGGCATCTTGGAGTCGGTCATGCCCGAGGCGGTGCCGCCCGTCAGATCGTAGAAACGCGACAGCTGCGCACTGGCCGCCGACAGCAGGGCCTGCTCGGGGCTGCCGCCCGACATGGCGCCGGTACGCAGGTCGGACACAAAACACCAGGTGCCGAAAATCGTCTTGGCCTTGGGCTGGATGGCGTTGGCATACACCAGCCCGGCCAGGCACTCGGCCACCTCCTGCACCAGTGCCGCGGCGAGTGACGCCGGCGCGGTGGCGCCCGCCTGCCCGGCCGACAGCAACAGCACCGGCATGCCGCCGCGCACCGCGACCTCCATGCACTTGCAGGCGTCGAAAGCGAACTTCATCGGCGGCACGACAAAACAGTTGGACTGGCTCACGAACGGGCGCTCGCGCCATTTGTCCTCGCCGCCGGCGATCAGGTGCAGCATCTGCAGGCTCTGCTCGACGTGTTCGGGCGCAACCCAGCTCGAACCCACATGTTTGGTGGTGCCGGCCACGCTGGCATAAGTGGTGTTGAAGTCCATCTCGTCGGGCGCAGCAAGCTCGCGGCAGACCACCGAGCGCTGGAAGAAGTGCAGGTGCTCCAGCGTGTCGACCACACGCGCGATGTTGTACAGATCCTGCGTGGTGGAATCGCGGTATTCGCCGGTCTTGGCGTTGACCATGTGCACCGCGGCGCCCGCAGTGCCGAAGTAGACGTTGCTGCCCCACGGCTCCATGTCGTACCTCGGGTCCTGGGCGTGGAGCACGAAATTGCGGGCTGCGTTGGCGATGGTGTCTTCGACCAGCGCCCGCGGGAAAAGCAGGCGCCCGGTGCTGGTGAGCGTGGCACCGGCCCGGACCATCATCTCGACGCCGCTGGGCGGTGCATCGGCGAAACCGATGGTCTCCAGCGCATCGAGCGCGGCGTGGTGGATCTTCAGCACGTCGGCATCCGACAGCGCCTTGTAACGCCCGCCCTGCATGCCCGGACGCACCGGGCGCAGGTTGTCGGGCAGCGGGGCCGCGCGGGCCGCCCTGCGCGCTTCACGCGCACCACCACGACGCACCATTCGTTCTGCTGTCTCACTCATGTTCAGCACCTCATTGTTTCAAGAAATTTGTGAAAAACCACAGCTTCAGGCGCGCAGGCGCTGGTTGGCCGGGTCGTACAACGGCTCCTGGCGGACCGTGGCAACACAGCGCCGGCCCAGCACCTCGACTTCGAGTTTCGTGCCCGGCTGCGCCAGGTCGGCGCGCACATAGGCCAGCACCACACTTTGTTTGAGGGTATGGCTCCAGACACCGGACGTTGTCAGGCCAACGTTGTCTGCACCATGAAAGACCTGCGCGCAATAAGGCGCTTCCGCGTCGCCGTCCTTGTCGAAGGTCATGGGCACGAAACGTTGCGCCGGGCCGCGCGCGATTTCCGCCAGCAACGCCTCGCGGCCCACGAAGGCGGGCTTCTTGGCATCGACGAAACGGTCGAGCGAGGCTTCGAGCGGTGTGTAACCACTCTCCAGGTCGCTCTTCCAGCCGCGGTAACACTTGTCCACGCGCAGGCTGTCCATCGCGTACAGGCCGAAATCGCGGATGCCGAAGGCCTGCCCGGCGCGCCACACGGCGTCGTACAGGGCCTGCATCTGGTCGATGGGTGCGTGCAGCTCCCAGCCGAGTTCGCCGACGTAGTTCACGCGCATCGCCAGCATGCTGCCGGTCACGGTGGTGATCTCGCGTGCTGTGAGCCACGGAAAACCGGTGTTCGACAGGTCGGTGTCGGTGACCTGCGCCAGCACCTCGCGTGAGCGCGGGCCGACGACGATGAGAGAGCCGAATTCCGCCGAGCGGTCGACCACCGTGATCGGGCTGTCGGCCGACAGGCCCTGGCACAGCAGGTCCATGTCGTGGGTGGCCGCGATCGCCGCGCTGATGATGTAGAAGTGGTCTTCGGCCAGCCGCGTGATGGTGAACTCGCTCCACAACTTGCCGCTCGGCGTCAGCGCATACGCCAGCGACACGCGCCCCAGGCCGGGCAGCCTGGAGCAGGTGAGGTGGTCGAGGTGGCGCGCGGCGCCCGGGCCCTTGAGTTCGAACTTGGTAAAACCCGGCAGGTCGAGCACACCGACGCGCTCGCGCACCGCGGCCACCTCTTCGGCGACCACGCCGTGCCAGATGCTTTCGCGCCTGAACGACAGCTTTTCCTCGGCTGGGAGCGTGCCGTCAAGGTCGAAATAGACCGCGCGCTCCCAGCCGCCACGCGCACCGAAACGCGCACCCTTGGCCTTGAGGGTGTCATACACCGGCGAGGTGCGCAGCGGCCGGCCGGCCGCGCGCTCCTCGTAGGGGTACGACGAGGCATATTCGTTCTGGTACACCTCGACCGCCTTGGCCACCGTGTAGGCGGTGGTGGCGTAATCTGTGTAACGGCGCCGGTCGAGCGACCACAGGTCCCACTCGGGCTGGCCATGCACCACCCATTCGGCCAGCGCCTTGCCAGCGCCGCCAGCCTGGGTGATGCCAAAGCTGAAGTTGTTGCAGTGAAAGAAGTTGCGCAGCCCCGGCTCGGGGCCGATGTAGGGGTTGCCGTCGGGCGAGTAGGGAATCGGCCCGTTCACACCGCGCTTGATGCCGGCGCGGCCAAGCACCGGCACGCGCCGGATGGCGTCCTCGATGTAACTCTCCAGGCGCTCGAAATCGTCGTTCCAGAGCTGGTTGGCGAAGTCATCGGGCATGCCGTCCAGCCACATCGGCGTGGCTTTCCACTCGTAGGGGCCCAGGATGAAACCGTCGCGCTCCTGGCGCAGGTAATACGAGGTGTCGGGGTCGCGCAGCAGCGGCAGGTGGGCATCGCGGCCCTTCAGCTCGGGCACATCCTCGGTCACCAGGTACTGGTGCGACATCACCGCAATCGGCAGGTGGCGCCCGACCATGGCCATGATTTCGCCGGCGCGGTAACCGGCCGCGTTGACCACGGCCTCGGCCACCACGTCACCCTTGTCGGTCGACACCAGCCATTCACCGTTGGGCTGTTGCGCCAATGCGGTGACACGCGTGTGCCGGCGTACCCGCGCGCCGAGTTCGCGGGCTGCGCGGCCCAGCGCCTGGGTCAGCTGCGACGGATCGATGTCGCCGTCCAGCGGGTCCCACAAGGCGCCCAGCAGGTCGTGGGTTTCGATGAAGGGGTAACGCGCCTTCAGTTCAGCCGGCGAGAGGATTTCGTAGTCCAGCCCGTTGGCTTTTGCCATGCTCTGCACATGGCGGAACTCGTCCATGCGGTTGCGGTTGTGCGCCAGGCGCACCGAACCCGTGAGGTGGTAGTTGATCGGGTTGTCACTCGACGCGGCCAGGCTGCGGTACAAAGCAGCCGAGTACTTCTGCAGCTTGAGCACGCTCCAGCTGGTGGAGAAAGTGGGCAGGTTGCCGGCCGCGTGCCAGGTCGAACCAGAGGTGAGTTCGTCGCGCTCGATCAGCAACGCGTCGGTGATACCGAGGGCAGCCAGGTGGTACAGGCAACTGCAACCGACGACGCCACCACCAATGACCACCACCTTCGCATGTTCCGCCATGTCCGCCTCCGTTTGCAAAAAATTATAGGGTTGCGCGTGAAATTTGTCTTCTTAATTCCGCGACAGTATAATTTTTCCAGATTTTTACACAAACAGGTGATTCGATGGATCTGCCAAATCGCGCCCAGGTTGTCATCGTCGGCGGGGGCATCGTGGGCTGCAGCGTGGCCTACCACCTGACGTTGCGGGGCTGGACCGATGTGGTGCTGCTCGAACGCAAGCAGCTCACCTGCGGCACCACCTGGCACGCGGCCGGTTTGGTCGGCCAGTTGCGCGCCACCTACAACATGACCCGGCTGGCGCAATACACCACCGGCCTGTACGCCGGGTTGGAGCAGGAAACCGGCCAGGCCACCGGTTTCCGCCAGACCGGTTCGATCGCGATCGCCACCAACGCGGCGCGTTTCGAAGAACTCAAACGCGGTGCCTCGATGGCCAGTTGTTTCGGCCTGGAGGTGCAGACACTCACGCCCTCTGAAGTCGCCAACCTGTGGCCGGGCGTGTATACCGGCGACCTGGTCGGTGGTGTCTATCTGCCCAAGGACGGCCGCACCAACCCCATCGACACCACGCAGGCGCTGGCCAAGGGCGCCAAGAGCCGCGGCGCGAAGATCTTCGAGAACACCCGGGTCGAGGAGATCCTGGTCGAAAACGGCCGCGCAGTCGGCGTGCGCACCGCCCAGGGCGAGCTGCGCGCCGACGTGGTCATCAACTGCGCCGGCATGTGGGCGCACGAACTCGGTGCCCGCGCCGGCACCACGGTGCCGCTGCACGCCGCCGAACACTTCTACATCGTCACCGAACCGATGCCGGGCCTGTCGTCCAGCATGCCGGTGCTGCGCGACCCGGATGGTTGCGCCTACTTCAAGGAAGACGCTGGCAAACTGCTGGTGGGCTGGTTCGAACCGGTCGCCAAGCCCTGGGGCATGCGCGGCATACCCGAGACCTTTTGTTTTGACCAGCTGCCCGATGACCTGGACCACATCGAGCCGCTGCTGGCGTCCGCCGTGCACCGCACGCCGGGGCTGGCCAATGTGGGCATCAACCTGTTCTTCAACGGGCCCGAGAGTTTCACGCCGGATGACCGCTACCTGCTGGGCGAAACACCGGAGGTGCGCAATCTCTATGTGGCAGCCGGCTTCAACTCCATCGGCATCCAGTCCGCCGGAGGCGCCGGCAAGGTGTTGGCCGACTGGGTGGTGGATGGCCACCCGCCGATGGACCTGTGGGACGTGGACGTGCGCCGCTGCATGCCGTTCCAGCGCAACCGCAGCTACCTGCGCGACCGCACGGTCGAGACACTGGGGCTGTTGTACGCCATGCATTGGCCGTTCCGACAGCCCGAAACCGCACGCGGCGTGCGCAAATCAATCCTGCATGACCGGCTGCTGGCGCACGGCGCCTGTTTCGGCGAGGTCGCCGGCTGGGAGCGCCCCAACTGGTACGCACCTGCCGGCGTGAAGGCCGAATATGCCTACAGCTACGGGCGCCAGAATTGGTTCGACTATTCGGCCCAGGAGCACGCGGCCGTGCGCAACGCGGTGGGCCTGTTCGACCAGTCGTCGTTCGCCAAGTACCTGCTGCAAGGGCCGGATGCCGAACGTGTGCTCAACCGCATCTGCGCCAACAACGTGTCGGTGCCGGTGGGCAAGATCGTCTACACCCAGTGGCTCAACGAGCGCGGCGGCATCGAGGCCGATCTGACCATCACGCGCGAAGCAGAGGACCGCTTCCTGATCGTCACCGCCGCGGCCACCCACATGCGCGATTTCACCTGGCTGCAGCGCCACATCCCGGACGATGCACGCGCGGTGGCCGTCGATGTGAGTTCGGGCATGGCGGTGCTGAGCGTCATGGGGCCGCGCTCGCGCGAACTGCTGGCGACCCTGACCGACGCCGACCTGTCCAACACGGCGTTCCCTTTCGGCACCTCGCAGGTGATCGACCTGGCGTATGCGCGTGTACGTGCCAGCCGCATCACCTACGTGGGCGAGTTGGGCTGGGAGCTCTACATACCGACCGAATTCGCCCCTGGCGTGTTCGACGCGCTCATGGAGCAAGGCGGCGCCTTCGGCCTGCGCCTGGCCGGGTACCACGCGCTGAACTCGCTGCGCATGGAAAAGGCCTACCGCCACTGGGGGCACGACATCAGCGACGAAGACACGCCATTGCAAGGCGGGCTGGGGTTCGCAGTGGCCTTGTCCAAACCCGGTGGTTTCATCGGGTGCGAGGCCTTGCTACAACAAAAGGAGCAGGGCCTGAACCGCCGACTGGTGCAGTTTGCGCTGGACGACCCCGAACCACTGCTCTACCACAACGAGCCGATCTGGCGCAACGGCGAAATCGTCGGGCGCATCACATCGGGCATGTTCGGGCACACGCTGGGCAAGTCGCTGGGCATGGGTTATGTCACCAACAGCTGGGGCGTGGCCGACCGGGACTTCATCATGGAGGCGCGTTACGAGATCGAGGTTGCCGGTGTCCGTGTGCCGGCATCGGCCTCGCTGGCACCCCTGTATGACCCGAACGGCCTGCGCGTCAAGGACGCGAATCCGGCTTCTATTCCGGCCTAGACCATGGCCATCCAACCCCTGCTGCAACAGGCGCCGGACGACGCGGAGTCGGCCGCCAACGAGCCACGCCACATCGACCCGGAAGCCGCCATCGGCGAACAGCTGCGAGAGCTGCGCCAGGTCAAGAACCTGACGCTGCGCGAGGTGGCCGAGAGGGCCGGCATCTCGGTAAGTTACCTGAGCCAACTGGAACGCAACCAGTCGCGCCTGCCGATCGGCGTGCTCAAGAAGATCAGTGACGCACTGGGTGTGCACATGAACTGGTTCTTCCAGAGCACCGGCGACAGTGCCAGCGGAGAAGGCGACGTGGTGGTGCGTGCAGCCAACCGCAGGCGCATGTCCTTCACCGGCCTGGGCATCACCGAGGAACTGTTGTCGCCCAACCTGAGCGGCCCGCTGGAATTGCTCATCAGCACCATCGGACCCGGCGCCGACAGCGAGGACTACAGCCACGACGGCGCCGAGGCCGGCCTGGTTTTGTCCGGCACGCTGGACCTGTGGGTATCGGGGCGGTACTTCCGTCTGCTGGAGGGCGACAGTTTCTCGTTCAAGAGCACCGAAGTGCACCGCTGCGCCAACCCGACCGAAGCGCCCACCCGGGTGTTGTGGGTGATCACGCCACCGCACTACTGACATGGAACCCGCGGTCTTTGGGAACAGATGCAGCAGATGCAGCGGGCAGTTGGCATTGGCTGCTTTGGGTCCATGGCGGACGGTCGTTGCCTGGTCTGCGTTGGCGTTGGTGTTGGTGTTGGCGTTGGTGTTGGCATGGGAGTTGGCGTTGGCGTTGGCGCGCGTCGCGGCAGGCGCAGCCCGGCGGGGGCTCATACTGGAGCGGTCGGGCGCTGAACGCGCCGACTGCCCTGTGGTGCTCGCCCGAGGGTCGGGCCGCAGAACTCACTGCGTTCACTTCGTTCTCTCCGTTC
>CAMAWD010000062.1 GCA_945861785.1 Rhodoferax sp. OV413 | reverse complement strand
TTCCTTCCGCGTTGACCTTTACAACAAATCGCTCAAAGTTGACCGAAAACTGATTGCCCTCGGGCCAGGCACTGATCGCTCGCAACGTGACCTCGGCTTGTGCGGTTGCGGTGGCCAGCAGGGCGCCCAGGCACGCTGATGCAACTGCTCATTGCTTGATTCGATAGAACATGATTGGCTTCCTTGATTTCGACATGGTGATTTCATTGATCCGATTTGACATCTGGTGTTTTCTGCAGGTGCATTGACTTGATGCGTCGGCGGCAAGTCCCGAAACGCGTCAATCACGCTTTCGCTCGAGCCTGGCGTTGCTCGCGAAACGAGGCCATGGCTTGGTCCAGGTCCATCACGTCAGCATACTTCTGCCGCATGTCGAACAGGTTGGCGTGGTGCGGATCGAGGGCCCGGTCGCCGACACAATCGGAAATGACAATCGGCCTGAAATTGTGGCTCATCGCGTCGACCACACTGGCACGCACGCAGCCCGAGGTGGTGCATCCTGCTACCAAAAGGGTATCGACGCCGCGCAGCTGCAGCCAGGACGCCAGCGCGGTGCAAAAAAATGCCGAGGGTTCGGTCTTGCGGATGATCCTCTCCCCGACGACCGGGGTGAGTTCCTGAACAATTTGCGATGCGGCGCTCGATTCGGTGAGCTTCAGCGCGCGTGGATTCCTGAGCGCAAAGATGCCTGCATCCGCACCGTCATCGGCATAGACGACGCGCGTGTGAGACACCGGGAGCGCCTCTCGGCGCGCGAATGCGAGCAACTCGCGCGTGCGTTGTACCGCAGCGCCGATGTTGCCGCCGCCGAACAGGGCGGGGTCGGTAAAACCGACCACGAAGTCGACGATCAGCAATCCCCAGCTTTGGCCGGGCCCGAGTGTGGCACCGAATCCCTGTGCCGAATAAATGTCCGCATCGTTCATGGCTAGCCCCTGGTCAATGATGGTCGGCGCGTCCAGCATGCCGTTGTCGATCAGGCAGCTGTGGATCGACATGGGACCATGGCGCACAAGTTTCCCCGGCGCGCGGATAACCGTTCACGATGCATCCCTGCGCTGCGCTGCGTGCACCGCATACGCCATTCCCGAGCCCCGAATGGCGCCGATTACGGCGACAAGGCCTTGCAGAATCTGGTGCCAAGCCAGTCTGACCCGACAGATCCATTGCTCGCCTCCGATATTTTGTGCATGGCCGGTGAAGCGCCCCGGATTTGTATAAAGTCTAGCGTCAGGTCAATATTGAATCAATCTCGATTCAACAATCGATCAATTTATCAGCGCTTAGGAACAATCGTGGTCTCTTCCAAGTCGGTAACGGACAACTCGATGGCCGATCTCTTGAGTGCGCCTGAGGCGTGCGAAATCCTGAAGATCAAGCCGTCGACGCTTTACACCTACGTCAGCCGGGGGCAGTTGCATCCGGCGACGAACCTGGGGAAGAATGCCAGCCGCTATCTGCGCGAAGAGGTAGAGCGCCTGCGTGCGCGCAGCGATGCCCGAATGGGGCATGGGGCGGTGGCCTCTATGGCCCTGCGATGGGGGCAACCCGTAATCAACACCAGCATCACCGAGATCACGCCGGCCGGGCCTCGTTACCGCGGGCACCTCGCTACCGACCTGGTGCGCAATCCCGGGCTGTTTGAAAACGTCGCTGAATTGCTCTGGTCGGGTGTGTTGCCCGATGAGAAGAGCACTTGGTATGTCGAGCCACTGCGCGCCGACATAGGGCGCGCGCTGCTTGGCATGGGCATCGAGTTGAACAATCAGATTCGCATGATGCGGGTGTTTTCAGTCGCCGCCACCGCGCTTGGCGGTGGCACTTTGGCGGAAGAAGTGCGCAGCGGCTCGATCACGCATCTGGCACGCGAGATGATCTTTGCTTTTGCCGGATGTTGCGGGGTTCTCGGAAAAGACCGGCGCTTCATCGCGCCTGCGGGAGACAAGTCGGTCGCCGAGCATATAGTCACGGCATTGCAGGTCGATGCAAACCCGGAACTGGAGTTTGCTTTGAATGCTGCCCTGATCGTCGGTGCCGACCACGAACTGGCGGCACCGACTTTCTCGGCGCGCATCGCCGCATCTGCCGGTGCCGGGCTGCATGCCTGCATCGTGGCGGCGTTGGCCACGCAAACCGGGTCGCTGCTTGCGGGCGGTTGCAACCGCGCCGAAAATCTTGCGCGCGGCCTCACCTCGGTCGCTCACGTCAAATCGCTGGTTTCCGAAGCGCAACGGAACAAGGCGAGTTTCCCGGGTTTTGGATTGCCGCTGTACCCACAAGGCGACCCGCGGGCAGCCTGTCTGGTGGATATAGCCAGAAAATACGGCCGCCAGGACAAACACTCCGAGCTCGCGTTTTGCTTCATCGAGGAGGTCCGAACTCAGCTTGGCCTGTTCCCCAACATCGAGTTCGGGTTGGTCGCCTTGTGCCTGGCTTGCGGCTTGCCGGTGCGCTCAGCCAGCGCTATCTGGGGTATCGGCCGCGCTGCGGGCTGGGTCGCCCACGCGCTGGAGCAGAGGCTTGCCGGTTTTCCGATGCGTCCCCGGGGCCAGTTTCAGCCGGCGTTTTCATAACGCACACGTCGGTCCGAAAGGCTCCACTTTCGCGCCGGTGTGAACGGTTGTCAGGAACCGCTGTTTTCTGGCTTTGAGTGCGCGGTTTTGATTTTTGGTTGTTCTGGATTGCGGTGCGCCACGGTCTGGCCTTGGCATGGTCGAGATCGAGGTCGTGGTCGTGGTCACGGAACACAGTGACTTACTGGCCCGGGTGGACCCAGTTCTCCATTTCGAGCGCCGGCACGCGCACGAATTCCGACAGGTTGTTCGTCACCAGCACCAAGCCTTCGCTGCGTGCGTGGCCTGCAATGTGCAGGTCATTCACCCCGATGGGCTGGCCGAGTTTTTCCAATGCGCCGCGGATGGCACCGTAATGCTGGGCGGCCTTGGCGCCGTAGGGCAGAACCGCCAGGCGGCTGCAAAAGTCCTCGATGGCGGACAGGTTCTCGCTCACGCGGCTGCTTTTCTCCGCGCCGTGCAATAGTTCGGCCAGGGTGATGGCGGAGATGGCCATGCGGCTGGCGTTGGCGTTGAAGGTTGACAGCACCTCAATGGGTCGGCGCTTCAACACGTAGATGACGATGTTGGTGTCTAGCAGGTAGCGCAGCATCAGAGTGCTTCCCGCTGCGGCTGGTGCTGGCTGGCGCGCTCGGGCAGGAAGTCGTCGCTAACAGGGGGGCCACCCAGGAAGAAGCTGTCCCAGGTTTGGCCTACGGGGGCGATGATGCGCTCGTTGCCCCTGGCGCGTATTTCTACCTTGTGGACGCCCTCGGGCAGGCGCACATCTACCGGGAGGCGGACGGCCTGGGTGCGGTTGTTGACAAAAACAGTGCCGATGGACATGCGTGTCTCCTGATGAAGATGTATATGGCAAATGTATATTGCACCGCGAACGCAGTCAATTCAGCACTTTTCAAAGACCCCTGTTCGCGCCACCTCAGTATGGGCTCACACTGCTGCTGGGAGCCTTGAACGGTGGGCTGGCAGGTCATGGCCGCGCTGACCCTCGAGAAGCCTGGGGGGAGACGGTGAATCTGCAAATCATTGACCCGCGCGCCTTTGCCGGGCTGGATGCATTCACCCGCCAGTTGGGCACCGTGGCCGACCAATGCAACGCGTCGCGGCCAGTGAACCCTTCGGTGCCGGTGGTTTGGGGCTGAAGCTACCGCTATGTCTGCTGCATTTTTAATAGCAAACTATTTATAACTGACGAGGACTTAAAAGACTTTTCATGCCTCAAATATCAGATGGCGGACTTTTTGGGCCGTAACAGCGCCATCAGTGGCGGCGTGATCCACACCAGAATAGTCACCACGGCCAAGGTCGCAGCGATCGGCCGAGAGAAGAAGGCCAGAATGTTGCCGTCTGACTTGATCATCGAGGTGATGAAGTTCTCTTCCAGCATCCCACCCAGCACCACGCCCAGAATGGCCGGGGCAATTGGGAACTTGTTTTCTTCCAGCAGGTAGGCAATCAAGCCTGCCACCAGCATCACGCCGATGTCAAACAGGGTGTTGTTGATGGCAAAGGTGCCCACCATGCAAAACACCAAAATCACCGGCATCAGAATGTTGCGTGGCACTTTCAGGATGCGCCGCGCCACCTTGATGCACAAAATTCCCAGCGGAATCATGATGATGTTGGCCAGGATGAAAATCAAAAATACCGCGTAAATGTTTTGCGGATTGGTGGTAAACAGCGACGGCCCAGGGTTCATGTTTTTCATGTACAGGACCCCAATGACTATGGCCGTGATCGAGTCTCCAGGAATTCCAAACACCAGAGCCGGAATCCACGCCCCGGCAAGCGCACTGTTGTTGGCCGAGCCGCTTTCTACGATACCTTCGACATGGCCCGTGCCAAACTTTTCGGGCTCCTTGGAAAACTTCTTGCTCATGGCGTAAGACATCCACGCCGCTATGTCGGCCCCTGCGCCAGGCAATGCGCCCACCGCAGTACCCAACACGCTTCCGCGCAAAATTTGTACCGGGTACTTTTTGGCCAACCCCCATTGGCCCTTGAGTACATTGCCCACCTGCTCCACCACCAGTTCAGCAGGCGGACTGGTGTCGACCACAAAACGGATGATTTCCGAGATGGCAAACATGCCTATCATCATGGAGATCATGCCAATGCCGCCCATCATCTCCGTGTTGCCAAAGGTGAAGCGCGGGAACCCGGCCGGGTTGCCCAGGCCGACACAAGCCACCAGCAATCCCAAAAACAGAGCGATCAGGCCTTTCAAGGGCCTGTCTGAGGTGATAAAAACCGCGCAGGTCAAGCCCAGCAATACAAGCCAGAAGTATTCGAATGAGCTGAATTTGGTGGCAAAGTCGGCCAGTGCGGGTGCCGCAACAATGAGCACCACGGTACCAAACAAGCCCCCTACTGCCGAGAACACCAAGCCCGCGCCCAGCGCCATTTCGGCCTGGCCTTTGCGTGTCATCGCGAAGGCTTCATCGGTGTAGGCAGCCGAGGCCGGAGTACCCGGAATGCGCAGCAAACAGCCGGGAATATCGCCCGAAAAAATCGCCATGGCCGTGGCCGTCACGATAGCGGCGACGGCTGGAATCGGGGCCATGAAAAACGTCACAGGCACCAGCAGCGCCGTGGCCATGGTGGCAGTGAGGCCGGGTACGGCCCCCACAAACAAACCATAAAACGACGCAAGCACCATCACCATCAAGGTGTAGGGCTCAAAAACCATTGAAAAAGCTTGACCAACTGCTGTCCACATCGCGCGCTAACTCCTGGTATTTTTAGGGATGAAAAAAACCGTACCAGGCCCCAAACAACGGCCTGATTTACCAGGCGTAGTTGGTCAGCACACCCCAGGGCAACGGCACACGCAATATCTTGTAAAAAGCAAAATGAATCACCAGTGTGGCGATGACGGCGACCAGCACGGCGCGACCGAATGGCACTTTCAGTAAAGAAAACAGGGTCGTCAAAATCAGCGTGGAGCAGATCAAAAAACCCAGTTTTTCAGATACCAGCATGTAGAAAACAATGGACGCCACCAGCACCACAAAACCCATCAGGTGGCGTGGTGATTTGACCCAGTCATCCACCGCAACCCAGGGCTGCTGAACACGGGCCTGCCAGCCGCGCACCAGCAAAATCAGCCCACCCACACACAGGCCCACCGCGAGCAGGCCGGGGAACAGGCCCGGGCCGACTTGCTGCCCCGGAATCTTGGGAAAGCTCTGTACCGAGCCCAGCACCGTGCCACCCAGTACCAGCAAGAGCAATCCAAAGATCGCGTCGTTCAGCTTCATTTCGCCAAGCCCACAGCCTTCATGGTGGCACCCAACTCGCTGTCAGACTTGGCCATGAATTTGGCAAAGTCTTCTGGCCCGGCAAAGATCACGCCGTAACCTTGTTTGCCCATGAATTCGGTGTAGTCCTTGCTGGCCACCACCTTTTTCAGCGCCGCAGCAAGCTTGTCGCGCACCTCAGCGGAAATGCCTTTGGGCGCCACCAGCCCACGCCAGGCCGCCATCGTCCAATCGCTGCCAATGGCAGCTTTAAGTGTGGGCACATTGGGGTACAGGGCGGACGGCTTGTCATTCATGATGGCCAGGCTTTTGACCTTGCCCGCATCAATCAAAGAGCGCGATTCTGGCAAAGACACGGGGGCAACCTCAACGCCACCGGCAATCATGTCCTGCAAGCCAGGGGCAGCGCCATTGCTGGGCACCCAGGGGAGCGCAGCCGGGTCAATTTTCTGGTCACGCAACAGGCCTGCAATGGCCAGATGCCAAATGCCGCCCTGCCCTGTGCCCGAAGCCTTGAACTTGCCTGGGTTGGCCTTGATGGCGGCCAGCAATTCGTTGACGGTTTTGTACGGTGAATCGGCCCGCACCTGCACACCTGCCGGGTCTGCGTTCACCAAACCAATGGGGGTGTAAGAGGTGCCAGTCAGCTCGGTCAACCCTTGCCAGTGCATCATGCCAATTTCCACCGTGGCCATGCCAATGGTGTAGCCGTCTGGTGCTGCGGACGCGATGGCCGAATGCCCCACCACACCGCTGCCACCCGTGCGGTTGACCACGGTAACGGGTTGGCCCAACTCTTTTTCCAGCAGGCTGCCGATGATGCGCGCGGTGGCATCTGTTCCACCGCCGGCACCCCAAGGCACGATCAAAGTCACAGGCCGCGCGGGGTAGCCCTGCGCTGACACTGAAGTGGCAATCACCGTGAGTGCCATGCCAGCCAAAACGCCGGAAATACCCACCACCAATGAACGGCGGGAAAGACGGGAAGTAATCGCCATGAACAGCTCCAAAAATGAATTGAAAGCTGAGCTTAACGGCGCAAGGTTCTCTGCGCCATTAGGGTGAACCATACTATCGTATGATGATTAAGCGCTGAGAGGACAGGCTTTTCAAACGCCCTTTTCCTTCCCCACGGCACCCCAAATACGGCAAAACAGGGGTGGCACACCGCTCCCGACGCGCTTGAATCTGTCTTTCGATGCAGGCTGAGATCTGCTGGCGAGCTGTTGGGCGTTGATGGCCCAGCCAAAATGTGCCTCCCCCTGGTGCCGTCTACGGGTTATCCCTTGCCTTCGGGCCGCTGCCATCGGTCCCGCAAGCACTCGGACGCAGCCGACCCCGGCGGCCCTGGTCGCCGCGATGATCTTGAGCTCGCCACCGCAGCAATTCGGGCAGTGCTCCAGATCGTGCTCGAACACGCGCTTGAGCAGCCGGGCCCCGCGTGAGGGACAGAATCCCCGGCGCTTGCAACTGGCGGCCAGCAGTTTGATGTGATTGTTGTGAATATAAAATGGTGCTCACATCAATCACATGGAAGGGAGTGGCTACGGAACTCGCTTTCACGGTCCACCTGGACCTACAGAGAAGTAGGTGGGGTCTTGTTTGCCAATCAGCAGCGCAATGCTGCCCATCAATGCAATGCCAATGCCGCTGCGAGCGGAGCGTGTCAATGACTTTCACCAGCGAGGTCCGCGCTGCCAGCCGAGGAATGTCGATCGCGTAGTCCATTCCGCGCGCGATGCTACATGTCGTCAACGAACCCATCGTCTCCGACGAGCATCACCACCGCACACTCCGGCACCGGATCATCGCTCCCGAAACAAGGAACCGGTACCGCCGACGACTTCCTTCGTCACCGTGCCCCTTGCCGCTACCGTTGACCACCGACCGCCAAAGCCCTTCGCGCGCGACATCCCCGGCAACGAAACCATCCCGCAGTCCCCCGAAGACGAAATGACTTCAGAGTCGAAGCCCTTCGGTTGCGTTGGACTCCGGCATCGATGTCACATCACCCAAGCTGAAACATGCGTGCCACTGCCTCACGGCCGCAACCGGTGAGACGGTGACGGTGGCTTCGGGTTGATGGCAACCTTGTCCTGCTTCGCGAGAGTCCGGACGCCGCACACCTTGTCTTCAGGCAAGGGATCGGCAAGCTGCACGCGCCCCTCAAAGATGATCTCGAACTTGATCGGGGTGCCCGCGACCTGCAGCACGCACCGGATGCCGTACTGATCGATCCTTGGCTCGCGCAGCACCGCGATGGTGCCTGTCATCAGGGAGCCCATTCCTGCAGCATTGACCAGGCCGCGAATCTCGCGATACCCATCGACCGAGGAGCACACGAAGTCAATGTCCACAGACTCGCGGTGCTCACCATGCGTGAGCACGATCGCGGTTCCGCCACCAAAGAGGCACCTGTGTTTGAGCAGCAGATTGGAGTCCAATGCTTCGAGCGCTTGTTCTATGCGCTGATGATGGGCTCGCTCAAACATTCATGACTCCCTTGCCAATCGTGGCGGTCAACTTGGCCAGCAATGCGCGCTCGGCTGGATCCATGGCGGCCATGTCGACATGTCGCCAATTTCGCTCATACAGCGCGAAGGCTTCAGCGGGGCCAACTTCGGCGTCGTCCGCCAAGCTCCAGGCGATCGACTTGAGCTGCGGGTATTTCGCAAGCCGGATGCGCCGTGGGAAGGTCGTACCGACCCGTCGTGCCGGAAGGCGCGCATCCTGCAGCAAATGACCTGTTTTGTCATCCCGGGCCAGCAACGCGACATCGGCACCGAGGTCCACCGCGGCCATGACCTTGATGTACGTGCCCATGGTGACCGCCGCGTCGCCGAGCTCGGCACGGTGCAAAGTCACTCGGGTGATGCTTGCCAGGTCAGCAACATACTGGGCGGACAAGTGCCGGCGTTGACGCGCCAGCCGCAGCCGCGCGCCGAACTCGGCAAGGAGCTGATTCTCGGCTTCGGGGAGGACCGGGCGGGCAGACATGAAAACCATTTCATACAAATTTGGAGAAATTGTATAAATTAGCGATCAAATTTCCGAGCTGCGCAGCGATTTCAGCTTCTGGCCGATCACGCTCGGAATGGCGCGCTGCAAATACACCTCGCGTCTCAGCCTATCCCGGCAGCGCCCGAATCCACATCGACCCGGTACGTTTCGCATCCGACGAACTCATCGCCAGCGACATTGCCGACACCGCCCCATACGGGATTGAACCTCTTCGCCCCACCACCAACGACAACGAAATCACGCCTACGAAACCGCCCACAGGTTCTGGTCGCGTTGACCACCGCCACCATGTTCAGTTCAGTTTCGCCACCGATTCCCATCGATCGCGCAAGGGAACCACCCGCGGCGATGAGTCAACGCAAGCGAAGTTGTCCCGATTCTTGTTCGGGGGCGAAGGGATACGGGTTCGAAAAATTCGAAATCGATACGCTCCGGGTGCGTTGGGGAGATTGGATTCCGGTGGCGGTGATCACCGGTTGCGACGGTGGCGGTCCCGAAATGACATCTTCGGTGGCGGATTCCAACGGACGCGGTGAGAAACTCTGGCGCCTGGAATGCCCCAGCGCGGAGAAAAGGACGTCGATGAAATCACGGTGCTGGTGCTGGACGCTTGCGCCGCAGCTCGGCCATGGCCTTCTCGATCACATCCAACTGCTTTCCATGTGCAGGAGACAAAGCCCTCAACGCAACGCTATCAATCGCGTCCATCAGGTCAATTTGACGTTCTTTGAGAAGTCGCCGACCCACCTGCCTACGCGCCAGTGTGTAAATGCATTGGATCTTGTTGCCGAGCCGATCTGATGATCCTGAATCAGCAGCGATGCGCCGCAACGCTTCACGGGCAACCTGAACTGCCCATGCCAGCTGGGTCACAACCTGGGGACCTTTCAGATCAAACAGCCCGACGGCGTTTTGTGCGCGAGCCTCAAGCACATCGAACGGATCCATGACCTTGATGAAACGGCCCGGGCGCCACTCAACTTGGACACTGTCTGCGATGACTCGCCTTGTGAAGACAGAAGACTTCTTCAGCCCAGCAACCGTGAAAAGTTTGTGAAGCACATCGATGTTTCGCTCCCTGCCACCGGGCGTCGGAAGCCGAAGTTGCGCCACGATGGCAGTACGACTCTTCTTCGATGGAAGTTCGATGCGCGCCTTCATGGCCAAAGCAAGATCGGTCGCTCGAGCGACCTCGCCGAGTGCGTCACCATCGTTCGAGATTGCAACGCCGTTCTGCTCGATGCCAAAGCGGCTCATCCAGAACGCGAGGGCCTGCCCTCCCACAAGAACCATCTCAGTCCCCATGTTCGAGAGGAACAGGTCAACGGTTTCTTCGTCGAGCGGCGCCTCATCTGGAGGAAGAACCGGTTGTGTGGCCATGGCGGCTTCAGTATGGCGAATTGTCCAGCTTGAGATCGCGGGCCTTCCCGCCAGAAAACCAGCTCAGCTGGTCTTGGGTGACGCGACCGGACCGTGCATTTTCAAGATCTGCCTGTTGTTGCTGGCGTTTGAAAGCCCACAGGTTGGCATCCCCTTGATCAGTTTGCCCCTCGGCATGGCTCTTCAACAGGAGCGTGACCTGACCAACTGTGAGCCCAGACGCCTCGAGCGCAGCGCCAATCCGAGCCCAATGCTCGATCTGCTGAGCGCAGGAGCGCGACATCAACAAGCCCGCTTCACGAGCGGCGTTGAAAATCTCGGCGCCAACACGAATGGAGTTCGAAGTCATGCGAAGGCGTGGTAGGTTGTGGCATATTACCACCGCCCACCACTGCCATGCTGCCCGATGAGCACTCTTGGTCCGCGAACCATATGCGCATATTTCTCGATTCTTCGTGTTCCAGAGCGGCCGTTGAAGAATGTTCCTCCGCGTTACTTCTCTCACGGCAAATTAGTCCAAGAATCTCTGTCAACGGAACCCCCTGCGGACTATGGAGTTGCCCGAGACGCCAATCAGCCAGGATACGGAGACCGGGGTCCAACATTTGCCACACAATTGCAGGCAAAGTATGAGTTCAAGACTGGCGGCAGGGGTGACTCGAGTTTCTTTAAGACGTACAGTGCCTCAATTCTTGGCCGCAATTCGGGAGCATTAGTGGCTGTCGTCGATGGTCATGCGTACTTGGGTGGGTGGCTAGACGCATTCTTTGGCGATGGGGGATACAAGAAAAAGTGCTACTTCGGCAGCGAGGGTGTCGACATGTTGCTGCGTGCGACGTTTCAGGATCGAGTCCAGGCCCCTGTGAATGCACCAGTCGAGCCGAAACGCCGATAGCCTGACCCAGGTGATGTACTGCGACTGAGAACCACGGAATGCCATTGGAGACCAGCGTGTTTGCTAGAGTTGTAGGGCAAGCCACCATGCCTGAACCCGGTGCCCTCGCCCTTCTCGCCCTCGGCCTGGCCGGATTCGCATACATGCGCCGCAAGCAGTAGCAGCAGTCGGCCTGCCTCTACTTCCCTCGGTTGCTTTCAACCGCGCGACGAAGTTGCCCGACCATGGCCGGGTCAAACTCGCACACTGCGGCGAAAGTGGCGCGCAGCAGGGCCACCTCTGAACGGATTTCCCGCTTTCGCCTGATTCGGTGCATCCGGCGATAGGCCACAGCGGGTCGGTAGTATCTGTTCTCCAGTTCCTTGCAATACCGACCTCGAGCGGACCGAAGCCCGCCCGCAGTTTTGCCGACCCAGGATGACACGATGACCGTTTCCATCACACCGTCAATGCGACCTCTCCACCCCCCGATCGAGCCGTACCACTCCGACATGCTTGACGTCGGCGACGGCCACCGCCTGCGCTACGAGGTGTCCGGCAATCCCGACGGCCGGCCGGTGCTGTTCATGCATGGCGGGCCGGGCAGCGGCTGCAAGCCCGAGCAGCGCGGATTCTTCGACCCTCAGCACTGGCGCATCGTGTTGTTTGATCAGCGCGGCGCGGGCGGCTCGACGCCGGCCGGCTCGCTGGTGGCGAACACCACCCAGCACCTGGTGGCCGACATCGAGACCCTGCGCTGCCACCTGGGCATCTCTCGCTGGGTCATCTTCGGCGGCTCCTGGGGATCGACGCTGGCCCTGGCCTATGCGGCTGCGCACGCGCAGGCCTGCGCCGGCTTGATCCTGCGGGGCATCTGGCTGGCGCGGCGGCAGGACATCGCGTGGTGGATGCACGACGTGCGGCGTGTCTTCCCCGAGCACTGGGAAGCCTTCGTCGGCCATCTGGACCCGGCTGAGCGCGGCGACGTGGTGGCTGCTTATGGCCGACGCCTGGCCGACCCCGATCCGGCCGTGCACATGCAGGCCGCGATCGCATGGCGCGGCTTCGACCAGAAACTGTCCACCTTGCTCCCCGCCACGGAAGACTTGGCGCCATCGAGCCCACAGACTCTGGCGGTGGCACGCATCGCGCAGCACTATGTGCGGCACGAGGCGTTTCTGGTCGAGGGCGAGGTGTTGCACGGCGTGGACCGGTTCCGGCAGGTCCCGGGGGTGATCGTCCACGGGCGCTACGACATGATCGCGCCGGTGGATGGCGCGATTGCGCTGGCACGCGCGTGGCCCCAGGCACGGCTGGTGATCGTCGAGGATGGGAGCCACTCGACGGGGGAGACGGGGGTGAGGAATGCGCTTATGGAGGCGGTGGACGAGTTTGCGGGACGTACCTGACGGCTTAGTACGTTATCCAATATGGATGTGCAGAGCGAACGCTCTTGGTAATGCTCCTGGAGACAGGGCGAGTGTTGATTGGACGAAAGCGTTACGAACGCGCCTATGCGGCATGTTTATTGCCTTGCCATACTCACATTGAACACTGCGGCCGTCAGCCCTTCACGCACACAACCTGTTTGAGCGTGTGCGGGATCTCGGTCAAGTCACTCTGATTGGCCATGACTTCGTCGATGTCCTTGTAAGCGCCGGGAATCTCATCGATCACTCCCTTGTCCTTTCGACAAATGACGCCCTGGGTTTGCTGCACGACGTCGGACACATTGAACTGCTTTTCAGCAGCCCTGCGGCTCATGCGGCGCCGCGCACGATGAAGCTGCGCGCACCCATGCTGCCCGGCACGATGCCGAGGTCTCCTTCCCGCGCGCGAATGGTGCCCTTGCGAGTGACCCACACGTTCTCGCCGAAATGGTGCTCTTTCGCCACGTAGTTATGGTGGCAGTTCACCGCTTCGGTCGTGACCGTGAACGGCGGCAGATGGCGGGTGAGCGCCGCCAGCACCAGTTCCAGCATCGACTGACGGTTTTGCATCGCGTATTCCTGAGCCCAGTGCACGGCCTCCACGTAGTCGGCGAAATACTCGGACCCTTCAGGGAAGTAGGCCAGGTCGCGGTCCGGTAGTTGGATCATCCAGCGCTCCATGTCCTTGCGCGCCAATTCGATGAAGTAGGTCGCAATCGCGTTGCCGATACCCCGGCTGCCGGAGTGCAGCATCACCCACACCTGGTCAGCCTCGTCCAGGCAGACTTCGATGAAGTGGTTGCCACCACCCAAAGTGCCCATTTGGTTCGCCCATTTGGAGAACTTGCCAAAGGCCTTGAGCAGCTCTGGGTGGCGGTCGGTCAGCACTTTGAGCCCAGGCTCGAACGGACGCGCGGCGTCCGCCAGTACCCGGCTGTCGGTATGTTGGGCGCGACCCACCGGCACATCGCGGCTGATCTGGTCGAAGACTTTTTGCAGAGCTTTTTCGTCCAGGTCGTTCGCGGCAATGGACAGCCGTGCCGCGACCATGCCACAGCCGATGTCCACTCCCACCGCGGCAGGGATGATGGCCTTGTGGGTGGCAATCACCGAGCCGATGGTCGCGCCGATGCCCAGGTGCACGTCAGGCATGGCGGCGACGTGGTGGTGGACAAATGGCAGCCTGGCGATGTTTGCCAGTTGCGCCTTGGAGCGCTCGTCCACGTCATCGGTCCAGATCTTGACCTGCACGCGTTGGTCGGTCATCACTTGTTGAATTGGCATTTCATGTACCTCAGTTCTTTTCCATGTATTCCCTGGACCACCGCGATCCCCTGCCCACCCGGCTGGCGAGCCAATCATGCACATCTCCATGGATGTTGCGGCCGCCCAGCAGAAATCCTTCGAAGATCGACGGCGCATAAGGCGCGAACAACAGACGCATCTGCGCCTGCTCCGGTGTGCGATCGGCTTTGCGGCCGTTGCAAGCCCGGCATGCGGCCACCACATTGCGCCAGTCATCCGGGCCCCCGTGGGAAATCGGCACGGTGTGTTCCCGCGTCAGGCGTCGATCATCGAAATGGCCGCCGCAGTAGGCACACGTCATGTGATCCCGCCGAAACAACTTGGGGTTGGTCAGGCTGGGCACCGCGTCAAACAGATTGACCCGGGAGGCGCCGGTGGTCGCGACGATGGCGTGCACATCGATCCTCGATTGCAGGCCGGTGATGGCATTGGTGCCGCCGCGCAGGGTCGTGCACACGCCACCAACGGTCCAGCCGAACCTGGCGGTGGCATAGTGAATCGCGGCCTCTTGGGCCGTGATCCATTGTTGGGGCATTCCCCGGACGTCGAGTTGCAAAATCTGCATGGCAAAGGCCCGCTGGTTGCGGTGGTGGATGGTGGTTCGGTGATCAACAATCTGGTGCCATGCTTGCTCGGGTTGACTTGTCGGGATCGAACCGACGACCGCGGGGATCACAACCCCGAGCTCTGCCACTGAGCTAAAGCCAACATGAACCCTGGCGCCCCGTGACCGATTCGAACGGCCGACCCTCGGGATAGAAATCCGATGCTCTGTCCGCTGAGCTAACGGGGCGTGATTGAATCGTTGGAGCGGGCCGCGGGAATCGAACCCACATCCTCAGCTTGGAAGGCTGGTACCTCACCACTCGGTCAGGCCCGCGAATATTCTGAGCACCGGCAGCAGGGAAAATCCCTGTGCCGATCTCACAGCCCGTCCCACACAGGCTTGCCGGGTTGCGTCCGATACCCCTCTCGCGTCTATCTTGTCCGAGGGGTCGCGTGTTGCATCGTCAACTCACCCGCCACGCCACATATCGGTTGTGGCTGCAGCCGGTGCACGAACAACTTTCTCGCTTCTGTGATCTGCAGGGCGAGACAGACCTGCGTACGTATGCCGCCGCTCGGAAGCTGGCAACACAAGTATCTGGTGGAGGCGAAAGGATTCGAACCTCTGCGCTGTGAAGACCTGGGTTACAGCCAGGCGCCATCGACCACTCGGCCACACCTCCAGAATTGGCTCCGTACCGACGCATGGCACCCGCTCACACTGGTTAACAGCCAGCCGCCTGCACCAGCTTGCTTGTACGGAAAGTCAAAGACTCCACAAAATGGAGCGTCCGGGAAGAGTCGAACTCCCTACCTCCTGGATCGAAGCCAGGCGCTCTGTCCAGATGAGCTACGGACGCGAAAAACTGGTGCCCCCTGTCCGCATCGAACAGACGACCGATCGCTTACAAGGCGATTGCTCTGCCAACTGAGCTAAAGGGGCTAAAACTGGAATGCAGAGCGAGATTCGAACTCGCGTGGGGTGTCCCCGTCGGATTTGCAGTCCGATGCCTTCGACCACTCGGCTATCTGCATGAAAAATCACTGGTGCCCCAGGTCGGGTTTCAACCGACACGCCCGAAGGCACTGGTTTCTGAGACCAGCGCGGCTACCTATTACGCCACCGGGGCAAGCATTCTCGAAAGCCGTGACCGCTTTCGGCAACGCTCTGGTGGGGACGAAGGGAATCAAACCCTCGCCCGTCGGGCAAGAGCCGACTGCTCGGCCGTCGAGCTACTTCCCCCAACAAACCTACCTTCTCGGCCCGGCGCGTCGCCTTGGCTGTCTTGCGATGTGCGCCCGCCTTTCGTTTCATGGCCAACGCGACGAAGGGGTTTCGAGCGGCCGGAATCTTCCGTTTTGGTTTCATGACTTCTCCTGGGCCTATTGATTGGCTGATGAAAATGGCAGGCCCTGATGGATTCGAACCACCGATGGCCGGGATCAAAACCCGGTGCCTTACCAACTTGGCGAAGGGCCTGGAATGGTGGTGAAAGTTTGGAGTCCCCGACGGGATTCGAACCCGCATACCCGCCTTGAAAGGGCGATATCCTTACCGTTAGATGACGGAGACGATTGACCTGGTGCCCGGAGGTGGGGTCGAACCACCGACGCACGGCTCTTCAGGCCGTCGCTCTACCAACTGAGCTATCCGTGCAGCAAACTGGATGCAGGGGCTGGATTCGAACCAGCGATCTCGAGCGTATGAAACTCGTGGGGACGACCAGACTCCCCTACCCTGCGTACCTGGCATCCCGGGAAGGACTCGAACCTTCAGCCTTTGGTTTTGGAGACCACTGCGCTGCCAATTGCGCTACCGAGATATGGGGTGGTCGGTGTACGAGGATTTGAACCTCAGGCCCCTGCGCCCCAAACGCAGTGCTCTGACCAGACTGAGCTACACACCGTGGACCTGGTAGATGCGACTGGATTCGAACCAGTGCGCGCCGCCTTATGAGGGCGGTGCTCTGCCGCTGAGCTACGCATCTTTTGAATCTTCAAAAGTCCATTTCGTCAGCACTCACAGCGCCCGGAGTTCACCGGCCTGGCACGCTGCATGGATGCCACCCCGTTTCGGAGCGGCACCCACACATTTCAACCGGGGCCCAGGGGCCCTCGCGACGGCTTCTTTGCAAATGCTGACGAAATGGAGCGGCCGATGCCGCTCTGACTGCATTCCGTCCAGGGTGGGCCCGCTTCGCTCCAAAGAACGCAGCAGGTGGTCCCCACCCTGTCACATGACACCGAATTGTTAATGAGCGCGTTTATCAGATTCGATGATCTGAAAAGCAAAAAACCCGGACCAGTTGCCTGTGTCCGGGTTCAAGGTATGGAAATACCTCAGGGAGCGGCTACACGCCACCTCCACCTGGACTGAACGATGTTTCAAAGGAATTCCGCTGAATCTGCCGCGGCAACTGCTTTGAAACGACGCTCTCGCCTCCATGCAGAATCGACCAATCGGCACCGCGATAAGACACTGCGAGCACGCACGGAAACGCACAAGCCGCGGGCCTGGACGTTGGAAGATGTGGTGCTCTGCGTATCACGATGGTTCTCTTGGTATTGCCTTGGCTTATCGTCAATGATTGAATGAAGCGCAAATGGTAAACGACGTTTACTCCTCGGTCAACTACTTTTCGAAGAAAGTTTGTCAGATCGTTGTTTCATGGCATCGCGCATGACTCGGGCCAGCTCCTTGCGGGAGGCAGGCGCCGCAAGGTAGACCTTCTCGGCGAGCGCAAGGAATTTCAGTAGGCCGTCGGGCTTCTCGAAGGCATGCGGTTCGTCCAACCATCCACTGCTTTTGCTACTCAGGTTCTCGATCTGGCGCGCAAGCTTGTCGCCGATGGTTCGCGCGCCGGATTTCATGCCGGAGAAGTAGGTGTTGTGCACCTGGATCATGGCTGCAAATTCACGGTCCAAACCGGTGATCTGTTCCGACGGCGCAGTCGCCATGCGATGCGCAACATGGTCGGAGAACAGTTGCAACAGGTTGGAGCGGCGAATCGCGGGAAGGTCTGGGTGTTCCATGAGCTGATTGTCCCATGGTAAACGATGTTAACTTTTAAGTGGGTTCTGATCACCTCGATGGCTTTGGCTCCAAAGTCAGCAAGCGTATCAGTGGCCCAAAAAGTCCAGCACACTCGCAACGCTCACCCTGGCGTTGTTCACGAGACCACGTTGCACTAAGGGTCCGCGCAAAAATTAATTCACATTTTCGGCCGATGTGGGAACGCGTGTGTAGTTCCACATTGGCAGAACCTTATGCTGGCGCATGTTGACGCGGTTCATCTGCGCCTGTGATACCTTGATGCCGGTTGGGTAGTCGCCGCCGAGCAGCGTTGCATTGACGCCAAGGCCGGCGGCGGTCTTTGTGGTGCGAAGAAAGTTGAGTATGGTCTCATAGCTCTCAATCGGTTGGCCTGCCCAGTTCTTGCTGATCTCACTGAATAGGCGATGCTCGATGGGATTCCACTTTGATGTGCCCGGCGGGTAATGGCAGACGGTGACCGTGAGTCCGAACCGATCGCAAAAGCGGGTCTGTAGCTCGTACTTCCACAGTCGTGTGCGCGCACCGTTGCTGCCACCGCAGTCGGCAAGGATCAGCAGGCGGACGGCCTCTGAGTAGCGCCTGCGGCCAGCGCCACTCCACCATCGCGCAAGCGCGGTGACTGAGAATGCGGGCGTATCGTGAGAGGTGCCAACGAATACTTGTCCGCGATTGGCTTGCGTGTCGTAGAGCCCCCATGGGATGGCGATGCCCTTGGCGTCGGTTCTGAAGTCGTGGTCCTTGACCAGAACTGGTGTGCGCTCCCAGGTCGCGCCGGCGTTCTTGAAGCGTCCGACCAATTCCCTCTTCTTGGTGTCGATGCTGATCGCTGGCCAGCCCTGGCGCTCAAAGCGCTTGCGCGTGCGATTGATGTGCTCGAATTGCTGATTGCGAAAGGGATTGGCATTGCCGGCGACCTTCTTGTGATTGACGCGCAGCGAGAACTTCAAGCCCTTGAGCAAGCGTCCCACGGTCTTGGGGCACACAGTGATGCCGGCCTTGCGCAATTCGCCACCTGAAGTTCGTGCGCATGGTGCTCAACGGCGGCCAGCTTGCCGGAGAGCGCGTGCTCAAGCCCGAAACGGTAGCCAACGGCCTGATGCTCAACCACATGGGCGATGCGCGGGTTTCCAACCTCAAGACCAACCACCCGCTCACCAACGACGCCGAGTTCTTCCCGGGGGTGAAAAAGAGCTGGAGCCTCGCGTTCCAGATCAACCACGAGTGCACCCTGACCGGCCGACCGGCAGGCGGTCTGATGTGGGCGGGCCTCGCAAATTCGTTCTTCTGGATCGACCCGATGACCGGCATCGGCGGGGTGTTCCTGAGCCAGATCCTCCCGTTCGCGGACACCGGCTCTGTACCTACGTTCTACGACTTCGAGACAGCGGTATACGACAGCCTGCGCTGAAACAAGGGGGCCTTCCCCAATGTCCCAGAGGCTCTACCGCCTCGAGAGGGCGACAGAGCTTGAACGCGAAGCTTGACCAAGGGTTGGATTTTCGCTTGAGACCAGAGATCCTCGCAAAGCTACTCATGCTGTCAGATGCTACTTGCCGCCAGACACCGCATGTGATCGGCGGTCGGAGCCCCTGCATAAACGATCAGTGCCGAGGACAGTGACGGTGCCTGCCGGCGGTCAGCGTTTGGCTGACAGCTTGCGATGTGACTCGCGCGGTACAAAATGTGCGATTTGTACAATTAAGTATAAAGTTGGTAGAGTTGACACTTTAGGTATTTGGAGTACATATGCAACACTCAGTTCGAACAATCTCATCGTCGGATGCAAAGGCGAATCTGAGCGATGTTTTGTCGTCGCTGAATACTCAGGGGCCCGTAGAAATCACCAGGAATGGAAAGGCCGTTGGACTTCTGACGTTGCCGCCGGTTCAATCCGTAGACCGGGGCCGAATTGCAGCTTTGGCAATCGCCTATTCAAAGGGTCTGATTTCCTGGCCACAAATTGCGGAGGAAACTGGAGCGAGCTATGGAGACGTTTTGATCGCCCTAGGCCTCAACAATCTTCGTGTTCCCAAGGTCACACCAAAGAATAGACCGGAGCAAATTGCCTTGTTCCACTGGATCTTGGATTTGGCGTCAACCGAGTCAAAGGGGAGCGCGAAGTCATGAACCTCTCACTGATCGTCACCGATTCCGGACCGCTCATAACGCTGGCTGTTGCGGGGTCGCTTGATGTGCTGTTCTTAACGAAATTGCCGGTAATTGTTCCTGATATGGTCAGGCATGAAGTAATTCAGGATCTATCCAAACTTGGAGCCACATTGGTGGCCGAGTGGATTCGACACAATGATCCTCACAGATTGACCGTCAGTCCAACTGAGGTCTATGAAGAATTCATGCTTTTGAAGTCGATTAATCCAGCGACCAAAACCAAAAATCGCGGCGAGCAGGCGGCAGCGGAAGTCCTCGGTAGGGCGCTGGAAGGCGAGGATTTTGGTGCCGTTCTCCTTTTCGAAGACAGCGCTGTTCGAAAGACAAATTTCTTGACTCGCCTGCCGGACTGCGTCGTTGTTACATCAACTTCAGAGTTCCTTTTTGGACTGGAAAGTCGAAGTCTGATTCCGGACGCTCAGTCCATTCTTGATCGCGCGGTCGATGTTCGGGGGAATGAAATATTGGTCAGACACCTTGCGGGAACAGCGGGCAGCGAGCCAGAGGCCGATTGGGCATCACGTGTTCGTCCAAGGCCATGAACAGTTGATTGCACGCCAACTACCATCGATGTCCAAGAACAGGACTCGGCTGAAATTGAGTCGATCAACGTCAACATCGTTCCCCAATGCACACAGTGGAACTTTTGCGTTGGGCGAAGACGGGAAGGGTTGGCGATTGTTCATTTCGACGATGTATTGGGGCCGTGGCTCACCTGCTGTTGTGGTAACGGGCATCTTCGGCCTTGTTGGTGGCGGTCTGAAAGCGCGGAAAAATGGCGATTGAGCGCGTTTTGTTATTGAAGTTGTCGGGGGATTGGATGGCCGACGATAACCGTATCTGACAAAAGTGCGTTCTGTGACAATTGCCTTTTTGTTCTACGCGTCCCCGCCATGGCTGACGAGATGCCAAACGTTGCCGAGTTCTTCGAGCAGAGTCTCAAGTTCAGCGTTCGGGACAAAGCCGCCCAAGAGCACATCGTCAACACGTAGTGGGAGGGGTTGGACCTCATGCCGTCGAACCCGCTGCTCGACGAACTGCTGGGCGAGCTCGAATCGCGCCACAAGATCTACAAGTTGCGTGATGCGCTGCAGAAATCGGGCGGCGACTAAGTCAAGAGGTTTTGCGCAGAACACCGTCTCAACAGTTCGATCACCCCGTCAAAGGGTGACTTTCTTCAAGATCGGCGAAAGCCTTGAAAGAAAAAATTCAATCAAATCAATCACTTGCAAACAGGCGTTTGAAGGATTGAAATATTGAAAGAAGTCACTGGCCGCACGGAAGGCTGCCGAATAGCCGCCCAGGCCGGCGCCCAGCACCAGCAGGTCGCACTCCAAGTCGGTATCCATTAGAAATCATTGGCAAACTTGACTGGGTCGCGCATGCAGATTCGGCCAATGGACAATCTCGGTTGAAGATGACAGTCATCTCTGGCCCGGCGCGTCATGGCCTGACGCGGCGTGGCGCAGCGAATTCCCGGGTCATTATCGGGTGATCACTGCGGCGGCGGTGCGCAAGAGGATCCCTAGGTCGGTGAGCAGCGTGGCGCGGACGATGTAGTCGGCCTGCAGCTGCAGCTTGGCCGGTAGTAACTGCTGCACATAGAACTGCTCCGGGTCGCTAGCGCGCGCCAATAATTCGCCTTCGTGGCGATGGGCCAGGGTCGCGGGGTCAGTGATGCCTGGGCGCACCGACAGCACGATGTCACGGAAAGTTTCAGGGTAGAGGGCAACATAACGCGGCACTTCAGGGCGTGGCCCCACGAAGCTCATGCGACCGCGCAACACATCGAATAATTGAGGTAACTCATCAAAGCGGCGAGCACGTAGCCAGCGGCCCGCGCGGGTGATGCGGGCGTCACCATCGGCCGTCAAGAGCAAGTCGTCCTGGGCACGCAACTGCATGGTGCGGAACTTTTGGATGCGAAATAGGCGGCCGTGAAGACCCGCGCGTTCTTGTCGGTAGAGGGCAGGGCCCGGGCTGTCCAAGCGGATCCACATCCCGATGATCAGCATCGGCAGACACAGAATGCCAAGCAATATGCTTGCAAGCAGGAGATCGAAGAGTCGCTTGGCCATGCAGGAGATCGGAGAGCTTCAGGCCTGACAGATCTGGCGTACCGCCTGGATGACTCGCTCCACATCAGCGTCCGCCATGCGCGTAAAAATGGGTAGGCTGACCATGCGCTCGAAGGCGTCCTGGCTATTCGGAAACTGGGCCGCGCTTAGTGCGTAACGGTCTCGCCAATAGGGGTGTTGATGCAGCGGGATGTAGTGGACGCTGCAACCGATGCCTTTCTGGAACAGTGCCTTGATGAAGGAGTCACGGCCGATAGGAGCATCGTCCGTCAGGCGAATGACGTAAAGGTGCCAGGCATGGGAGTCGCCGGGCAGGGCCTTCGGCGGGCGCAGCAATGGCAGGTCAGCGAAGGCCTCCTCATAGCGGGAAGCGATGGCCGCGCGTTGCTCGGCCATCGCATGCGCACGGCGCAGTTGGTGCAGGCCCAGTGAGGCCGCGATGTCGGTCAAATTGTACTTGTAGCCGGGTGCGATGATTTCGTAGTACCAGCTGGGCATGGTGGCAGAGTACCGCTCGAAGGCATTGCGGTCCATGCCGTGCTGCTGCATCATCCGGGCACGGCGCGCGAGGTTGGCGTCGGCAGTGACGATCATGCCGCCTTCGCCTGTGGTGATAGTCTTGTTGGCGTAAAAGCTGAACACAGTGGACGCACTAGGCAGCGTGCCCACCAATCGACCGTTTAAACTGGTGGGCAGTGCATGCGCTGCGTCCTCGACCAACTGCAGGTCGTGCCGGTGGGCGATGGCGTGTAGGGCCTTCATGTCCGCGGCAAGCCCCGCATAGTGCACCGGCATGATTGCCTTGGTGCGTGGCGTGATAGCCATCTCGACGGCCTTTGGGTCGATGTTAAGCGTCTGAGGGTTGATATCCACCAAGCGCACATCGGCTCCAAGATAGCGTACCACCTCTGCGGTGGCGGTGAAAGTGTGGGTGGTGGTGATTACTTCATCACCAGGCCCGATCCCCAGAGCCTCAAGCGACAAGTGCAGACCGGCAGTGGCTGAGTTGACCGCGATGCAGTGCAGGCTAGGGTCGCCCAGAAATTCGGCGAAGGACAACTCGAAACGCTGAACCTTACGCCCCGTGGTGATCCATCCACCGCGCAGGGTATCTACCACTTCGGCGATTTCATCTTCGCCGATATCTGGAAGCGCGAAGGGCAGAAAGGGCTGAGCGGGCGTGTTCATGCCGGTTCGTTCTTGTTCACGCGTCCAGCCTGGGTGGACTCGGGCTCATCCAAGGGCTTGGTGGCCCAGATCAGCACGTGTGTGCGCAGCCATGGCAGAGCATTAAAGACGTGATAGAGAGCCGGGTTTCGGCGGCAGACCCAGCGCGCCACCAGTGGAGCCAAGGTAACGGGACGCACATGCAGGTGCGCCTGTGGGAAGAGTTGCCGCACGCGCGCCACCGGAACGCCGCGCACCTTGAGGTTGTACGGGTTATCGACTGTGAAGTCATACCACAACACACCACCGCCGGGGCGAACCCAGTGCCACATGGCGTCAGCCAAATGCACCTGCAAGGCGCCGTCGAGGATGGAAGAGAAGACGGTGGCCTGCAGTACCAGGTCTTGGCTGAGGGGGGCAATCACGCGCTGCGCTTCGTCGCCCAGCGCATCCCCGTGTATGAGGTCGAGCGAGGAGGGCAGCACCTCTCGTGCGTGGGCGTGGCGGTGCTCGTCGATCTCAATGCCCTTAAGGTGGCTTGGCATGAAGCCCATGCGCAATAGCTCCAATAGATTGCCACCCGTGCCGCAGCCCAACTCCAGTGCTTGGCGGTGAGAGAGATCTAGCCAGCCCAACTCGACGAACAACCGCGCCATGACTCGCTGTCGTTCCTGCAACGATTGCCACACATCGGGCTGCAGCCAGGCGTGGCGTGTCAATGTGGCGTAGGGGTCGCGCATCTTATGCTCGTGTTACCGGGTGTGTGGCAAGAAAGCGCTGAGCCAGGCCTGCATAGTCGTGGTGCGCTCGCACATGGGCGCAGCCGGCTTGCCCCATGGCGCGGCGGGCTTCGGTTGTGAGGCTCAGCAGGTGCTGCAGACCCCGCGCGATGGCCGGCGCGTCCATCGGCGGCACAGTGAGGCCGCAACCCGCTTCGGCCACCGGGTCGTTGCCCGCATCCACCGAGTGCAGCACCACACAGCCGGCCATCATGTAGTCCATCAGCTTATTGGGTGCGATGCCAAAGCGGTACAGCGGCACCCGCCGCCACCCGATGTAGGCCACGTCGATCTGCGACAAAAAGCTGGGTATCTGCTGCTTGGGTATGGGCGACAGGAGGTGCACACTCGCCAAACCTTCCTGACGAATGCGCTGCATGAGGGTTTCCCGCTCATGGCCGTCGCCAATCAATAAGAAACTAATCGGATGACCCCGCAGCAGGGCCGCGGCATCAAGCAAGGCATCAAGGGCATTTGGCAGGCCCATCGAGCCCGCATAACCGACCACGGCATGGCCTTGCTCACGGGCATGGTTCAACGTCTGTTGCACATCATCGCGCAAAGGCTTGTGTTCGATTTCCCATGAATCCAGCGCGACCCCGTTGGGCACAATGCGCAAACGTGTTAAGTCCAGCCCGCGTCTGGCCATGTGCACATGTACCTTAGGTAACATCGACACCACAGCATCTGCATAGCGATAGGCGCTGCGTTCGGCCCAGGCGCACAGCAGCGCGAAGGGATGGTACGGCGACATGCCGCCCACCTCGGTCAGCGACAGTGGCCACAAGTCGTGCACTTCGTAGATCCAGGGGCAGCCGGCCAATCGCGCGAAGTGGCGCGCCAGCCAGGTGTCCATGGGGTAGGTGCTGGAGGCGATCACAAGATCGGGCTGAAGATCGCGCACGATATGCGCGCGGCGCGCCCATAGCCGCCCAAGGAAGGTGGCAATATTGAGTACCCGACCGAAGCCGTTGCCGCGATAGTACGGGGCTTGTAGCCAGCGGTAGGTGATGCCGTTGATGGACTCCACACGTTCGGCCTGCCCGTGCATTTCAGGTTGGCAGGCCCGTACGTGGGAATGGCTGCAGGCCACGATCTCAACCCGGTGCCCCATGCGCTCCCACTCGCGAGACATGTAATAGGGCCTGAACTCCATGCCGTGGGTCGGACTGCCGGCATAGTGGTTTATCAGCAGGATATTCAAGTCAGTGTGAACTCTGCTGTTCCCAGTGGCAAGCCCTTGAGGAAGCGGCGCACATGCACCGAAAACATGCCGCAGCGCTGCACCCATTCCCGGTTGGCCGCTGCAATATCAGGGGCGCGCTCAAGTAGTTTGGGCATGGCGCGGATGAAGTGCGACAGGGCGGCTTCAACGGCCGCAGGTCGGGCGTTGGCGACATCGTGCCTCGATGTATTGCCCTGCAGCACCCAACCGCTTAGCGCGTGCGTAACCAGTTCCCGGTTGGCTGGCAGGTCGGAGAGCACCGGGATGCAGCCGTGCGCCATTGCCTCGAGCACCGAGACGGACACCGAATCGCTTTGGGGTAAGCTCAGATACCATTGGGCGCGCTGGTACCATTGGGTTTGCTCAGACGGGTGCAATAAACCGGTGAAGGTTACGTGAGATTCGATGCCCAAGAGCACTGCCAAGGCCTTCAGGGCCTGCCGTTGACTGCCTTGATTGGCTACTATGAGCTGGGCCCTGGGATTCAATCTGGCTACTGCGGCGAACAACTTCAGCACCATGTCAATGCGGTAAAGGGGCTCAAGCCCGCGGTTGCTGAAGAAAAGGTTCGGGTCCTTGCTGCCGAGTGTCGGCTCGGGAGGGTACTCCGTGAGACCGAAGGGAAACACGTCGACGTAGCGCGCACCCAAGCGAAGCATCTCGCTGGCCATGTGGCGCGAATCGGCTGTGCAAACCGCACTGGCCTTGAGCACCGCACGAGTTAGGAACCGCGCCACCAGGGAACGCTGGGGTGTGACGAGCACATCGGAGCCCCATGCCGAACTGACCAAGGCACCAGGCAAGCGCCACAGAGCATGGGACAGCCACGCCAAGGTCCCATGGGAAGTTAGGTAGTGGGCGTGCAGCACCTGAGGCTGCTGGGTCCTCAACCAGGAAGCCACCCGCGGGATGTGCCTCAGCACCGCCACGTTGCCACCGGAGTGATTGGGTTGCGTGTGCAGCAGCAACCGCCGATTGGCCGGGATCAGGCTGTCAAACTCTGGCAACAGTCCGCGACTGGACACCACCCCCAAGGCCAATTGGCAGCCTGCTACTTCGTGTAGCGTGCGCGCCCACTTAAGCAGGTGCGGGCTGAGCCCGTCGCCCACCAGGATGTATCGCAGCGCTGACATATGTCGAAGTTCTCAGAGTGGCGGTGAGTGGCGGGTCAGTGCCCTGCGCCTCGGGCCCAGCCCTCGTAGTGCGATCGGGCTTCGGGATGGGCCTGCAGCAACGCAGCATCGGTACCACGCGTATCACCCACCAGACGGGCTGGGTTACCGCGCAGCACTGCAAATTCGGGAAACTCGCCGCGCACGACCGATCCCGCACACACCAGCGTGCCGCGTCGCAGGCGCGTACCAGCCTCGATCACGCTGTGCGGTCCGATGAAGCTGTAGGCCCCTACATTCACGGGCCCGGTGATCCAGCCGGGACAGGGCGTGGCGGCTTGAACGTAGGCGCGGCCCAGCAGGCGCATGGACCTGTGGGAGCTGTGGGTTACGATGCTGCAGTGAGATGTGATCTGCACGCCTTCCTCCAGCGTTATACCGCCGCTTGCCTCCAGGAAATTGAATGGGCCGATGTAGACATGGTCGGCCAGATACAGAGAGTCTTTATGCTCGATGCACGTGCTGGGGGAGATTCGGGTGTGAGGACGCGCGTGGCCGCCGGAGGACTCACCGAAGACCATGCGGTGGAGCAGCACCCGCACCAGTGCCCGCTGCATTCGGTTGAAAAAGGGGCGACCTGCCATCTTTGAATCTTAGCACTCAGCAGCCATCGGCACCGGCCAGTTCCACAACCTATAGAAATACCATCCGAAGTACATCGCCATGGCTACAGATATGGCGGTAGCCGCCTGCTCAAGGGGGTCGGCACCTGCTGGCGGCCACACCAGTGCGGATGCCAAGGCGGCCAGGAACATTGCCTGACCAATGACGATAACATTTAGGGCCCATGCCTGCGCACGCCAGGCAAGGGTGACCACCCCTAAAGGGGATGCAACAAAGTGCAGCCCAATATACACGGCTAGCGCCTGTCCCAAGGGGCCGGCGGCTTCCCATCCTGGGCCTAGCAAAGTCGGCAGGACCCAGTCCGATAGGGCATAGACGGCTCCGCCCAGAGCCAGGCCAGACGCCATGAGCACCCGCATGACCTGCCTCACCTGTTCGCGAGAGGCGATGCTGGGACCTTCTTGTGCGCCCAGAGTGGGGTACAACACCTGCGACACCGCTCCACCGGCCAAGGTGGCTGGTGCCTTGAGGTAACGTAGCGTCAGGCCCCACACCCCAGCAGCGGTTGGTCCTGCAAAAGCTGCAATCAGGGCGATGCTGAGGGTATCCTGCAGCGCACCCAAGAAGGCATGCGGCGTGTTGAGAAAAGGGAAATCGCGGTGAAGCCGGGCTACTTTCTTCCAATCGGTAGTCGCGGCGGCGCAGTTCATGTGGTCCGAGTCGGGCGTCCGCCCGTTGGGTCCAGAAATTTGGCCTTGAACTGTGGCAGTGCCGGTGTCCGACGACGATGCACGCCGCAACACCAAGGCCGCGGACATGGCCGCCAGGATCGGACCCAACAACAAACCCCATAAACCGGCATGCAAGGCCCCCATTGCCAACTGCAGGGCACCGCAACCCCAGAACTGCGTGATGCGCGCGCCGGCCAAGACGGTGAAACGCTGGAGTCTAGTGGCTTCGAGCGTGAACAGGCTCAAGACACCCAAGGAGACCACCATGAGTGGCACGGCCAAGGGCCAGGCAGAGCCCCACCATAAGGCAGCAGCTACGGACGCGGCCAGCGACGTGACGCTCACCGCCAGCAGAACCCGCACGCACAGACCACGCAAGGCGGCCGCCTCGGCGTCACTTTGCGCCAGCGGCAGCGCAAACTCGTAGCGGGCACAGGCCACCACCGCAACGTTGCCACCGATGGCCGAAGCCAAATGAAAAACCCCGAAGGTCTCCGGGCCGTACATCCGAGCAAGAAAAGGCCCGAGCAGCAAGGGAGCCAACTGAGCGGCTCCGCTGCCCAAGAGCAAGGTCAGCGTGCCACGCCAAAGGGGTTTTGCATTCACGCGCATACCTGATCGAGCGCCGCGATCACGCGGTCCTGGTCAGGCTCTGAAAGGTCTGCGCTCATGGGCAGGCTCAACACCGTTCGCGAGGCCTCGCTGGCCGCGGGGCAGCATTCGGGACAGCAATGACGGGCATAGGCCGGCTGCCGATTCAGCGGCACCGGGTAGTGGATGGCAGTGGGTATGCCGTGGGCTTGAAGTTCAATCTGAAGCGCATCGCGTTGCGGTGCAAACACCGAGTATTGGCCGAAGACACTGCTTCGGTCGGGTCGCAGTACCACCGGTCGCACGCCGGCACGGTTCAGCGTGGGGCTTTGCGTGATGGCCTGCGTGTAGCGCGCGCCGATGGCTCCTCGCCGCTGAAGCTCCCATTCGAACCGCCCTAGCTTTGCCAACACCACTGCGCACTGCAATGTGTCCATTCGTCCGCCTACTCCAACGCGGGTGTGGCGATAGCGCGCGCTTTGGCCATGCACACGTATTTCGCGGGCTGCCTGGGCCAGAGTGGCGTCGTCGGTGAAAAGGGCACCACCATCGCCGTAGCAGCCCAAGGGCTTGCTGGGAAAGAAACTGGAGCAGCCGATAGTGGATAGATGGGTGCTGCGCCGCCCCTGGTACGAGGCACCGAAGCTTTGGGCTGCGTCTTCGATCACCGGCAGACCATAACGCGCAGCGATCGCATTGATCGCGTTCATGTCGGCGCACTGGCCGTAGAGGCTGACCGGCATGATGGCGCGGGTGCGCGACGTGATGCGAGCCTCGATGAGCGCTGCGTTGATGTTGCAGGTATCGGGTTCAATGTCCACGAACACCGGTGTTGCGCCCAGCAACACCACGACTTCGGCGGTGGCTGCGAAGGTGAAGGGAGACGTGATCACCTCGTCACCGGGTCCGATGTTCAGGGCCATCAGCGAAATCAGCAACGCCTCGGTGCCGCTGGAAACTGTCACGCAGTGCTTCGCGCCGGTGTAGGCTGCCAGCGCGTGTTCAAGTTCCTGAACCTCGGGGCCCATGATGAATTGCCCATGATCCAACACGCGCTGGATGCCGGCATCAATAGGCTCCTTGAGCGCCACATATTGGGCCTTCAGGTCGATGAACTGCATGGTAGTTGGCTCGAATTTGATTCGTATTCAGGATGGGCGTTCGGCCCCGCCGACTAGGTGGCGAGGCGAACCCCTTGCGCGGTAAGTTCATACGGGTCACCGGCCACCGGACACAAGGCTCTCAAGGGCTGCTGTCCGGACTCCAGACGCAGGGGCAGACTCAAGCGCTGGCCGTTACGGCTCATCCAGCCAACCTGTCGCGCAGGCACACCGGCTGTCAGGGCGAAGTCAGCCACATCGCCGCGAACCATCGCGCCGGCGGCCACGAAGGCGTAGGAGCCAATGGTGCTACCACACAATATGGTGCAGTTAGCGCCCAGGGTGGCGCCGCGCCGCACAAGCGTTGGCAGATATTCGCTCTTGCGCTCGACGGCTGCGCGCGGGTTCATCACGTTGGTGAAGACCATGCTGGGCCCGCAGAAGACGTCGTCTTCAAGTCTCACCCCATCGTACACCGAGACCTGGTTCTGAACTTTCACCCTGTCGCCGATGATGACTTGGTTGCCGACGAACACGCCTTGCCCAAGCGAACAGTACTCCCCGATTTGAGCCCCGGCGCATACATGCACGAAGTGCCAGATGCGAGTGCCTGCGCCGATCTGCGCACCTTGGTCGACGATCGCACTGGGGTGGATGCTAGGGGCGGTCATGGGGAACTACAAGCTGCGAGACAGCGCGTGTCAGTCTGTACTCAGAACACCAGGGGCAAGCCCACGCGAACCCCATCACGCGCACTGCGGTAGGCCGCGATGATGACCTCAAGGGAGCGCAAGCCTTCATAACCGTCGACTTCTGCATGGGCCATGCCCCGAAGGGTGTCCAGCACGTTCGCGTAAACCAGCGAATGGCCGTAACCGTAGACCGATGGGGTCTCGTAGTTGGCGCTTCGAATCTGCTCGTCCTCGGGCCGCGCTTCGTCGAACTGCCAGTGTTGAATTTGGTTGACCGCCACGCCGCCGATGCGCACCGTTCCCTTCTCGCCCAGGACCGTGATGCTCCCTTCAAAGTTCTTGTCATGGGTCAGCATGGTCACATTGATCGAAGCCAGGCCACCACTGCTCAGGCGCAGGCTCATCACGCCGGTGTCCTCTGCCTCGATATCCCGCGCGAGGGTGGCGGTATAGGCGTGCACGCTTTCTACCGGGCCCACCAACCAGTCCAACATGTCTACATAGTGGCTGGCCTGGTTCATGAACGCACCCCCGTCAAGGTCCCAGCGGCCACGCCAGGGGGCTTCGTCGTAGTAACTTTGCGGACGCGTCCAGAACACATTGACATTGGCCATCACGATGCGGCCGAAGCGACCCTGATAGATGGCCCTCTTGAGGCACTGCATCGTCGGATTCAGGCGGTTTTGCTTGACCACGAAGAGCTTGACGCCCGCGTCCCGGCAGGCGCGAACCATCGCCATACCCTCATCCCATTTGGTGGCCATCGGTTTCTCTGTGAGCACATGCACGCCGGCCTGTGCACAGCGGATCGCCTGACGGGGATGCAGGCCGCTGGGGGTGGCAAGAACCACAAGGTCGGGCTGGACCTCGGCAGACGTCAGCAGGGCGTCCAGTGTGTGGAATGCCAAGGCGCCCGTGCGCTGCGCCCCCGAGGCGACGCGCTCGGGCTGGTTGTCGCACACCGCAACCCACTTCGCGCCGTCTGCATGCAGCCGCAGCGCCTCGATATGGCTGTTGGCGATGCGGCCGATGCCCACCAGAGCTAGGCGCAAGCGGCGGTCTGTAATGGGCGGATTGGCCACAGATGAAGGGTGGCACTATGCCGTTTAATTTTGAGACTGGTATCATATCTGTCCCTGGTCTGGGACGCTAGTCTGGCCTGCCCATCAGCTAGGCTCTGACCGACCGTAATGGTAACTTGACGGTGCTTTTTTCTATCGGACGCAAAACTGCCCGCAGCGACCCATAATAAGCGACTGCCTCATGCTGCCCTCAAGGCGCGACACCCTTACCCGAACGAGCGGCGTCTTTCTCCTGCTGTTGCCGTGGCTAAATCCTTTTGCACCTGACCCAGACGCTCGGGTGGTCCAAAGCCTGATGAGCCTGAGCTGCCTGGCCCTGCTGCTGCCAATGCCGCTTTGGCAAGTGGGTAGCGATAACCTGGCCAGGGTGGCAGCTTCGGCCTGGCTGCTGGCGGCACTTCTAAGCTGTCTTTTGGCCCTGCTGCAATATTTCGGAGCCAGCGAGGCCTTAGCGCCCTGGGTCAACAGCACTGACGTAGGCAAAGCTTTTGCCAACCTGCGCCAATCCAACCACTTTGCAACGCTGACCACCATCGGTTTGGCGGCGCTGCTGTATTGGGTGCAGCGCGAGCCCCCCAACGGGCCAATCAGCCGGTCACTCGGTCGGCCCCCGTTTTGGCATGTAGTCAGCTGCCTGCTCGCGGCTGGCCTGCTGGGGATTGGCAATGCTGCCTCGTCGTCTCGCACCGGTCTTCTGGAGTTGCTGCTATTGGCCTTGTTGCTGCTGTTGTTGTGGAAGCAGTGGCGGCACCCCCTGGCCCGGCGGGTGATGCTGGCTGCCGGTGTCGGCTATGCCAGCGCAGCTTTACTGCTGCCCTGGCTGGCTGGCTTGGGCGTTGGCGGTGCTGGAATTTTGGCGCGCATGCAGGAGCAAGGCTCCAGTTGCGGCAGCCGACTAAAACTGTGGAACAACGTGTTGTATTTGATCGCAGAAAAACCCTGGACTGGTTGGGGTTGGGGCGAACTGTCATACGCCCATTTCATCACCCTCTACCCGGGTCCGCGCTTCTGCTACATCGCGTCCAACGCACACAATCTTCCGCTGCACTTGGCGGTGGAGTTGGGCCTGCCGGTGGCTACCCTGTTGTGTGGCGGCGGCCTGTGGGCCCTGTGGCTGGCCAAACCCTGGCGTGAGCCCAACCTCGCCCGGCAATTGGCCTGGGCAGTCCTGGCGCTACTGGGCTTTCACAGTCTGTTGGAGTACCCACTTTGGTACGGACCATTTCAGCTGACTGCTGGTTTGGCCCTCGCCTTGCTGTGGCTGACCAGACCGGTCTCGGTGCCGGCGGCACGGTCGGGCCGGTCGGCCAGGCCCTCCACCGACGTGCCCGGGCTCTGGCGGCTGGTAATTGCGACCAGCCTCATGCTTGCCGTTTTGTATGCTGCCTGGGACTACCAGCGTATCCGCCAAATTTATCTGCCCGTCGCAGAGCGGTCAGCGCCATACCGCGACGATACCCTTGTCAAGCTGCGGAACTCCTGGCTATTTCGTTCCCTGGTCGATTTTGCTGAGCTCAACACCACGGAGCTCAGCCCAGCCAACGCTTCGGCCAGCCAGGCGTTAGCCGAAGCGATGTTGCATTTTTCGCCCGAGCCAATGGTGATCGAACAGCTTCTCGACAGCCTAAGGATGCAAGGCCGAGACGACGCTGCGCAGTTTTATCTGGCACGCTTTAAGGCGGCTTTCCCAGAGCGTTACGAGCGTTGGACCAGCCGAAACGGAAAGTAAACGGCGGCTGCAAGCCCTCAGGATGCCAACTTTGGTGATGCCTTCCAACAATTTCCTTGGCCAGCGTGTGTCGAATTCCCGACCGAGGTCTTCATACCCTGTCAGTGCCGAATTGTAACCGTGGCTGGCGTAAAGCTCATAGTTCGCCAGTGTTAACGGGCACAGTCGCTGCCCTGCTTGCGTGACCGATACATCATGACGTACCGTGATTACAAACACGTCTTGCTGCGATGCCCAAGGTGGGCGGTGATGTAGGTAATCATCAGCGCGGCGCTGTAAATTTCAGCGCTGGCCGGCACGGCTGTCCCGATCTGCTCCGGTGGCCAGGGGCGACGGCACCAGGCTACCGGCCACGCTCAGATTCATTTGGTCAGGGTAAGCCGAACGATGTCGCCCAGGCCGAGCCAACGCGACAACAACAGCGAGGCACGGTTACGCCAACGCCATCCGTCACCGGCCACGCCTTCACTGCGCCAGCCTACGACCCGCAGTCCGGCCAAATACGCGGCTCGCGCGAGCGTGGCCCGGCTGAACATAGTCAGATGCCAAGGCGGCGTCATCAGGTGCCAGCCAGCGCCCTGGGCCTGCGCATATGCACTGCCGAAGTCACCTGTGCTCAGCACCAACCGGCCGCTCGGTCGCAGCACCCTAGCGGCTTCGGCCAGCAGTGGTACCGGGTCGGGCACATGCTCGATCACGTCCCACAACGTGACAACGTCAAAACGGTCGGCCGGCAAGCTGGCCTGCCCAAGAGTGCCGGTGAATACCGGCAGCCCCAGATGGTCGCGCGCGTAGGCCGAGCTCCAGGCTGACAATTCGACGCCTTGCACCTCGTAGTGCGCCCGCGCCTCTGCCAGAAAGAACCCGGCAGCACAGCCTATGTCGAGCAGCCGGCCCTGACGCGCGACACGCGGCGGCATATGTCGCAGCAAGGCCAGTTTGCGCCGCGCATGACGACGGCGTACGGCTTCTTCGCCCAGGTAGTCGGCGAACACCGAGTCACTGCCGCCGGTGTAATAGCCCCGATCATAGAGGGCATCGAAATCAATTTGCGACGTATCCTCGCCGACGTAGACCAGGCCGCAACCGTCGCAGCGAACCATCTGATATCCGTCCTTGCGGAACAGAGGCGCGGGGTTCTCCAGGCCGCAGACTACGCAGTCGCGGTAGTTCACCGCCGCGCGCCTAGCAGTGTTGCTACCATCCGGTCCTCGGTGGACGCGGCAAGGTCGGCACTCATCGGAAGGCCCAGCACCGGCTGCCGGCGCGGATACCATGCGGCGGGCAGTCATAGCAGCAATACGCGGCACAAGCCAGCCGGTGGTGCAGCGGATTTGCGTATCGGATGGCGGTCGGGATAGCGGCTGTCCTTATCGTGGACTGCACCAAAGGCCGACCGTCGACTATCACTGTGTACTGAGCCCAGACGCAGTCTTGGTCCGGCCGCATAGCGAGTAGTTGTACGGGCGCCTCGCTCTCGCGAATCAGCCGGCCATAGCTATCACCCAGCGCAAGCCCGCGTTCGGTCCCCAAGCCCAAGCGCTCAAGCTTGGCCAGCACCACCTCGCATTCCAGCGTGTCCATACGCCCGACTGCGTCGACGCGGGTGTGTCGGCAGGGGCCGCTCTGGCCATGAACTCGCCTCTCACGTCCAGCCCGGTCGATCGACGGGCCGCATTCGAAAAGCACACCACCGCCGCGGTAGGGGTTTTTTGACGAGCTAAAGGTTGTCATTTGGCATGTAATTTTGTAGCAAAATTCCATCTTTTCAATCGAAATCACCAAGAGCTTTGCTAGCATTTTTGCTTATTTTTTTATCCGAGATTGTCCGTTGGCCGAATCTACACGCGCGACCCAGCCAAGTTTGCCAATGATTTCTAATGGATACCATTAGAAATCCCCAATGAAATCAATGGCTGAGCGCTGCAGAGGCAATGGTATGGCGATCCAAGATACGTTTGATGTGAAGTTCACCAGCCGATAGGTGTCGGCTTGGGGCGGCTTGGCGCTTTTGAAGCGCATGCTCGATGGCCTGGGCTTCAAAGCCGCCCAGCAAAGCTGGGATTTGCCACAGCCCGGCTCCAACCGGGGGTATGCACCCGAGCAACTCATCGAGCAAATGATCGTGAGCATCCGGTGTGGGGCCGCTCGCTTTGTGCATGCCGACATCACGCGCCTGGATTGCACGCTGATACGCTTGTGTGGCTGGAGCAAAGCGGCTGGGCACAAATCCATCGTGCGCTTGTTCCAGCGTTTTGATCAAGCCAGCGCCACGCGCGTACAAATGAGCAGCTACCCGTGGTTGTTTAGCAAGTTGGGCCTGGGTCCCGTCACACTGGATGTGGACTCCAGCGTGCTGACCCGCTGGGGCTCGCAGATTGAGGGCGGCGCCAAAGGCTACAACCCAAAAAACCGCATGCGCTGGCCTTTCTAGAGGCAACGCTGGCGAATTTGGGTGCAACGACAGTGGGCCTGTTTCGCGCCGACAGCGGGTTTTACGACAAGGCCATCGTGGCCTTTCTCAAAGGGTGCAAGATCAACCACATCATCAGCGCGCGTTTGACGCAAACCTTGCAGCAAGCCATGGTGGATCTATGCCAATGGCAGGACGTGGCCCCAGGCCTGCAAATCTCCGAACTGCGCTACCAGCCCCATGGCTGGGAGGCGCCACAGCGCCTGGTGGTGATACGCCAGCACATACAGCGCAAAGCCGGTGGCGTGCCGGGCAAGACGCTGTCGCTGTTTGCCGACGACCCAGACCTACAGGGCTGGCGCTATGGGGCGATGCTGACCGATATGAGCTTGCCCGCCATAGCAGTGTGGAACTTGTACCGAGGCCGCGCTGGGCGTGAGCATGCTGGCCTACAACTTGATGAGTGTCTTTCGCCACACAGTGATGCGCCAGAGGGTCCACCACACACTTGCCACACTGCATCACAAGGTACTGGCCGTTGGCGCGTTCTGGGAGAACCCCAAGGTAAAACCTGACATACCAACGCTGCGCTTGGCGGTGGCGCGGCAACGCCGACATTGGTTCGAGGGCTTGTGGGCCCACGCGGGTGAGCCTGTCTCCCTCAAACCGACATGACAATCTCTAATGGATGATTTCGGTTTATGACACCAAGTCTGCAAGCCGACGTACTCCCCAAAACGCTGTGGGATATAATTTTGGCGTTCGCTGGTCAGCGATGACTGGCATATTTAACACTTTATTAGGAATACCACCATGAACAAGCTCCTCGCCGCTCTGATCGCCACCCTGTTCGCTGCTGGCGCTTTAGCCCAGGCTCCGGCTAAGAAGGAGGAAAAGGCTGCTGCTCCTGCCGCTGCCGCTTCACCTGCCAAGGCTGAGAAGAAGGCTGAGAAGAAGGAAGAGAAGAAGGCCGACAAGGCTGAGAAGAAGGAAGAGAAGAAGGCCGACACGAAGGCTGAGAAGAAGGCCGACAAGCCTGCCAGCAAGGCTTCGAAGTAATCTCGGCACGGCCGAGAGGCAGTTCGCGGCCTGTCAGACCGGGCGCCAAGCACCCAAGAGTTGCATTTTGCAACTCTCGCTCAATTACACGAAATATTACACGGGGTTGCGGTAGGGACGGGGGTTACCCGCCGCCCCCCGCACAGATCCGTACGTGCAGAATTACCGCATACGGCGCCTGCCTCAGGTATGTGACGCATAGAACCGCTCCTCAGGATATGGATGCGCGTTGCGGGCGGGTGGAATGAAACGCTTGGCAATGCGATTGAACCTGTCCCAGGGTAGTCTATGCCGCTGACTGCGACGCATCAGTGCATGTCGCCAAGCGCGACATATCTCACTGCGCATACCGGCCAGCCGATACAGATTTCCCGGTACAGCGTGGTAGTTGAAGTACCCCTGGACCACGCGATTCAACCACTTACCCACAATGGCGACGGATTCATGCCGTCGTCGCATCAGTTCGGCGCGGATCGCTGCGAGAGTCGCTCGCATTCGCTTCTTGACCGTCAGGCGGACGACCTTGAATCGGCCTTGCCTGTCGGTGCCACAGCAGTGCGTGAACCCAAGGAAGTCGAACGTTTCAGGCTTGCTTTGGCCCCGACGTTTGCGATTGGTTGCAGCAAATCGACCAAACTCGATCAGCCGCGTCTTCTTCGCATTCAGGGTCAGCCCGAATTTGGCCAGTCGTTCCTGCATTGCTGTCAGGAATCGTCTGGCTGTTTCTTCAATCTTGAATCCGAACACACTGTCGTCGGCGTAGCGCACGACAATCACATTTCCCCGTGCAAATTTGCGACGCCATTGCCGCGCCCATAGATCAAGGGCATAGTGCAGGTAGATGTTCGCCAGTAACGGCGATATCACCGCGCCTTGGGGCGTGCCCTTGAGCGCCGCTACCCTGCACCCGTCCTCAATCACCCCCGCTTTGAGCCATTTGCGTATCAGACCAAGCATTCGCCGATCCGCAATGCGGTGTTCCAGAAACTTCAGCATCCAGTCATGATCGATTTCATCGAAGAATGACGATATGTCCGCGTCAATAATCCAGTTCACGTTTTGGCTCTTGATCCCGACGGTCAGCGCATCCAGTGCATCGTGCTGGCTGCGCCCATGCCGGAACCCATACGAGAACCCGAGAAAGTCCTCTTCATAGATCATGTTCAGCACGGTTACCACCGCTTGCTGCACGACCTTGTCCTCCAGAGAGGCGATTCCAAGCGGGCGCTGTCTGCCGTCGGCTTTGGGTATGAGTACCCGCCGCGACGGTTTGGCTCGGTAGGCACCAGTATGAATTTCCCGGTGCAAACCGTGTACCCGCTCGTAGAGTCCTTGCTCGTAGTCTCGCCACGTCACGCCGTCCACTCCCGCCGCCGCGTCATGGCGAAGCGCATAAAAGCTCTCCACCAGTAGCTGCGGCGTTATATGGTGCAGCAATGCCGTGAAACGCACCGTCTTGTCCTGACGGGCAACTACGCGTACGCCTTCAAGTCCCATCGACGCGCAACTGGTCCGGCACTGAGTCCGGGGCGCGGGGTTCTTGTCAGCGTTTCCCTTGGCTACGCCCCTTCCCTCCACCATCTCCGCAGGGTCATCCCCCTTGTTCGACGGCTTCATCGGTACTATGGGCGTATCCGACTTCTCATCTGCGTGGACGACAGGGTTATGGCTTTGGGCCTTGCCTGTCCCGCCCGTGCCTTGCGGCTCGGGCACAGATGAGATCTCCCAGCTTCCGTGCAAATCGCTTCCCGGCATGCTCAGGGTCTCCGACCGCGCGGGATCAGGGCATGACTGGCGCATAACGCCATGCCCCGTATTGTCTTCCGAGATGCTTAACTCCGTCGACATCCCGATTTCCTGATTTCGCGGCTCAATGGCTGGCCTGCCGGTTTCCCCTGTCAACGCTTCGCTCCACACCTCACGATGTGCAACGCATGACTCGGGGTCTGAGTGATTCGCCATTTCTTCCCAGTATTGAACTTTCATCAACTACGATTTGCCGGCTTACGCTGGCGCACTAAGCATTCGGTGAACCCGTATCTGCCGTAGTGCAGAAATCTCTGGACACAACAGACTTTTTCCGTTACGGTTCGCCCCATGAGCGCGATGCCGTGCATCCTTGAAGCCGACGTAGACACAATCGTCGCCAAGCCGGTGCCGTTTGCCAGCGTGTACGTGACGCTCACCAAGCAGGCGCACATCGAGTTGGTGATGCAGGCCGCCTACTGGAAGTCCTCCCACCACCGCGCGACATTGCGTTTGCACTGGGCCGAACTCGAACACCGTGGGGCGCTGGATCAAGCCGCACTGCGCGAGGCGGCCTTGCGCAGCGAGTTGGAGGTGGCGCAGGCGAAGATTCGGGACTTGCAGCAGCGCGTGTTCGGACGCAAGAGCGAACGCAGCAAAGGCGCCAACGAATCGCAGGCGTCGGCATCCGGACGCTCACGGGGGCACCAGCGGGGTAAGCCCGGGCATGGGCGCAAGATGCATCCGCACTTGCCCGAACACGTTCAGGACATCGAGCTCGCCAGCGCGACATGCCCCCAATGCGGGTTGGGCCTGAGCGAGTTCCCCGGCACCGAAGACTCGGAGGTGGTGGAGCTTGAGGTCAAGGCCTATCGGCGCGTGATCCGCCGCCGCCGGTATCGGCCCACCTGCAGTTGCGGGTGTTTGCCGGGAATCGTCACGGCACCTGCCCCCGCGCGGTTGATCGAGCGTGGCAAATTCGGTGTGTCGGTATGGACCAGCGTGCTGCTGGACAAGTTTCTCTACGGGCGCCCCAGCCATCGGCTGCTGCAGGACTTGGCCGATCACGGGTTGAACATGGCGCCGGGCACGCTGGCCGGGGGCCTGAAGACGCTGGCGCCGCTATTCGCTCCCCTGGAGCAGGCCTTTGTGCAAAAGCTGCGAGCCGCCTCGCACTGGCACGCCGATGAGACGCGCTGGGCGGTGTTCATCGATGTGGCGGGTAAGGTGGGCCACCGTTGGTATCTGTGGGTGTTTCACTCCAATGCGGTGGTGCACTATGTGCTCAACGCGTCGCGTTCGGCCCAAGTGATCGAATCCGAATTGGCCGGCGTGGAGCGCGGCATCATCAGCTGCGACCGCTACTCGGCGTACA